>JBBSEI010000072.1:0-22731 GCA_038239865.1 Chthoniobacterales bacterium
GCGGTCGGGCTCATCATTGATGACGCCATCGTGATGGTGGAGCACATCATCCGGCGATTGCGCGCAGGCGACGCAGGCAGCGACGCGCGCGAGCATGTCCTTGGCGCGGCGAGCGAGTTCACGCGACCGCTCGCCGGATCGTCCGCCGCGACGATCGTCATCTTCGCGCCCCTCGCGTTTCTGTCCGGTGTGACGGGCGCTTTTTTCAAGGCGCTCTCGCTCACGATGGCCGCGAGCCTCGTCATTTCATTCCTCATCGCGTGGATCGCGGTGCCGATCATCTCAGCGCATTTGCTGACGAAAAAAGACGGCGAAGGCGAGGAAGGCGGCAGCGTCACCCGGCGCGTGAACGGCGCTTATCGCACCGTGATGCAACACCTGCTGCCGCGTCCGTGGCTCGCGCTCATCTTTGTCATCCCGCTGCTCATCGGCGGCTGGCTCGGATATAAAAATGTCGCATCCGGTTTCATGCCGGTGATGGACGAAGGCGGGTTCATTCTCGATTACCGCTCGGCACCCGGCACCTCGCTCGCGGAGACCGACCGGCTGTTGCGGCAGGTTCAGGCGATTTTGCAAAACACGCCAGCCGTCCAGACTTACTCCCGTCGCACCGGACTCCAGCTCGGCGGCGGCGTGACCGAAGCGAACACCGGCGATTTTTTCGTTCGGCTGAAACCATTCCCGCGCGCCGCGATCGAGGACGTCATGGATGACGTGCGGAAACAGATCGAACGGAACGTGCCGGGGCTCAAAATTGAAACCGCGCAATTGATGGAAGACCTCATCGGCGATCTCACCAGCGTGCCGCAGCCGATTGAAGTGAAGCTCTATTCCGACAGCGAGAAGACGCTGGAGGAGATTGCGCCGAAGGTCGCCACCGCGATTGGAAAAGTGAACGGCGTCGTCGAGGTCAAGAGCGGCATCGTGCCCGCGGGCGACGCGCTGAACATCGAAGTCGATCGCGTGAAAGCGGCGATCGAAGACATGGCCCCGGACGCCATCACGAAAGCGCTCGACGACGCGCTCAGCGGCAACGTCACCACGCACGTCCAGCGCGGACCCAAGCTGGTTGGCGTGCGCGTGTGGATTCCACGCGACGAGCGCAACATCGCACGCAAGATCGAAAGCCTGCTATTGCGCGCGCCCGATGGGCACGTCTTCCCGCTCGAGCGCGTCGCCAAACTGACACCGGTCAGCGGCCAGCCCGAAATCACGCGCGACGATCTCAAGCGCATGGTCGCGGTGACCGCGCGCATCAGCGGGCGCGACCTCGGCTCGACCGCGCGTGACGTGAAGAAGGTGCTCGACCAATCCGGCCTCCTGCCAAAAGACGTGCCATACGTCCTCGGCGGACTCTACGAGCAGCAGCAAATCGCTTTCCGCGGACTCACCATCGTTTTGATTGCCGCCATCCTGCTCGTGTTTCTGCTCCTGCTCTTCCTTTACGAAAGTTTCCGCGTCGCTGGCGCGATGCTCATCACGACCTTGTTCGCCGTCGCCGGCGTTTACATCGGCCTGTGGCTGACCGGCACCGAGTTCAATATCACCTCGCGCATGGGCATGACGATGATCGTCGGTATCGTCACGGAGGTCGCCATTTTCTACTACTCCGAATACCGCGATCTGCCCGAGACGCAGGACCGTTTCATCGTCGCCGGCATCAACCGGATGCGCCCGATTGCGATGACCACCTTCGCGGCGATCCTCGCGCTGCTGCCGCTCGCGCTCGGCATCGGCCAGGGCTCGGCGATGCAGCAACCGCTCGCCATCGCCATCATCTCCGGACTGGTCTTTGCCTTCCCTCTTGTCCTCCTCGTTTTGCCCGCGCTGCTCGCGGTCTTGCAGCCAAGACCAGCGAAAACGGCCGGCGAGGCGCAGCAGGGCCATGCTTGATCATCTAATCAATATTGCAGGCCGCCTCGGACATTGGGGTTACCTCGTCGTCTTTCTGGTTCTGGCGCTGGAATGCCTGCCGTTGCTGGGCTTCGTGATGCCGGGTGAGAGTCTGGTCCTGATGGGCGGTTTCCTTGCGGGACAAGGGGTGCTTGATCCGGGTGTCCTGATCCTTGTGATCTCCCTCGCCGCGATTCTCGGCGACAGCATCAGCTACGAACTGGGCCGGCATCTGGGGCAAGAGTGGCTGCTGCAACACGGGCGCCGGTTTGGGCTGCGCCAGGAGCATCTGGAGCGCGTGGATGGTTTCTTCGTGCGCCACGGCGGGAAGGCTGTTTGCGGAGGTCATTTCCTGCACCTGTTGCGGGCGTTGATGCCTTTCGTCGCCGGTGCCCGCCGCATGCGCTATCTCAAGTTCCTCCTCTTCAATGCGGTGGGCTGCATCGTCTGGGCGACCGTGTTCGTCTGGCTCGGCTATTTCGCCGGTGCGAGTTGGCGAGTGGCCGCGAAATGGATCGGTCGTGGTAGCGAAATTGCCGGCGGCGCGCTGCTGCTCGTTTTCGTGTTGGGCTGGCTTTGGCGTTGGCTGGGCCGGCACGAGGACGCAGTCAAACAGCGCTGGCAAGCTGTGGCGGAACATCCCCGCGTGGTCGGCCTGCGCCGACGATTTGCGCCGCAACTGGAATTCCTTCGCGACCGTCTCTCGCCACACGGCTATCTGGGACTGCATCTGACGGTCGGCATTTTGCTCATCATCGGCGCGTCCTGGCTATTCGGTGGCATCGCTCAAGACGTGGTGGCCGGCGACCCGCTGACGGTCGTCGACAAGCACGTCGCAGATTGGTTTCACGAGCGCCGGACTCCCGGACTCACGACGACGATGCAATTCGTGAGCAGTCTCGCCTCACCCATTTGGGTGACTGGTGCCGCGCTGTTGACCGCGCTCGGTTTGTGGCGGAAGCGATGCTGGTATCGGTTGCTAGCTTTTGGGCTCGTTGTGCCCGGCGGTGCGCTCATGGACTTTCTCCTGAAAATCATCTTCCATCGTGGCCGTCCCAGTTTCGAGGATTCGTTTCTGATCTTCCACGGCTATAGCTTTCCGAGCGGCCACACGATGGCGGCTACGTTGCTGTATGGCGTGCTGGCCGTCTTTGCGGTCATTGCGCTTGAAACCTGGCGCTGGCGTGTGGGCGCTATCCTCGGCGCGTTGCTTATGGTGCTACTGGTCGGCTTTAGTCGCGTGTACTTGGGCGCGCATTATCTGAGTGATGTGCTGGGTGCCGCTGCGGTCGGCATCGCTTGGTTGGTGCTGTGTCTGACCGCCGTGGACACCTTGCGCCGCAGCCGCGGCGGGAAGGCTGGACCGTAGGCCAGCGGCAGATCCCGCGGTTGCGGCGTTGGCGCCGGGCTGCGCATGCCACGGTGCGAAGAGGAGCACTGAGGCTGCTCACGATCTTGGATGAACACACCCGCGAATGCCATGTGCTGCGGGCGGACCGCGCATGGCGCTCGGAGGATGTGCTCACGGACATATCGGCTTTGCCAAAATCGCGGACGCGCGCAGAATCCCGCCAAAGCAAACATCGACATGCCGATCTACGAATTCTTCTGCCCGGGCAATCGCCGCATCTATTCCTTCTTCGCGCACAGCATGCGCTTTGCGGAAAAGGTGCCCCGCTGTCCGGATAATCCGCGGTGGAAGATGGAAAAGATGATCAGCGGTTTTGCCATCACCGGTCGCGCACAGAAAAAAGCCGCGGACGCGCCGGGCGATGATTTTGACGATGCGAAAATGGACGCGGCGATGGGAGAGATGGAGCGGGAATTCGGTCACGTCGCGGAGAGCGACAATCCCGATCCGCGCGCGCTGGCGAAGATGATGCGGCGCATGGGCGAAATCTCCGGACAGAAAATGCCGGCGCAGATGGATGAGGTGATCGCGCGGCTCGAAAAGGGCGAGGATCCCGACAAACTCGAGGCGGAGTACGGCGATGTTTTTGAGGCGATGGACGCTGAAAACGGTCCGGACTCCGCGGGCGCGGGCGACGAAAAATCACGCACGAAGGCACGCCGCACGCGGCGCGAGACGCGCGATCCGAAGCTCTACGAGATGGCGGAATTCTGCGAGTGACGGGCTCGGCGTCTGCGTCCACTTTCCTGCCATGAAATCCTCCCCGACGAATGTCCTCGGCACGCCGCTCGAATGCTGCTGCCGCGCGCCGATGACCGGCTTTTACCGCGACGGCTACTGCCGCACGGGGCCCGCAGATCGCGGGATGCACACGGTGTGCATCGTGGCGACGGAAGAATTCCTCGCGTTCAGCGCGGCGCAGGGGAATGATTTGAGCACGCCGCGGGAGGAGCACGATTTTCCCGGCGTGAATGACGGCGACCGATGGTGCCTGTGCGTGACGCGATGGGCGGATGCTCTGGAAGCCGGCTGCGCGCCGCAAGTGGTGCTCGAGGCCACGCACCTCTCGGCGCTGGAATGGGTGTCGCTGGAGGATTTGCAGGCGCACGCGGCGGCCCGATAGCGGCAGAACGCCGCGCGGACGGATCCATTTTTTTGCCGGCCGCGGAGTGCGATCAAAAACGTCCGCGTAGTGGGGCGATGGAATTGGCGGTTGAGCATCGCGCGGATTCGCATTACGGAATTGGCGAATGGCAAAGAGCAGCGAAACTTCGAATGAACAGACCTTTGAGACGGCGATCGGTCGGCTTGAAAATCTCGTGGAGGAAATGGAAGCGGAGGACCTCCCGCTCGAGCGGCTGATCGTGAACTACGAAGAGGGAATCAAGCTCGTGAAGACGTGCCAGCAGAAGCTCGCCGAGGCGGAGAAAAAGATCGAAATCATCCAGCGGCAGGCAGGCGCGGAGCCGGAGTTGAAGCCATTCGATCCCGAGGCGAAAGCTGACTCCCCCGCTCCGGCGCGCAAGCCCGGCCCCCGCGACGCGAACCTTTTTTGACGCGCATTTTTCCCGATCTCATTTTTCAAAATCTCCCCGTCCGGAACTGCCACCCGCACATGATTCCAACCACTCCGATGACCACCACCATCCTGTCCACCATCAATTCTCCTGCCGACGTGAAGGCGGTGCCTGAAAATCTGCTGCCGCAGCTCGCCGACGAAGTCCGCGCGGAACTCATCCGCGTGATGTCCGACTCCAACCCGACCTCCGTCGGCGGGCACCTCGGGCCGAATCTCGGCGTCGTCGAACTCACCATCGCGCTGCACCGCGTCTTCACCACGCCGAAGGACAAATTTGTTTTCGACGTTTCGCATCAGGGCTACGTGCACAAGATTTTCACTGGCCGCCGCGAGCGCTTCGAGACCATCCGGCAATACGAGGGGCTGAACGGATTTTTGCTCCGCACGGAAAGCGAGCACGACGCATACGGCGCGGGCCACGCGGGCACCGCAATCAGCGCAGCGCTCGGCATGGCGGTCGCGCGCGATCTGCGCGGCTCGGATGAAAGCGTGGTCGCCATCGCGGGCGATGCGGCGTTCACCTGCGGCGTGAGCTACGAGGCGCTGAACAATGCGGCGGAGCAGACGAAAAAATTCATCGTTATCCTCAATGACAACGAGTGGAGCATTGACCGCAACGTCGGCGCCATTGCGCGTTATTTTAACAAAATCTCGACCAGCGAAGCCTACGCTGGCCTGCACGATCGCGCCGCACGACTCGTCGAGAAACTCCTCGGCAAGCGCGTGAAGGAATTCGCACACCGCGTCGAGACTCGCGTGAAGGGCCTCATCGCGCCGAGCGTGCTCTTCGAGGATCTCGGCCTGCGGTACTACGGGCCGATTGACGGCCACGACATCCAGACGCTCATCCACACGCTCGAATTCCTGAAGACGCAGAACGAGCCCGTGCTGCTCCACATCCTCACCACCAAGGGCAAGGGCTACGATCCCGCGATCCAGCAGCCGATGAAATTCCACGGCCTCGGACGCTACGAGCCGAAGACCGGTGCGACCAAGCCCGCGCCTACGCCGACCTACAGCGAACTCCTCGGCAACACGCTCTCGAAATTCGCCACGACGAACAACAAGCTCGTCGCCATCACCGGCGCGATGCCGAGCGGCACCGGGCTCATCACTTTTGCAAAGGAACACCCCACGCGCTACTTCGATGTCGGCATCGCCGAAGAGCACGCCGCGCTCTTCGCCGCCGGCCTCGCGTGCGAGGGCTTCACGCCATTCCTCGCGATCTATTCCACGTTCATGCAGCGCGCGTACGACATGATCATCCACGACATCGCGCTGCAAAATCTCCCCGTCCGCATGTGCATGGATCGCGGCGGCCTGAGCGGCGACGACGGCCCGACGCACCACGGCCTCTTCGACATCGGCTACCTCCGCCACATCCCGAATCTCATCCACATGCAGCCGAAGGATGAGGACGAATTTTGCGACATGCTCTGGACGATGGCGAACCACAGCGAAGGCCCCACCGCCATCCGCTACCCGCGCGGCAGCGGCACCGGCGTGCAGCCGAAGCCGCAGCCGAAGCTCCTCGAAATCGGCAAAGCCGAAGTCGTCAAGCACGGCAGCAAGCAGCCCGTCCGCGTCGCCATCCTCGGCCTCGGCGGCATGTGCCAGATGGCCGAGCAGGCCGCCGCGCAACTCGAAGCGCAGGGCATCTCCACCGCCGTCATCAACCCGCGCTGGATCAAGCCGCTCGACACCGCGCTCATCGAATTCTTCGCCCGCAGCGTGGATGTCATCTGCACCATCGAGGACCACGTCCTGCACAACGGCTTCGGTTGCGCCATCATGGAGCACCTTTCCACGCAGCACATCACCACGCCCGTCGTCCGCATCGGCTGGCCCGATCAGTTCGTCGAGCACGGCGCGCCGGACATCCTGCGGAAAAAGCACGGCCTCACCGCGGAGAACACCGTCAAAACAATCCTCGCCGTCCTCCCGGCGGAAAAGGCGGGGGCGAAGAGCGTGGCGTAGGTTTCAGCGGGATTATCCCGTTCGCAAATATTCCACGGAAACCAATTGCAAACCTTTCCGTTTCGCATGAATCATTACGGCTTCCATGATCCCAACTCTTCCGGTTTCTGAAGCCGTGCCGAAGCTACGCGAGATGCTTAATTTGGGTGGTGACGCGTCTATTATTGTCGGGAACGAAGAACGCTCTCTTATCTTTAATCCTCTTATTCATTGCCCCATGAAGCGCCTTCCGTGGCCTCTATCAAAACTCCAACAGCAGGGATGTCGCATCGAAGTCTCGGCGGCATCTACTACCCTAGCTCAACTGCATTCACCCGACTTCAAACTCATCCGAGTGCATGAGTATAATTACCGTTCCCAGCACAACGAAGCAATCGCCACCTTTTTACAAGGAGCCGCTCAGGATGACTTAGTGTATTTGCAGATGACCGATTGACCTTTCAGCCTCTCCGCACGACCTATCGCGAAAACCTGTCGGGGTTAATCTTTAACCCTGACTTCTGAGACTGCTTTTTGACGTCTTGGTGCCCTTCTTCGGTTTCAGCGGCTGAATCCGCCACCGTTCTTTGGCAACGTTTCCGTCCGGATTGATACTCAGCCGGGTAAGGTGGAAGGGTTTCATAACTTGAATCCACCGAAGTTTGGATTCTTCCGTTCGCAGTTATCACACGTTTCCCATTCACCCGCGGAGCACGTGCCAGAGCTTCATGAATTTGCCGAGCGAGTAGCGGCGGTCAAAGGTCCACCTGCGGTCAAGGCGCACGTTTTTCATGCTCCTCGCACACAATGAGTCACGGGCGAAAGCCGATGCGCGGCTTGGGCGGGGCTGGTGGCGGGGCGAGAAGTGGCTGGAGTTGCGTCCAGATGATTTGGAGCGACTGGTCGTGTTCGAGCAACGTTCTGTCAATTTCGGCGAGGCGCTTGAGTATCGCGGCGTTGGTGGCGAGATGCTCACGCATCTGGGCAAACGCCCGGACAACATATACGCTCATGGCAACCGCTTGCGGACTGTTCAGCACCATCGCGGCCATGATCGCACCGTGTTCAGTGAAGGCGTGGGGCGGGAACTTCGCGTGTTGCCCGCGCTTTAAGGTCACAATTTGTGATCTTAAAGCAGCTCTGCCGTCGGCCGTGACAAGGCCCTTAGTCTTCAATTCAGCAAACTCATCCGACGAAAGCGGGAAAATGAAGTCTGGCGGAAAGCGGGCGGCATTCCGGCGGACAGCCTGTGTGAGCGCACGCGTCTCGACACCGTAGATGGTCGCAAGGTCGGCGGATAGAATCACGCGCTGGTCACGCACAGTGAGAATCAGCGAATCAATCGGAGCCGTGGGTTTCATGTGAAGTTTCAATTTAGACCGAGCCACCCGCACAGCACGAGCCAGAGCTTGGTGAGTTTTCCGAGCGAGTAGCGGCGGTCGAAGACGCGCCAGCGGTCGAGGCGCATTTTTTCCAGCAGCCGGGAATAGACGGCGCGCATGAGCTCGGCGGCAACGAGCGCCTTGCGGTCTGCGACTGGGCGCGCGGCGAGGGCGGCGCGGTAGAATTCATCCGCGCGCACGGACTCGAAATCCATCAGCGCGAGGAATGCCTCGCTGCGATTGCCGTCGGCCAGATCTTCGCGCGTGACGCCGAAGCGCATCATGTCCTCCTGCGGGAGATAGACGCGGCCCTCGTTCGCAAAGTCCTGGCCCACGTCGCGCAGGATGTTCGTGAGCTGGAATGCGAGGCCGAGCTTCAGCGCATATTCGCGCGCGCCGGGATCCTTCGCGCCGAAGATGCCGAGGCTCACGAAACCGACGACGCTCGCGACGCGGTGGCAGTAGAGTTCGAGCTGCTCCCAAGTGGCGTAGCTCGCGCCGTCGAGGTCCATCTCCATCCCGGCGATGATTTCGAGGAAGTGATCCACGGAGAGTTTGTGCCGCGCGATGATCTCCCGCACGGGTGCGGCGAGTGCGCTTTCGCCCGGAGTCTCCGCGCGCACGGCACTGCGCCACGTCGTGAGCGCGGCGACTTTTTCCGCGCGCGGCGCGGGCTCGTCCACGATGTCGTCCACCAGCCGGCAGAATGCGTAAAACGTGCTCATGTCGCGTTGCCGATCCTTCGGCAGCGCGGCGAATGCGAGCGCGAGGTTCGATTTGCTCGCGCGTGTGATTTTCTCCGCCTCCGTCACGGGGCGATCCTACGGGCGGGGTGATTTCGTTTCACGCGGTGATTAAGCGCCGCCGCACGAACAGGACGCAAGCACTCCATGCAAAATGCGACACCGCCTCCCCTCACGAGGATGCGGCGTGCATTGATCAGGCGGAGCTTTGCGCGGGCTGACGCGGCGCGTCAGTCAGCGAGGACGGGGCCGGAGCCTTCGTCGCGAATTTGTGTTTTGTTTTTGTCGCTCATCGGGTGGCTTGGGCGTTTGGAAACTAGCTGCATCCCTGGCTGGTGCCGCACTCGGTGCAGCAGCCGCAGGCGCCGGCGCGGATGACTTTGCTGCTGCCGCAATTCGAGCACGGGGTGTCCATGAACATGTTGTCCATCGCCACATTCAGCCGGTCCACATGCGTGTTGCCGCGCGCCTTGATGTGCGGCTCGCCCTCGCTGCCGCCTTCGCGCGCGACGATGTCAATCACGCCGACCTCGCCGGTGCGCTCGAGTTCGGGCACGGGGCGGTTCACGGATTTCTTGTCCATCTCGGGAAGTTCCTTCAGCGGGAGATCAGACTGCAGCGCCTTCGGTGACGTGGCCTCCTTGAAGCCCCCGATGAACTGGCAGCCGAGCCAGCGGAAGACGTAGTCGGTGATGCTGCTCGCGGTGCGGATGTCGGGATTTTTTGTGTAGCCCGATGGCTCGAAGCGCTGGTGGGAAAATTTTCGCACCATGCTTTCGAGCGGTACACCGTATTGCAGCGCCATCGAGGTAAGCGCGCCGACGGTGTCCATGAGGCCGCCGATGGTGCTGCCTTCCTTTTGCATCTGGATGAACAGCTCACCCGGCTGTCGATCCTCGAACATGCCGACGGTGATGTAGCCCTCGTGGCCGGCGATGTCGAACTTGTGCGTGAGCGACAGGCGCGTGTCGGACATGCGGCGGCGCACCGGCTGATCAGCGAGTTTGCGGAGGTCGGTGATTTCCTTTTCGAGTTCAAGAATGCGGCATTCGAGCTGCACCTTGTCGCTGATCTCCGCCTCGAAATCGGCGTTCGCCACGCTGGCGCTTGCCCCGTTGCTGCCGTGCTTTTTCTTGTCGGCGGAAAGTGGCGCGCTGCGCTTCGAGCCGTCGCGGTAGATCGCGATGGCCTTCAGCCCGAGCTGCCAGCCTTCGATGTAGGTGTTCATGATGTCCTCGACCGTGGCGTCCTGCGGGAGGTTCACCGTCTTGGAAATCGCGCCGCTGAGAAAGGGCTGCGCGGCGGCCATCATCTTGATGTGTCCGCGGTAGTGCAGGCTGCGCTTGCCCTGGTGGGGCTTGAATGCGCAGTCGAACACCGGGAGATGCTCCGCGAGGAGGCCGGACTTGATCACCACGCCGTTGTCCTCGTCCTGCACGTCCTCGATGGTGTCATACTTTTCAATGTGCGCGACCATGCGCTCGACTTCGCTCGTGGCGTAGCCGAGGCCGTGCAGCGCGGGCTTCACGGTCTGGTTGACGATCTTCAACATGCCGCCGCCTGCGAGCAGTTTGTATTTCACAAGCGCGATGTCGGGCTCGATACCGGTGGTGTCGCAATCCATGAGGAATCCGATCGTCCCGGTGGGCGCGAGCACGGTGACCTGTGCGTTGCGGTAGCCGTGCTTCTTGCCGAGTGAAATCGCGCCATCCCACACGCGACGGGCCTCATTTTTCAACTCCGCGAAACGCTCGCTCACGCCGATGTGCTCGACGCTTTCGCGGTGGAGCTTCATCACTTCGAGCATGGGCTTCACGTTGTCCTTCGCGACCGGCTTGTCCACGCCGCTGCAGCGCGCGTCCTTGTAGCCGGGGAACGGTCCCATCGCCTGCGACATGCGCGCGCTCTGCTCATACGAGTGGCCGGTCATGATGGCCGTGATCGCGCCGGCGAGCGCACGCCCTTCGTCGCTGTCGTAGCCGAGGCCGTAGCTCATGATGAGCGATCCGAGATTCGCGAAGCCGAGGCCGAGCGTGCGGAAGATGTGCGAGTTCTCGGCGATTTCCTTGATGGGGTAGCTCGCGTTGTCCACGACGATTTCCTGCGCGGTGATGAAGAGGCGCACGGCGGCCTTGAAGCGCTCCACGTCGAATTCGCCGCCGGCCTTCTTGAATTTCATGAGGTTCAGCGAGGCGAGATTGCACGCCGTGTTGTCGAGGAAGAGATACTCGCTGCACGGATTCGTGCTGTTCTGCCGCTCGGTGCCCTTGCAGGTGTGCCACTTGTCGATCGTGGTGTCGAACTGCATGCCCGGATCGCCGCACACGTAGGTGCCTTCGGCGATCTTGCGGAGCAAAGTGCGCGCGTCCTTTTTCTCACACGGCTTGTCGTCCGTGACGCGCTTCGTCCACCACTCGCGGTCCGCGACGGCGGCGTCCATGAACTCATCGCTCACGCGTACCGAGAGGTTCTCGTTTTGGAACATCACCGAGCCGTACGCCTCGCCGTTGAATGACGGATCGTAGCCCATCTCGATGAGCGCCCACGCCTTCTTCTCCTCCTTGGTCTTCGCCTCGATGAATTCCTCGATGTCCGGATGCCAGTCCTTGAGCGTGTTCATCTTCGCCGCGCGGCGCGTCTTGCCGCCGGATTTCACGACGTTCGCGACTTGGTCATACACTTTCAAAAACGAAAGCGGCCCGCTCGGGCGTCCGCCGCCGGAGAGCTTCTCACGCGTGCTCCGCAGCGAGGAGAGATCCGTGCCCGTGCCGCTGCCAAATTTGAACAGCATCGCCTCCGAATGCGCGAGGTGCATGATGGACTCCATGTTATCATCCACGCTCTGGATGAAGCACGCGCTGCACTGCGGATACTCGTATTGCGTCGGCGCCTTCTGCGCGATCTTGGTCTCGCGATTGATGAAATAGTTCCCCTCCCCGCGGCCCACGCCCGTGCCGTACTGCTGGTAGAGCCCGCAATTGAACCACACCGGGGAATTGAACGCGCCAAACTGGTTCACGCAAAGCCACGTCAGCTCGTTGTAGAAAACGTCCGCCGAGTCCTTGTCGGCAAAGTAGCCGTCCTTCATGCCCCAATCCGCGATCGTGCGTGTCACGCGATGGATGAGCTGCTTCACCGAACGCTCGCGGCCGCCCTTGTAAGGATCGGTGCCCTTCGCGACATCGCCGTAGAAATATTTCGACACCGCGATTTTCGTCGCGAGCGGCGACCACGACGCGGGCACCTCGATGTCCTCCTGCTTGAAGAACGCCTTGCCCGTGTCGTCGGTGATCTCCGCGGTGCGGAGTTCCCATTTTACCTGATCAAAAGGCGCAACCTTCGCGTCGCTGAAAACGCGTTCAAATTGCAGGCCATTGGGCGACAAACGCAGCGCCGAGTGACGGCTGGACGGGGCTGCTGGACGGGCGGTGTGAGGACGGCGGGAGGACATCAGTTTGGGCATGGTGGTTGGCGTGGTGAATAACTTGGTGAAAACTTTGGGACCACACGCCCAAGAACCGGTGAATTGACTGGGGTAACCCTGTGAACAACCACACTATCTTGGGCGTGGGGAGAGATGAAACCACAACCCCTAGCGCTATCCAAGAACAAATACCGGTATCCCAATGAAAACGTTTTGGCCGTGAATTTGTGCTTGCCAGCAGGCAGATCAGCCGCTCCCCAAGGCGAAAAAACGCTTCCAGAACACCCCCGCTGTGGAACCCGCATAAACCGCCACCTTTGCGCGCAGCATCGCCCGCAAAGCAGCATCGGCAGAGAGTGGAACGTTCGCATGGCGGTTGCGCAAATTTCCGGTGACGGAATAGTCGGGCCGCAGAGGTCGGAAATCAAATGGAGGAATTGGCATTTCCTTTGCCCGACTCGATTCATCACCGCACAAGCAACACGACCGGAACACGACCGGCGTGCATCGGGTAGGCGGGTTTCCAACCCGCCGTGCCGAGTTCTCAACTCGGCACCACGAACGTCGCCAACGCATCGCATTGCGACACGCACTCGGACAACGAACACGACCAGACGCCCGATGCGCCGGGTAAAATATCCGGCGCGCCGGGTTGGAAACCCGCCCTACCCGGAGGCAGCCGTCGTCCTTCATCCGTCATTCGTCATTCCGATCTTCCACCGCTTGTGCATCCAGATCCACTGCTCGGGATGCCGCAGCAACGCGCGTTCGAGCGCGGCGTTGAATGCCCGCGCAGTCAATCGGATCGCCTCGCTCGTATTCTCGTGCTCGACGACCGGCACCGGGTCCTCGAAGCGCAGCACATGCGTCCCATCCGGCTCACGCCAACTCGTTGCCGGGATCACCGGTGCACCGGTATCCATCGCGATGATCGGCAGGCTGCGAAAAGTATTTGCCGGCTGCCCGAGAAAATCCGCGACCACGCCCTCGCGCATCGTTGCGTGCTGATCGTAGATGAAGACCACGATCCGCTGCTGCCCGAGCAGATCGAGAATCGTGTCGAGCGAGCCGCGTTTCGCGATCGTCCCGAAACCCGCGCGACGGAAGCGCCACGTCACATACGCATTCAGCGGCGCAGGCTTCAGCGGGCGGCGCACAAAATGGAACAGCCCCTTGAACTGCGAAAACTGCCCGATGCCCGCGACCGTCGCGACCTCCCAATTTCCAAAATGCCCCGTGAGCAGCAGCACCCCTTTTCCCTGCGCATACGCGCGCTCGATCGCCTCGACATTCTCGATGCGAATCATCGCCATTTTCTGTTTTGCCGACATCCACGGCAGCCGGAAAAATTCGCCGAGAAAGCGCGCGAAGTGTCCGTAGAAAGCCTGCGCGAGCCGCACGATGCCGGACTCCGGGAGCACATCGCCGAACACGCGCCGCATGTTCGCCATCACCGTGCCGCGCTTGATCGGCAGCAGGTGGTAGAAAAGTTTCCCTAACCACGGCGCCTCGATCTTCTTCGTCTCCGCGACCGCGACCGCCGAAGCGCTCGTCTCCGTGTGCGTGAGCGACAGCCGGATCTCGCCGATGAAATTCCGATCCATCGCAGCACGCGCAGCCGCGCTCGGCTCGATCGCCGGTGCGCCGTAGCCGTCCTTGCGGACGGAAAAATCATACGGCTCGATCATGCCGAGCGCCGTCTCGCGCGGGAATAATTTGCAGCACGCCTCCTTCGCCGCGAATCGCGCAGCGAGGCTCGCCGCACGGCCTGCGCCTTCGCCCGCATCGGCGATTTCCTGCTCGCTGAAAAATCTCCGCAAGTCCTCACGCGCAGTGTCGCGCAGCAGCTTCTCGATGCGCGAGACTTCCACCGTGTCGATCCCGCATCGCGTCGAGGGCGGCGGTTCCATCACGCCCTCGCCGCGCGCACGAGGAGCGCGACGTTCATCCCGCCGAAGCCGCGGCACAGTACGAGCGCGATGTCGCTGCGCGGCGTCTGCGCCTCACGCGAGACGGGCAGGCTCGGAAATTCCGGATCCACCGAGTTTAGCGTCGGCACACCCGGCACGACGCCGTTGCGCAACGCTTCGAGCGCGATCACGAGATCGAGGATCCCCGACGCGGCGAGCGAATGGCCGACGCACCACTTGAATGCCGTCACCGGCGGCGGATTGCCTCCGAATGCGCGCAGGATTCCCTTCGCCTCCGACGCATCCGATGCGCGCGTGCCATTGCCGTGCGCGACGATCATGCCGACATCCGCCGCGGCAATTCCCGCGTCCGCGAGCGCGAGTGCGATGGCACGCGCGGGACCGTCTCCGTCGGGGCGCAGGTCCACGACGCCGGTCGCCTCCGTCACGCAGCCGTGGCCAAGAAATTCACCGAGAATCGTCGCGCCGCGCGCCTGCGCATCGTCGAGTTTCTCCAGCATTACCGCCGCCGCACCTTCGCCGAAAATCGTCCCGCTTCGCTCGCGGTCAAAGGGCCGCACAGCGTCCGGCGAGAGCAGGCCGAGCTTGTGGTAGCCGAACACGGTCTCCGCCTCGATCGGCGTGTCGTGGCCGACTGCCGCGATGCGATCCGCCTCATTCGTGCGCAGCGATTCCGCGGCTTCCGCGACGGCGAGCACGCCGCCCGCGCACTGGTTGGTGATGCACGCATTCGTGCCCTTGAACATGTGCCGGATGCCGACGTGGCAGAGCACGTTGTTCGGCAGATTTTTCAGCAGCCACATCGGGTTCACATTCGCACCGAGTTCCGCGCCGAATTTCCGCAGGTCGCCGCCCGCCTCCGTCATCAGCGGGAAGTATTCGTAGTTGCTCCGGTAGGTGCCGCCGCCGGAACCAACCACGAGCCCGCTGCGGTCGTTGAAAAGCGGCACCGTCGCCGCATCGAGCGTCTCGCGGTGCGCGGGAATGCCCGACGATTTGATCGCCATACCACCCGCGTAGATGCCGAAGAGATCCGTGCGCGAAATGCTTTTGTGCAGCTTGCGATCCTCGACGAGTTCCCGGTCGCTCACGCCGTTCACACCCGCGGCGACTTTGATCGGCCAGTTCGATGCGTCCCACTGCGTGATCGGCGCGACTGCGGACTGTCCGCCGAGCACTGCGGCCCAGATTTTCTCCACAGTGATCCCCGCGCCGCAGACTGCGCCGGAACCGGTGATGGCGATCCGAGGTGAAGTGCTCATCATCGTGCCTCGGTCTCGGTGAAAAAATTACTGGCCGGTCGTTCAGCATCCTGACCGCGACCGGAAGCCCGCAGGAAAACGGGAGCGCACGCTTCCAGCGTGCCGCGTCCGGCATCCCAGCCGGACGCAGGGCGAAGGCGGCGGGTCCTGGGAGCGACGGTTTCCAATTCGCCGTGATGATGTTCGGCGATTTGGAAGTCGTCGCTCCCGGTATGCCGCCAGGCGGGACTTTCCGGCAGGATGCCGGAAAGGGCACGCTGGAAGCGTGCGCTCCCATTTTCCTGCGTGCTCACGAGGTTTCCGCGAATCGCTTTCACTCGAATGGTGAATGAGGGAGATTTTTTCACGGTCAATTATCCATCAACGAGGTCGGGATGGCGGAAGGTGAGCGAGCTGTTCGAGCCGCCGAAGCCGAGTGAGTTCGAAAGTGCCGCGCGGATGCGCATCGGGCGCGACTGGCCGGTCACGAGATTGATGTTGCTGCACTGCGGATCGGGCGTGGCCCAGTTTGCATTCACCGGCGCGATGCCGTCGCGAATCGCGAGCGCGCACACGGCCGCCTCGACTGCCCCGGCGGCGGCGATGAGGTGGCCCATGCAACTCTTCGTCGAGCTCACGGCGACATTCGGGAGATGGTCGCCCATCACCGCGCCGAGCGCGACGCACTCGCTGCGGTCGTTCATCAGCGTCGAGGTGCCATGCGCGTTCACGTAGTCAATGTCCTCCGGCTTCAAGCCCGCGTCGGCGAGCGACTGACGGATCGCCTGGATCGGCCCGTCGCCATCCGGCGGCGTGTCGGTGATGCGGTAGCAGCTCAGCGAATTTCCATCGCCTGCAAGCTCAGCATAAATCTTTGCGCCGCGCGCGCGTGCGGACTCCCATTTTTCCAGCACGAAAAAAGCCGCGCCTTCGCCGAGCACGAAGCCATTGCGCGTGCCGTCGAATGGCCGACTCGCGCGCTCGGGCGTGTCGTTGTCCGTCGAGAGCGCGCCGAGCAGGCAGAAGCCCGCGATGCCGATCGGATTCAGCATCGAATCGAAGCCGCCTGCGAGCATCGCGTCCACATTGCCGCGCCGCATGACTTTCAGCGCCGTGCCGATGGCCTGGCCGCCGGACGAACACGCGGTGTGGACTGCCGTCGAGTAGCCGCGGATGCCGAAGTTTTTTGTGAGCAACGCGAGGCCGGTGTTCGTCTGCGTGCGACAAAATGAAATCGGGTCCGCCGGGTAGTCGGGACTCAGCAATCCATCAGGATGAAAATCCCCGGCCGCCGCAGCGTGGCGATGCACGCTTTCGAGTTCCTCAAACGACACACCCATCATCCCCGCGCCGACGACGAAGCCCCAGCGCTCCGCAGTCGCAGCGGTCGGGCGGATGCCCGCGTCGGCGAGCGCCTGCTCGGCGGCATTCAGCGCGAAACGGTGCGAGCGCGAGGCGAGCTTCAGCAGCTTGCGGTCGGCGATGGCGTTTTCAAAATCGAAGCCCTTCACCTCCGCGCCGATGCGCGTGGAAAATCCGCTCGCGTCGAAAATCGTGATCGGTCCCGCGCCCGGCTTGCCTGCGCGCAACGCGTCCCACGTCGCCGCCGTCGTGTTGCCGATCGGCGTGACCATCCCGATGCCCGTGATGGCGACGCGCGTGCGGTTCATACTGCGCCCTCCGCTTCAGTGGCGCAGGCGACCCCGCCTGTGGCAGTCTTTTCCGGCGACTCGCCGGAATATTGGGCGAGTCGCCCAATGAGACTGGCAGGCGAGTCGCCTGCCCCACTGGACAGTTCGACCCGTGCGGTACCGAGCCGGCCTTTTTCATTCCGTGTCTCGACGGAAATTTTCAGCGCGTCGCCATCGAGCTTCGCGACCTTCGCCTCGATGCGCAGCAATTCGCCCGGCGAAATGAACTCACGCAGCTTCATGTCCACGACCGCGCGCAGCGTCCACGCGCCAGCACGCGACGGCACGCTCGCAGCGAGCGCGGTGACGAGCTTGAGATTCATATTCATGAGCAGTGTGCCGGGAAACACGGGACGTTTTGGAAAATGGTCGCCGAAGAAAGCAGCGCCCGCCGGAACCTGCAACGTCGCACGTGCAGCACGACCCTCCTCGATCACGAGCCCATCGAGCGGAAACGCGGGCACTCCGCCAAATGCGCCGGGCACCGCGCCTTCGCCGCGCAGCAGCGCGAGGCGCGCGCGGAGCAGCTCGGGATCGTCGAATTCGCCAATCGGCACCATCGGCCCCATGCAGTGATGCAGCCGCAGCACCGGCTCGCCGTTCACCGTCGCGATGCCGCCGTAGGCCACGTCGTTCGTGTCGGCGTTTTCGAGTTCGGCGGAAGTCTCCAGCGTGTCGCCGGGGCGCACTTCGCGCAGCAGCTCGACGCGGCCCGCGAGTCCCGCGACAGGGCGGTGCGAAAAATCAATCGCCGCCATCGCCGCCCACGCCGCGAGCTGCCCGGTCGCCTCCGCGACGAGCGACAGCGGGAACTCCGCGATGCCCGCAGGGATCGTATATTTTCCCGAAATCCGCACGCCCGGCTCGAACGCGGTGATGCGATCGACGAATGAGAATGCGCGGAAGTGGTGGTCCATCGGTGTCATCGGTGAAGAAGTGCTCAGACGGTTTGTCCGCGCAGTCTGCACGCCGGACAAGAACTTTGGCTTCTGCGCCGGATCATGGCTGCGTCCGGCCTCGGTGCTTGCGATGTCCCGGCATTCAGTCCGCGATCACGGGCCGCTTCTTCACATCATCAAGTTGTTTCGACTCGGTGCGTTCGAGCCAAGCGTTCGGCGTCTTGAGGACTTTGTTGCCCATGCAACCGAGGGCATCGAAGCGCTGCTGATCGGTGATGATGAAAAGGAGGTTGATCGGTTTCTTGGGGGCCTCTGCCGCACGGGTTGCGGGTGCGGCAAATACCAGGACGACGATGAGGGAATGAATGAGCTTCATGAACTAAGGAATGGAGAGTGAGTGAGCACTGAACACACGGCTTTGTTTTTCAGCCAAGACGACGATCACAAAGCTGCGGGGACGAAGGGAATCCCCATTCGCTCCGCCACGCGCCGGGGCCGGCGCAGCGCTTCCTCCATGCGCACCGCCTCATCCGCGCCGCGCTGATCCTTGCAGGCGGGATGCGCCTCGGGCGACGCGATGATGCCGAGTTCATGCAGCACATGCGCTGTGCTGTGCTTGTAGGCGGAGGCGCTCATCTTCGCGTCGAGGCGAAAGACCTGATCTTCGAGCGATTGGAAGGCCTCGAAGAGCTTGTAAACCCGCGTGTCGAAGCGGTCCGTGCCGGTCGGGAATTTTTTTTGCGCCGCATCGTCGTGCAGCCACATGTCCTTCGCCGCGCAGATGAGCGGCGCGGCGCTCACGGCGGCTCCGATGAGCAGCGGCAGCCCCAGCTTGATCGCCGTGGCGATGCCGAAGTCGTCGCCGCTGTGCGGGGAAAAATCGAGGCCGCTGCTTTGTTTCAAATCGCGGCACATCGCCGCCCACCACAGGAAATGCGGCTCATCCAGCGTGCTGATTTTTCCGCCGACAAACTTCGGATGCTGCGCGAGCTGCCAGAGCAGCCACGGCTCATATGGCGTCGCCCACGGCACGAAGCTCGGCTCCAGCGCATGCACGATCCCGGGCCGCACGAGCCACTCCGCGATCTCGTAGTAGCCATCGCGCCGCCGCTCGGGATCGAGCGCATTCAGCCAGCGCGAGGTCATGATCATCACCTCGCAGTTCTCGTGCTGCTGTACAATGTCGAGTAGCGTGCGGTAGCGCTCCGCCTTGAAAGCCGTGTCCTGCTCCGCCCCGCGCGCCGTGATGCCCGCGATGAACTTCGCCTTCGGAAACTCCGCGCGAAACCGCCGCAGCACCTCCGCATACAGCGCATCATCGAGATCGAAAATGTAGCCCGTGTCCGCATTCAGCACCGTGACGAGTTCCACGCCATAATGATCCGCCGCCGCCTGCATCCAGCGAATGCTCGCAACGAATCCCTCCCAGTCCGGCTGACGATCGCGAAACGGCAGCAACGCCGCCGCGCACAGCCGCCCCTTCGTCTGGTGATCCACGAGTTCCTCCTCGCTCGTCCACGCCCATTTCGTTTCCTGCCAGGTCGTCTGCGGGGTGAGTTCTTCAGGTTTGGAAATGAGTGCTTTCATGGAATGCGGCATTGGTGCGAAGCCCATTCAACGCTCTTTCCTGCCGCTGGTAAAACTGTCCTTTCCAATCATCACCGCCGGAAAAGCCGATGGACGCGGCATTCGGCTGGCGGGATTACCGGGACACGGGCGCTGCCGCGGATCGCAACTCGGCCGGTCGAGAAATAATGCGCCGCTAAAACTTCCACAGGTGACACGGGAAGTTGGGCCGCTACGATGCGGGTGATGTCACGCCCTGCCAAAGAGAATGCTTCGTATTCGAAAGACTCCTCCGCCAAGCGCCGCAAGGAACAATCACCCGCACCGCTCCTGCACCAACCTTTCCCAAGAACTTTTTGAGAAATGAAAGCCACCGAAGCCAAGTTCCTCGATTTCCTGAAGAAGTCGCCGCAGTTCGTCATCCCCATCTACCAGCGCACCTATTCTTGGACCGAGAAGGAGTGCCGCCAGTTGTGGGACGACATCGTGCGTTGTGGCAGCAACGACAAGATCGCCGTCCACTTCGTTGGCTCCATTGTCTATATCGAGAGCGGGCTGTCGCAGGTCACCCATCAGGCACCCTTGCTGGTCATCGACGGTCAACAACGCCTGACGACGGTGACCTTGATGCTGGCAGCGCTGGCTGAGGCGGTGACGGATGCCGAGCCATTCGATGGATTCTCACAGCGGAAGATTCGCAACTATTTTCTCCTAAACCCGGAAGAGACCGGCGACCGCCATTTCAAACTGTTGCTGTCGCAGACCGACAAAGCCTCGCTCACCGCCATCGTCGGCAGCACCGAGCCGCCCAAGGAACATTCGCTGCGCGTGACATCAAACTATGCGCTGTTCAAACGCTGGATCACCGAGTCCGACGTCGACCTCGCGACGCTGTGCAAGGGGCTGGCCAAGCTGGTGGTGGTGGACATCGCGCTCAATCGTGAGCAGGACAATCCGCAGTTGATCTTCGAGAGCATGAACTCGACGGGCAAGGAGTTGAGTCAGGCCGACCTGATCCGCAATTTCATCCTGATGGGACTGGAGCCGAAATTGCAGACGCGGCTTTACGAGCAGTTCTGGCGACCGATGGAGGTGGATTTTGGGCAGGAGGCCTACGGCACGCATTTCGACAGCTTCATGCGCCATTATCTGACGGTGAAGTCCGGCGAGATTCCCAATATCAACGCTGTCTATGATGCCTTCAAAGACCATGCGCGACTTTCAAAGGATAGCGCAGTGGACGAGAATGCCCACGTGGAGACCCTGGTCCGTGACATCCGCGACTACGCCCGCCACTTCTGTGCGATGGCGCTGGGCACCGAGAACGAGCCGGATTTGAAACGCGCCTTTCACGACCTGCGCGAGCTGAAGGTGGACGTGGCGTATCCGTTCCTGCTGGAGCTGTATCACGACTACGCTGCGGGGCATCTCTCCAAGGAGGATTTTGGGCGGGCGGTTAGGCTGGTGGAGTCCTATGTGTTCCGGCGGGCGATTTGCGCGATCCCGACGAACTCGATGAACAAGACATTCGCGACCTTCACTAAGGCGCTGAAGAAGGATCGCTATCTGGAAAGCATCGAAGCGCAGTTCCTCCTGCTGCCTTCGTATCGGCGGTTTCCAAAGGAAGAGGAGTTTCACCGCGATCTCCAGACGCGCGACCTCTATAACTTTCGCAGCCGAAGCTACTGGCTGCGTCGCTTTGAAAACCACGGGCGCAAGGAGCATGTGCCGGTGGATGAATACACCATCGAGCACATCCTGCCGCAGAATGATCAACTCAGTGTGGCGTGGCGGACGGCTCTCGGCGATGAATGGCAACGGTTGCAAGACACTTACCTGCACACCTTGGGCAATCTCACGCTGACTGGTTACAACTCGGAATACAGCGACCGTCCATTCACCGAGAAACGCGACATGGAAGGTGGCTTCAAACAAAGCCCTCTGAAACTCAATGATGGCTTGGGCCAGCTTGATGCATGGAATGAACCGGCTATCCAAGCACGCGCCAGCAAACTGGCTGGTCTCGCGGTGCAGGTATGGGCGGCACCGCAACTCGATCCTACTGTGCTGGCCGCCTACCACCCGAAAAACGATGCGACCGCGACCTATGCGCTGGAGGATCATCCCAATCTTTTGTCCGCTGGCCTTCGCTCGGTTTTCGAGGCATTCCGCAGAGCGGTGCTGGCACTCGATCCGTGCGTGACGGAGGAGTTCCTGAAGCTTTACGTGGCCTACAAGGCGGAAACGAACTTCGTAGATATCGTGCCGCAAGCCAAACGGTTGCGCCTCGCGCTCAACATGCGCTTCGCTGAAGTGAACGACCCCAAGGGGCTTTGCAAGGATGTGACCGCCCTTGGCCGCTGGGGGAATGGAGATGTGGAGGTTCACCTCACCGCTCTGGATGAATTGCCCTACGTCATCGGGCTAGTGCGGCAATCGCTGGAACTGCAACTCGGAAACGGCGGCGAATCATGAAATTTGAAATCCAACTCCACGCATGCCTCTCCAGCAAAAGCAGTCGCCGTAGATAATGTAGCGGCACCACCAAGTACCACCCACAAACTGTGACGTCTCCTGACCACGAGCCACCACAAACTTCGATCATCCTCTACCAAACCGAGGATGGCCGAACACGCGTGCAGTGCCGGTTTGAAAACGAGACGGTGTGGCTGACGCAGCAGCAGATGGCGGAGCTTTTCCTAACCACCCAACAAAACGTCAGCCTGCACCTCCAAAACATTTACGACGAGGGAGAGTTGCAGCGCGGGGCAACTCACAAGGAATCCTTGTTGGTTCGTCAGGAAGGTCAGCGCTCAGTGCAGCGACGGGTGGAATTCTACAATCTGGATGTCATCATCTCCGTGGGGTACCGCGTGAAATCCCAGCGCGGCACGCAGTTCCGCATCTGGGCCACGCAGCGGCTGCGGGAATACATCGTGAAGGGCTTCACGATGGATGACGAGCGGCTGAAGCAGTCCGGCGGCGGCGCTTACTTTGACGAACTGCTGGAGCGCA
>JBBSEI010000073.1:0-22648 GCA_038239865.1 Chthoniobacterales bacterium
CTTCCAGCGTGTCCTTTTCGGCATCCTGCCGGAAAGATGCACCGTGCTGCGGGACTGCGACTGGTATTGCATTGCGGAAATCGAGCGGACCCACCGCCTTCGCCCTGCGCCCGGCAGGGATGCCGGACGCGGCACGCTGGAAGCGTGCGCTCCCGTTTTCCGGCGCGCTTCCGGACGAGTCAGGCTTCGGGATGCCAGTGCCGCGACTTTTTAACAATCTCTCAGAGCCCCGGGATTTTCGGCGCGCCCGGCGTTTCCGTCGCGCCGGTCGGCGCGGGCTGCGCGGCGCCTTTCGGCTTCACGACGATCGCATACGGCTCGTACACGAATTGCACGCCCGCCAAGTCGCCGACGTAGCGCAGCACCTCGGCGAACGGCACCTTTTGCAGCGCAAGCGTGACTTTCGCGGCCTGCGTCGTGTCGTCGAGCTGCATCACGAAATTGATCGCCACTTTGCCCGCGCCGAGCTGGTTGCCCTTTTGCTTTAGAAACTCGAGCGCCTCGGCGAGCGAAGCTTCGCGGATTTCCACCTTCTCCATGATGAGTTTTTGCAGCGCCTCCTGCGTGCTGTTGCGCGGAGCCTTGCCGGCGTTTTGGTTGTACTCGTCCACGAGGATGCGGCGGAGGTAGGCGATCGCCGTTTTGTTGTTCGGCTCCAGCTTGAGGATGATCTGGAATTTCTCCTTCGCCAAAGTGAAGTCGTTCCGGATGTAGGCGCGCTGCGCTTCCGTCATCATGTCGCTCATGTCGGACGCGAGGCAGGTGGATGCGGCGGATGCCAGCGCGAGCAGCCACTGGCGGGATTTCATGAGGGGAATCATGACGGGAAAGATGCCTCATCTCAATTTCCGCGCAATGAAACTGTCCGTTATCTCGCAAGGACGAATCCGAACATTGCGGACATTTGAGGGAAACCAGTCGGTCTGTTCCCGCGGACGACTGAGGCGGGATCCAGTTCGTGCGAGCGGCAGTTACTGTTGTGGGCGGTAATCGGTTGAGGACGTTCCACTGCCCCGTGCGCCAGACAGTGCATGCGGCGGGGCAGGGCTAAGCCAAATCCAGCGAAACATGCTCTTTATCCCTTCCGTGTGTATGGAAGCAAAATCTGCATTTCGGGCGTAAATGATTACGGCGATGGATTGTTCGTCATCAAGATTCGTCAATGCGATGGAAGCCGTGAAATCCTCCAAACGGGAGGTGTAGGTGAATGTCAGTTCGCGGCTCGGTTTGCCACCGAGCATAAAGGGACTTGGGATTTCGCGCTGAAAGGCAATCTTGCTAGCATCGGAAGGCAGAAAGGGCTGGATCCATGATTGGACTGCATCACGAGCAGTGGTGCCGTCCGGTGCCTGGGCGGCCTTGAGGGGGATAAGTCGGAGTTCCATGCCCATCTTGGATGAATCAGGAGGGCGCAGACTTAAAAATTCACCGCCGCCATTAAGGCTCCATTTTGCAGGTGCCTGCCACTGCACCTTGCGAGGGCCGTCCTCGAAAATGACGACCGGAATTTTCATATCCTCAAGCAGCCGAAAGCTGGGCTGGGGAGTGAGGTCGAGAGCAGTCGCCACGGACGAAGCTGCCACGGCCAATGTCGCGGCAAGCAATGGAAGGTGTGTCTTCATTAGCGAATAACGCGGCGACCGCGTTCGTAAGTATGGCCTACATGAAAACCAGGGGGGTTCGTATCTCCCAATTGGGAGTCGTAATACCAGCAGCGATTTGGCGGACTGTAAATGGCCGAGCTCCACAGGCCCAATGCCTGCTCGCTGTCGTAAAGCGCCGCCATCGCGCCGTAGATGGTAAAGTTCACACCGCTCCAGTTCTCGTGAAAGCGGACGAAATTCTCGATTCCACCGCTATAGGAACTGGGCGTGGACGGCACATTGCCGCCGAGCAGTGCGCAATTCACGGTTGTGGCCGTCGCAGTCGGGCCGCTTCCGCCTGTGGTCGAAGCGGTATCGCTCCACGCATTTGAAAGAATATTGACGGAGTCGGCGATGACCGCGCATGAACCGCGATTATAGCCGGTCACGACAGGGCTGGGGTTGACCGTGGGAGGGGTGTAAGTGGTCGCCGTATCGGTGGCAGGCTTTGTGCCGCCCGTGGCGCCGGTGTTGTAGTCGCCCTGGATGTATATGGCATTTGGCGTGACCACCGAAAAGCCAGTGCCAGTGGATGCCGTGTAAGGCGTGGAAGCGCCATTGATCAGCTTCACCGCACGGCTGCGGCTGCTGGTGACAGTGGTCGCGCCCAGTTTCGTGCTCACACTGGTGCCAAAGCTGGTGTCCTTGATGTAAAGCGTGAGGCCGTCATTACTATTGTTATTGTCTGTGATTTTTAATAGCTTGAAGGCTGTGTTGATCACGCCCACGTCAACCGTCACCAGACGCACATTGTCACCCTCGCGCGGATCCCAGAGCGCAGTGTTCGTGGTGACGGCGGGTTTAATGGCAAGATATTCAACGGTTGTCGTGGCGAGCGCCGTTGTGGATGTTCCCTTGTAAATTGTGACGGCATTTGATGCATCCACGTAGATTCTATAATCCGCCGTGCCAACCAATCTCTCGGTAATCGTTGGGTCGAGTTGCATCACATCACTAAAACCTGCCGTGGCTTCCTCTATCATCTCGTGATAGCCGTTATTGTTTGGATTGCCATCGGAATCCGTATCATTGCTGTTCGGATCGTCGGTGAAGTGTGGATCGAGCGAGGCGAATGGAACATCCAATAATTTCTGCTCCTGGCCAATATGAGGAGGATCTGTCAGGCTCCAGTTGTCCGAAAGCCCGTTATTCGTGATGGTAGGGGAAGTGCTTCCGTAGCGCGGATCGTTGGGGCGATAGTTCAATGTCTGAGTGCCGGTGAAAGTGACATCCTGCAAAAAATGCAAACTGTCCGTGGCGGTAAAGAGATTCCCACCAATGTAGCAACTGCCCATGATATACATCGGTGGCCCGGGATGTATTTCAATGTTGGGCTGGGTGCAGAATAGATAATTGGAGAACAGGTTTTTACCTCCGCGGACAAAATTTCGCTGGACTGTGACAGTTGCCGGAGCAAAGGGGCCCGGGTATTGCAGTTGAACGACAGCCAGATAAGTCATCCTGGCAATCAAGCTCGATTTCGTGCCATTCTCCGGAGTAGGGCGGGCAGCCGTGTCTGTCAGCGCAACAAGCAGTGGCGTCGCAGCCTTTACGCTCCAGCTAGTTATCGTGACTCCGGGCGGTGGGGGGAGTTGAGTTGCAGTAGGGAGCGTGAGGAGACTTTGCAGCGCTGCAGTCGAAAGCCCTCCTGTGCGATCTGCGGTATTTGTCACAGAGATGAGTGCGTTTCGCCATTGGTCAAAGAGGCTCTCCAGAACACCATCGGCGTAGGCCACCGCCTGGGTTCGATCGGCACTGCGTTTCGAGACGCGCGCAATATTGCTCGTTACGAATTGCGTCACTCCGACCAAGCCGGAGACAACGACCATGACGATGAGAACTGCAATCAGTGAACCGCCTGCTTGGGGGAATTGACGTAATTTCTTCATAAGGGAGTTTGAAGCGATGATACGAATGGGGGCTGATTGCGCATTGAAATGATGGTCTGCAACGTGGTGGATCCGTTTGGAAACCTCTGATTGGAGTAATTCAAATCATATGACTCCATGGAAATGTGCAGATCCACGCACGATGATGCAAAGCTGGAACTGGTAAGGTAGAGTACTGAAAATGGTTTCGGAGAGGTGACATTCTCACGGGCAACAACGTAAGAAGCCTGATTACTTGGTGAGAAATTTGGATGATATCGGAACTGGTTGTTGTAAACCGAATATGCTGCTTGCCGGAAGAAATACCCGGTGGTCACATTCGGACTCGTTGTTGAAAGAGTGAAGCCGACACCAGTCGTATTTAGATTTTGAATTCTCACCACACCGGTCGTGCTCGCCGTGGTCGGGGCCGTGATGATTGCGGTGATTTGGCATTCCCTATCCACAAGTGGCATCCAGACCTTATCATTTACCATGGGAACATATGGAAGCGCTCCGTTCACCAGCGGACCAAAGTCGAACGTCAGAGTGGTGTCCGTCGCGAGCGTGCTCGCAGAAAGCTTGTAAGGTCCTCCGGTGTTTTGCCAAAAGCGTACCGCGTTGGAACGGGAACTGAGATATTGACTTGTAAGAGGATCGACATCGCTGGATACCGTCACTGTGGAATCCGTATAGGTGGTTCCGTTGAAGTCCACGAGTGTGAACGTGGAGGCCGAATCCTGCAGATCGTGGACGAGCCTGTTTTCTGCAATCAACATTGCGTCATGTCCGTGGTTATAGGCGAGATTGCGTGCCGCGAGCCGACCACTTGCCCATGCGAAAGATACCAAACCGAGCCCAACCACGGCAGTGATGGCAGTGGCGATCATCAGTTCAGCAAGAGTGAAGGCACTGGTCCGCGGGAATTTCATAGGCAAGATTAAATGCTGTCGGTTGCGCGGAGCGTTGTGAGCGAAACAGTATATGTTTTTCCCCGGTAAACGTAACTCACTGTGATTACGGCTTGGACCGTGCGCGCCGTAAGGCGGGAAATTGTGGTCACGCGTGTGGCGTTGGTTTGGAGATCGAGCCCGCTGAAGGGGCTTCCCAGTCCTGTTTGTGCGTTCAGGGCATCGTTATCCAGCGGGAGGCTGTTCTCCGTTGTTGTGCCCGCGGCGAGCAAACTCGGCGTGGCACTGGCCACGCCCCAGGGAACTGTCATGATGGCATCTGCCTTTTGCAACGCAAACGCCATGGCGAGAGTTCGAAGGCGGCTGACTGCGGCAAACTTGTTGAGCTGCGTGAGCGCAATGAGCGAAGCGCAGACGAAAAACGCCAAAATTCCTGTGGCGATCACAGCCTCCACGAGCGCAAACCCTGCCTTTTTCCGTAATTTTCGGAGGCTTTGTGTTGTCTGGGTGAGTTTCCACATGGCAGGCGTTGCGCTTAAAAGCAGCATTCATGCCCACCCAAGGCCGCGTTTCGGCCCGCCGATGTGAGACTGCGCGCCGGCTAGCTGTGGATCACCAGCTCGATGTCTTCGGGCAGATTGCTCGCGACGCGCTCGATCACGTTGCCCTTCAGCAGCCGCGCCATCGCCGCGCGATGCGAAGATCCGAGCATGACCAAATCCACGCCGAGCGTCGCCGCGATGTCCACGATGGTGCTCGCGGGATCCGTCGAGTATGCATAGATTGGCTGCACGCAGACGCCCGCCTCTTCGCCCGCTTTCAGCATGAGCGTCATGATCGCCGCGGCCTGCGGATCGTCCTGCCAGCGCGCGCGGCCGGCTCCGCGCGGCTGGGTGCCGCCGAGGAGCACGGCGATCTCGCGCATGTAGAGCACGCAGAGCACGGCTTTGTGCAGGTGCGCTTCGCTGAGTGCATACTTCAGCACCGGAGTCACGCCGCGCGCGCAGACGAGCATTTTGCCGCCTTCGGTCAGCGGCTGCGGGCGCAGCCGCGCGACACTTTCCGGCGAAACCATTTCCGCCATCTCGCGCGCGACGGTGACGGTTGCGAGGCCGCTCGCCTTGTGCGAGAGCGAGCGCAGCCAGAAGCCGATGCTCAGGACGATGACTACGAAAAACAACGCGAGGTGCTTTTCATACGCGAGCGAAACCTCGACGCAGAACAGCACCAGGAAAGTGAACGCGAGCAGCCCGCGCTCCGAGAGTTTGAGGCCGAGCTTGGGATTAAAAGTGCAGGAGCCGAGGTTCACGGTGATCGCGCCGACGACGCCGATCGCGTAGAGTTCGCCGAGGGTTTCGAGCGCCTTGTCCGGCTCGGTGTACGTGATGAGCAGCACGATGCATGGGAGCACGGTGGCGACGATGAGCGGGAGCTTCGGCACGCCGTGGCGGTTCAGCGCGAGAAAGGGGCGGGGCATTTCTCCATCGCGCGCGAGTGTGTAGAGCATGCCGATGAGTGCGGCGATGGCGGTGTTCACCGCGCTGAGCAGGAGCAGGCCGACGATGATGCCGGTGACGATGCCCATGACGACGCCGAAGCCGTGGCCGAAGGCCTTCGTGGCGAACTCCTCGCCGAGCACGCGCAGGATGTGCGAACTGTCGTGCGTGAGGCGGTCGAACATCGTCTGGCCCGGAAGGAACGCTGAGCCTTCCCCGATGCGGTCCCATTTCCACAGCGACATCGTCGCCCAGCCGAGAAGGATCGTGCCGCCGACGACTTCGATGGCCACGGGGATGATCGCGCGCCGCGCCTCGCGGGCGACCTGCGGCTTTTCCAAAGTGGAGCCGGGATCGAGCTTCAGCACGCCGGTGAGGCTCGCGATGGCCTCCACGCCGCTCAGCGCGAGAATGGAACTCACGAAGGAGCCCCACGCGTGGGCTTTGGTATGCCCGATGGGAAACGGCGCAAGGTCCGTGGTAAAGTGGGGCACGGCCATGGCGATGAGCACGATCACGAGCAGGACCATCGGAACCGCAAGAGCCATGGCGAGTCCGCCGCTGTGGCGCGGCCCGAAGGAATTCAGCACGCCGAACGCGATCACCGCGATCATCGTGATTGCTGGCACCCACATGTTTGGCATCGAGGGATAGAAATACTTCAGCGCATCGTAGCCGCTCACTGCGGCTGTGACGGTGAGGTCGGCGATGAGCAGCAGCGCGCCGATGACCGCGAGCGTGCGGCCCTGTGATCGCGCGGCGGAATAAACGCCGCCACCATCGGGAAAATGCTTGCAGACGACGAGGTAGTTCAGCCCGACGAGGCCCGTGATGAGCGACACGGCGATGATGGTGTGCAGCGAGGCAAACCCCATCGCGAGGAAGGCGTAGCCGATGACGTAGGCCTTCGAGGTGCCCCAGTCGCCATAGAGCAGCGCGGCGGCGCGTTTCCAATCGAGGTTCCTCGGTCGTACGACATCGGTGGTCGGTCCCATATTATTTCAAATGCAAATCGGTCTCCCGCGACGGCGCGACGCCTCAGCGCGCGGCGGACGGCGGGAAGGAGATCGAGGACGGCGAGGCAGAAGGGGCGGGATTCCGCCCGATTCGGGGAGCGACTGAGGGCTGCCCGGTGAATGTTTCGGTTTTCAAGTGAGACGCGGGAGAAGAAACGGAGATCCTCGAAATGGGAAGGAATACTTTCGCACCGCGCGGCGCGATCCCTCCGCGCAGGAGTTCCATTTTCCTGCGAAAACTCCGGCGCATGGGCGTGGCGCGGATGACGGCATGAAACAGCCGCGAGGCACTGCTTTGGGACACGCCGCGGCGAATTATTGCCAAATAAGACAGTTGCCGCGCAGCGATGCGGCAGGCCAAGTTTGCGCAGTCACGCGCGGCTGTGAGCAAGCGGCAGGCGCGTGCCATCAACAATCCAACTCGAACCCCAAAAACAAAATGAAACGCATCATCACCACCCTCGCCGCCCTGGCCGTCAGCGCCATGTACGTCCAAGCCGCCGACGCAGCCGCCGACGCCACGAAGCCCGCGGCACCCGCGGCACCCGCGGCCGGCGAGAAGAAGCATGGCAACCCCGAGGAAGCCTGGAAGAAGATGAATCCTGACAACAAGGAATCGCTGACCAAGGAAGAGTTCTGCAAGAACGCCAAGGACAAGGCGAAGGCCGAGGCGATGTTCGACAAGAAGGACGCAAACAAGGACGGCAAACTCACGAAGGAAGAGTTCATGGCCCACGGCAAGAAGGCCAAGTAAGGCCCGCTCGAAAAAATCAAATCGCGCCGCACCTGTGAAAACGGGTGCGGCGCTTTTTTTCCTGCATCCTGCGCGCAGCGATGAAGCATGGACGCCCGGCGCGGGATGCGGCAGCGTCGCCGGGCATGGAATGGACCCGCGATGATTTCACGCTGACGGATGATCCCAACCGGATCGATTTTGCCGAGCTCTGCTCGCTGCTCTGGGGCACGTACTGGGCGGAGACGCGCGGGCGCGAAGTGATCGAGCGCAGCGTGCGGCGGTCGCTGTCCTTCGCGCTGCTGCGCGAGGGGACGCTCGCGGGTTTTGCGCGCGTGGTCACGGATCGGGCCACGGTCGGCTACCTCTGCGATTTTGTCATCGCCGAGCAATACCGTGGTCTGAAGCTCGGGCAGTGGATGCTCACGCGCATCCTCGCGCACCCGGATCTGGAAGGCTGCCGGATCGATCTCTTCACGCGCGATGCGCAGGATTTTTACCGGCCCTTCGGCTTCGGTCCGCACAAGTTCACCTCGATGGTGCGCTACCCGCCGCGCGACCGCGATGAGTCGGAGGCGTGAGCGCGCGGCGCGGGCGTTGCAATTTGTGCGCGCGCCGTTCACCCTGCGTGTTCACTTCAAAAAAACAAAATCATGAGTCTCATCTCCGGTCTCCTCGGCTCCCTCCTCGGCGGGCTCAACAACAACCAGCAAAGCGGGCTGATGAGCGCCGTCTCCGGCCTCGTGACGAGCGGCGGCGGCATCAGCGGGCTCATGCAAAAATTCAGCGATCACGGTCTCGGCGATCTCGTGAAAGGATGGGTGAGCACCGGCCCGAATCCGCCGGCGACCGCCGAGCACATCGAACAGGTCTTCGACGGTGATCAGCTCCAGCAAATCGCCTCGCAGACGGGCATCGACCGGAGCCAGATTTCCGGACACATCGCGCAAATCCTGCCGCAGCTCGTGGACAAGGTGACGCCGCACGGCCAGCCCGTGGAAGGCAGCGCGCTGCAATCGGGCCTAGCCTCGCTGCTGCAGGGCGGCCTGGGCAAACTTTTCGGCAGCTAGAAAATCCGGAGCCGCTCGCGCCCCGATTCCGCCGTGCGGCTGGAGAGCGCGCACGGCGAAGCTCACACTCCCGCACCTGACTTCATGGCAATGACTTTGGCTACCCGCCCCAACGCAGAACTCCTCGAGGAAAACTACCAGCGATGGCTGAAAAACCCCGACTCGATCGAGCCGTCGCTGCGCGCGTTCTTCGAGGGATTCCACCTCGGCTTTGAAAAATTCGAGCACACGATCCCCGGCGCGAACGGCGTGGTGCCCGCGGCGCAGATCAAGGGCGACGCCTCGCTGCAGACGCGCGTGGACGGGCTCGTGTATGCCTACCGCACGCTCGGCCACACGCTCGCGTGGACGAACCCGCTCGCGACGCAGCGGCCGCAAAATGATCTGCTGAGCCTGCGCGAGCTTGGCTTTGACGAGAAGGACCTCGATCTCACCGTCGCCTCAAAATATTTCCTCGGCGGCGCGGCGATGAGACTGCGCGATCTGCGCGCCAGGCTGGAGTCGATTTATTGCGACGACATCGGCTTCGAGTTCATGCACATCACGAATCCCCGCGTGCGAAACTGGCTGCGCGAGCGCATCGAAAACCGTGCGCAGTGGACCGTGGATGCGCAGACGAAGGCGCGGATGCTGCGGCACATCAATGAGGTCGAGGCGTTCGAGCGCTTCCTGCACACGGTCGCGTACAAGGGGCAGAAACGCTTCAGCATCGAGGGCGGCGAGTCGCTCATCTCCGCGCTGGATGCGGTGCTGGAAAATTGCCCGCGGCTCGGCGTCGATGAGATCACGATGGGCATGGCGCACCGCGGGAGGCTCGCGATCATCGTGCAGTTTCTCCGCAAGCCGTACGGCATGATGTTCCGCGAATTCGATCCGAATTTCGTCCCCGATTCCGTGTACGGCGACGGCGATGTGAAGTACCACCTCGGCTACGTGAACACGCGCGAGGTGCTGCCCTCCGGCGCAAAAATCGATGTCAGGCTGAGCGCAAATCCGAGCCACCTCGAGGCGGTGAATCCGGTCGTGATGGGTATGACGCGCGCCCGCCAGCGCCATCGGCAGGACACCGGTGAGCGATCGAAAGTGGTGCCGATTTTGATCCACGGCGACGCGGCGATGGCGGGGCAGGGGATCGTCGCGGAAGTGCTGAACATGTCGCAGCTCCCCGGCTACCGCGTCGGCGGCACGATCCACCTCGTCACGAACAACCAGATCGGATTCACCACGCTCCCCGCGGATGCGCGCTCCTCGCAGTACTGCACGGATGTCGCGAAAATGGTCGAGGCTCCCGTCTTTCATGTGAATGGCGACAACCCGCTCGCGGTGCGATTCTGCACCGAGCTGGCGTTCGAGTTCCGGCAGCAATTCAAGCGCGATGTCGTCGTGGATCTCGTCTGCTACCGCCGCCACGGGCACAACGAGAACGACGAGGCTGCGTTCACCAGTCCGGACATGTCGCGCGATATCAGCTCACATCCGGCGGTCGGAAAAATCTTCCAGGAACGCCTCGTCCGCGACGGTGTGCTCGCCGACGAGACGGCCGTGGCGGAGCAGAAAAAAATCTGGTCTCTGCTCGAAAGCACGCTCGCCGAGGCGCAGGAGGCCGCGAAGAAAAAGATCCAGGGCCAGGAGAAGAAGCTCGCGACGCTCGAGGGGAGCACCTTCGTCATCCAGCCGCCGTACTCGCACGATGCGGTGAACACCGCGGTGCCGAAGGAAGTGCTCGGAAAAATCATCGCCGGGATCACGACGGTGCCTGAGGGATTCAACATCCATCCGCGCGTGAAAACGTTCGTGCTCGACAAGCGGCGGCAGGCTTTCGAGCGCGGCGAAGGATTCGACTGGGCGACGGCGGAGGCGCTCGCGTGGGGCTCGCTCTTGCTCGAAGGAACGCACGTGCGACTGAGCGGGCAGGACGTGCGGCGCGGCACTTTCAGCCAGCGGCATGCGTACTATTACGACATGAATACGCGGCAGCGCTGGTGCCCGCTCGACTCGCTCGCGCCCGGCCAGCAGGGAAAAATCTGCATCTACAATTCTCTGCTCAGCGAGGCCGCGGTGCTCGGCTTTGATTACGGATATTCGCTGAATTTCGGGGAGATGCTCTGCCAGTGGGAGGCGCAGTTCGGCGATTTCGTGAATGGCGCGCAGGTGATCATCGATCAGTTCATCGCGAGCGCGGAGAGCAAGTGGCAGCGACCGAGCGGCATCGTGCTCCTGCTCCCGCACGGCTACGAAGGCCAGGGCCCGGAGCATTCCAGCGCGCGGCTTGAGCGGTTCCTCCAGCTCTGCGCGGAGGACAATATCCAGGTCGCGAATCTCACGACTTCCGCGCAGTACTTCCACATTCTGCGCCGGCAGATGATGCGCGATTTCCGCAAGCCGCTCGTGCTCATGACGCCGAAATCCATGCTGCGCCTCGATGCTGCGTCCTCAAAGCTGACCGACTTTACCGACGGCGGTTTCCGCGAAATTTTCGACGGCACGGAATGCCTCAGCGGCAAGCGCGAGGACGTGACGCGGATCATTTTCAGCTCGGGAAAGGTCTTCCACGACCTGATCAAATTCCGCGACGAAAACCAGATCAGCCGCACGGCGTTTGTGCGGGTCGAGCAGCTCTACCCGCTGGATCAAAAGGCGATCAAACGCGCCATTTCGGAGTATCCGAAGGCGAAGAAATTCGTGTGGTGCCAGGAGGAGCCGGAGAACATGGGGGCGTGGCGCTACATCGCGCCGCACCTCCGCCACATCGCGGGTCAGAGCCCGTTTTACGCCGGGCGCGAGGAGGCCGCGAGCACGGCCGTCGGCTCGAAAAAAGTGAGCGACCTCGAGCAGGCGCAGCTTGTGCGGCGGGCGTTCGAGACGTGAGGCGCGCGACTGCAATGATGCGCTTGTCACAGCGGCGGTGATGCTGCATTGCTCCGCACCCAATTTCAAACGAAGCCCATGAGTCTCGAAGTAAAAATCCCAGCAGTCGGTGAATCCGTGACCAGCGGCGTCATCTCTGCGTGGCTGAAAAATGACGGCGACGCGGTGAAGCGCGGCGACGCGCTGCTGACGCTCGACACGGACAAGGTCTCCACCGAAATCACTGCCGAGGTGGACGGCACATTACGCATCAGGGCACAGGCTGGTGCCGAGGTGAAAATCGGCGAAGTGGTCGCCGTGATCGAGGCCGGCGGAGCTGCACCCGCGGCCAAGCCCGCCGAGGGAAAACCTGCGAAGGAAGCGGCAAAACCCGCAGCCGCAAAAGCTGCCGCGGAAAAACCGGCAGACGCGAAGCCGCCGAAAAAATCCGCTGAACCCGAAGCGCCGCCCGCTCTGGCACCGTCACAGGCCACCGCCGCAGTCGCCGCGGCGAATGAATCGCTGGCGGTCATTTCCGAAAATGCAGCGCCCGCAGGCGAGGAACGGGTGACGCGCAAACGCATGTCGCCGCTCCGCCGGAAAATCGCCGCGCAGCTCGTGATGGCGCAGCACACCGCCGCGATCCTCACCACCTTCAACGAAGCCGACATGTCCGCGGTGATGACGCTGCGCAAGGCGATGGGCGAGGACTTCCAGAAGCAGCATGGCATCAAGCTCGGCTTCATGTCCTTTTTCATCAAAGCCGTCGTCGCTGCGCTGAAAGCCGTGCCGCAGGTGAACGTGCGCGTCGAGGGCGACGACCTCGTGCAAAATCATTTCTACGACATCGGTGTCGCCGTCGGCACCGAGCGCGGGCTGATGGTGCCGGTCGTGCGCGACGCGCATCGCAAGTCGTTTGCCGAAATCGAGCGCGACCTCGTGGGCTACGCGGTGAAGGCGCGCGAAGGCAAAATCGGCATGGATGATTTGGCTGGCGGTGTTTTCACGATCAGCAATGGCGGGATCTACGGGAGCCTGCTGAGCACGCCGATTTTGAATCCGCCGCAAAGCGCGATCCTCGGGATGCACAAAATCCAGGAGCGCCCGGTCGCGGTGGATGGCGCAGTCGTCGTGCGACCGATGATGTATCTCGCGATGAGCTACGATCACCGCGTCGTGGATGGCCGCGAGGCGGTGACGTTCCTCGTCCGCGTAAAGGAAGCGATCGAGCAGCCTTCGCGACTGCTGCTGGAAGTCTGAGCGGCGCGCAACCCGCGCGATGAAAGACCGTCCACGGACCGAGGCCGCACTGCACCGTGCGACGTCCGCGCTGCTCGCGGAGATGAATGCCGCCGGGCACTGGACCGGCGAACTTTCCAGCAGCGCACTCTCGACCGCGACCGCTGTGGTCGCACTTGCAAATGTGGATGCTGCGCGACATGCGGCACTCATCCGCAGCGGCCTGCGCTGGCTCGCAGAAAATGTGAATGCCGACGGCGGATGGGGCGACACGACGCGCAGCAAGTCGAACATCTCGACGACTGCGCTCTGCTGGGCCGCATTCGGCGCAGCGAAGGCCGACAACGATTTCCCTGCCATCGTGCAAAACGCCGAGAAGTGGCTGCATGAATGTAGCGCCGACGATTCGTCGGCACCGCGCGATCAGAAAAAATCCGCGCCCTCGATCCGCATCGGCGCAACCACCGCATGGCGCACCGCTCTCCTGCCCGCCGCCATCGCCCGTGTTTACGGAAAAGATCGCACCTTTTCCGTCCCGATCCTCATGACCCTCGCGCTCTCGGGCCGGCTCGGTGCGGACGGCTGGCGGCTGATCCCAAAGCTCCCATTCGAGCTCGCCGCCGTGTCGCACAAATTCTGGGGCGCGCTGCGTCTGCCAGTCGTGAGCTACGCACTGCCCGCGCTCATCGCCATCGGCCAGGCGATTCACCACCACGCGCCGACGCGCAACCCGATTACGCGAACGCTCCGCGCACTTTCCCGCAGAAAAACACTCCGCGTGCTGGTAACGCTCCAGCCCCCGAATGGCGGCTTTCTCGAGGCGACGCCGCTCACATCCTTCGTCACGATGAGCCTCGCCTCGATGGGACTCGCGTCGCACATCGTCGCGCGGAAAGGCGCGGAGTTTCTCGCCGCATCCGCGCGTGCGGATGGGAGCTGGCCGATCGACACGAACCTCGCGACATGGACCACCACACTCGCGGTGAAAGCGCTCGCGCGCCAGCCCGGTGCGCTTTCATCGGATCAATGTCGCGCGCTGCGCGGCTGGCTGCTCGGTCAGCAATGGCGAGCGGAGCACCCGTACACGCACGCCGCGCCCGGCGGCTGGGCGTGGACGGACCTGCCCGGCGGTGTGCCCGATGCGGACGACACGCCCGGCGCGCTGCTCGCGATGAAGCATCTCGGCCCGCCGGACAGCGCGACCCGCTCCGCCGCGATCGCGGGTGTGGGCTGGCTGCGCGGTTTGCAAAATCGCGACGGCGGCATCCCCACATTCTGCCGCGGCTGGGGCGCACTGCCATTCGATCGCAGCTCGCAGGATCTCACCGCGCACACGCTGCGCGCGTGGAATGCGTGGCGCACGGAACTGGATCCGCCCGAACGTCCCGCGCTCGTGCGCGCGATGAGCCGCGCTCTCGGGTATCTCATCCGGACGCAGCGTGAAGACGGCGCCTGGGTGCCGCTGTGGTTTGGAAATGAGCACGCCCCGCATGACGAAAACCCGCTCTACGGCACCGCGCACGTCGTCTGCGCGCTCCGCGAACTTTCCGAATCCGGCCTGATGCCTGCGAAGGCTCCCGCCGCGCGTGGCGCTGCGTGGATCGCATCATCGCAAAACGACGACGGCGGCTGGGGCGGTGTGCGCGGCGTGCCGTCGAGCGTCGAGGAAACGGCGCTCGCGATCGAGGCACTTGCCGGGACTTCGCATGCGGACAGCGTCGAACGCGGGGCAGCATGGCTCGTCGGGCGCGTGGAGTCCGGGGTGTGGCGCGAGCCCGCGCCGATCGGCTTCTACTTCGCGCGGCTCTGGTATCATGAACGGCTGTATCCGCTCATTTGGACCGTGGCCGCGCTTGGCCGCGTGTGCCGCGCGCCGAGAGCGTGAACGTCCTGGCGTGCCACGCACGTCCGCTGACGCTGCCGCAACATTTTTGCAAATTGCGCGAGATTTCGGTGGCTAATGCACCGCAATTGATGCGATAAATCACCTAATCCTTATCGGTCTTTTTCTAATCACGCCTACTTGCACACTTTAAGCTCAAAGGAATCTCGAAGATTCCGACCGTGACGAAAGTCCATCTAATCCTGATAGCGGCGACGCTCGGGGTGAGCGCCAAACAGAGCGGAGCTTTCGCCTCTGATTTCAAAAAGGAAGTCCTGCCGGTCCTGGAAACTTACTGCTTTAGCTGCCACGACGACACGGCGAAGGGCGGTGTGAATCTCGAAGCGCTCTCGAAAGACGGCGCATTCTGGAGCGAGCCGAAGACATGGGAGAGAACGCTGAACGCGATGCGCGATGCCTCCATGCCTCCGGCGAAAAAGGAGCAGCCGAAACCCGGCGAACGTGCGCTGGTCTCCGCGTGGCTCACGGCGGCGCTCGACAATCCCGATGCCGCGAAAGTGCCGAGCGACGTGGGCCGCAAGCTCATCCACCGGCTCAGCCGGCTCGAGTACAACAACACCGTGCGCGATCTTCTTGGCGTGGATTCGCAGCCCGCGGACCGCTTCCCGCCGGATGGCGGCGGCGGCGGCGGATTTGACAACAACGCAGCGACGCTCTTCGTCCCGCCGATTCTGATGGAAAAATATCTCGCGGCTGCCTCGGAGATTGTCGCCGCCGCAAAGCCCGAGATCATCTTCCGTGTCCGCCCGTCCGAGACGAAGGACGGCATGACCGCGGCGCGCGAAAATCTCGCGTGGCTCGCTGCGAATGCATTTCGCCGGCCTGCAGCGGATGATGAAATCGGCGACCTGCTCGCACTTTTCGACACCACGACGAGGCAGGGCGCAAAGTGGATGGATGCGATGAGGCAATGCGTGCGCGCCATGCTCGTCTCGCCGTCGTTCCTATTCCGCGTCGAGCAGGATCGCCCGGGCCTCGTCCCGCAGCGCGTGAGCGACTGGGAACTCGCCTCGCGGCTGAGCTATTTCATCTGGTCCACGATGCCGGACGGGACGCTTTTCGCGCTCGCCCGCAGCGGGAAACTGGCCGAGCCCGCGACGTTCGAGGCGGAGGTGCGCCGGATGCTCGCGGACCCGAAGGCGCGGGTGCTCGCGGAAAATTTCGCAAGCCAGTGGCTGCGCACGCGAGAACTGCGCACGAGTGTGCGGCCTGCGATCGGCGACCAGCCGGAGTTCACGCCTGCGCTGCGCGAGGCGATGGCCAGGGAGCCGGTCGTGTTTTTTGACGCGCTGCTGCGCGAGGACCGCCCGCTCACGGATTGCCTCGATGCGGACTACGCATTCGTGGACGAGGAGCTGGCGAAATTTTACGGCCTCGCCGGGGTGAAGGGCGACGCCTTCCAGCGCGTGGCGCTCACGGATCGCAGCCGCGGCGGCGTGGTCACGATGGCCGGCGTGCTCACGCTCACGAGCTACCCGCGCCGCAGCAGCCCGGTGCTGCGCGGCAAATGGATCATGGAGGAAATCCTCGGTTCGCCGCCGCCGCCGGCACCGCCGATGATCAAGAGCCTGCCGACTTCCGACAAGGGACGGAACGGCCTCACCTTCCGCCAGCAGCTCGAGCAGCATCGCAGCAAGGCCGAGTGCGCCGCGTGCCACAAGACGATGGATCAGCTCGGCTTCGGCCTGGAAAATTTCAGCCCCGTCGGCTCGTGGCGCACGACTGTCGCGGACAATCCGATCGATGCCTCGGGCGAACTTCCCGACGGCACAAAGTTCACCGGCCCGGTCGAACTGAAACGCCTGCTGCTCGATCGCAGGGACGAGTTCACGCGCAACATCGCCGAGCGCATGTTCAGCTACGCGCTCGGCCGCGGTGTGGAGCAGACGGACTGGCTCGCGATCCGGCAAATCGCGCGCGCCGTCGCGCAGGACGGCTACCGCACGCAGCGGCTTGTGCTCGAAATCGCGAAGAGCCCCGCCTTTCAACTCCGCAAACCCGCCGAACTGCCCGCCACCGTATCCGCTCCATGAACACAAACATCACCCGCCGCACGATGCTCAAGGGACTCGGCGCGACCCTCGCGCTGCCCGTGCTCGAAGCCATGCTTCCCGCCGCCGCCAGCGCGCGTTTTCCGGTGCGGATGGCACACCTCTACATGCCGAACGGCGTACATCCCGACATGTGGACGCCATGCGGGACGGGCCGCGATTTCGATCTCTCGCCGACGCTGTCTCCGCTCGCCGGAGTGAAGGACGAAATCCTCGTGCTCAGCGAGCTTTGGAACGCCGCGAGCAACATCGGCGACGGGCACTACGTGAAGACGAGCGGCTTTCTCACGAGCACCACGATCACGCGCACGACCGGAGACGAACTGAACAGCAACGGCATTTCGATGGATCAGGTCGCGGCAAAAAGGATCGGCAATCTCACGTCGCTGCCGTCGCTCGAACTCGGCATCGAGCCGCCCGCGACCGGCGTGGACACGAACGTCGGCTACACGCAGCTCTACGGCGCGCACATCGCGTGGAGCCAGCCGACCACGCCGCTCGCGAAGGAGATCAATCCGAAGCTCGCGTTTGATCGTCTCTTTCGCCCAAAGCCCGCCACGAGCCGTGAGTCCGCGGACCTCGCCGCGACTCGCGACCGCAGCGTGCTCGATCTCGCCGCCGCCGATGCGAAGCGCCTCCAGCAAAAGCTCGGCTCCGGCGATCGCGCGAAACTCGACGAATACCTCGAAAGCGTCCGCGCCGTGGAGCGGCGCATCGAGTGGGACGCGAAGCGTCAGCGCGAGACTGCGATGTCCGATCCCGCCGCGCGCGCCGCGGTGGATGAACTCGGGCGGCGCATTGACGCGTATTCTGATCCCGCGCGGCTCAGCGAGCGCGCGGGCAATCACACCGAGCACACGCGGCTCATGCTTGATCTCATGGCGCTCGCCTTTTGGACCGACACCACGCGCATCTCCACGTTCATGTTTGGCAATGCGGTGAGTGGTCGCAGTTTTGCCTTTCTCGGCAGCGGCATCGGCTCGCATCACGAGACTTCGCACCACGAAAACAACGCCGCGAAACTCGATCACTACCAGCGCATCAACCAGTGGCACGTCGAGCAGTACGCCTACTTCATCGGGAAGCTGCGCGGCATTCGCGAGGGGAGCGGCACTCTGCTCGATCAATGCATGATCGTCCTCGGCGCAGGCATGCGCGACGGAAACGCGCACAGCCCGAAAAATCTCCCCATCATCCTCGCCGGCCGCGGCGGCGGAACGATCTCGACCGGGCGGCATGTCGTGCATGAAAATGGCACGCCGCTCGCGAATCTCTGGCACTCGATGTTGCAGCGCGTCGGCGCACCCGTGGACCGCTTCGCCGACAGCACCGGCGAGTTGAAGGGCCTCACCGATCCGAATTACGCCAGCTCCTGATCGTCGTGCGGCTCTGGAGGCCCGCGCTACTTTTTGCTCGCTGCGACCACCGCTTCGTCGCGGTACATGTCCGCATTGCTGCCTTCAAACTCCGCCTTCAGCCGCACGCGAAATGTGCTGAGGTCGATCATTTCCCAGCGCGTGAAGACGACATCCGCGCCCGTCTTCTCATGCTCGATGCCGACGATGAGATGGTGCGCATCGTCGTTCACCTTGTTCGTCTCGCGCTTCGGGGTGAAATAAAACGTGCGCAGCGAACTGCGGCGGCTGCCCTTCGCATAGAGCTTCGGGTCGAGATAGAGCACGCGTCCGGTCGCCTTGTCCACGAGCCGGATGTCGGGATAGCCGCTGCGCTGCGCATGGCCCGCAGCGGTCTTCGGGACGCCGCACGCGAAACCCGCAACTCCATTCAGCCTGGTCGTGATCGCGTCCTCAAAAAACTTGCTCATCTCGTTCACGCGCTTTTGCCGTCGCGCCGGACTGTCCGCCGCATTCATCCGCGCGAGCACGTCGTCGAGCACGCCGCCGATGATTTTCAAAATCCGCGCCATGTCCGCCTCCGCCGGATCCACGGGCAGCACGCGCTTCCCGCTCGTGGCGCTGATCACGTCGGAAAAAAGAATGCCTTTCAGCGAGGCATCCTCATCGAGCAGCCACGGAATGAGCTGCCGCACTGGCGACGTCTTTTCCACGGGCTGCCTCTCCTCCGCGAGCGTGAGACTCGTGATCGTGAGGAGGAGCAGCAAGAAGCGCATGGCGGGAGGTTGGCAGGGCGGTTCGTAAAAACGAGCACGCTGATTGCACATCCTTGTTCGGGATTCCCGTGCGCTCGGTGTGGCGCTGCGCAATGCAGGCGAGATTTCCAATCTCGCGCGGGAGGATGGGCGGAGGAGGCGGGATGGCGCGGAGCGAAGGACTTTTAGACTCTGGACGCCTCCCGGTCTTCCCACGCCCTTCCCTCCGCCTCGCTGCGCTCGCCTGCGCGAGATTGAAAATCTCGCCTACATTGCCTGCGCCTCACTGGATCGTGATCGCCTCACTCACAAATGTCATCGCCTGCGCGAGCGTGCCTTCGTCGCGCGCCTGAATCGTGAGCAGCGGATCGCCCGTCTTCACGCTCATGCCCGTCTTCGCGATACCAGAGACGCCGACTGCGAAATCAATTGCATCGCTCGCCTTCGAGCGACCCGCTCCGAGTGCGATGCACGCGCGGCCGATCGAGCCAGCATCCATGCGCGTGATTTGTCCGCGGTGCTGCGCGGAGACGACGTGGCGGATCGGCGCGGTGTGGATTTCGAGGATGCGCTCCGTATCCGCAGCACGCCCGCCCTGTGCCTCGACAAGCTGCACCCACTTGCGCCATGCGGTGCCGTCGTCGAGCCACTTCGCGAGTTGCGCGCGCGGGACATTCGCGACGCGCTCCGCGAGATCGAGCGTGAGCTTCACGAGGTCGGTCGGGCCGCGACCTTGCAGTGTCTCGACGGATTCCCACACTTCCAGCGCGTTGCCCGCCGTGTGGCCGAGCGGCTCGTTCATCGGCGTGAGCACGGCTTCGGTTTTCAGGCCGCACTCGCGGCCCGTCGCGCAGAGGGCGGCGGCGAGGGATTCCGCGTCGGCGCGATTTTGCATGAAGGCACCGCTGCCGAATTTCACATCCAGCACGAGCCGGTCGAGCGACTCGGCGAGCTTCTTCGACATGATGCTCGCGACGATGAGCGGAATGCTCGGCACCGTCGCCGTCACGTCGCGGAGCGCGTACAGTTTTTTGTCCGCGGGGCAGAGGCTCGCCGTCTGGCCGAGCATCGCGACGCCGATGCGCGTCAGTTGCGCGGAGGTTTCCTCCTCGCTGAGGCCGACGCGGAAGCCGGGGATGCTCTCCAGTTTGTCGAGTGTCCCGCCGGTGATGCCGAGCCCGCGCCCGCTGATCATCGGCACCCACAGATCGTCGCACGCGAGCAGCGGTGCAAGGATGAGCGAGACTTTGTCCCCGATGCCGCCGGTGCTGTGCTTGTCCACCTTGGGCGGCGAACCGTCCGGGTGGCGCAGCACGCTTCCGCTCTGCATCATCGCCCGCGTAAGCGCGCCCGTTTCCGCCGCCGTCATCCCTTTGAAATAAACCGCCATCGCCCATGCCGCCGCCTGGTAGTCGGGCACATCACCGCTCGTGTAGCCGCGGATGAATTCCGCGATTTCGTCGGCAGACAGTTCGCCGCCGTCGCGTTTCTTTTCGATGAAGGAGGGGATGTGCATGAGGGGAAAAGTGTTTCGTGATCAGTGCTTCGTGGAGCTTCCGTTTTCACTAATCACCGACGCTCCGACGGGCCACGCGGGCAGTCGGAAAAAATCCGCCATCGTCGCCGCGACATCGGCGAAGGTGGCGCGCGTGCCGAGTGGTGTCATTTTTCCGCGATGCAGGATGAGCAGCGGGACTTCTTCGCGCGTGTGGTCGGTGCCGCGCCACGTGGGATCGTTGCCGTGATCGGCGGTGATGATGACGAGGTCGTCCGGCTTCACGTCCGCGAGAAGTGTGGGAAGCCAGCGATCGAACGCGCGCAATGCGTCAGCGTAGCCGGCGACGTTGCGCCGGTGGCCGAACAGCATGTCGAAGTCCACCAGGTTGGCAAAGAGGAGTCCGTCGAGCGACGGCCACAGCGCCGCGATCGCGGCCATGCCTTCTGCATTTGAAGCGGTCGGCATGCTCGCGGTGATCCCGCTGCCGGCAAAAATGTCGCTGATTTTTCCAATGCCATGTACCGTGCGACCTGATTCCGCGATGGCATCCAGCACAGTGCGCGGTGGGAGCATCGCGTAATCATGCCGGCCCGCGGTGCGCTGGAACGCTCCAGGCTCGCCGATGAATGGACGCGCGATCACTCGGCCGATACGCAGCGCATCGCAATGGCGGCGCGCGATTTTGCAAATTTCATACAGGCGTGCGCGCGGCACGACGGATTCGTGCGCGGCGATTTGCAGGACGCTGTCGGCGCTCGTGTAGAGGATCGGCTTCGCGGTGCGGAGATGTTCGGCTCCGAGTTCATCGAGGATCATCGTGCCGCTGGCGGGATAGTTGCCGATGAATTCCACGCCCGCCTCGTGCTCGATCGCGCGCACGAGTTCGGCGGGAAATTTCGCGAAAACTTTGAAGGGTTCATCGAGCACCGCGCCGGCGATTTCCCAGTGTCCTGTCGTCGTGTCTTTCCCGACGCTGCGCTCGCGCATCCGTCCCCACGAGGCTTGCGGTGCGATGGCATCGCGGCGGTGCAGGATTCTGGCGAGGCCGAGGCGTTCGAGATTAGGCAGGGAAAATCCCGGTGTGTTTTCGCAGATGTGCCCGAGCGTGTCCGCGCCCTCGTCGCCATAGACCGCAGCATCGGGTGCCCCGCCGCAGCCGACGCTGTCGAGGATAAGAAGCAGAGCGCGCATGACTTTCGAGAATCGGTTCCCGGCCTCCCGCGTTCAACTTCCAACTCCGGCATACGGCGTTGCCGCAGCGCAGCCAAGGTGCTGCCCGCCGCAGAGCGCGGGCCTTTTCTTTTTTCGCCGTGCGACCGTATGCTCGCGGACTCATGCAGAAAAACGCACGCATCTTTGTTGCTGGTCACCGCGGACTCGCGGGTGGCGCAATCCTTCGCGAACTCCAGCGCGCCGGCTACTCGAACCTCCTCACGCGTAGCTCCAGCGAACTCGACTTGCGCGAGCGCGATGCAGTGCGCGCGTTCTTTGCAAAGGAGCGGCCGGAGGTCGTGGCGGTCGCCGCGGCAAAGGTCGGCGGCATCAAGGCGAACAGTGATTTCCCCGTCGAGTTTCTGCTGTGGAATTTGCAAATCCAAAACAACGTGATCGAGGCGGCGGCGGATTTCGGCGTGGAGAAGCTGCTCTTCCTCGGCAGCTCATGCATCTATCCGAAATTCGCGAAGCAGCCGATCGCCGAGAGCGAACTGCTGACGGGCGCGCTCGAGCCGACGAACGAGGCCTATGCGATCGCGAAAATCGCAGGCATCAAACTGTGTCAGGCCTATGCGCGGCAGTTCGGGAAAAAGTTCATCTCCGCGATGCCGACAAATCTTTACGGGCCGGGCGACAATTTTGATCTAAACAATTCGCATGTGCTCCCTGCGCTGCTGCGCAAAGTCCACGAGGCGAAAACGGCTGGCGCGAAGGAAGTCGTCGTGTGGGGCACGGGCACGCCGCGACGCGAGTTTCTGCATGTGGACGACCTGGCCGCGGCCTGCGTTTTCCTCCTGAAAAATCATGAGGACCCCGCGCTGATCAATGTCGGCTACGGCGACGATGTGACGATCCGCGAACTCGCGGAGACGATCTGCGAGGTGCTCGGATTCAGCGGCGCGCTCACTTTCGACACGACGAAACCGGACGGCACGCCGCGCAAGCTCATGGACAGTTCGCGGCTGCTCGCTCTCGGGTGGAAGCCGCGCATCGCGCTGAAGGACGGCATCCGGCAGACGTACGAGTGGTACGTGGCGCGACCGGATGC
>JBBSEI010000074.1:0-22603 GCA_038239865.1 Chthoniobacterales bacterium
CGGCTCGCTCCTTTTCCTGGAAAAAACGGCGCCCGACGGACCCCGCGGGCCGAACCTGCTGCCGGATTCGGTGGCGTCGTTTATGCACCCGCTGTTCCAGTTTGAGAACAGCATCCGCAAGCGGCTGGGGATGCCGACGACCGCGTAGTTTTCCGCTTTGTGGATTCTCAATTTCGAGGGACGAATTTGAATTGCCACCTCTCACCGCTGCAATACTCTCATTTTCGAGAGCGGACCGCTCTCAGTTGAACCCACCAAAACTATGGCAAAGATTCTCATCGTGGACGACGAACCGCAGATCGTCGAACTCGTGGTCACGGCATGCAAGGAGATGGGGCACGAGACGTTCCCCTTTGTGAACAGCGCGAAGGCGCTCGAGCAGCTCGAGACGATCGCGCCTGCGCTCGTCATCAGCGACATCAAAATGGGAAAGGTGGACGGCTTCGAGGTGCTGCGGCAGGTGAAGTCGGCGCTGGAGAGCTGCGAGGTGATTTTGATGACCGGGCAGGGGAACGAGGAGATCGCGGAAAAGGCGATCGCCGAGGGCGCGCGGTACTACATCCGCAAGCCGTTCAAGATTTCCGAAATGCAGGCGCGGGTGAAGCATGTCATCGAATTTTCCGACACGGCGAAGGAGCGCGACACGCTGAAGAAAGTGGTGAAGCGCGCGGCGAACCCGGAGAACATCATCGGCACCTCGCCGAAGATGGACGAGGTGTATCATCTCATCCGCAAAATCGCGGACACGGACTCGACGATCCTCATCCAGGGCGAGAGCGGCACCGGCAAGGAACTCGTGGCGCGCGCGCTGCACTTCAACAGCAGCCGGCAGCATCATCCTTTCGTCGCGATCAACTGCTCGGCGCTGCCAGAAAATCTGCTGGAGAGCGAACTTTTCGGGCACAAAAAGGGGAGCTTCACCGGCGCGGTGGCGGACAAGGCGGGACTTTTCGAGGAAGCGGAACGGGGGACCATTTTCCTCGATGAGGTGAACTCGATGGCACTGCCGCTGCAGACGAAACTCCTGCGCGTGCTGCAGGAGCGCCAGCTCCGCCGCGTGGGCGACACGAAGACTGTGTCCATCAACGTCCGCGTCCTCGGCGCGACGAACGAGTCGCTCCTTTCAAAGGTGAAGGACGGAAAGTTCCGCGAGGATCTTTACTACCGGCTCGCCGTGATCCCCATTGAGCTGCCGCCGCTGCGCGACAGGCCCGAGGACATCCCGCTGCTCGTGCAGCACTTCCTGAAAAAGCCGGGATCGGGGTCCAATCCGCGCGTCTTGAAAATCGAGCCGAAGGCCATCCTGACGCTCCAAGGCTACGACTGGCCCGGCAATGTGCGTGAGCTGGAAAACGCGATCGAACGCGCGAGCGCGCTCTGCGACGACGACCTCATCCGCGTGAAGGATCTGCCGCCCCAGCTCCTCAACGGTCCGTCCGGCACGAAGCCCGGCGGCGCGATGCCAATCGGGAAAAAGCTCGATGATTTCATCCGCGATCAGGAGCGGCATTTCATCGAGGAGACGATCAAGCACAGCTCCGGCAATCGCGAGAAGGCGGCAAAGGTGCTCGGGATCAGCATGGCGACGCTTTACCGGAAGATCGAGGCGAAGACGGTGAAGGCGAAGTGAGCGGGGCGGTCATGCCCTTCACCGCGCCTCTCTCCTTCCGCCCGCTCTTCATGGAGCGCGTGTGGGGCGGCCATCGCCTCGCGGAAATGCCGGGCAAGCACGCGCCCGGCGGCGCGCCCATCGGCGAAAGCTGGGAACTCGTGGATCGTGAGGATGCGCAAAGTGTCGTCGGCCGCGGGCCGCTCGCGGGCGCGACGCTGCACGAGCTGTGGACCAAATTTCGCGGCGAAGTCTTCGGAGTGCGCGTGCCGGATTCGCCGCGGTTTCCGCTGCTCGCGAAAATCCTCGACGCGCAGGAGACGCTGTCCGTGCAGGTGCATCCGCCCGCGGAAATCGCGGCGTCGCTGAAGGGCGAGCCGAAGACGGAAATGTGGTACCTGCTCGATGCGGCGAAAGGCGCGGAACTTTTTGCCGGCTTCCGGCGCGGGACGACGCGGGAGGAATTCGAGCGCGCGCTCGGCGAGGGCCGCGTCGCGGATCTCCTGCACCGCGTGCCGGTGCGCGCGGGCGATGCGATGTTCATCCCGAGCGGCCGCTGCCACGCGATCGGCGCGGGCTGCCTCATCGTGGAAATCCAGCAAAACAGCGACACCACGTATCGCGTCTTCGACTGGAATCGCACGGGCCTCGACGGAAAACCGCGCGCCCTGCACGTCGCGGAATCGCTCGCCTCGATCGACTTTGCTGACCACGAGCCCGCCCTCGCGAAAATGGACGGCGAGACCGTGGCTGCGTGCGCGGAATTCCGAGTCGAGCGCTGGTCGCTCTCCGCACCGCGCGCTGATGCGAGCGCAGACGGCGTGATTTTCACCGTGCTCTCCGGAGCCGTGGAATGCGCCGGCGAGCGGTTTGAAACCGGCCAGTTTTTCATCCTCCCCGCGACGGCAACGAACCGAACGCTGAGCCCGAGCGCACCCGGCACTGCGGTCCTCCGCACCACGATCTCGGCTCGCTGACGAAAGCCGCGCATAGCACGGAAGCCAGCCGTCTCGGCTGTCCAAGCGAACAGCCGTCCCCGGGCTGTTCGGACAGGACGGAGGCTTGGCTGCCGTGACAGGCGAGGACGCCTTTCTTACAACTGCCCGTAAATTATCTCCAGCGTGAGCGCGCAGTACGTCGTCACCAGCACCGGATTGTTTTCCTTCCAGCGCGGCGATTCGTTCAGCCACGAGCCGTCCGGCTGCTGCAGTTTCATCAGTCGCAGCGCGAGGTCGCGGCGCCAGTCGGATTTTTTCCCGCCGACTTCCAGTTCCGTGATTCCCGCGGCGGTGAGGCCCTTGGCCATGAGGTGCAGGTAGTAAAAATAGCCCGCGCGTTCGAGTCCGGGATTTTCGTCGAGCGTGTAGTTTTTGTGCAGCCACTCGATGGCGGCGACCACGCGCGGATCGTCCTTTTTCACATCCGCGTAGATGAAGCTCAGCAGCCCCGCGTAGCTCATCGAACCGTAGCTCCGCAGCGCCTTGCCGCCGCCTTCGAGCGTGACTTCGCCGGCGTTGCTCGAGCCGGGATAGTAGATGAAGCCGCCCTTGTTTTGCGCATCGCCGCTCGCCCACTTTTCCTTGTTGTGCGAGGGGAGGTTTTGGCAGCGGCTCACGAATTCGATCGCGGCATTCCAGTTCAAATCTTTCGCGCCGGGCTTGTCGGCGACGAGGTATTTCGTGGCGCGCAGGGCCTCGAGCGCGACGACTGTGTTGTCGAGATCGGGATGCCCGCGCTTCGGGCTCGCGCCGACGCTGCCGTAGCCGATGCCGCCATCCGTCTCCGGCTTCGCCATGCCGCTTGCCTGCTGGCCGACGACGTACGCGCGGGCTTTCAGCAAAAGATCGAGATCCTTCGGCTCATTCGCACCGGCGAGTGCGAGCAGGCAGACGGACGTGTTGTAGTTCGCGAGGCCCGCATCCTTGTTGTAGATGCCGCCATCCGGCTGCGCGAAACCGCGCACGTACGCGTAGCCCTTCGCGACAAAATCCGCGTGCGCAAAACGCCCCGACGGCTCGCGCTGAAACGCGACGAGCGGCAGCGCGCTCAGCGCCGGATGCTGCGTGTCTTTGCCGAAGCTCCCGTCCTCATTTTGCTGCGCACGCAGCCACGCGAGGCCGCGCTCGAGCGAGTCTTTGATCTCGTTGCGAAAGGACAGATTTTTTGCGTCCTTCGGCAGCGGCTCATCTGCCGCGCGCGTCCACGCGGCGGCTCCGAATCCGAGGGCGATCGACGTGGCGAGAAATTGGCGGCGTTTCATTTGGCGGGTTGGTCTGCGGGTTCGAGTTTGATGGAAAATTCCACCGGCGTTCCGACCGGAGGCACGGCGTCCTGTTTGACAAACCACACATGATCGTCGTTCGAGCCGGTGCGCGGATTATTGATGAGCGCGCCGGGGAAAGTGACCATCGCGGCGAACGTCCCGTCCATTTGCGCGATGAAGCGATTTTCGTAAAAATAGCTGCCCGTGTAGAGCCACGGCCCGTCTTCCGCCGTCACACTTTTGGTCTCTTTTTTCGGCGCAAAAATCTTCCGCTCGATCCAGCGTTCCGGCGGCGCGGTCTGCTCCTTGCCGGATTTGTCCGTCCATTTTACGCGGAGGAAAATGCGATCGCCCGTGAGCTTCGGAGCCTTCGCGAGGTACTCGGCATCGATGCGTGGCGGCTCCTTCCCGGGCTGCGGCTGCGCCATGCTTTTCGCACCGAGCAGCAGCATCGCCATGTGCACATCCTGCGGCGCGGCTTCGCTCACGAGCAGGCTTTCGTGCACCGGGCCCTGCGGCGTCACGAGCAGGTATTCGAGCAGGCCGTCGTCCATCTGCACTTTTGCGGGGAAAGTGACCGTGCGCATATTTTTGTCGAGGCGCACCGCGCCGACTTGAAAAATCCCCGGCGCGATTTCCTCCGGCGCGGAAAATTCCGGCGCGGTCTGTGCGGGGAGCAGACTTGCGGCGAAGACGGCGGCTGAGGCGAAGAGAGCGAGGGGGGATTTTGCAAACATGGATCGGGGGTGGAAAAGGATGGCGGATTTCAGCGGCGGAGCAACATCGGTTCGGCCCAAGTGCCGGTGCCGGACGTGCCGTCGATGCGCAGCGCGAGACTTTCCGCGCCCGGCACCGCGCAGCGCAGCGCCGCGGCGGGATCGCCCGCGGCGAGCGGGGTGCTGCGGCCCGCGATTTTTCCATCGGCGTACACGGTGAAAGTGAGGCGCTGTCCCGCGGGCGTGTCCGCGTTCGCCGCGACGAGCGCGAAAAATGTGCCTGAGCCCGGCGGCGGTTTCCACCACACCGTCGCGCCCGCCGCGCACTCGAATCCCGCGGGCACGGCGCGGCTGCCGAGTTTCAGCGCGCCGCCGTCGAGCGTGCGATTCGCGGAAAAACATTTCGCCGCATCGCGGCCCGGCGCGGGATCCACGCGCGTCGGTGGGAGCGCGTCGAGCGGCCGCATCCGCGAGGCGCTGGCGCGGATCTCGATGAGGTCCCCGAACGGCACGCGGAGGCCGTCGTAAAAGGGATGCCGCAGCGTGATGCCTGCGCTGTCGCCCGCGCTCACATCGAGCGCCGGATAGATGCTGCCATCGCGCGCGACCACCTCGAATGCCGCCGGCTGCGGCTGCACTTCGCGGAGCACGAGCGCGAGGATCTGGCGCGCGGCAAAGGTGCGCGGACCGAAGATCGGGTTCACGACTTTCGCCGTCGCCGCATCGCCGCCGCGGATCGTGCCTTCAAAAAAATCGCCGGTTGGCAACAGCGCGCCTGTCTTTCCGCGCGGCACCTGCACCGCAATCGTCCGCGGGATCGGCTGGTAGATCGCCCAGGCGATTTCCGTCGCCGGGATCGCGATGCGCTTCGCTTCGATTTTCACGACTGCTTCGCCCAGCGGCGAAAATGCGCCCGCGATCCGCGCGCCATTCACGAGCGCGAGGCCGGGTGGCAGCGTGGCTTCCGCCGCCGCGAACCTCGCGCGCAGGATCGATGAGAAGGGAACTTTCACTGCCGGGGAAGCGCGCACGACGAGGCCGTGGTCGATGCTCAGTTCGCCCTCGAGCAGCGCGCCATCCACCGTGAGCACCGTGCCCGCGTGCGCATTCACCGCGAGCGCAGCGACCGGCGCGAGGAGGCTCCACATTTTCAAACGCCCGCGCATCACCGCTGGTAAAGCGGGATGCAGTGCCACGGCATCGCGAGGATCGTCGTGTGGCACGCAGTCGCGTAGATGTTGCCGACTTCGCGATCGTCCCATGAGCACTGGTCGCCGTTGCGCTGCACTTTGGGGATCAGTTCACCTTTCATGAGATCGTACCAGCGCCGCCACGTGTCGCCGCCGATCATGTATTGCGCGGGCGCGGCGTAGTTCGCGCCGTAGGTCCAGAAGCGGCGTTCGTGGATGCGCCCGAAAAGGCATTCGCTGGCGGGCTTCACGAGCGGGTCTTCGTAGTGGCCGCAGACTTGCAGCGAATAAATCGCCGCCGCCGTCCGCGAAAAACCCGCGCCCGCCTGCCCGGCCTGGTACGCGAAGCCGCCGCCCGGCACCGAGCAGCGCCGCACGTAGTCCACCGCGTCATCAATCGTCTGCTGCGGCACGTCGAGGCCCGCATTTTTCGCGGCACGGAGCGCGACGACTTGCAGCACGGTCACGGAAATATCCGCATCGCCGGGCCGCGGCTGGTAGCGCCAGCCGCCCTTATTGCGGTCGCGCTCGCTCTGCGTCGTGACGATGAGGCGGATCGCGCGCTGGAGTTTTTCGCGGAGGATCGGGTTGCGCGATTGCCCGTACAGCTCGCCGAGCGCGATGGTCGCGATGCCGTGATTGTACATGTATTTTGATCCATCCACGCCGCGGTACTGGCCATCCGCGCCGATGCTCTCGAGCAGGAATTCCAGTCCGGCTTTCACCTGCTTCGCGTACTCGCCTTCCTCGGGCAGATTGCCCGTGGCCATGAAGGCGAGGAGCACGTAGCCCGTCATCGCCACGGGATGCTCGCCGCGCCGCGCGTCGCCGGCATTCCACGAACCGTTCACATTTTGCTTCGCCGCGAGCCACCTTTGCGCGCCGCGCAAAATCTCCTCGGTCGCCGCATCCACGATCACCGCGTCCTGCACCGCCGGTCCCGCCGCGCGGGCGGAAAAAATCGCGAGCAGACCGAGCATGGCGGTTGCGCACATTTTGCGGAGAAACATGCGCGCACGCTACACGCGCACCACATGTGAGCCAGCCTCAAGGTGGTGTCTGGATTGGAAACGGAAGGTCGAAACCACAGAGGAGCACAGAGGCGTACACGGAGCCTCCGTGATTCCTCTGTGCGACCTTTGTGAACCTCCGTGGTTCAAAATGGAAGGCTGCCAGCCTCAAGTCCCGTGCGCGAACACAGGCTTGGCCACGCGCGGCTTTGCGCATATCCGTCCGCGTCATGATTTTTTTCCTTCTGCGCTGTGCCGCTGTTTTTCTCGGATGTTGCCTCGCATCCGCCGCGGACTGGCCGGAATTTCTCGGGCCGAATCGCGATGGCACTTCGACGGAAACCGGGCTGCTCGATCGTTTTCCCGAGGGCGGGCTGAGCGTGGTCTGGCAAAGGGACATCGGCACGGGCTACGGCGCGCCGAGTGTGCGCGATGGCGTGCTCGTGCTGCATCATCGCATCGGCGGCGATGAGATCGTGGACGCGATGGACGCGGCGACCGGCGCGACGAAATGGACGGCGAAATATCCGACGCGCTACGAGGATCCGTTTGGCTTTAACAACGGCCCGCGCAATTCGCCGCTGCTCACGGCGGAGCGCTGCTTCACTTTCGGCGCGGAGGGCACGCTGGCGTGCTTCGACGTGAAGACCGGCAAGCCGCTGTGGTCGCGCGCGACGCAAACTGAGTTCGACGTTCCGCCGGCGTTTTTCGGCGTCGGGAGTTCGCCGGTTTTGGAAGATGGAAAACTGATCGTGCAAGTCGGCGGACAGCCGGACTCGAACATTGTCGCCTTCGACGCTTCGACCGGCAAGACGCTCTGGCAAAACGGCGGTGCGAAGACGTGGGACGGCGCACTGATGCACGGGTGGCCGGGCGAGCCGTTTGTGAAATGGGACACGGGGCATCCCGCGTTTCAAAAAATGGCGAGCTACTGCACGCCGGTGCTCGCGACGATCCACGGTCGCCGCCACGCGCTCACCGTCACGCGGCAGGGTCTCATCTCGCTCGATCCGGCGACGGGTGTGCACCAGTTTTCGTTTTGGTTTCGCTCGCCGCGCGAGGAGACGGTGAATGCGATGACGCCGGTCGTGAGCGGCGATCTGATTTTCATTTCCTCCGCGTATTACCGTTCGGGTTCGGTGGTATTGCGCGTGCGGCCGGATGGCAAAGGCGTGGACGAGGTGTGGCGCAGCCTCGCGCTCGAGATGCACTGGTCGCAGCCGAGCCTCGTCGCGGGACACCTTTTTGCCTTCAGCGGTCGCAACGAGCCGGATGGAGTTTTCCGCTGCGTGGAATTGGCGACGGGCAAAGTGAAGTGGGAGCGCCGCGAGGGCTGGCCGAACGCGAGCCACTCGAAGCTCCGCGCCGGCGAAGCGCCGCCGAATGTCTTCGGCCGCGGCTCGACGATTTTTGCGAATGGAAAATTGTTCGCGCTCGGCGAAGCGGGGCTGCTCGGGCTTTTCAAACCGAACACGGAAAAGGTCGAGGAGGTCTCGCGCTGGCAGGTGCCCGGCCTCACCTACCCGTGCTGGGCCGCGCCGGTGCTCGCGGAGCGCCGGCTCTTTTTGCGCAGTGAAAACAAGCTCGTCTGTCTCGACGTCGCGAAGCTCCCATGAAACGAAAACTCCCCACCATTTCCTCCACGACGCTGCTCGCACTCTGCGCGGCGCATTTTCTCTGCGCGCAAAATCCGCCGGTGCCGGCCGCGCCCCCTCAGCCGATTCCCGTGGCGAAGATTTTGCCGGAGCCGGCGGTGCTCGGGAAAAAGGAGAAGCATCACAAGCACGCGGACGCATTTTTCGCCGGGCCGGTTGTGCATCTGGAGTTCACTTTCAAACCCGAGGAGTGGGAGAATCTGAAGAAGGACAACCGGCGCTACGCGGAATGCACGATGATCGAGACCGCGCCCGACGGGAAGAAGACGGAATACAGGGATGTCGCCGTGAAGCTGAAGGGCGCGGCGGGGAGTTTCCAAGGGCCGGATCAAAAGCCGGGGCTGACGGTGAGCCTGCACAAATTCAAGGGCGCGGAGCGGTTTCACGGGATGGAAAAATTCCACCTCAACAACGGCGCGCAGGATGGGAGTCTGCTGAATGAATTCATCGGCGGCGAGATGGCGCGCGCCGCGCAGGTGCCGGCGTCGCGCTGCACGCACGCAATCGTGAAATGGGCCGGGCGCGACGTGGGGCTGTATCTTTTCAAGGAGAGCTTCACGAAGGATTTCCTGAGCTACTTTTACGAGAAGACGGACGGGTCGCTGTACGACGGACATTTCATCGCGGAGATCGATGGCGATCTCGAAAAGCAGCAGGGCGGGGACAAGTCGGACAAGCGCGATTTGAAAGAGCTGGCCGCGGCGTGCAAGGAGGGCGACGCGAAGGTGCGCTGGCAGAAAGTGAGCGAGCGGCTCGATGTGGATGAGTACCTGCGCTTCCTCGCGATGGAGGTCTTTCTCACGCACTGGGACGGGTATAATTTTAACCGGAACAACTACCGCGTGTACTTTGATTCGAAGACGGGGAAGGCGAGCTTCTTCATCCACGGGATCGATCAGATCTACGGCGATGCAAATTGGCCGGTGGTGCGCGATCCCGGTTCGCTCGTGGGCGGAGCGGTGTGGAGCAATCCCGAGTGGAAGGCGCACTATCCGAAGGTCGCGAAGGCCATCTACGAAACCATTCTGAAGCCGGTGGACTGGGAGGCGCGCATTACCGCGCAGGGCGCGAAAGTGAAGGAGGCGCTGACGCGGGCGAATCCGCAGTGGGGGAAGGATTACGAGGGGCAGATCGCTGGCGCGCGCAGCCGCGTGGCCGCGCGGCTCACCTCGATCGGGAAGCAATTTGGCGACATGCCGAAGCCGATCGAGTGGGTGCACAATGTTTTCAATCTCGGGCCGAAGCAGTGGAACGCGCAGGGCGGCGGCGGTCTCGACGAGCAGAACGCGGACGGCAAGCCGTGCCTGCACATCCGCGCGGACGGGACTGCGGCGGCATCGTGGCGGCGCACGGTCGCGCTGGAGCCGGGGCGCTACCGCTTCGAGGCGATGGTGAAGACTGTGGGCGTCGAGGGCGGGGACGAGACGGGCGAGGGTGCGGGCCTGCGCATCAGCGGCGGCAAACGCAAGGGTGCGAACGGCCTCACGGGCAGCGCCGCGTGGCAGGAGATCGGGTTTGAATTCGATGGCGGCGGCGAGACAATCCTTGTCGCGGAACTTCGGTCGGGAAAAGGCGAGGCGTGGTTTCAGATCGAGAGCCTGCAGGTCGTGAAGGTGAAGTAGGCCGGTGCGGTCAAAAGAGCGCCGCCACCGGGAGTGGAGGCTCTGCTTGCGCGGGCAGGGGCGGGAGAGCATCGTCGCGGGCATGTTTCTCCGAACCCTGTTTTTGCTCGCGGTCTTTTCGGTTTCTGGTTTCGCGGCGGATGGTGAGGTGGCGAAAGAGTCGCGTTTTTTGAAGAACACGCGGCAGCTCATCTACGAGGGAAAACGGAGCGGTGAAGGATACTTTTCGCCGGATGGGAAGCGGCTGATTTTTCAGAGCGAACGCGAGGCGGAGAATCCATTTTACCAGATCTACACGCTCGATTTGGAGAGCGGCGATTCGCGGCGCGTCTCGCCGGGCATGGGCAAGACGACGTGCGCGTTTTTCCAGCCGGGGACGGATCGGCTCATCTTCGCGAGCACGCATGAGGATGCGGAGGCGGCGGCGAAGCAGAAGGCGGAACTCGAAATGCGCGCGAGCGGGAAGCAGCGGCGCTACTCGTGGGATTACGATGCGACGATGGATATTTTCTCCTGCAAGACCGACGGCACGCAGATCGTGAATCTCACGAGATCACCGGGCTACGATGCGGAGGGATCGTTTTCGCCGGATGGAAAACAGATCGTCTTCTGCTCGCTGCGAGCGGCTTTTCCGCTGGAGAAACTCACGCCCGAGCAGCGCGCGCGCTACGACAAGGATCCGGCGTGGTGGGGCGACATCTACCTCATGAATGCCGACGGCTCGAACGTGCGCCGGCTCACCGAGGCGCCGGGCTACGACGGCGGGCCGTTCTTTTCGCCGGATGGGAAGCGCATCGTGTGGCGGCATTTCGACGAGAGCGGGATGGTCGCCGATGTGTGGACGATGGCCACGGATGGCAGCGACAAGCGGCGCATCACGGACTTCAAGTGCATGTCGTGGGCGCCGTATTTTCACCCGAGCGGGAAGTATCTCATCTTCACGTCGAACAAGCTCGGGTTTGAAAATTTCGAGCTGTTCCTCGTGGACACGGAGGGCACGCACGAGCCGGTGAGGGTGACGTTCACGGCGGGCTTCGACGGCCTGCCCGTGTTTTCGCCGGATGGGAAAAAGCTCTCGTGGGCGAGCGGGCGGACGGTGGATACCAAGTCGCAGATTTTCCTCGCGGACTGGAATGACGCGGAGGCGCTGAAGGCGATCGGGGAAGCGCCGAAGCGCGTTGCTGCGGGGGAAACAACGCGGGCTGATCAAAACGCCGGGGAGAATCCGCACGGCGGGGAGAAGACCGCCCTCCGCCTTTCGTCGTCGGCTACGAAAGGGCCGACCATCGGCGACCACGCGCTGAAGCCGGAGATTTCCGCGGAGGACATGAAGCTCGAAGTCGGCCTGCTCGCGGATGACGCGCACGCCGGCCGCGCGACGGGAAGCGAGGGCGCGAAGCTCGCCGCGGACTGGCTCGGCGAATATCTGGCGAAGGCGGGACTGCAGCCGCTGCCGGGGCAGAAATCGTTTTTCATGCCGTTCGATTTCAACGCGGGCGAACGAGTCATCGCGGAGAAATCGAGGCTCGAAGTGATCGGCGCGACCGCCGAGGCGCAGGCGCTCGAGAAGGATTTCCGCCCTCTTGCTTTCAGCGACAATGGCGAGGCCGAGGGTGAGGTCGTATTCGCGGGTTACGGACTCAGCGTGCCGGAGGGCGCGGGGCAGCAGCGCTACAACAGCTACGAGGGGCTCGATGTGAAGGACAAGATTGTGCTCATCCTCCGCTACGTGCCGGAGGACGTGGAGCCCGCGCGCCGCGCGCATCTCAACCGCTACTCCGGCCTGCGCTACAAGGCGATGATGGCACGCGAGCGCGGCGCGAAGGCGGTGCTCGTCGTGACGGGGCCGAACTCGCCGAATGCCGGCGAGCTTCTCCCGCTCACGGGCGACGGCAGCAGCGCGGGCAGCGGCATCGTCGCGATGTCGATCAGCGCAAACGCCGCTGCCGCGCTCCTCTCGCCGGGTGGAAAAAATCTGAAGGACTTGCAGAAGGCGCTCGACAGCGAGAACCCGCACGCAGAGGGCGGCTTCGTGCTGCCGAAGGTGAGGGTGAAACTCGCGGCCGCGGTGGAGCACATTCACAAGACCGATCGCAACGTCGTCGGCTGCATCCCCGGCGAGACGGACGAGTGGATCATCGTCGGCGCGCACTACGATCATCTTGGACTTGGAAATGGAAACTCTTCGCTCGCGCGCAAGGGCGAGGAGGGGAAAATCCACCCCGGTGCGGACGACAACGCCAGCGGCACATCAGCGGTGATAGAGATTGCGGCGGCGCTCGCGCAGCCATACACGGGCTCGACTTCCGTGAGCACGGGCGCTGGCGTCATTCAGACACCCGTTGCGCTGCTGAAGCGAAAGCGCGGGATCATTTTCGCACTCTGGAGCGGCGAGGAGATCGGGCTCATCGGATCGAATTCCTTTGTCGAGAAGCCGCCCGTGCCGCTCGCGAAAGTCGCGGCGTACATCAACTTCGACATGGTCGGACGGCTGAAGGCCAACAAGCTCACGATGCAGGCCGTCGGCTCCTCGAAGGCGTGGCCCCGCCTGCTCGAAAAGCGCAACGTGGCGGCGGGCTTTCAGCTCGGACTGCAGGAGGATCCGTATCTGCCGACCGACGTGACGAGCTTCTACCCGAAGCGCATCCCGGTGCTGAATTTCTTCACCGGTTCGCACGACGACTACCACCGCCCGACCGACACCGCGGACAAGCTCGACTACGACGGCCTCGCGCGCATTGCGAAGTTTGCCAGCGCCATCGTGCAGGACATCGCGAGTGCGCCGGAGCGGCCCGATTTTTCGCGCGTCGAGCGCAAGGAGCAGGGCGGGGGACGCGACACGATGCGCGCCTACCTCGGCAGCATCCCCGACTACGCGACCGAAGTGAAAGGCGTGAAGCTCAGCGGCGTCCGCGGCGGCAGCCCGGCGGAGAAGGGCGGGCTGCGTGGCGGCGACGTGATCGTGGAATTCGGCGCGCAGAAAATCGCGAACATCTACGACTACACGTACGCGCTCGACGCGGTGAAAATTGGGCAGCCGGTGAAGATGATCGTCGAGCGGGAAGGCCAGCGCGTCGAACTCAGCGTGACACCCGAGGCGCGGAAGTAGCCGTTTGGCCGCGGACTGTCCGTCGAGGATTGGGCGGTTTGGAAAAGCGCAGTTGACCCGCTTTCCGCGCAGCCCGTAGCATCCGCCGCTTCACAACCAAAAAACCTCACACCTTGGACTTAAAAGAAATCAAAGAGCTCATTGCGCTCATGAGGAAAAATGACCTCTCCGTCTTCAAGATGGAGAGCGAAGGATTCAAGATCACCCTGAAAAAAGGGAACGACTTCCAGCCAGTCATCCACCACGCGGCACCCCTGGCCCAGACGGTCGCGCCCATCGCCGCACCGGCCGCGGCGGCAGGCGCGCCGGTCGTGAACGACAAAATCAAGGACATCGCTTCGCCGATGGTCGGCACTTTCTACGGATCGCCGTCGCCGGATGCGCAGGCGTTTGTGCGAGTCGGGCAGGATGTGGATGAGAACACGGTCGTCTGCATCATCGAGGCGATGAAAGTGATGAACGAAATCAAGGCGGATGCGCGCGGCACCATCACCGAGATCGTCGCGGAAAATGGCAAGCCTGTGCAGTTCGGGCAGGCGCTGTTCCGCATCGTGCCGAAGTAGCGCAGTTCTCGATTCTCGATTGCGGGATTTCCGATTGGCAGCTCCGCCGACGGAGCACGCGCCCAAAGTCGAAAACCGAAAATCCAAAATCGAAAATGTTCAAAAAAGTCCTCATCGCGAACCGCGGCGAAATCGCATTGCGGGTCATCCGCGCCTGCAAGGAGCAGGGCATCAAGACGCTCGCCGTGTACTCGGAGGCGGATGTGGATTCGCTGCATGTGCAGCTCGCGGACGAGGCGATTTGCATCGGGCCGGGGCCGAGCAATCAGAGCTATTTGAAAATTGACCGCATCATCAGCGCGGCGGAGGTCGGCGATGCGGATGCGATTCATCCGGGCTACGGATTCCTGAGCGAGAACGCGCACTTCGCGGAGGTGTGCGCGAGCTGCAACATCAAATTCATCGGGCCGCCGCCCGCGGCGATCCGCTCGATGGGCGACAAGAACACTGCGCGCGACACGGCGCGGCGTGCGGGAATGCCCGTGACGCCGGGCAGCGACGGCATCGTGGAGACTGAAAAGGAGGCGATGGTGATCGCGCGGAAGATCGGCTACCCGGTGATGATCAAGGCGACGGCCGGCGGCGGCGGCAAAGGAATGCGCCCGGCGCACAATGACGGTTCGCTCGTGCAGGGATTCCGCGCGGCGCGCGCGGAGGCGGAGAAGGCGTTTGGCAACGGTGCGGTGTACCTTGAGAAGCTGATCGAAAATCCGCACCACATCGAATTTCAGATCATGGCGGACATGCACGGCGATGTGGTCCACGTCGGCGAGCGCGATTGCTCGATGCAGCGGCGGAACCAGAAGATCATCGAGGAGACGCCGTCGCCGATCATGACCGAAGCGATCCGCGAACGCATGGGGGCGGACTGCGTGAAGCTCGCGAAGGAAGTCGGCTACGTCGGCGCGGGCACCATCGAGTGTCTCATGGACAGCAAGGGGAACTATTTTTTCATGGAGATGAACACGCGCATCCAGGTGGAGCATTGCATCACCGAGGAGGCTTACGGCGTGGACCTCGTGAAGGAGCAGATCAAAATCGCGGCGGGCGAGCCGCTCTCGAAGTACGTGCGCCATGCGAAGCTGAAATACCACGCGATCGAATGCCGCGTGAATGCGGAGGATCCGTACCACAATTTCCAGCCCTCGCCGGGGAAAATCGAACTCTACTACGCGCCCGGCGGGCGCGGGGTGCGGATCGATTCGCACGCATACGCGGGCTACACGGTGCCGCCATACTACGATTCGATGATCGCGAAGGTGATCGCGATGGGCACTTCGCGGGAAAATGCGATCGCGCGGATGCGGCGCGCGCTGAGCGAATACATCATCCGCGGGGTGAAGACGACGATTCCATTTCAGCAGACGATCATGCACGACCCGGATTTTGTGCGCGGGAAATACGACACGAGTTTCGTCGGCAAGATGATCGAGGCGCGGAGCGGGGAGTTTCGGAAAAAGTAGGGGCGCGAAGGCGGTCGCGTTCGTCGTGCATGGGAAGATCCGGTGTGCGACACGGACAGGCGTGGATCGGGTAGGGTGGGCGTCCCGCCTGCCGTCTTTCGCGTCCCGCGGAAAACATCCGAACATCTCTGGCGCACGGGAATGCCTGTGATCATCCGCCGGGTGTCGCGCGGGACGCGCGGCACGGCGGGCGGGACGCCAACCCTACCCCGAGGCAGATCGCTCGCGCTGCGATTGCGCTGAGTGATTCGCACGATACGCGTCGCGGAGGATTTGCATCGTGTGGCGGATGGGGATTTCCGCGCGGAGTTTTGCGAGGTGGAGCTGGAGCTGTGTGAGGCAGCCGATGTTGCCGGTGGCGACGATGTCGGAGCGCGCTTCGATAATCGTGCGCGCTCGCGCGGTGCCGAGGCTGGCGGCGATCTCGGGCTGATCCAGATTGTAGGTGCCGGCGCTGCCGCAGCAGAGGTGCGGGTCGGGGAGGTTCACGATTTCCGCGCGCGGGATCGCGGCGAGCAGCGCGCGCGGCTCGTCGCGGATGCCTTGTGCGTTCAGAAGATGACACGCGTCGTGGACGGCGATGCGCGTCGCTTTTCCGGAATCGGGAATCGGCGCGAGCTCGCCGAGGCGCGCGAGGAAGATGGCGGCGTCGAGCACGCGGTGGCGGAATTTTTCCGCAGCATCGGCAAGCTCGGTGCCGGCGAGGATGAGGTGATACTCGTGCATCCCGGAGCCGCAGCCGGCGGCGTTGGTGAGGATCGCGTCCACGTCATCGGGAAATGCGGCGAGATTTCTGCGCGCGAATTTCTGCGCGGAGCCGAGATCGCCGACGTGCCACGCGAGCGCGCCGCAGCAGGCCTGTGCGCGCGGGACGATGACCTCGATGCCGTTGCGCGCGAGCACTTCGATCGTTGCCGTATTGATGTCCGGCGCGAGCACCCGTTGCGCGCAGCCGGTGAGCAGCGCGACGCGGGCGCGGCGTTTGCCGATGGCTGGCGTGACCTCGGGCCACCACTCGCGGGGCGGGACATTTTCCGGAATGAGGGCGAGCATCGCGCGGAAGGATTTCGGAAACAGCGGCGCAAATTCGCGTGCGAATTTTCCCATCCACGCCGCGATGCGGAAGCGCGAAGGATGTGGAAGCATCGAGGAGACGAGCCATCGCCGGATGCGTTCCATGAAGGTGCGGTGCCGCTTTTTCTCCGCGAGCGCGCGGAAGGGTGAGAGCAGGTCGCGGTATGCCACGCCGCTCGGGCACGCGGGCTCGCACGCGAGGCAGCCGAGGCAGCGGTCCACATGCGGCAGTGCGTCGGCGAGCGGGAGCGTGCCTTCGAGGACTTGCTTCATGAGGACGATGCGGCCGCGCGGGGTGTCCATTTCCTGGCCGAGTTCGCGGTAAGTCGGGCAGGCGGCGAGGCAGAAGCCGCAGTGGACGCACGACTCGATGGCGCGCGTCATCGGCGCGCCGAGCGGGCCGTGGGATTCGGGTTGGATGGTATGGAGCAAGGCGGGAAACATCCAACATCCGACATCGAACATTCAACCTCCAACACGGAAGGGGCGCGGGTGAACACTTTCCCGGCGAGCACGCTCCGGCGCTGGAAAGCTGCTTGCCGCGGGCCGTGGCCGTGGCTAGGGTCGAGGTTCATTTTTCCAAGCCAAACCATGAGCACACCCACGATTCCTGCGACGCAAAGCTCTCCTGCAAAGGGCGAACTCGGACCGACCATGAGCGGGGCGGACATCCTCGTCGAGGCGCTCGAACGCGAAGGCGTGACGACGATTTTCGCGTATCCCGGCGGCGCGAGCATGGCGATGCACCAGGCGCTCACGCGCTCGAAAAAAATCCGCACGATCCTGCCGCGGCATGAGCAGGGCGGCGTGTTTGCGGCGCAGGGCTATGCGCGTGCGCTGGGCAAGGCGGGCGTGGTGATGGCGACTTCGGGGCCGGGTGCGATGAATCTCGTGACGGGGATCGCGGACGCTTTTCTCGACTCGACGCCGCTCGTGGCGATCACCGGGCAGGTGCCGCAGCACATGATCGGCAAGGGCGCATTTCAGGAGACGGATGTGTTCGGCGTGACGGCGCAGATCGTGAAGCACAACTATCTGGTGACGGACATCCGCGACCTTCCGCGCATCGTGAAGGAGGCTTTTTACATTGCGCAGACGGGGCGTCCGGGGCCGGTGCTGATTGACATTCCGAAGAATATCCAGGTGGGCACTTCGCAGCCGGTGTGGCCGACGGAGGTGAAACTGCGCGGCTACAATCCCGTCGTGCGTGTGGGCGATGCGGAGCTGAACGAACTCATCGGGCTGATCCGGCAGTCGCAGAAGCCGATGCTCTACGTGGGCGGCGGCATCATCAGCGGCGAGGCGCACGCGGAGCTGCTGGAGTTTGCCGAGCGCACGCAGATCCCCGTGACGACGACGCTGATGGGCGTGAGCTGCTTCCCGGAGACGCATCCGCTTTCGCTGAAATGGCTCGGCATGCACGGAACGGTGTACGCGAACAATGCGGCGAATGAAGCGGATCTGCTGCTCGCGTTTGGCGTGCGTTTCGATGACCGCGTGACGGGCAAGCTTGAGGCTTTCTGCGCACACGGGACGATCGTGCATCTCGAAATCGACAGCTCTGAGATCAACAAGAACAAGGTGGTGAAACTGCCGATGCTCGGCGACGTGAAGGACGCGCTGATCCGGGCAAATGCGTTGCTCGCGAAGGCGGGCTACGAGCGGAAGAAGGCGGGCGATTACGCGCTCTACGCACCGTGGCGCGCGCAGATCATGGAATGGAAAAAGGCATTCCCATTTTACTACGAGGACACGGAGGATGCGATCCAGCCGCAGTACGTGGTCGAGCAGCTTTACAAGATGACGAAGGGCGAGGCGATCATCACGACCGGCGTGGGGCAGCACCAGATGTGGGCGGCGCAGTTTTACAATTTCGACGAGCCGCGGACGCTCATCAGCAGCCTCGGGCTCGGTTCGATGGGCTACGGCTACCCGAGCGCGATCGGAGCGAAGGTGGCGCGGCCGGACAAGGAAGTAATCGACATTGATGGCGACGGTTCCTTCGTGATGAACATCCAGGAACTCGCGTGTGCGCGAGTCGAGGGCATCGCGGCAAAGGCGCTCGTGCTAAATAACCTGCACTTGGGCATGGTCGTGCAGTGGGAGGATCGCTTTTTCAAATCGAACCGCGGGCACACGTTCCTCGGCACATTTTCGGATGAAAAGCGCGAGGTGCCGGACATGACGAAGATTTACCCGGACTTCCAAAAAATCTGCGAGGGCTTCGACATCCCGAGCAAGCGCGTGTCGCACAAGAAGGATCTCGCCGCGGCGATGGAGTGGTTCCTCGCGCAGAAGACGGCGTGCCTGCTCGAAGTGATGGTGCCGTACTCCGAGCATGTGCTGCCGATGATTCCCGCCGGTGCGACGTACAAGGACATCATTTACAAGGACGCGGAGCAGCGTGCGACGCTGACGCCGGGCTCCGGGCTGTGATGCCGGGGCTTGTGCAGCGGTGGTGAATTCCCGCTAAAAAAAGCAGCCACCGCTGGCACTCGCTGGCGGTGGCTGCGGTATTTTTGCGGTAAAAAATCAGATCAAGCGTGGACTGAGCCGTGCGTTCGTCCGGAGCGTGAGTCTTTCCCGGCGGCAGATTTTCCGGCGAGCATGGCGACAGCAGCCACGGGCGGCACGACCCAGAGCAAAAAGGTGATCGGCAGCCACGCGATGGTGGGCAGTGCGGCGAGACGGTCGATTTTTCCAAACCAACCATCGAGCAGGCCGAGGCCCCACGCGGCGACGCCGATCCCCGCCGCGGCGAGGATGCTGGTGCAAAAGCCGAATGCGAACACGACGGCTTTCTTGAGTTCACCGCGATGCACGCGGGCTTTGAGGCGGTCGAGCGTCACGCGCTTGAGGGCGAAGTAACCGCGCAGCGGGAGCAATTCGAGGAGCACGGGCCAAAGGATCAATGCGCAAACGATGAAGGCGAGCGGGCGCTCTGCAGTCGAATGAAAGCGGAAGATCAAAGTGAGGCAGACGAGCCAGGTGGCGGCAAAGTGACCGGAGCAGAACCAGAGCATAAGGATGGAGATTGCAGTCCTGTGGAGCAGTTCCAGCGCCAGCGATGCTGGAGGTTGCGGGTGTCATCGTTCCGCGCGCCGAGGGGGGTACGCACAGGTTCCAGTAAAAAATAAACAAGCCGGCCCCTCGCGAGGCCGGCTTGTTCATGTTTTGGGATTACCGAAGCGAGTCCCTTATTTGTCGGGATTGCACTTCTTGCAGACCTTGCCTTCTTTCGTGGCTTCGACGCAGCACTTGTGAGCGCATTCCTTGCCGGCGGCCTTGGCTTTTTCGCAGCAGGTCTCGGCATTGGCGGTGACAGTCACGAGGGCGAAGATGCCCGCGAGGAGGAGCTTGGTGATGTTCATAGAAAGCCACAGGTAGCGTCTCGCTAGAATGGCATCAATCATTTTCCACGAGCCGCAGTTCGCTGCCGTGGGGCCGCACTTTCAAAGGTGGAACGGAGCCGCGAAACCATGCTTGTGAAAATTTTCACAAAGGCCTTGCATCAATTTCGCAATTTCCCCAAAGTCGCCGCTCTTCAACTGTACACGCCCTTCAGCCGAACCACCTTGAAAATCGTCTGCATCCCATTCCCAGCCTGAGGATATGCCCCAGATTTTTCCTCGCGGCAGCAACTTGGTTCCCCTGAAAATCGCGCTCGTGCTCGGCGCTCTGGCGACCGGTGCATTCGGCGCATTTTGGTACTATTGGACGCCGAAGTACACGCGCGTCGGCTACCAGCCCGCGCAGCCGATTCCGTTTTCGCACAAGATTCATGCGGGGCAGTTGGGGGTGAGTTGCATCTACTGCCACAGTTTCGTGGAGACGGCGGCGCACTCGAACATCCCGTCAGCGCAGGTCTGCATGAGCTGCCACTCGCAGGTGCAGAAGGACAACCCGAAGCTCGCGCCGCTGCGGAAGGCTTGGGAAACCGGGGAGCCGGTGCAGTGGGTGCAGGTCCACAAGGCACCCGACTACGTGTATTTTAACCACTCGGTGCACATCAATCGCGGCGTGTCTTGCGTGAGCTGCCACGGGCGCGTGGACCAGATGGAGGAGGTCTATCACGCGGAGTCGCACGCGATGAAATTTTGCCTCGACTGCCATCGGGCTCCGGAATCGGGATTGCGCCCGCTGGACAAAGTCACCGATCTCGGCTGGACCGCGACACCGAAGGGCAAGGAGAGCAAGCAGCAGGCGCAGCTCGATCTCGGCAACGAACTCAAAAACCAGCGCGGAGTGAATCCGCCCGTCAGCAATTGCGCTGGCTGCCACCGATGAGCAAACGCATCCTTAATCACCCGCAGGAAAAGCAGACCGGCCCGCAATACTGGCGCAGCCTGGGCCAGGTCGCGGAGACGCCGGAATTCAAAACTTGGGTCGCGCGCGAATTTCCCGAGGGAGCGTCGGAGATCGATTCCGAGACGAGCCGCCGCGGCTTCATGAAGTACATGGCCGCGAGTGCCGCGCTCGCGGGTCTTTCGCTCAGTGCCTGTCGGCGTGAGGAAAAGAACCTCGTCCCCTTTTCACGCGGTGTGGAGTGGAACGTGCCGGGCAAACCGATTTTCTACGCGACTTCGCGTCCGCACCGCCGCGGAGCGCAGCCGCTCGTCGTCGCCACGTACGACGGCCGCCCGACGAAGGTCGAGGGCAATCCTTTTCACCCGGCGAGCAATGGCGCGACGGACATTCACAGCCAGTCCTCGCTGCTCGATCTGTACGATCCGGATCGCTCGCGGCATTTCCGGCACGCGGGAGTGGTGGCGGAGGAAAAGGATTTCACTGCGGCGCTGGAGGCGCTGACGAAGGACGCGGGCGACGGCAGCGGCATCGCGTTTCTCACGGAGCATTTCACGTCGCCGACGTTCCGGCGGCTGCGCGACGAGGTTGCGAAAAAATTCCCGAAGATGCTGTGGGCCGAGTACGAGCCGCTCGGCGGCGACGAAGCGCGCACGGCGAACGAGGCGTCGTTCGGCGCGGGCTTCCGCGCGATTCCGAATGTGGAAAAAGCCGACGCGATCCTCACGCTCGACTGCGATTTCCTCGGCTTCGACGAAGGGACACTCGAAGGCATCCGGGCGTTTTCAAAACGCCGTTCGCCGGAGCAGAACATGAACCGGCTTTACGTCGTCGAGAACCGCTACACGGTTACCGGCGGCATGGCGGATCACCGGCTGCGCGTGCAGGCGGGCAAAATCGCGAATGTCGCGCGGCAACTTGCGGAATACATCGCGGGCAAGACCGGCGACGCGGCGATGCAATCGGTCGTCGCGAGATTCCCGCAGGCGTCCGCGTTCAGCGCGGAGCAGGGCAAGTGGATCGCGGAAGCGGCTGAGGATTTGATTTCGAAAAAAGGAGCGGCGGTCGTGCTTGTCGGCTATCGCCAGCCAGCGGCGGTGCAGGCGCTCGTGCATTCGATCAATGCGGCGCTCGGCGCGCTGGGGGCGACGGTCGTGGGCCGCAAGACTTCGGGCCGCTCCGGTGCGTCCATCGGCGACCTCTCGACGGCGATTTCCGCGGGCAACGTCAAGACGCTTTTCATCCTCGGGGGAAATCCGGCGTTCAACGCGCCCGCCGATCTGAAATTTGGCGCGCTGCTGCGCAAGGTGAAGACCGTCGTGCGGCACGGACTTTACGAGGATGAGACGAGCTTCGCGACCGAGAACGGCAAGCAGCAATGGGTCGCGTGGCACGTCCCCGCGGCGCATTATCTCGAGGCGTGGGGCGACGGGCGCGCGAGCGACAATAGCACGCTTTCGCAACAGCCGATGATCCTGCCGCTCTACGGCGGATGGTCGGAGATTCAGCTCCTCAATTTCATCCTCACCGGAAAAAAGAGCGACGGGCTCGATCTCGTGCAGGCGACCTTCAAGCAGATCGCGCGCGGCATCGACGCGGAGTCATGGGCAAAATTTTTGCACGATGGTTTCCTCGCGGGCAGCAAGGCCGAGCCACAGACGCTGAACTTCAATGCCGCGCCCGTCGCGGAACTCGCCGCAACGCACCAGTCCAGCGAAGGCATGGAGATCGTCTTCGCGCCGTGCGCGAAAGTGGACGACGGCCGGTACGCCAACAACGGCTGGCTGCAGGAACTGCCCGATCCGATCACGAAGCTGACTTGGGACAATGCCGCGCTGGTCAGCCCGGCGACGGCGGAGAAACTCGGTCTCACCCAGGATCAAAAAAACGGATTGTTTGTCTCGTGGCTGCGCATCGAGGTGAACGGCGGGATGCTTGAAATCCCCGCGATGGTCGCGCCGGGGCACGCGGATGACAGCATCACGATCGCGCTCGGCTACGGGCGCACGTTCGAGGGGCGCGTC
>JBBSEI010000075.1:0-22181 GCA_038239865.1 Chthoniobacterales bacterium
CGCTGGTCACCCTGGCCTACAACCTCAAGCGACTCTTCCACCTCGGCGCGCGCCTCGCCGCAGCCTGAAACTCCCGCAAGGCACCCTCATCGGCCGGGCAAAACCGACCTCCGCAGCCGGTCGGGGAGCGAGGACATCCGTGCCAGACTCCCGCTCGGATCCAGCTTTTTTCACCCGCCGCACGACACACGACTTGTCGGTCATCAAGTCCGACAGGTTCCTAGAAGGGTCATGCACTTTTGGACGCTGGAGCGGGCGGACACCAGCGGATCACGTTGGAAGAAAACATCCGCCCCGAAGCAACGGTGAAAATCCATTTGAGCAGCGTTCCGACGCACTCTCCGCGGGGCGCGTCCCCTTGTTCCCGACGATTCGCCGGTCTTCGCCGCGCTCGGCCACCGGCCAATTACTCTTGTCCCTCCGGGACCATGCACAGGCGGCTTTTTCAGGAGGGCATGCCAAAGTGCAGCTCCAAGCATATCGCAACCATTTCAGCGGTCACCCGCCGGTGAATAAGTGGACCCCGCCCATTGCAGTAGCAGCGTGTCGATAAGTCCGCCGCTCTTATTAGTTGCCGTGACGACGCGCCCGTTTACGCGCGAAAAGCTAAACTAACTCAAATGCCTTCAAACCAACTGCTACTCCTTTGCCTTGGGGAACCGCTGATTTAATCGTCGGCACAGAAAGCAGGCGCTTTGCGTGAAGGATGTTGACCGCGAAAAGCACGAAATTGACGAAAAGCAGGGAGAAGATGCCGGATCTTTTTCGCGCCTTTCGTGTATTTCGCGGTCACTCCGATTAAATCAGTGGTTCCTTGGTGCTCCCGTCTTGGATCTCACCTTCTCCGAACTCCGTGCGCAACACTTTCTCCATGCAGTTCGGGCAGACGCCGTGCGAAAAATCCGTGCCGGTATGCTCGTGAAGATAGGACTCGATTTGCTGCCAATAGTCGGAGTCGTTGCGAATGCTTTTGCAGTAGCAGCAGATCGGGAGGAGTCGCTTTAGCTGCCGGCTTTCCTCCAGCGAATGTTCCAACTCTCCGATCCGTGCAGCCAAGCTTCTTTCCAACCGCACCATCCGCTGGCCGTTCCGGATGCGCGCCACCACCTCCGGAATCCCGAATGGCTTGCGCACGAAATCATCCGCACCCGCGCCCATCGCCTCGGCGATGCCTTCCTCGCCTTCCCTCGCGGTGATGATGATCAAATAGATATAAGGTCCCTTCTGGCTATTGCGAACCGCCCTGCAAATCTCCGGGCCCGTCATGCCCGGCATCTCCCAATCGAGCAGCGCGATGGACGGCGGAGAATCGGACGCGAGCACCTCGAGCGCCTCGTCGCCATTCGCCACCGAGGTGATGGAGAATCCTTTCCACTCCAACAAACTCCGAAGTGCCGTCCGTGCCGCATCATGGTCCTCCGCGATCAAAACGCGTTCTGAAAGATCGGGTTCGGAGGAGAAGATTTTAGGCTCTGGCACGGGAGGCATACTTTGAATGGAATCGTCCTCTGCCTTCATTCCGGCGGTGGTAAAATCAAAAAACTTTTGCCGGTGGCGTCGCGGAGCCACTGCGTTTGAAGAGTTCCGCGCAAGACAACCGCGCAACCTATCGCAGACAAAAGGACCCGCACTTTTTCGACTTTCGGCACGGCCAAATCGCGAGATGCTCCGATACTGAGGCATGAACACCTTCACATTCGATGGCTCCTGGAATAAAATCAAAGGCAACCTCAAGCAGAAGTATTCGCAACTGACGGACGATGATCTGGCGTTCGCGGAAGGAAAGGGAGACGAGTTGCTCGGCCGACTGCAGGCAAAGCTCGGCCTTTCGCGGGACGCAGTCACCGACATCCTGAATGAGTTCAAAGGCACTGGTGGACACTTCACGGATACGGTCCGGACGAAAGTTTCGGAAGCCACGGCCCGCGTCGGTGAGGTGGTCGATGACGTGAAGGCGAAAGTGAGCGAGACCGCCGAGCATGTCTATGACAGCGCACGCCGCCGCGCTTCGTCGCTTCGCGAAAACGCCGGGGGTTATGTCTCCGAGCAGCCAGTCAAGGCGCTGCTGATCGCCTTAGGTGTTGGGTTTTTCGCCGGGGTCCTCATCCGCCGATAAGTTCGGATGTTTTCCTGCACCGTCTCGCGAACTGCGCGCGGTGGAGCGACTCGTGAAAGAGGCTGTCGGAAGGACCGCGCTCCCTGCTTCGGAACCAATGAAACATTCACCTTCGCTCCGCGGAAGATGCCGACTGCAAAGAATTGTCTTCGCCTGCATCGCACGACTGCAAGTTGAGGGTTGCGAATACTGGCCGGCGTGAGCAAAACCGTTTCCTTATGACCGGTTCCCGCATTCTATCAGCACTCGTTTTTGCGTCGCTTTGCAGTTCCTGTGCTCTACCTCAAAATCACACCTCCAAACGGTCGCGCGATCACGCTTACATCAGCTACTGGCCCGCGTCGGGCGGCGACCGCAAGCTCCGCTTGGCGGTGAAAGATCTGATCGACGTGAAGGGCGTCGTCACGACTGCGGGGTCTGCATACTTCGCCAAACACAACCCGCCGGCGGAGCGTGACGCTGCGTGCCTGGCTATCGCTCGGGAGCGGAATGTCCAAATTGTCGGGAAGACGAATCTCGCGGAATTCGCACTCGGAGTCTCCGGGGTGAACAGTTATTTCGGCACGCCGAAAAACCCCCTCAACCCGAAGCAACGCCTGATCCCCGGCGGATCATCGAGCGGCTCTGCCGTCGCCGTTGCGAATGGCTCCGCTGATGTCGCATTTGGGACCGATACCGGGGGTTCGATTCGCGTGCCTGCAGCGTGCTGCGGCATCATCGGTTTAAAAACGACGTTCGGGCTTGTCTCGACAAAGGGCGTGCATCCGGTTTCGCCGAAATACCTGGATACGGTGGGACCCATGGCCAAGGACATCCCGCGCATCGTCGAAGGCATGGACTTGCTGCAGCGTGGATTTGCGGGCCGCTACGCGAGTGCGAAGGCAGCTCATCCGACGGCGCGCGGCCTCCGGATTGGTCGGATTTATGTGGACGGTACCGACCCGCAAATTGACCGTGCCGTGGACGCCGTCCTCGCGGAAAAAGGTTTCCGGGTCCTGGTGCTGGACGATGCGTTCAAAGCGGAATGGGAACAGGCGGAAAAGGACGGCTACACGATTGCTTCGAGCAGCGGATGGCTCAGCGATCGCGAATACGCCGGGAAATCCGGAGTGAGCTTTTTGACCAGAGCGGTGCTCGCCTTGGGCGCGATCCAATACACTACGAACTACGAGGGTGCAGTGGCGCGACGGGCGAAATGGCAGCGCACGATGCGCCGCATGTTCCAGAAAGTTGACTTTATCGCGCTGCCGACACTCAAGACTCTTCCGCCGAAGGTTCCATTTTTCGGTGCCTCGCCTGCCTTTGAAGCGCTCGTCCTGCTCAAGCAGGGGACCGTGGCGGTCAATTACGCGGGGAATCCCGCCATCGCTCTGCCCATTCCCATCGATAACAAGACCGTGCCAAAGACGAGCCTCCAATTGATCGGACCAAGGTTGAGCGAGGCAGGCCTGGTCAATGCCGGCCGCATCATCGAGGGCGAACGGTGAAGCGTCATTGGCCGACTCGATGACTGCGATCGCAAATTTCCTCCCACGTTTTCACCTTGCATGGCAACGGAGCAGGGTAACTTTCACTCAATTCCCAACCTTCCCATGAAGCTCTCCCTCCGTCCCTTTGCCGCGCTCACTGCGGCCACACTTCTGACCTGCTCCGCAGTTTTCGGCGAGTCTCCCGCCGTCGCCGATTTGATTCTAAAAGGCGATGCCTTCGACAAAACTTTCCACGCATCCGAAGCACTGCAATATTACCTCCCGGCGGAGAAAATGGAACCCACCAATGTGCGCAACCTCGTGCGCATCGCGCGCCAGTACCGGCATCTCATGACCGACGCGGGAAAGTCTGAAACCAAACTGCAACTCGGCAGCCTCGCGCTCGACTATTCCAAACGCGCCGCCGCCCTCGGTCCCGATGATTCGGATGCGCAGCTCGCGATCGCCATCACATACGGGAAAATGCTGCCTCTTCAGGGAACGAAGGAGCAGGTGGAAGCCTCCAGCCGCATCAAAGCCTCGGCGGACAAGGCGCTCAAAGTGGATCCCCTCAATGACACCGCATGGCACATCCTCGGCCGATGGCACAAAGCGGTCGCCGAAGTCGGCAGCTTCAAACGAACCGTGGGTTCGCTCATCTACGGCAAACTGCCCTTCTCGACCTATGAGGCGGCAGCGGCCTGCTTTGAAAGAGCCATCGCGATCAATCCAAACCGTCTCATGCATTACATCGAACTGGGCCGAACTTACGCGGCGCAAGGGAAGAAGGATGAGGCGAGGCGGTACATCAACAAAGGTCTCGCAATGCCGGACTCGGAGAAAGACGATCCAGAAACGAAGAAGCGAGGACAGGAGACGCTCGCCAAACTGCGTTGAATGCAGCGCGCCGCTTAGCGGGCTTCAAGCTGCGGTGGCGGCACCGGCGGAATCGGCGGCACCGGAATCGGGGGCCTCTTCCGGCGCGGGCGTCTCGGCGGAAGCGGTGGCGGTGGAGTATCCTGGGGGGGCAGCGGCGGTGGCGGTGGAGCTACGGGCGGCGGTTCTGCGGTGGAGAGGCTGACAGCCGAGAGCAGAACGAGCGCCGCGCTGCGAATGCGAAAGCTTAGAGTCTTCATGATCGGTTAGATTTGCATCCGGGTATCGAAACATGGTGCAGGTACGGCCGTAACATTTTTTCCTTGCCGTAAGACGGTGGATTTTTCGCGTGAGCACAAATACAGAAGCGCATCGCGAAAGGAGCGACGAATCAGAGCGTGAACCCCGATATGCCCGCCGCTCCGAAACTGCACCAAATCCCCACGCGTGTCCTCGTCGGCGAGGATGACGAAAGATCGCGCAACGCGCTTGTGCGCCTCCTCCAGCGAAATGGCTACGATGTCACCGTCGCCAACGATGGCCAGGAGGCCATTAATATTCTGCTCGCTCCCAACGCTCCCCAGATCGCGCTTCTCGATTGGGAAATGCCGCGGCTCGATGGCATTCACGTGTGCTGGGCCGTGCGCTCCATCCCCTCGAATCCATACACCTACATCATCATGGTCACGGCAAAGGCCGAAGCCGCCGATGCACTCGCCGCCTTTTCAGCGGGAGTGGATGATTTCCTCACCAAGCCCCTGGACAGCCTTCAAATGCTCGCCCGACTGCGCTGCGGCGAACGGGTCCTGGGATTGGAGAAACGTTGCGCCGAACGCATCGCCGAACTGAACGAAGCGCGGCAGGAGGTGCGGCAACTCAAGCGGCTGCTCCCGCTTTGCATGCACTGCGCAAACGTGCGGGATAAGGACGGCCACTGGCAGGACCTTGCCAGCTACGTGCGCGACAATGCCGAAGCCGACTATTCACACCTCCTGTGTCCCGAATGCATCGCACATGTCCACGAAGATGTCCTGGCCGCGCCACCCGCGGGGCGCACGGTGTGAGGCGATGATAGAAAAAAGAGAGCCCGCCACGGTGCGGGGCGATGGCAGAGATTTGCCTACTTTTTCTTCTTCGCCGTCGGCAAGGGAGCCTTGCCTGCCTTAGCGGCGGCCCAACGCGCCTTCATCGCCATCGCCAGTTTCGCCTTCACTTCGGGCGACATCGTCCGCTTCTTCTTCGCAGGCGCCTTGGCCGTCTTAGGTTTCGCCTCTTTCGCGGCGGCAGGAGCCTGTGAGTTCGACTTAAGCTTGGCCCAACGCGCCTTCTGCGCCGCCACGATCCGCGCACGACCTTCGGCGGACATCTTGCCTTTCATCCGCTTCCCCACACGAGAAGTTGGCTTGGCAGCCGCACCGGCAGGCCGGCCGCCGAGAATTGCAGCCAGTTCTTTTTCGAGGGCTGCAATTCGCTCAGCAATTGCGAGGCCGCGTTTCCATTGGTCGAGGGTGGGGTTATTCATAATGTCTTTTCGGGTTCGGGCGCGGGTCTTATCCATTTCGCAGGGTTATGCCAGTCTTTTTTCTAACTTCATCCTTAGGTGCCTGCATCCCGTGGTAACAGGTAACTATTCCCGGATCGATGGTGGTCGCCGAGATGGAAATTCCCACTTACACGAACTTACGATCCCCTTGAGGCGCGCGACGTGCTCACTTAGTCATGGAATGAAGCTCTGCATCTTTGTCGGCATTAATCTGGGCAGCTATCTGGGCTGGGAACTCGCCGAGCAATTCGGAACCATGACCGCCTTCCTGCTCAGCGGGGCGGGAAGTATCGCGGGCGTTTTCGCCGGCTGGGGATTGGCGCGAAAACTCGTCGCCTGAGTCCCGTCCCCGCACCGCCACAGAAGCCTCGTCCATTCTTCCGAGAGCGCCGCAGAGGAGTCGGCAGACCCCGGAAGAGCATGTGAACGCAGTGCACAAATTTCCCCGAATCGGACGCGATGCCAGGGCGCAATTTTCCCGAGCCGCTCGATACAGAAATGCTCCGCCCGCCCGACGCTGAGCGGGCCGGGCGCGAATCGGGACCCACATCACTGGGATCAAAAAAACGCAATTTTTCCATCATTGGCCTTGCATCGCCGCTGAATCCCGATAGCCATCCCGCCCTCTATGGAACTCCTCGTTGCAACCCTCGCTGATACAGCCGTTGAAAACCAAGGCAAATTGAACGTGCTTGGCGCGTTCGATGCCGTGATTGCGCAATCCTTCCCTGCAGGTTTCGCCTACACGCTCGTCCTGCGTTTCTCGTTCACTGCCGAAGATCACGGCGCCCACAAATTTTCCATCCGTCTCACCGACGACTCCGGCAACGCCGGCGACCAGCCGCCGAACGAGGCCGAGCTCCAGGTGAACATGCCTCCCGGCACGGTCGGCTTCTCCACGCAGAACATGATCCTCCCGCTGCAGGGCAATGTTCAGAAGGCCGGCAACTATCACTTCGCCGTCCACTTCGACGGAAAAGTGCTCGCCCGGATCCCCTTCCGCGTCGTCAGCCAAGCCGAACTGGCACAGCCTGCCGCCTAACTCGTTTCAACTTTAACCCAGACTTCTCAAGCCTGCCCGGCCCCGCGCCGCGGCAGGCTTGTTTTTTTTCGCGAGTCGTGCGCCGCTCGCCGCTCACAATTATGGCACCGGAATACAGCCATCTTGACCGGCGTCACGATACCTTCGTGATGAAACACCACATACTTCGGATTACCGGCACCGCCCTTTTGGGTTTGATGCTGTTCACCGCCAAAGTCGCATTTGCGCAGCCTGCGGTTACTGGGACCACGACCGTCACCTCCGCCGGGACCATTAGTGATTTCGGCAAGGAGATGTTCATGATCCGCTCGGAAACTTCCCCCGAGCCCGTTCGCTACACCTACAGCAAGACGACAACTTATGTCGATGAGACCGGGCAACCCGTCTCCGTCGAAACCGTCAAATCCGGCCTGCCGGTCACGGTCTATTACACGAAAGTCGGCGAAAAAATGGTCGCGTCGAAAGTGGTCGTCCGTAAAGTCGTCGTCACTCCCGATCCCGTGATCGTGGAAAAGAAAACTACAACGACGACCACCACCGAAAAGAAGTAGATAGCTCAACCCACCACGAAATGAAATCCATCATCATCCTGTCCGCCTGCGCTTTCGTCTTGGCCGCCTGTGACGCACGTGTCACTCCAGCCGCTCCCGATAAAGTGGTCGAGAAAAACACCACCATCATTACTCCTCCGGCCAAGGAGGAAAAGAAGGTGGAGCATAACACGACCATTATTACACCCGCGCCCCAGCCCCCGCCGAAGTAACCCTCACGAACTTACTCATGAAACCATTGCTTTTTGCCCTCATGGGCTGCTCTGCAGTGCTTGCGTTTTCCGCCTGTGAGGGTGACGGCGACCATCGCCGACCGGTGCGGACCACGACGACGACGACGACGGAAGAGACTACGTTCGCGCATCCTGTCCTCCGCCCGACAGAAGTGCGGACAGTCGGTTATTAAATCGCCGACTTTTCTGGCGTAAGGCCACTCCGTCCTCTCATGCAAAAGCTGCGGCAGCGGAACCTCCGGACACTCAAGTCCAAGCTCCTTCGTCTGTTCGCCGCAGTGCTGGCCTTGGCGCATGCCTCACCGGTGGCAGCGCAGACTAAATCGCGAAAAAAGCCGGTGGCCGTGGAATCCCCCGCTGCCAGGAAGAAACCCAGCACGACTCCCGCACCGGAGAAGCCGGCGAAGACGGATGCGGAACCCGAAGTTGCTCCAACGGAAAAAACCGGTGCAGAACGGAATGCATCGATTGCGACCGATGAGATCCTTGAATTCCGCAACCAACCCTCAGGCGTGCGCAAATTGATTGAGTCCAGCCTCGAGCTTGCGGGGAAAAATCTTACTTACACATTCGGTTCCGCCGATCCGGCCAGGGGCGGCTTCGATTGCTCGGGGTTCATCTATTACGTACTTCGTCAGCATGGTTTCACACAGGTACCGCGGGATTCCAGCGGGCTCTATCTTTGGGCGCGAAAGGCGCACGGTTTCCGCGCGGTGATCAGCCGCCACCCGGACAGTACCGAAATGGATGAGCTATTGCCCGGCGATCTGCTCTTTTGGATCGGCACTTATGCGACCGACCACGATCCGCCCGTCACGCACACAATGCTTTACCTCGGGACGGAAAAATCCACTGGCGGAAAAATCATGATCGGATCGAGCGATGGGCGCACTTATCATGGGAAGAAACGCAATGGAGTGAGCGTGTTCGATTTCGTGATGCCGCGCAGCGCGGTCAGCGGCGAGCAGCGCGCCACCTTCATCGGATATGCGCGCATCCCGGGCCTGCGTGATTAGTCTGCGACACTCCCTCCCCATTCTTATGAATAACAAATCCATCCTCGGCATCATCCTCATCGTCGTCGGCGCGGCCATTCTCGCGTACGGGCACTTCAGCTACCAGTCGCGCGAAACCGTGCTCGAAGTCGGGCCGATCAAGGCCACCGCGGAAAAGACGCACGACGTGCCCGTCCCGCCGATCCTCGGTTGGGGGCTGATCGCGGTGGGGGCTGGCGTGCTCGTTTTCGGCGGGCGATCCAAGGCGTAATCGGCACATAGCGTTCGCGGAGGCCGCTCGAAAATGAATCTCACCGATCGCAAGAGCCTCGCCGGCCCGCTCGTGATCTTCGTGCTGCTGATTGTCGCGATCGCGACCCTGCGGCTGGCGCAGGAATTTTTCCTCCCACTCGTCCTCGCGGGGCTGCTCAGCTTTTTGCTCTCACCCCTCGTCCACAGGCTCGAGCGGTGGAGACTCGGCCGTGCCGGCGCAGTGATGGCGACCGCCGGGCTTGCCTTCGTGTTGATCGGCGGGCTGACCTATTTGGTCACCAGCGAGTTTTTGGATCTCGCGCGTTCGCTCCCGAAATATCGCACGAACCTCATCACGCGCGTCGGCTCGCTGAAGACGAGCAACAACAATCCGCTGCGCCTAGCCGTTCGCACCATCAGTGAAGTCACGGCCACGCTCAACAAGCCCGATGAATCGAGTCCGGCGACGGAGAAAAATCGGCCGCTACGCGTGGAGATCGCCAAGCCCGCGGAGGTCGGTTCCATCGACATGCTCGTGGGCGTGCTCTGGCCCGTCGTCGGCCCGCTCGCGAATTCATTCGTCGTCATCGTGCTCGTCATTTTCATGCTCATGGCGGGGAGCGATCTCCGCGACCGTCTCATCCATCTCGTCGGCCGCGGGAGACTGCGGCTGACGACACGGGCTCTCGACGAAGTGGGCCAGCGCATCAGTCGCTACCTCCGCGCGCAGCTCATCGTGAATGCCAGCTTCGGCCTCGCGATCGGCCTCGGGCTTTTTTTCATCGGGATTCCAAACGCCATTTTCTGGGGCTTGCTCGGAATGGTCCTGCGGTTTCTGCCCTACATCGGCGCGTGGATCGCGGCCGCGCTCCCGCTCGCGCTCTCGCTTGCGATTTTCGACACTTGGATGCAGCCGCTGCTGACCATCAGCCTCTTCGTCGTCGTGGAGTTGATTGTTTCGAATGTCGTCGAGCCATGGCTTTACGGTGCGAGCACCGAGATTTCCCCGCTCGCTGTCATCGTCTCCGCGCTCTTCTGGACCTGGCTGTGGGGCGGCGTCGGCCTCGTGCTCGCCACGCCGCTCACCGTGTGCCTCGCCGTCGCCGGAAAATATCTCCCCGGCCTCGCTTTTCTCGATCTCCTCATAGGCGAGAAGCCCACCATCGCGGCCGGCGACCGCCTCTACCAGCGACTCCTCGCGCTCAACGAGGAAGAGGCCAGCGAGATCATTGAGCGGCATGTCCGCGAGCAGACGGCCGTCACCACATTCGATACGACGGTGATCCCGGCATTGCGCAGCATCGAGGCGGACTTCCACGCGGGAGTGCTCACGGATGCCTCGCGCACAGAGGCCTGCCACATCCTGCGGCAAGCCCTCGCCGATGTCGCCGAACCGCGCCCTGCGGCCGATGCTTCGTCTCCGTCCGTCCTGTGCATCCCGGCGAGTCATGAATGCGACGAACTCGCCGCCCTCATGCTGGCGCAAGTGCTCGCGGAATCCGGCGTCGCGACCACGGTTTTTTCCTCGCAGCTTCTCGCCGGAGAGTCCGTGGAAAAGGCGGCGGCCATGGTGCCTTCCATCGTCTGCATTTCGTCGTTGCCGCCAGTGTCCACGATCGCCGCCCGCGCGCTTTGCAAGCGCCTCCGCACCGCGCTCCCCTCCGCCAAAATCATCGTCGGCCTGTGGCAGCCGGAGGATGGCGAATTCGCCGCGCGGCGCGAACGCCTCGGCAAGGCGGGTGCCGATGAAACGTATCCCGACCTGCGCCGCGCGGCCACGGGCATCGCCGCGCTGGCCGCATGTTCACTGCCTCCCGGCACGGAGGCATCGGAAGACGCGCCGAAGAAAGCAGCGTGAAACGTCGCACGCTCCGGGTCGTGGAAAGCGAATCGGTGACCGCGGAGGAGCGACGAAAGCGGGTGCCAACCGGCCCCGGCCGCTCCGAAAAAGAGTCAGATGAAAACCCTTTGACGCCCGGAATCCACGCCGCTTTACTCCGCGGACCACTGTAATCGGAGAGATGGCTGAGTGGTCGAAAGCAACGCTTTGCTAAAGCGTCATACGGGTTAAACCGTATCGAGGGTTCGAATCCCTCTCTCTCCGCCACTTTTCGGAAAAGGGATGGCGGGATCGCGAGGGCGATGGGATGCGGTCGGTGCTCGAAAATACGACGGGGTTCGCGCTCGGATCATGGGCGCGCTCGGGAGAGTCCGGCCGTGAGCTTTCGCTCCTGCCTACCGGGGCGGAGTGCAGCAGTGCGCGCGATGAGCAAGAGTGAGGGTGCAAGAAGTGCATCTCGGCACGGCCCGGCACGGGTGCGGCTGCGATTTGGTGGTATGAGAACACTCCGCCTGATTTTGCTCGCGATCGTCTGCGCCTCGAATGGCGGGAGGCTGATCGCGGGCGACAACTTGGGAACGCCGACCACGCAGCGCATCAATCCCGCGACCGGCAACCCGATCGACCCCACGAAATCTCCCGTGAAGGACAACCTCGCGGCGCCGACCACGCAGCGCGTGAATCCGGCGACGGGAAATCCGATCGATCCGACAAAGGTGCAGCCGCGCGACAATCTCGCCACACCGACGACGCAGCGCGTAAATCCGGCGACGGGCAATCCCATCGATCCCACGAAGGTGCAGCCGCGGGACAATCTCGCGACGCCGACCACGCAGCGCGTGAATCCGGCGACGGGGAATCCGATCGATCCCACGAAGGTGCAGCCGAAGGACAATCTCGGGACGCCGACCACGCAGCGCGTGAATCCGGCGACGGGGAATCCGATCGATCCCACGAAGGTGCAGCCGAAGGACAATCTCGGGACGCCGACCACGCAACGCGTGAATCCGGCGACGGGGAATCCGATCGATCCGACGAAGACGCCGCCGCAGGAGAAGTAGCATCGCGGTGCGGGCGCATTGCCGCGTTGTCCTCCGCGCGGCGGAGGATGTAGATCGGCGGAGTATGAAAATTTTCCGCCTCCTCTTTGTCTGTCTCTTCGTTTTCAGCTCGCACGTCGCACACGCGCTGACGGTGCGAGTTTCACCCGGCGGTCGCGATGCCGGCGACGGCGCTCAGGCGACCTTTGCCGGCGCGCGTGATGCGGTGCGACGCGCGCGGGCGGCGGGGGATGCGAGTGCCGCGCGGGTGATCTTTTCCCCCGGCACGTACGCGATCGGCGAGGCGATCGTGCTCGATCCGCAGGACAGCGACGTGAGCTACGAGGCGGAGCCGGGCGCGAAGGTGATCCTCACCGGCGGGAAAAATATCGAGGGCACGATGAAGAACGGCATGTGGACGGCGCAGGTGGATCCCGCGTGGCGCTTCGAGGGGCTGTGGGTGAACGGCCGGCGCGCGACGCGGGCGCGGACGCCGAACGAGGGATTCATCCAGGCGATCGGGCAGCCGCAGAAACCGCCGGGCGATGCGAAGCCGACTGGCGACGCGGGCAAGACGCTGCTCGCGATCGAGCCGCAGTTTGCGCAGGCGCTCGCGGGACTTTCGGCGGAGGAAAAACGCGAGGTGAATGTGCTCGTTTATTTTTCGTGGGACATCCACCGGCACCGGCTCGCGGCGGCGGCGGCGGACGGCACGCTGCAATTCACCGGTCCGCTCCAGCGATCGTTTTTCTCGCTCGCGCCGTTTCAAAGCATGCGGCTGGAAAATTTCCGCGCAGCGCTCGATGCACCGGGCGAGTGGTTCCTCGCGCGCGATGGCATGCTCAGCTACATCCCGCGCGCGGGCGAGACGGTGGCGAACGTGCAGGCGCCGGTCGCGCCGCAGTGGCTCGTGCTGCGCGGCGATCCGCTGCAGGAGAAATTCGTGAGCAAGGTCACTTTTCGCGGGCTGAGCTTTCAGCATCAGGCATGGACGACGTCGGAGGGCGGCGCGTCGTTCGGGCAGGCGGAGTCAAAACTCGGCGCGGCGATCGAGGCGGATGGCGCGCGCGAGATCACGTTTGAGGATTGCGAACTCACGCACACGATGACGAATGCGATCTGGTTTCGTCGCGGGTGCAGCGACATCACGATCCGCAAATGCCACCTGCACGATCTCGGCGCGGCGGGAGTGAAAATCGGCGACCCGGCGATTTCAAAAGACGGACCGGAGCACACGCATCATGTGCTCGTGGAAAACACGATCATCCAGAGCGGCGGACGCGTATTCCCCGCCGGGATCGGCGCGCTCATTTTCCACGCGAGCGACTGCACGCTGCGGCATTGCGACATCGGCGATTTTTTCTACAGCGCCGTGAGCATCGGCTGGACATGGGGCTACAAGCCGACGCCGTGTGCGCGGAACGTCGTGGAATTTTGCAATCTGCATCATCTCGGCTGGGCGGAACTGAGCGACATGGGCGCGGTGTACACGCTCGGTCCGCAGCCGGGCACGGTCATCCGCGGATGCCACATGCACGACATCGGCTGCGCGAGCTACGGCGGCTGGGGCATGTACAATGACGAGGGCAGCACGGGCATCGTGTGGGAAAATAATCTTGTCCACGACACCCAGGACGGCGGCTACCACCAGCATTACGGGCGCGGGAATGTGATCCGGAACAACATCCTCGCCTTTCAAAAAGAAGTGCAGGTGCGGCGCAGCAAGCCGGAGGAATTCATGGCGTTCGCGTTCGAGCGAAACATCGTGCTCTTCCGCGAGGGAAAGCTCTTCGGGCATGTGGACAAGAACTGGTTTGACGGGCGCGTTTTTGTGAATCGCAATTTGTATTGGAAGACGGACGGAGCGCCGTTCGATTTCGCGGGCAAGACGTGGGACGAGTGGCGGAATTTCGGCAATGATGCGGAGGGCGTGATCGCGGATCCGCTTTTCGTCGCGGCGGAAAAGGGCGACTTCACGCTGCGCCCGGAGTCACCGGCGCTGAAGATGGGCTTCCGGCCATTCGACTGGCGCATCGCCGGTGTCAGCGGAGATGAAGCGTGGCGGAAACTCGCCGCGACAGATTTTGGTCCGATGAAGTACGGCGTGAAACCGAAGGCGCCGCCGATGAAACTCGCGGATGGATTTGAGAGCACGCCGCTCGGCGGGAAGCCGGCGCAGGCGCAGGGACTTTACAAAAAAAATCCCGAGACGGTGAAGGTCGTCGGCGAAGGCGCGGCGCACGGCGAGCGCTGCCTGCAACTCACCGATGCACCGGATCTCGCGAGCGCGTACGAGCCGCATTTTTACTACCTGCCGAATCACGAGCAGGGCACGACGCACGTCGCATTCGATTTGAAAATGGAACCCGGCTACGAGTTCCAGCACGAGTGGCGCGACAACACGCCGCTCGACGGAAAGGCGTATCGCAGCGGCCCGATGATCGAGATCAAAAAGGGCGCGCTGAGCAGCGGCGGGCGCAAGCTCGCGGATGCGCCGCCGAACGTCTGGCTGCATGTGGATCTCACGGCGAAAATCGGCGACGGACGCGACAACACCTTCGACCTCACGCTCACGCTCCCCGGCGCGCAACCGCAGCATTTTGCAAAATTGCCCTGCGCCGGCACGCACATGGAGAAGCTGGAGTGGATCGGATTCATCAGCCCCGGCAAGGTCGCGGCGCGCGCATGGCTGGACGAGATCGTGATCGAAAACACACCGGCAAAGTAGCGGCAGAAACGAAGCGAAAGCCTGCCAACGCAGGCGTGGGCGGGAGCCCGCGTTGCGCTCTCCCCAGCGGTTACGGACTCAGTCCACCGGTCGATCCGAGGGCACGGGCTCCTCGCTCGCGGCTTCGGCGAAAAGCAGCGCCTGCTCGGCATACGTCGTCGGCAGATGAAAGCGCGCGGCGCTTTCATCTGTCACCGCGGCATGGCGCGGCGTGAAATTTCCGCGTCGCAGCGCGGTCTTCGTTTTTCCGGGCGGTTTGGGGTGATGATTTTTCATGGTTACATCCGCCGGGCGGCGGCGTGAACGGTGGATTCCTCGACGAGCGGGCGGCGGTGATCGGCGGCTTCGATGAGGCTGAGCATGGCGAGTTTGTTCACGCTGCGGCAAATGCCGCCGGAGCCTTCGTGGAGCGCAGCGAGCGCGGATTCGGTGAAAAGTTCGTCGAGCCGTCCAGCGGTCATGAGGCGGAATTTCACGTACTGCGCGACCTCCGCGACGGTCAGCGGATGCAGCTCGCTGCGCAGATAGATGCGGTTCGCGAGCGAGGCGTAGCTGGAGTGTGCGAGGCGATCCGCGAGGCGCGACTCGCCGAAGAGCAGGCACGTCACGAGCTTTTCCTGCGGCGTCTCGATATTGCTGATCGTGCGGATGATGTGCAGGCAGTCCGCGGAGAGCAGGTGGCATTCATCCACGATGATCACGAGACGCTGGCCGTGCTCGTGCAGTTCGATGATGTGGTTGCCGAGCAGCTTCACGAGGTCCTGCACGCGCGCGATGCCGACGGGAAGCGCGAGATTCAGCTCGGACAAAATTTCGCGCAGCAGCCCCGTCTTGCTGAGGCCGGGCGTGACGAGCACGAGGATGATCTTGTGCTTTGGCTCCTCGAAATGCTGCAGCAGGAGCTGGCTCACGAGCGTCTTGCCCGTGCCGCTCGGGCCGGTGACCATGCCGAGCGACGCGCGGAAATCCACCGCGAGCATCATGCTGCGATAGGCCTCGGCGTGATTGTCCGTGCGGAAGAAAAATGCGGGATGCACGCAGTCGGCGAAGGGGTTTTCCCGCAGGCCGAACTGGCTCACGAAATTCCCCGCGGGCGCGAAGGGCACGATGGCCGGCGCGTGTGGGCCGGGGGCGGCGCCGATGAGATCCATGAGCGGATCGCCGACGGTGAGCGGCGAGGGAAATGGGTGCGGAGGCGAGGGGTGGATGGGCTGGGTCAGAGGCGTCATGGCGGTGTCGGTGGGTGGTGGAAAATGGAGGCGCGGATCACGCGGCGGCGTGCTCGCGCGGCTGCTCATCGGCGGCAAGTGCGTCCTCGTCGCTGCCGCTGAGCCGGGCGGCGATCGCGGCGATGCGGAGGGCGTTGGCGTTGCCGGGATCGGCCACCAGGAGCGGGCGGCGGCTTTGGTTCGCCTGCTCGACGGACGAATCGCGCTCGAGAAAACCGAGCGTGCCGAGCGAGGAATTCAGAAAACGATTCGCGCAGCCCGCGATCCGATCGAGCACGCGCGCGGCCTGGGGTTCATTTTCCGCCTGATTGATGAGCACATGGATGCGCGCCGTGAGCCGGCTTTCGTGCGCGACCTTGATCACGCCGTACGCGTCGAGCGTGGAGGCGAGATTCGGCGTCGCGACCACGACGATGTCCTGCGCGAGCCCGAGAAAATGCGTGACGCCCGGCGCGATGCCCGCGCCGGTGTCCATGATGAGCACGTCGAAATCCGCGGCGACGCGGAGCAGTTCGCGCCCGAGAAAATCGAGCATCGCCGCGCCGACGTCCGCCATGCGGCCGATGCCCGACGCACCGCAGATGAGCTGCACGCCGCACGGCCCGGGCGTGATCACTTCGTCGAGCGTCGCCCGTCCGTCCGTCACGTCGAGCAGCGTCGCGGTCGGATTCACCCCGGCGAAAATGTGGACATTGGCCATGCCGAGATCGGCGTCGAAGAGGAGCACTTTTTTCCCGAGTTGCGCGCACGCGACGGCGAGGTTCACGGAGAAAGTCGTCTTGCCCACGCCGCCCTTGCCGCTGGTCACGGCGACGACGCGCGTGCGGCGCTGCGCCGCGTTCAATTCGGAACGCACGGTCGCGACCGAGACGCGATCCTCGAACAGCCGGCGGTGAATCCATGCGATGAGTTCCGCGTGCCGCGCTTCGTGCGATCCGTCGCGGTGATTCGGCTCGCCGAGGAAGTCGGCAAACGTCTGCTCGATGAATTGGACGTGCGATTTTTCCAAGGGCCGTGAAGGGGCCGGGGCCGGGCTATTCATAAAAAGGAGACGTGGTGGGGGGAGCCGCAATCCGGGAAGTGTGGATGGGCTTGCCGAACGGCAACCACAAGCTGTGGTGGTGGTGATTTCACCTTGACCTCAAGTAATAGTCTGTCAGCCTCCGAAGCGTCAAGCTCAAATCAACTCCGCCCCCGTTGCGTTTGAGCTTCGATTCAAAATGTCCACGATCCGCTTTTTCTGTGTGATTTGCGGGACAGCACTCGAAAGCCGGAGTGATTCACCCGCCCGTGTCGCAGAGTGCCATGCCTGCGCTCGAACCGTGCCGGTGCCTCATCCTGCCGAGATCCCGGCACCGGGTGCGGCCAGCGTGCCCGCCTTCCCGCCGGAGATCCTCGCGATGGAGGTGAAGTTTCTCTGCACCTCGTGCAAAAGCCGCCTCGGAGCGGATGCGCGATGGGAAGGCCGCGCCGTGATCTGCTCGGTCTGCGGCGATCGGACTCGCGTGCCGCACTGGTCGGGATTCGCGCACCGGCGGCGCACGGCAGAGACGCCGCCCGCAGCGAACGCGAGCCTGAGCCCCGAGGAGATCGCCTTTCTCAGTCTCCCGGCGACTGCGCAGCCGACAGCGGGAGCCTGACGCCGAATGGTAAAAACCTACCTCTCCCCAGACCACAAAAATGTCGTCTGCCCGTCCTGCGGGGCGGAGATCAAGGCTCCGTCTTCCCTGCGCAGCCGCCGTGTGCAGTGCCCGAAATGCCGCGAGGTCGTGACGATCGAAGCGCCTCCCGAATCCGTGCCGCCGGCAAAAAAGGAACGGGCACCCGCACCCCCTGAAAGCGCGCAGGAACGCAGCCACCCCGAGACGCTCGAAGGGAGAGTCGCCGCGCTGGAAGCCGCCGTCGCCGCGCTGCTCGTGGCCGGCAGCACCGGCGAGCGCGGCGGCGAAAAGAAAAAACTCATCTGGGCCACCGCGGATGCCGCGGATCCGCTGCACGCTTTCGTACCCGAGCGGGAGTTCGCGCTCGCGCACAATCTCGGCACGGTGCAACCGCGCGAGATCGTGATTCGTGCGCCCGCCGGCGATCTCATCGCGGCGGAGCGCGCCGCGTGTTTCCGCGCCGTCTTCGAGCGCGCCGGCTGGATCGTGCGCGGCCCGGAGTACGCGGCACCGGAAACTGTCGGCACCGCGCTCGCACTCGGCGTCCCGGCATTGCCCGTCGGCAAGGAAGCCGCGGAAACTTACCTCGCGCTCAAGGCCGCCGGCTTTGAGCCCGTGCCGGTGCTCGATTCCGCGCTCATCACCAGCACCGGCACCATCCCGCTCTCCCTCACACTCCCGTCAAACACCGGCGCGGAAACGATCCGCGAAAATCGCACTCCCCCGGACGGCGCTCATCCGGGATTTGACTGAAAATGCCACCGTCCGGCCAGCCGCCGCCGCAGTTGGGAATAGCCTCCGCCATGCGCGGATTTGGATTTGGACTTCACTCGATTTGCCGATAGACGACCGCACCGTGCCCGTTCCCCTCCTCCCTCCGCCCCTCCCGCAATTCCTCACGCGCCGCGCATTTTTGCAATCCTCCGCGAAGGCCGCACTCGCCGCGCCATTTCTCTGCGGCGCGGCCCGCCTCGCCGCGGAAAACAAATTCGCCGCCGCCGATTTCATCGCCGTCCAGAAAGGCGACCTGCCGATCATTTTCTCCGCGCCGCACGGCGGCATGCTGCCCATCCCGGACGTGCCGGAGCGAGTCGGGGAAGGCATGAAAAAAGGCGGCGCGGGATTTTTTGCGGGACGCGACGAGAACACCGAACTCCTCGCCGCGGCGATCGCCCGCGCGCTCGAGTCGCGTCTCGGGAAAAAGCCCTACTTTGTGATCGCGAAGATGCATCGCAAATATGTGGACGCGAACCGCCCGCCGGAAATCGCCGTCGAGCATCCGCGCGCGCGCGAGGTGTACGACGCCTACCGCGGCGCGCTCGCGCAGTTTTGCGATGAGGTGCAGGCGCGATTCGGCCGCGGACTGCTGATCGATGTCCACGGCCAGGCCAGCGCGCGCGACACCGTCTTCCGCGGCACGCACAACGGAGTCACGGACGCGCTGCTCGCGAAAATTTGCGGCGAGAAAATCCACGCCGGGCCGCAGAGCCTCGCCGGCCTGCTGAATGCGCGCGGCATCGCGATGAAGCCCGCCGACACGAGCGCGGAGGCATCCGGCTTTAACGGCGGCCACATCGTGCAGACGTACGGAAAACACGAGGGCATCGGCGCGGTGCAGTTTGAATTCGGGATGGATTTCCGCGAAAAGAAAGCCATCGTCGCCACCGCCGAAAAAGTGGCCGACGGCATCGCGGATTTCGCGAAGCTCTACCTGCTCGAAAAAGCCGCGTCGAAAAAGTAGCGCGCTGCGGGAGCAAAATCCGTTGCCGCGAGCAAGGCGGATCACCGCGCTTCGACGACATTCCCCTCGCCGCCGCGCACCTCCACCGCGCGGAATCCGTCCTTCCGCCGATCATCCGCGATGAGGCACGAAGCCACGCGCGACTGGCTCACATTTTCCAAAAGCACGCCGACGCCGTCGCTGTCGAGCACGCTGCATCCGGTGATGAGGAAGCGGCGGCAGTCCTTCAAATGCAGCGCGGCCTCGTGCCCGTGCACGCCGCTGATGTGCATGCCGCTCAGCGTGCAGTCCGCGCACGCGCTGAAGACGAGACCCTGCTTCGGCTTTTCCTTTTGGAAAATGTCGTAGCGCGGATTGCGGTCGAAAACGTTGCCCGTCACCGCGATCTCGCTGCTGTGCTCCACGAGCAAGTCGTGGTCGAAGCCCTCCCAAAACGTGTTGCCGAATATCGTCACGCCGCGCGCGTGCTCGAGGTGGATGTTGATGCGCACGTCGCTCATCACGTTCGCTGAAATCGTCACGTTCCCCTCACGCGTCTTGCCCTCGCCGGATTCCGAAGTCACCCGCTTCTCGTCGCCCGGTCCGATGATGTGGATGTTCGCGCTGCCCGCCACTTTCCCCGTGTGCTGCAGCGTGCAGCCGGTGATCGCCACCTCCGCGATCGAGCCGCCGCGGCTGTCGAGCGTCACGTTCGCCGAGGGCGGCGCATCCTTCGCCGCCGCGCCCATGTTCGCCTCGGTCGCCATGTTCGCCTCGATGTCGCAGCCCGAGATTTGCACGTTGCGCACTTCGCCGCCGCGCGAGACCACGCCGCCGCCCGCGTTGTAACTGATGTGGCAGGCGGTGATGTTCGACTGATGCAAATTCACCGCGTCGTAAAAAATGCCCGCGCCGCGATTTTTGTAGAGGTGGCAATTCGAGACGATGAGATTCCGGTTCCGGTCCACGAGGTGAATCGCGTGGCGGCAATCGCGGATGTTCACGCGCGTGATCGTGAGCTGCATCGTGCCCTTTGCCTCGATGCCGTCCGCCTCCGCGTGCGCACCCACGATCTCCAACCCGTCCACCAGCGGCATGAGCTGGTGATCGAGCACTTCATGTTTCACCGTCGCCGGATCCGCCGTGCCGCCGTGCGTGCCCACGATGCGAAACGCCGGCCCCGCGCCATTCATCACGATGCGCGCCGTGCCATCGCCCACGAGCGAAAGCGGCCCCTCATTCTCCAGATTCACCACGACCGTTTTCGTCAGCCGATAGATCCCCTTTTCAAACCGCACCGAGCCCCACCCCGCATCCACCGCCGCCTGCACCGCATCCGTATCATCCGCCACGCCATCGCCGATCGCCCCAAAATCCCGCACCTCAGACGCAGGCGCGAACATTCGAAAACACAGGACGAGCACGGCGGAGAGAAATGGGAGACGCATGGGATAATTTGGCCACCCGCGCGCGTCCGCGGCAAGCGCGGCGTGAATCAGGATCTCGCCGACTGCCTGATGCAAACCGGCACGACGACATCGGGCGACTGACGTTCCATCGGCATGTTCGAAACGCGGCGGCAAACACAATAGTTCTCGACTTTGCCGCACAGCGCGTCCACCCACGCGGCGCACTTCCATCCTCTGCGATGCCCTGCGCTTGTTGCTGCGCCGGGGTTTCAGTGGCCGAACGACCTCTCCAATGAAAACTCCATCCATCTCATCTGCCACGAAATCCCGCCGCTGCCTGCCCGGCCTGCTGCTCCTCCTGCTCGCGGCCGCCAGCGCGCGCGCCGGCATCATGACCACCGGGGATCTCACCGGCTCGGGCACGCCTTACAACGGCACCGATGACCCTTGGGTCACAGGCTCTCTTACCATCGGCAACACCGCGTCTGGCACCTTGACGATCAACGGCGGAAGCGTGGTGAACAACGGCGGGGCGGGCGTCATTGCCAAAACTGCAGGGGCCTCCACCAGCGCGGTGACCGTCACCGGAGCCGGCTCCCAATTTAACAATACGGCCCAGCTCACCGTGGGCCAGTCCGGTACCGCCACGCTGACCATCACCAATGGTGGCACCGTGACCAACACGGGCGCCAGCATCGGCCTGTCAAGCGGAAGCAATGGCACCATGACCGTCGGTGGCGGTGTCGGCACCTCCACTTGGACCAGCGCCAACATCCTCACCGTCGGTACCAACGCCACCGGCGTGCTGAACATCATCGGCGGTGGCGTCGTGACGACCGGCAGCAACCTCAGCAGCACCATCGGCGTCAACGCCGCAGGCAACGGCACTGTGACGGTCGGCACCGGCACCGGCACCGGGGCGGCCACATGGACCCTCACGGGCGGCATTAACGTGGGCTTTAACGGAGTTGGCGTGCTGAACCTCAACACCGGCGGCACCGTCACCGCCGCGAGGCTCGACGGTGGAAATCCCGTCGGCAGCAAGGTCAACTTTGACGGCGGCACCCTGAACATCACCGCCAACGACACTGCGACGAACAAGTTCATCCTCCTCTCAGGCGGCGCCACCTTCGACATCTCCACCGCCGCGACCACCTTCAGCCTCACCGGCAGTGCAGGCCAGATCAGCGGCGCGGGCGGGTTCACCAAGACCGGCCAGGCCACCCTGAGCCTCGGCCTCGCGGCAAGCTATGGTGGCGATACCACCGTGGACTTTGGCACCCTGAGCACCAACTCAGCCTACCTGAATGACAGTGCCGATGTCTTCATCCACACCGGTGGCAAGTTCGCCCTCGACACGGCGGGTGCGAGTGACACGATTGACAAACTTTGGCTGGGCGGCGTGCAGGTCGCCAGCGGGACTTGGGGTTCCAGCAGTTCTCTCGCGGCGCATGTGAACGATACGTTCTTCAGCGGC
>JBBSEI010000076.1:0-22093 GCA_038239865.1 Chthoniobacterales bacterium
CTGGGCTGCCGCCTATCCAATGCCAAAAGGTGTAGTCAAGTCACGATACGAGGGAGGACGGCCGAGCGTCGACAGCGCATCTGACGCGCCTCCGGGGCCCCGTTGGCTGCGTGTATTTTCCTCAAGCTTGTACACCGTTGAAATACGTATTAAGGGACAGACTGTTTGAAAGAAATACCATACCATTGTCAGTCGAGTCATTCACAAAGCTTGCGGAGTGGCTAATCTCGACTTTCTCTTTCTAAAACTTAGGCAAGAATCACTGCAAAGATGAGAAAGCGCCCAAATTCGCCCCGCCGGGTAGTGAGATGTATATTTACGTTATGGACGAGCTAAGTAAAAAATAGGTATGGCATGGAGGTGAATAACGATTAAACCTGTTGCTTTAATGAGAGCCGAAATGTGTCGCTAGCACCATGGCGCCAACGCCACCAAGGATCGACTCGCAAGGGACGCGACCATGCTTAGCATCGGGGTTGCGCCGAAGCGTACCACCATTGCCTGTTCGGCCTACATCCGGTTCTGACGAGCCGTTTTTACCGCAGATCAAACCGGAGCCCAAGTTACTTTTCCACCGACACCACGCACCGAGGTTCAGCTGCTTAGCATTGACCGGAGGCGGGCGAAGGAGGGCGGAGCGTCCATGTTAGGCGGGATGAACAAGCCCGGTCGAACCACGTCGGCGCGCGGCCTTAGAAACCGATCCGGCGCAGCGGCTTTTGGCAGTGCGGGCGGAGGAGGACGACGGAGGGGCGCGGACGTGGCAACTGCGGCGGGGCGCAGCCGCAGCAGCGTGGGTAGGATTCGCGCGCACGCTCGCCAGCAGCAGCGCCACTTGCCGAGGAGGCGCTATATTCGCTCCAGTCGCTGGATTGAATCGTCACGTGCGCGAGATGGGCGGTTGATCGCGCGGTAAACCCAACACGGCGCACACAGCCACCTGCCTCAGGTCGCGAGCTTTCCGCCAACGCGACGAGCTGCTCCCCAAAAGCCCCGCTCGCGACCAACGAACCACCAGACGCCGCACGACTTCGGCGAGGTGTCCCACGCGATGCAGGCTAAGAATCCCCGGCGCTTCCGGTTTCCGACAAGAGACCATCTGTTCGCAGAGATGCCGACAACCGTCGCCGCTCAACCGATCACCACCAACCATGCTCACCATTTCCGGGCATTCCAGCGGCAAATTTTGCGACGGACTTTCCCGCCGCAGTTTCCTGCGCATCGGCGGGTTGGCGCTCGGCGGGCTGAGCCTGCCGCAGATTTTGCGGGCGCAGGCGCAGACGGGCGAAAAGCGGGCGCACAAGGCGGTGATCATGATTTTCCTGCCGGGCGGCCCGTCGCATCAGGATATTTTTGATCTCAAAATGGACGCGCCGTCGGAGGTGCGCGGCGAGTTCCGGCCCATCGCCACGAATGTCCCCGGCATCCAAATCTGCGAGCATCTCCCGCGGCTTGCGCAGATGATGGACCGTTGCACGCTCATCCGCTCCATGTCCGACTGCGAGGATCGGCACGATGCTTTCCAATGCCTCACGGGCCGCAGTTTCAAAGGCCAGCCGACCGGCGGTTGGCCTAGTCTCGGCTCTGCGATCTCGAAACTCGAAGGCGCGATTGATCCCGCCGTGCCGCCCTTCATCGGCCTCGCGCCGAAGATGGGCCACATGGAATGGGCGCGCTCCGGCGATCCCGGTTTCCTCGGCGTGGCGCACGCGCCGTTCCAGCCGAACAAGGGCGGCGCCGCCGAGGACATGACCCTCAACGGCGTGACCCTCGACCGCCTCGCCGACCGCCGCGCGCTGCTCTCGGGCTTCGATCATTTCCGCCGCGATGTGGACGCGAGCGGCGTGATGGACGGGCTCGACACTTTCACCCAGCAAGCCTTCGGCGTGCTCACTTCGAGCAAGCTGCTCACCGCCCTCGACATCTCGAAGGAAGATCCGCGCGTCCTTGCCAGCTACGGCAAAGGCGACCCGAAAAACCGCGACGACGGCGGGCCGAAATTGATGGAGCACTTCCTCGCCGCGCGGCGGCTGGTGGAGGTCGGCGCGCGTTGCGTGACCGTGGCGTTCAGCCGCTGGGATCATCATGGCGGCAACTTCAGCGCGCTCCGCCAGGATCTACCGCTGCTCGATCAGGGCCTCACCGCGCTGCTCACCGACCTGCGCGAGCGCGGGCTGGAGAAGGATGTGTCCGTAGTTGTGTGGGGCGAGTTTGGCCGCACGCCGACGATCAACAAGGACGCCGGCCGCGATCACTGGCCGCGCGTCTCCTGCGCGCTGCTCGCCGGCGGCGGGATGCGCCACGGCCAGGTCATCGGCGCGACCGACCGCCTCGGCGGAGAGGCCACCGAGCGGCCCGTGCGCTTCGCCGAAGTCTTCGCTTCCCTTTACCAAGGCCTCGGCATCGACGTGGCGAAGACGACCATCAACGACCTCACCGGCCGTCCGCAATACCTCGTCGCGCCAGGTTACGGGCCGATGAAGGAACTCGCCTAAATGCTGACGATCCAAGGCCAGCCCCGCGGGCGGTTCTGCGACGGCCTCTCGCGGCGCGACTTCATCCGCATCGGCGGGCTGGCGATGGGCGGGATCGGCCTGCCGCAACTCCTCCGCGCCGAAGCGCTCTCCGGCATCCGCAAATCGCCGAAGGCGGTGATCATGATCTACATGTGCGGCGCGCCGCCGCATCAGGACATCTTCGATTTGAAGATGGATGCGCCGCTGGAGTATCGCGGACCGTTCAAGCCGATCGCGACCAACGTCGCGGGCATCCAGATTTCCGAGCACATGCCGCACTGCGCGCAGATCATGGACAAGCTCGTACCGATCCGCTCGCTCTACGGCTCGCTCACGGGCGATCACGATTCGCATGTCTGCTACACAGGCCGCACGGCGCAGGGCGCAATCAAGCCGCCGGGCGGATGGCCGTCGATCGGCTCCACGATGTCCAAACTGCTCGGCGGACCCGCGAAGGAAGTGCCGCCGTTCGTCGGGCTTTCGCCGAATGCGGGGCATCCGCCTTACGGCTCGCCGGGGCATCCGGGATTTCTCGGGCCCGCATACTCAGCGTTTCGTCCGAACGGCTCGGGCATGGGCGATCTCACGCTCAACGGCGTCACGAGCGACCGCCTTGCGGACCGTCGCGCGCTGCTCGCTGGCTTCGATAAATTTCGTCGCGGGGCCGATGCGAGCGGTCTCATGGACGGACTCGACGCGTTCAATCAGCAGGCGTTCGGCGTGCTCACTTCGAGCAAGCTCGTCGAGGCGCTTGACATTTCGAAGGAGGACGCGAAAACGCGCGAGCGTTACGGCAAGGGATTCACCGCCAATTACGGAGACGGCGCGCCGCGCAACAACGAGCACTTCCTCATCGCGCGACGACTCGTCGAGGCGGGCGCGCGCTGCGTCACGATGAATTTCGGCCGCTGGGATTTTCACTCGAACAACCACTCCGAGTTGCTCACGCACCTCCCGCTGTTCGATCAAGGCTTCAGCGCGCTCGTCGAGGATTTGCACGCGCGCGGTCTCGACAAGAATGTGGCGGTCGTCGCGTGGGGCGAGTTTGGACGCACGCCGCAGATCAACAAGGACGCGGGCCGCGACCACTGGCCGCGCGTCGGATGCGGCGTCGTCGCGGGCGGCGGATTCAAAACCGGCCAAATCATCGGCGCGACCGACCGCCTCGGCGGCGAGCCCACGGACCGGCCGGTGCATTTCGGCGAAGTCTTCGCCACGCTTTATCACTGGCTCGGCATCGATCTAGCGACCGTCACCCTCCCCGATCTCTCCGGCCGCCCGCAGTATCTCGTCGATGGATGGTCGCCCATGAAAGAACTCATCTAAATGAAACACTGGCTCGTTCTCCTTGCCCTCGTCGCCACCGCTCACGCCGAAAAACTCGCGACTCTGCAAATCGAAGCGACCGGCGCCCCGGCGATCACTCTACGCGGAAAGGACGTGCGCCAGCAGTTGCTCGTCACCGGCAAACTCGACACGAACGCCGAGCGGGACTTCACCCACCGATCAAGCTACCAGGCGGCTCCCGCGGGCATCGTGACGGTGGATGCCAGCGGCCTTATTGCTCCTGTCGCCGACGGCACAGCGACGATCACCGCGACGGCCGATGGCGTCGCCGCGACGATCGAGGTGAAAGTGGAAAACGCCGGGAGCAATCCGCCGGTGAATTTCGGCAACCAGATCGTCCCCATTTTCACCAAGGCGACATGCAACTCCGGCGGCTGCCATGGCAAGTCGAGCGGGCAAAATGGATTCCGCCTCTCGCTGCTCGGCTTCGAGCCGACGGAAGACTACGAGCACATCGTGAAGGAAGCGCGCGGACGCCGCGTCTTCCCCGCCGCGCCGGACAATAGCCTGCTGCTGCTCAAAGCGATCGGCGTCGTGCCACACGGCGGCGGCAAGCGGCTCGATCCCGCGTCCGACGACTACCGCCTCATCGTCCGCTGGATCGCGCAGGGCATGCCCTACGGCGCGGAGAGCGATCCGAAACTCGCGAGCATCGAGGTGCTGCCAAAGCAGCGCACGATGGCGCTCGGCGGCGAGCAGCAACTCGTGGTGCTCGCACATTTCAGCGACGGCGCGGTGCAGGACGTGACGCGCAGCGCGCTCTACGAGCCAAACGACAAGAGCATGGCCAAGGTCGAGGAAGACGGGCGTGTGACGTTGTTCGATCAGCCCGGCGATGTCGGCGTGATGGTGCGCTATCAGGGCAAGGTCGCCGTCTTCCGCGGCACGGCGCCGCTGGGTGCGCCGGTCGAGAATCTGCCAGCGCCGCGCAACTTCATCGACGAACTCGTCTTCGCGAAACTCAAGGCGATGGGTCTGCCGCCATCCGCGCCGTGCGACGACGCGACGTTTCTCCGCCGTGTGAGTATCGACATCGCGGGGCGCCTTCCTTCGCTCGAGGAGACGCGCGCTTTTCTCGCCGACGCCGAACCCGCCAAGCGCGACAAGCTCATCGACACGCTCCTCGCGAGCTCGGAATACGCCGATTATTTCGCGAACAAATGGAGCGCGCTCCTGCGCAACAAACGCAACGAAGCGAAGGACGCGCGCGGCACGTTCACCTTCCACGCGTGGATTCGCGACAGCCTGCTCACGAACAAACCTTACGATCAATTCGTGCGCGAGATCGTCGCCGCATCCGGTGACATCGCGGACAACCCGCCGGTCGCCTGGTATAAGCAGGTAAAAGAACCGCAGCAGCAACTCGAAGACGCCGCGCAGCTTTTCCTTGGGATGCGTTTGCAATGCGCGCAGTGCCATCACCACCCGTTCGAAAAGTGGAGCCAGCACGACTACTACAGCTTCGCCGCGTTTTTCTCGGACGTCGGACGCAAGGGCACGGACACGATCTTCCCGCGCCGCGGAGTGGCGACGGCGGTGGATAAAAAAACGAAGCAGCCCGTAAAACCCGCCGGCCTTGGATCCCCCGTGCTCGAGATCGCGCCTGACGACGATCCGCGGCTCGCGCTCGCCGATTGGATGACGCACACGGATAACCCGTTTTTCGCGCGCGCACTCGTGAATCGGTATTGGAAACACTTCTTCAATCGCGGTCTCGTCGAGCCCGAGGACGACATGCGCGAGACGAATCCCGCCTCGAATCCCGATCTGCTCGACGCGCTCGCGCATCGCTTCGCGGAAAGTCATTACGACATGAAGGCGCTCATCCGCGACATCGTGCAGTCGCGCTCCTACCAACTCACCGCGATGCCGAACGACTTCAACAAATCCGACCGTCAGAATTTTTCCCGCTACTATCCGAAACGCCTCACCGCGGAGGTACTCTTCGATGCCGTAAACCAGCTCACGGGTTCGCAAAGCGCGTTCCCCGGAATGCCCGTCGGCACCCGCGCCGTCGCCCTGCCCGACAACAGTTTCAACGCCGGCTCATATTTCCTCACCGTCTTCGGCCGCCCCGAATCGTCGAGCGCGTGCGAATGCGAGCGCACGCAGGAAGCCAGCCTCGCGCAATGCCTGCACCTGCTGAATTCCAAAGACATCCAGGACAAACTCGCCGCGCCCACGGGACGCCCCGCGCTCCTCGCCGCCGACAACAAACGCAGCGACAATGACAAACTCCGCGACCTCTATGCCGTCGCCTATGCCCGCGATCCCGCGCCGGACGAGATCGATTTCTGCAAACAGTACATCGCCAAAAAATCCGCGCAGGAACCCGACGCCGCCAAGAAACCCGCCGCCGTGCGCCAAGCTTACGAAGACCTCGTCTGGGCGCTCGTGAGCAGCAAGGAATTCCTCTTTAACCATTGAGCGTGGCGCCACGACTCCGCATTCAGTTCGCGGGATGGGTGGCGCTTCTGCTGAGCCCGTTTGCGCTCGCCGAGTTGCCAGTCATCACGATGAGTTCGGTCATGCCGCCCGGCGGCAAAATCGGCACAGAGGTCGCGGTCACGATCAGCGGCGCCGATCTCGAGGAGGCGAATGCGCTGCTCTTTTCGCATCCGGGCATCACGGCGAAAGCGACCGCGGAAAAAAAATTCGCCGTGACCATCGCGCCCGATGTGCCAGCCGGGCGATACGATGTGCGGATCGTTGGGAAATCGGGTGTGTCGAATCCGCGCACGTTTGTCGTCGGCGATCTGCCCGAGACCGTCGAGAACGCGCCGAATGACAAACCCGAGGCCGCGATCGAAGTGGCTGTGGGCAGCGTCTTCAACGGCTTCGTGAAACCCGCCTCGTCCGAGTATTTGAAATTCAACGCGAAGCAGAGCCAGCGCATCTTTCTCGACTGCTCTGCGCGCGAGATCGACTCGAAGCTGAGTCCGGTCGTCACCGTGCTCGACGCGGGCGGACGCGAACTTGCCGCGAACCGACGCGACGGCTTCGTCGATTTCACCGCGCCTGCTGACGGGACGTTTCTCGTGCGTGTGAACGACCTCACCTATTCCGGCGGCGCGGAGGCATACTTCTACCGCCTCGCGCTCACGACCGCGCCGCACGTCGATTTCATCTTCCCGCCAGCCGCCGTCGCGGGCACGAAAGCGAAATTCACGATCTTCGGTCGAGCACTCCCCGGCGGCGCCCCGGCGAACGTCACCGCCGCAGATGGCAAGCCGCTCGAAAAGCTCGACGTCGAGATCGACGTGCCCGCCACGCCGCAGCCACGCGTCGAAGGCGCGTCCGCGCCGGCATCCGCCTCGGTCGATGGATTTTCGTATCGCCTGCCCTCGCCGCAGGGCGCCGCAAATCCTGTGTTCATCAGCCTCGCGAGCGCACCCGTGATCGCCGAGGTGGAGCCGAACAACAAAGCCGCCGAGGCTCAGAAGATCGCGGCGCCGTGTGAAGTCGCGGGCCAGTTCTTCCCCGCAGGCGATGTGGATGCGTTCACATTCGAGGGGAAAAAGGGCGACGTGTTTTGGATCGAGGTCTTCTCGCAACGGCTCGGTCTGCCGACGAATCCGTTTCTGCTCGTGCAGCGTGAAGGCGGCGCCTCGCAGGAAGTCTATGCGGCGGATGCCAATGTCGGCGGCCCGCGTTTCAACACGGCGACCAATGATCCCGCAGCCCGCCTCGAAGTGAAGGAGGACGGTGTCTATCGCGTGCAAGTGCGCGACCTTTTCGGCAACACGCGCAGCGATCCGCGCCGCGTTTATCGGCTCTCGATCCACAAGGAAGCGCCGGACTTCCGCCTCGCCGCGCTCGCCGAGATTCCGCCGAAGAATAACGACGACCGCGCCGCGATTGCGCGCGCCGCATTTCTCCACGGCGGCGAGACGACCTCCGTGCGCGTGGTCGCGTTTCGTCGCGATGGTTTCGCGGGCGACATCGAACTGAGTGGGGACGCGCTCCCCGCCGGTGTCACCTGCGCGCCCGTGAAAATTGCCGCCGGGAAGAACGAAGTGCTGCTGCTGCTCACCGCCGCCGAAGGCGCCGCACGCTGGGCCGGCCCGATCCGCATCGTCGGCAAGGCGAAGGTCGGCGAGACGGAGATAGTGCGTGACGCGCGCCCCGCAGTCGTGTCGTGGAATGTGCCGGACTTTAACAACGAGCCCGTGCCCGCGCGGCTCGCGCAGGAATTCGATCTGGCGGTCAGCGGCGTCGAGAACGCGCCGATCTCCGTTGAGCCTGCGGAGGACAAAGTGTGGGAGGCCGCCGCTGGGGCGAAGCTGGACATCCCGCTGAAAATCACGCGTCGTGGCGGATACGACGAGGTGTTGAAGCTGAAAGCGTTCGATGCGCCTGCCATCGAAGGGCTCAAGGAGTTCGACGTGGACGGCAAGACGCCGACTGCCACCGCGAGCATCGACCTCGCCGCCGTGAAAATCCCCCCCGGCAATTACACGATCCATTTTCGCGCGCAGACGAAAGGAAAGTTCCGCGACAAGGAAACGCCGATCACTGTGATCTCGGCGCCCATCCGCATCAGTGTAAAATGAAACGCGCCGCCTTCGCGCTCCTCGCCAGCATTGCCGCCGTCAGCGCGGCGCCGATCCCGATCGCGCCGCTGGAACGCGCGACCCCGATCGATTTCGAGCGCGAGTTGATGCCGTTCATGCGCGAGAACTGTCTCGCCTGTCATTGCCAGACGACGACGAAAGGCGGGCTGAATTTGGAGACCCCGGAACTGATGCTGAAAGGGGGTGACACCGGGCCAGCGATCGTCGCGGGCAAAGGCGCGGACAGCCTGGCGCTGCAAGCTGCGGCCCACACGGATGATGATCTCAAGATGCCTCCGCGCGACAACAAGGCCAAGGCGCACGACCTCACGCCCGAACAACTCGCGCTGCTAAAGTTGTGGATCGACGAAGGCGCGAAGCCGTCGCCGAAAGTCGAGCGCGTGATCGCCTGGCAGGGTATGCCGGGAACTTTGCACGCGATCTTCGCCGCGGCGATCACCCCGGACGGACAGTTCGCGGCGTGCGCACGGGCGAACCGGATTTCGTTCTACCATCTGCCCTCGGGCCGCTTGGTCGCGACAGAGAGTGCGCACCGCGATCAGGTGAATGCGCTCGCGTTTAGCCCAGACGGCACGCTGCTCGCGTCGGCGGGCTATCGCGAAGTGAAGCTGTGGCGTCGTCCGCACGACGTTCAGAAACTAGCGCTCGCCGACGCCGGCACGCGCGTCGCAATCAGCCCGGATGGCAAATGGCTCGCGACCGGTGGCGACGATGGAAGCGTGAAGGTCTCCGAATTTCCCGCCGGCAAAGTCGCGCCGATATTTCGCGGCGCGAGTGGCGCGATCACGGCTCTCGCGTTTTCACCCGACAACACGAAGGTCGCGTTTGCGTCGGCGGACAAGTCCGTGTCCGTTTGGAGCAACGGACAGCAGGTCGCGCGTGTCGAGACTCCCGCCGAGGTGAACGCCGTCGTGTGGTTCGCCGACAAGCTCGTGTCCGCAGGCGGAGATGGTGTGATCCGCGTGTGGAGCGATGCGCTCGCGCCGGTGAAGGAACTGCCCGGTCACGCCGGCGCCGTCACCGCGCTCGCCGCCCGCGAAGCCGTGCTTTTATCAGGCGGCGCGGACGGCACGGTGCGCGTGTGGGATGTCGAGAAATCAGCGACGACGGTGCAGGTGACGCACGGTGGCGCCGTGAGCGCGGTGGCGATTCGCGGCGATGGAAAGGTGCTCGCATCAGCCGGAGCGAACAACGTCGCGAAGCTTTGGGATGCAGCCGGAAAGCCGCTCGCGGAGATGAAGGGCAACCGGCTCGCGGGCGAGTTCGCCGACGCCCGCGATCGCGGTTTGCATATTGCGACGGGCAACGTCGCCTACCGCAAGGACGCCGCGCAAAACGCGGAGAAGGCGCTCACGGCGGCGAACGACACGTCGAAGAAAGCGACGGACGCGGTTCCGGTGAAACAGCAGGAACTCGAAGCGAAACAGAAAGCATTCGCCGAGGCGAAGGACGCGAAGACCGCGGCGGACACGGCGCTCGCCGCAGTCGAAGCGGAGATCAAGAAAGCAACGGAGGCATTCGAGGCTTCGGAGAAACTCGCGCAGCATGCGAAGACCGACGCCGAGGCGGCGAAGACGAACACGCCGCAGGACCAGCCGGCTATCGACAAGGCCAATGCCGAAGCCGCCGCGAAGGCGCAGGAATCGGCGAAGGCGAAAGCAGCGCTCGATCAGCAAACCGCGCAGCGCAAACCGACAGCGGACAAGATCGAGCCCGCGACGAAGAAGGTCACCGAAGCCGAAGCTGCGGCGAAGCGCGCCGAGCAATCGCGCGCCGCCGCCGACACCGAGGTTACGCTTTCCAAATCGCAGGCGGACAGAGCCACCAGCGCTCTCAACGACGCGAAGGCCGCGATCGACGCCGCGGAGGCCGCCCGAGTGAAGGCCGATGCGGATTTGCAGGCGGCGAAGAAAGTGGTGACCGACGCCGAGAAGCCGGTGCGTGCCATCGCGTTCTCGCCGGACAATCTCATCGTCGCGACCGCTGGCGACGATCAACTCGTGCATACCTGGAGCGCGGAGAATGGCGCGGCGTTCGAGGTTCTAACAGGTCAAAAGGCTGTCGTCACCGCGCTTGTCTTCGCGCCCGGCGGCGATCTCGTCTCCGCAGCGCAGGATCGCGGCGTCATTGTGTGGGACGCGAATCCGGCGTGGAAGCTCGAAGGCGCCATCGGCGCCGCGGACTCGAAATCTCCGCTTGCGGATCGCGTCTGTGCTCTCGCTTTCACCGCCGATGGGAAACTACTCGCGACAGGCGGCGGTGAACCCTCGCGCGGCGGTGAGATCAAGCTCTGGAACATCGCGACCGGAGAACTCGTGCGCGACATGGCGAACATCCACAGCGACGTGGTGCTGGGTCTCGAGTTTTCGCCGGACGGAAAATTCCTCGCATCTGCCGCCGCCGACAAAATGGCGCGACTCACGGATCTCGCGACGGGCAAATTGGCGCGCACCTTTGAGGGCCACACGCAGCATGTGCTCGCGCTGAGCTGGAGCCCCGACGGTCGCACGCTCGCCACCGCTGGCGCCGACGCGCAGGTGAAGCTGTGGGACGCCGCGACCGGCGACCGCAAAAAGAACATCGAGGGCTACGAGAAGGAAGTGACCGCCGTGCATTTCGCCGGCGCGGGCGGCACGCTCGTGACGAGTTCTGGCGACAGCAAAGTGCGCCTGCTCGCTGCGGACGGAAGCCAGGTGCGCGTGTTCCCCGACGTCACCGATTTCATGGACTCCGCGGCGGTGAGCGCGGACGGAAAGATCATAGTCGCCGGCGGACAGGACGGCGTGCTGCGCGTCTGGAACGCCGCGGATGGCAAGGCGCTCGCGGCTTTTCCTCCGCCGAAAAACTGACCCCTATGCTCACGCTCCACGATTTGACCGCGACTATCATGCACACGCTCCTCGACATCGGCGAAGCGCGCCTGATGGACGGCGTGCCCAAGAACGTGCTCGATGCAATCACCGCCGGGACGCCGATTCGCGGGCTCGTGTAAACCTTTGACCGACCCTTTCACCCGCATCTAACTTAAACCATGCACCCCGCTTGTCCCGGTCCATCATTGACGCGTCGCGAATGGCTGCGCGTCGGCGGACTCGGCTGTCTGGGGCTCTCGCTGACGAACCTGTGGCAGCGGCAGGCCGCCGCGGCGCAGATCGAGAAGGTGGCGGGTTTCGGTCGGGCGAAGGCGTGCATCATTCTGTTCCTCGCGGGCGGTCCGCCGCAGCACGAGACCTTCGATCCGAAGCCCGATGCGCCACGCGAAGTGCGCGGCGACATTGGCTCGATCGCGACGAGTGTGCCGGGCGTCCATTTCTCCGAAACGCTGCCGCACACCGCGCGCATAGCGCATCGGCTCGCGATCATCCGCTCGATGACTACGGACATCCACTCGCACTCGACGAGCGGCGCATACATGCTCACGGGCTACGTGCCGCCGAGCAAGGCGGAGAACGTCCCCGCAGGGCCGCAGGACTGGCCGAGCATCGCCGCCGTAGTCGGCGCGATGAAGCCGAGCAAGCGCTCGCCGCTCTCGTCAGTGGTGCTGCCGGAGATCCTCGCGAATGATGGCAACATCGTGTGGCCCGGTCAGAACGGCGGCTTCATGGGTGCGCCGTGGCATCCGATGTTGATGAAGTGCGATCCGACGCAGACGCCCATGCGCATCGAGGGCATGAGCCTCGCGGAAAACATGACGACGCTACGTCTCGCCGAGCGGTTCGATTTGTTGAATCAACTCGACGCGCATTTTCGCGTTGGTGCGCAGAGCAGCGCCGTCGGGGAGCTCAGTCACATGCACCAAAAGGCGTTCGACCTTTTGCACTCGGACGCGAGCCGCGCGGCGTTCGAGTTGGAGCGCGAAACGCCCGCGTTGCGCGAGGCGTATGGCGCGCACAAATTCGGCCAGAGCGTTCTGCTCGCACGGCGGCTCATCGAGGCCGGCACGCGGCTCGTGCAGGTGAACTGGCCGCGCGAGGGCGCGGCGGAAGTCGCCGGCAGTCCACTCTGGGACACGCATCGCAATAACGCGGGGCGCGTGCGCGACGTGCTCTGCCCACAGTTCGACCGCACCTTCGCCACCCTCGTCGAAGACCTAGCCGCGCGCGGTCTGCTCGACGAAACGCTCGTCGTCGCGATGGGCGAATTCGGGCGCTCGCCGAAGATCAACGGCGAGGGCGGGCGCGATCACTGGGGCTCGTGCTTCTCCGTCGCGCTCGCGGGCGCGGGCCTCGGCGGCGGACAAATCATCGGCGCGAGCGACCGCATTGGCGGCTCACCCGACTCGCATCCCGTGCGCCCGCCGGAACTCGCCGCCACCATATTCCACCTGCTCGGCATCGCCCCTAACGCGGAGTTCATGGACAGCCTGAATCGCCCGCGCAGCGTCACCGATGGCGGCGTGCCGATCCGCGAACTCGTCGGCGCATGATCCACACATGAGCGGACACCCGTTCTTCCAACGCTGCCGCGGCCCCGTCTCGCGCCGGAGCTTTCTCGAAATCGGCGGCCTCAGCCTGCTCGGGCTTGGGCTAGGCGATTTTCTCCACGCGGAAACCATTCGCAAAATCCGCGGGGCGCAAGCTCAAGGACAAGGCAGTGATTTTCATCTGGCTGCCCGGCGGGATGTCGCATCTCGAGAGCTACGACATGAAGCCCGACGCGCCGCTCGAATACCGTGGCACCTTCAGCCCGATTAAAACGAACGTGCCTGGCATCGACGTGTGCGAGCTCTTCCCGATGCACGCGAAGATTGCGGACAAGTTCACTCTCATCCGTTCCATCTCGCACGAGTTCGCCGACCACGGCGGCGGCCACAAGCGCTTCCTCACCGGACGCATCCCTGCCTCGCCCGTCGGCACGGTGAACGACGCGCCGTCGGTTGCTTCGATCGTCAATAAACTGCTCACCCGCCCCGAGCAGCCCATCCCTGCGAGCGTCGCGGGGGTCGATAGCGGTCGCGGCGGCATCGACACCTTCGCCTTTGGCAGCGCGTATCTCGGTCCGAGCACCACGCCATTCATGGTCGTCGGCAACCCTGGCGCCGTCGATTTTAACGTGCAGAACATCGGCCTCACGCCCGACATGGAGGCCCGTCTCGACGATCGCGTGCATCTCCTAAAAGACATTCCGCGGTGGCGAATTCGAAAGGAACTCGGAAAGCCGTGTGCGTGAGCACTTCCGTAGAGCAATTGGTCGCAGCCGCAGCCGGCGAGAAGCTCGCAGTGATGTTGGAGGGCGCCGAGTATCTACGCCGCGAGGCGGCGGTTGGTTCGCGAGCGGAGTTCGAGCGCGTGCTCGCGAAGGTTCCGGGCGTGCCGCCGGAGTCTTGCGATGCACTGGAATGACGTCTCCCGAGCAACAGTTAGCTAACCTGCTGCGCGGCGAGACGCTGCCGGCCTTCCCGCTTCACATCCTCGGCGGTAAATTCGACGAAATCCTTGCGGTCCGCCTGCTCAATCCCAAGCCGCGCCGCACTGCGCAGTCGCTGAGCTTGCGGTCGTAGGCGCATCGCGCTTTCCCAGCAAACAAGAGCCGTGTATTGATGCCGATGAATGCCAGACTTTTCCTTCACGCCCTACTTCGAGAACGACGTCTTGCCGCGGCGGCCCTATCTCACCAAGGAGATGTGCATTCGCGTCGCTCAGAACCCCATTCGCAGCGAGCCACAAGAGCACAATCGTTTCCGCTTCTGGGCTGCGGCGCCGGAGCTCGGCGGTCGCTTCTTGCGAGTTGTCACCCTTGACGATAGACTCACGATACACAACGCGTTTCCAGACAGGAGATTTCGCCCATGAAACTGAACTACTATCCCGACACGGATTCGCTTTACATCGCGCTTTCTCCCAATGCGAGCGCCGACAGCAATGAAGTCGCAGAGGGCGTTGTGCTGGACTTCGACTCTGATGGTCGGATTGTCGGCATCGACATCGACAACGCCAGCCACAAGTTAGACCTGCATGAACTCACGGCAAATCGGATCCCAATTCCGGTAAACGCGGCTTAACCGTGCGCCTCAGCGAATCGGCGCGGCTGTCACGTTGGGCTGCTCTCGCCGCCTTTCCGCACTGCATGCAGGCGCCGCGCTCCGCTGTCGTGGAGCTTGAGGTTGTTAAGGCGCTTCGGCGCGCAAAGCGAAAACGGACGATTCAAATCTTGCCATTCCCATGCAAGCAGAGACATTCCACTCCATGCATTTGGCCGTCGAGACCGAACAAGAAACAGATGGGCGATGGATTGCCGAAATACCACAGATTCCGGGCGCTCTGGCATTACGGTGTTGACCGCAGCGAGGCCATTTCACGAGTCGAGGCGCTTGCTTTGCGGGTTCTTGCTGACCGCCTTGAGCACGGCGAAATGCCTCAAGAACTCGAAGAAGTATTTTCGGTGGCGGTATGAGCCAGTGGAGTGCCGCCAAGGCCAAGCGGGTCTTTGCTGCTCTCCTCAGGATTGGCTGGTCTATCAAGCGCGAATCTGGTGGTTCGCACTGTATTCCGGAGCGGACGGGTTGGCCCGATTACGTCTTTTCCTTTCACGACGGTGTGGAGATTGGACCACGTATGCTTTCGCGCATCGCCAAGCAAACTGAACTCAAACCGAATGATTTGTAGCGACTCAAACAAAGTGCCTTACAACGCGCTGCCGCCAACCGGTCCGTGAGTCACGGCACGAACTCGCCCGCACACACACCCGCTGAACCGCCTGCGCCAGCAGCCGTCCCCTCACGCCATGGCCAGCGCTTCCGCTGGATAAGTCCAGATTTCGCTGAGAGTCGGGTGGTAATGCGGGATGCGGGCCAATTGCGCCGCCGTCGCGCCAAAAGCCATCGCCACCACGATCTCATGAATCAGCTCCGACGCATCCGGCCCAACGACTGCCGCTCCCACGATCTTCCCTGTCCCGCGCGCCGCGATGAGCTTCACAAACCCGTCGGTCTCGCCGCGCACGATCGCTTTGCCATGGTCTTCGAACGGATAGAGCGCCTCGACCACATCGAGTCCAACGTCGAGCGCCTCCCGCAGAGACAATCCCACTGCGGCGACTTCGGGTTGAGTAAAGACGGCGAAGAGCTTCAGCGAATGGTCGATCTGTTCCAGCGTATGGCCGGAATCGCGAAGAAGATGGGCGGCATTGCGCGCCGCGATCTCTGCCTGCTGAATGGCGATGTGCACCACTTCGTACGGTCCGCATACATCCCCCGCGGCAAAGATGTTCGGGACACTCGATTGTTGCGCGCTGTTTGTTGATACGCCGCCGTTCCTGGCAGTCTGCACACCGGCCAGACCCAGTCCGATCGATTCGGTATTCGGCTTCCTACCCAGGGCATAAACGATCTCTTCCGCCTCGATATAACATTCTTTGCCTAGCTGCTCAAACCAAACCCGTTTCAGCCCGCCCGCTCGTTCCATGCGGAGTAACTGCGTATCCACCATCACACGGATGCCTCGTCTCCCGAGCGCCGCGGAAATGGCATGCGCCACGTCCGCATCCATCTCCTTGAGGAGCTGCGCACTGCGCTGAATCAGAGTCACTTCGGATCCGATGCCCGCGTAGTAGCTGGCAAACTCGAGCGCCGTCGGCCCGCCGCCGAGTACGATGACAGACTTCGGCGCCAGCTCCGATTCCAGCACATCATCGCTGGATAGCGCTCCGACCTCCTTCAGCCCCGGAATATCGACCCAATCGATCTTCGATCCGGTCGCTATCAGAAAGGCGCCCCCCTCCAGCCGCTCCTCACCACCGTCCAGTTTGCGCACTAGAATCGTCGAGGCGCTTTCAAATGCGGCGTTTCCACGGATGAAGGTGAATTTCCCGTGCTGCAATTGCTCCTTCCGGTATCCGGCAAATTCCGCGATCAGCCGCCGCTTCCGCGCGCGAATCGCCGCGCCATCCGCCCCGAGAAACTCCGCCCGCACGCCAAATTCAGAAGCGCGCCTGACGGTCTCGGCCCGGTGCGCCGACTCCAGAAAAGTTTTGCTCGGCATGCATCCTCGCAGAATGCAGAGACCGCCCACCTCATCTCCGCCCTCGATCACCGCCGTCCGAAGCCCGAGCCCGGCGGCCATCGCGGCCCCGCTGTAGCCGGCGCTGCCGCCCCCGATAACTATGAAGTCGAACTCTGATTTGCTCATGGTTTTAATCTAGCTTCATCGACGGCAAAGACCTTGAAATAAGCGTTGGAAAATGTCGGGACAAGATATGCGGTCGGTTCCCGCGGGCGCTCGAAGAGAACGTTGGACATCCGCAATCCGGTCGCAGGCTCGCCGAGGATCGGCGCGCACTTGGCTATCACGCGATCGGGATCGTCGGCGATCACACGCGAGACCTTCCGGCGCTTCAAAATGTCCGCCGCTTCCGCGGGCTTCACCGCGAGGTAGAAGCGCGCGGAATCGACGATCCCCGCGATCGCCTCATGTGAGCTTCCCGCGACGCCAGGCTGGCCGGACCAATACGCGAGCGGCGGCGAAATCCACCACGGAGCGAGAAATCCCGCGCGCTCGGGGCCGCGCAGGCTCTCGGCCGTTTCGCGCAGGAGCATGAGCTCGGTGTGCGCATTCGTTTGCTGGGTCGAGTCGGGGTGAAGCCGGAGATCCCATTCCGCGATGAGCGGCCAAAGCGCCAACACAGCGGCGCAGCCAATCGCAGCGATATCAAGCACGATCCTCACAAAACGGGGAGCGCGAACCCGAGCCGCCACCCATTCCCATAGCCACCCCCATCCGCGCCATAGCGCCGCGAGCTGCCATGGAAGTGTCAGCACATACACGAGCGCCATGAAGTAACCCCAGCGGATCTGCCAGCACGTCAGGACGGTCGTGAGGGCGAGGAGCATCCCCGCTGGCAGCGCCCGACGATCTTCACGGCAGGCCAATCCGAGCAACACCGGGAACGTGATCCACCCGGAGCCGAGCCACTTGAAAAGCAGCGGTGAAAAGGGGCTGATTCTCCCCAGCTCGCCGATCGTCCCACCCCAGCGCGCCAGCGCATCTCGCATCGCCGGATCGGGTAATTCCACGGGCCACCCCTCGATCGCCAGCGCGATCCCACCGATGCAGATCAGCGTGATCCATTCCGGCCACCGTTCGCAGGCGATGAGCGCGCGCGGACGCAGCCACAGCCAGAGCGCGAGCACGGCGCCAAACAGGATCGCCGGTTCGTAAAGCGAGACCCAAAGCGCGAGGCCCCAGCTTAGACCGGCGGCGATGGCCCAGCCTCTCGATGCGCGCTCCGCCAGCCGGAGTTCGGCCACGAGTGCCACTGCGAGGAGCGCCATCTGTAGCGATTGATGATCCGGTCGCCCCAGAAGGGTTCCGTGCACCACGATGGGGCTTGCACACCAGAGCAGCGGCGCCGCCCATCCCCATGCGCGCCCAAAAGAGAGCGAGCGGGCAAAGAGCGCTATGAATCCGCACGCGATCGCGCCGAGCAGCGGCGACACCAGCGCGCCTCCCACATCGAGCGTCTGCCCCTCCAGTAGGCTCGTTCGCGCCGGATCGAGCGCGTGCAGCAGCGCCGTCGAGCATCCCTTTGTCGCGAGGATCAGATAATCCATCGGCACCGTCGTGTGCGTCGTCGTGCCGATCGGATAATTCTCAAAGTCCTGATGCCGGATCGCCGTCCACGGATGCTCCTCGATCAGGCGCACCCGCGTCATTCGCGAGTAGCAATCGCCGTCTGTGAAGTAAATCCGGCCCCCGATGAAGACATCGTGCAGATTGTGGCACCTCACCACGAAAGCCGCCGCGGCCCACAGACAGAAGATCAGCGCCGGCGCCAGCGCAGCCCGCAAGCGGCGAAGGGACTTAGTATGGGAAGGGGATGTGCTCAAACGACGGAATTGGCGCCCATTTTAGCCGGTTTCGTCGGTTGAGTAACCAGTGTATTGAAATATTCCCATGCGAAATCGTTTATTCCTTCCATTGCTCATCCTTGCGCTCGCCGCCGCCAGCCGCCCCTGCTGCGCCAAGAATGCTCCGCCCGACGCATGGGTGGGAGTGATGCAAAAAGTCCATGAAGGCTTCGCCGGCACGCCCGGTTACGTCGCGCAATATGGCGATTCGATCACCGTCAGCATGGCCTTTTGGAAGCCGCTCAGTTGGAGCGATCCCGACAAATACATCAAAGATGATGGCCTGCCAAAGCGTCCGGAAGGCAAACACTGGAGCGAAGTCATCAAGGGAGCGGGCGACGATGGAAAAGGCGCCGATGCCGCCAATGATGGCGGCTGGCGCATCGGCAATCTGCTCGCCTCGGTCCCACATGCCATCGCATCCCGCAAGCCGGAGGTCGCGATCATTATGATTGGCACGAATGACATCTCCGGCGGCGCCGTTCCCGCCGATTACCGGCCCGGCCTCGAGAAAGTCATCGGCTGGTGCCTGGAGGCGCACTGCATCCCCATTTTGAATACCATCCCGCCGAAGCGCGACGCGATGGAAGCCGTCCAGGCCGCAAACAAGATCGTGCGCGCGATTGCCGAGGTGAAAAACCTGCCGCTTGTCGATTACTATGAAGCCATCATGGCGCACGCGGCCGACGGGAAATGGGACGGCACGCTCATCAGCTCCGACGGTGTCCATCCGAGCGGCGGCGCCACCCAGGACTATAGCGAGGAGAATCTCGCGAAATCCGGATACGCACTGCGCAATTATGTGAATTTCCTCATGTATCGGGAGATCTATTTCAAGATCCTCGTTAAGAAATAATCCTCCCTCCGCTTCCTCACGCTTTGGGCCTTCCGACTGTACGCATGAACCAGATCCTTGTCCTCTTTGACTCGAAGACGGGCAATGTCGCCAAAATGGCCGCCCTCGTTGCCGAAGGCGCGGCGGCCATTCCGGAGACGGAAGTTCGCATCCGCTCCCTGGATGAAGCCACCGCCGCCGACGTCATCTGGTGCGACGGAATCGCCGTCGGCAGCCCCACAAACATGGGCCTCCTTTCGTGGAAGATGAAGCGCTTTTGGGATGAGACGATGGGCGAACACTGGATGCAGATCGACGGCAAGATTGCCTGCGCCTTCAGCTCCGCAGGCGGCTGGGGCGGGGGAATGGAGCTCGCGTGCCAATCGATCCTCACCGTCTTGATGAACTTCGGATTCCTGGTCTTCGGCGTCACCGATTACGTCGCGAAGGGGCACACCCTCCACTACGGCGCCGTCACCGCGAAAGAGCCGCGGAACGAACAGGACGCCGCCGCGTGCCGCATGCTCGGCCAGCGTCTCGCCGAGTGGACCGCTGCGTATGTTCACGGCCGCAAAGAGCAGCACCCAGCCGCCAAGTTAGCTCAGCGGATGGAGCCGCATTGAGTTGCGCACATGTTGGCGGGGTGAATCGTGGACAGGATTTACAGGATTTACAGGATGGGGCACTGGGGCGCACAGGTAGGCGGAGCGTTTGCCGAGGTTGAACGGGTTGCGGCTTTCCGCGACGGGTTCGGAGTGCCTCCCGCCAGGCAAGACGAGCGATTATTCGCTCAACGGATTCCAGACTCTGCGAAATCCGGCGCTCTTGAAATCCTTCGTGTTCACCGTAGCGAAATCGGTGACGCCCTGCGCCACAAGGGTGAGGGCGGTGCGCATATCGAACAGCCGGCGGAACGCGAAATCTTTGGCGCTCGCTTTCCGCCAAAGGGCATCGTGCAGCGAGCGGCTTTCGTCGGGAAATCCGATGACCTGCCACCGCGGATTCGAGCGGTAGGTTTCGATGACCCGGACAGCGTCCGCAGCCGCAAGAGGGAGATTAAGAACCGCTGGGTTGCGAAGGAGGCCGTAGAGTTCGGCCAAAATGAACTCTGAAATCGCCACATCCCCATCCCGGCTAATGGAGCTTATCCAAGCGTACGCTGCAGCGTGATGCGGTGATGCGCTATTAAAGGCGTGAAAGAGAATGTTGGTATCGATCGAGAGCACGACAGATTACTTTTTCCGGCGCCGCGCGAGCGAAACGTCGACCACGGATACCTGTGCCTCGCGCTTTATCTCCTGATCGGTGAGCCCTTTCCACCCCAAGTTGCGCGGCGTAGGAGGCGCCCATTCGCCATTCGCTGCGACCTCACTAGAGCCGGCGCTGAGCATGTACTCGATGCCGCGCCGAGCAAACTCCGCCAGGGAAATTTCGCGGGCTTTGCACAATCGCTTTGCATCGGCGAAAACGTCGTCTGGCAACTGGATTTGCGTTCGAACCATCCCGATAGACTGCCACCATCGCTTGCGCTGTCAATCTGCCCGTATCCGCCCGACAACCTGTGCATCCGCACATTTACCAACGAGAGGGCGCAACCGGCTGGCAGGTGCTCCCGTAGAAAAAGGAAATGGGCGGCTCCCACAATTTCCGGAAACCGCCCATCGTTCGAGAATTCCCGAACCCTGGCATTATTATACCTCATGCACGCCCTTGTGCAAGGGCTGCATTGAGTTGCGCACATGTTGGCGGGCTGAATCGTGGACAGGATTAACAGGATTTACAGGATGGGGGCAGGGAATTTGGTTAGTGAGGCGCGCAGGTAGGCGGAGCGTTTGCCGAGGATCCGAAGCGCGAGGAACTCATCGCCAGCAACGAGGGCAAGCTCGCGCAGAAGACCGCGCTTGAGTGTCTCTTCACAATTCGCTGGTCGCTGCGCGGACCTCCGGGTTGCCCGGCGTGAGCATGAGATATGGTGAAAAGACTTGCACCTCTTCCAAATTCCGACTTTACAAAGCCTCGTAATGACCTACGCCAGCCAGCAACTTGCTGAAGCTCTCCAGAAGCTCGTGCGTGAAGCTGACCTTCCCCACGACTACACGAAACGCGATCTTCCGGTTTCCATCGAAACCAAAGATTTCCAGTTTCCCCCCGCCGTCGCCGAGTTCCTGGAGAAGACCGGCCACTACACCGAAAAGACGAAAGCCGTCAGCATGGGAATCTATTAAGCGGACGCCCGGCACCTAAAACTGTGAGTCTGCGGCTCGCCGGGGGAAAGCGTCTCCAGTGGATCGACACGAGGCGGGAAAGCGGGTTCTCCAATTTTCTTTTTGTGGATCAGGAATACGCGTCGCACCCGGTTATGCGCCGCATTTTCTCGCTCGCGCGAAAGCATGGCTTTCAGTCCGTGCTCATCGAGGCACTCCACGAGGCCAACTGTGCTACGCTCGCGGAAGAAAACGCTGCTCTCGCCAAACGCCAGCCCGACTTCACCGGCTCCAGCGTTCGTCGGCTTTCCTTCCTTCGTAGCCTTCCCGATCAGCCGACAAGTCCGGGCGATTTCATCGGCCGTACGATATTCAAGTCTGATGCGTTCTCCGGCCTTGCGCAGCCGCGCCGGCACATCTACGAGGAGCTGCTTCCGGCTCCCCGCGGTGCGGCCGAAAACAACTTCATCCACCAGCCGCAGCGCGCAAAAATCCCCCGGAAAAACACACCGGAAAGTCGGAGTGGCTTTGGGGTTTATGCGAGTCCAGCAGTTTGATCTCGTTACAGGGACGGGATTGGGAGGGGTGGCTATTTATCGGCTTTCCGGTGTGTTTTTGGGGAGTAATGAAGGAGGGGAGGAGCGATGATGACTTGCTGGACCCGCGGGGCGGATGCGGCGGTTTTGTTTGGATGTCAAAGACCAGGGATCGGCTGGCTACGCGAGCCGGCCGATTTCAGGCTAACTATAGGTTGAACGAAGCCGCTTCGCGGA
>JBBSEI010000077.1:0-21665 GCA_038239865.1 Chthoniobacterales bacterium
GAAATCCCGCGCCAGCTCATCCTCGTGGATCACAACGAACTCGATCAGGCCGTGCGCGGCGCGGACCAGGTGCCCATCGTCGAGATCTACGATCACCATCGACTCGGCGGTTTCACGAGCCGGGTGCCGGTGCATTTTTGGAACAACCCCGTCGGCAGCACGAGCACGATCATCGCGCTGAATTTCCAGCACGCGGGCATCGCCGTGCCGCCGAAAATCGCGGGCGTCCTGCTGTCCGGGCTGATCAGCGACACGCTGAATCTCACCTCGCCGACGACCACCGCCATCGATCGGAAAATCCACGGCGAACTCGCGCAGGCCGCCGGCGTGAATGCGGACGATTTTGCGCGCGAGCTTTTCAGCGTCGGCAGCCCGCTGCTCACGCTCACCGCGGAGGAGGCGATCGACGCCGACTCAAAGCCTTACACCGAGGACGGACACCGCTTCGTTGTCGCGCAAGTCGAGGAACTCACCTTCGCGCATTTTCCCGAAAAGCGTGACGCGCTGCTTGTCGCGCTGGAGGCAAAGCACCGGCGCGAGGGCCTGCTTTTCGCCGCGCTGCTCGTCACGGACATCACCACGCAGAGCAGCCTGCTCCTCGTGCGCGGCGACGATCGTTTCCTGCGCACCATCGCCTCGCCCGTCGCGCACCCGCCGCACATCTGGCAGCTCGACGGCGTCGTCTCCCGCAAAAAGCAACTGCTGCCCTATCTTATCGAGTGCCTCGGCCGGATGGTGCCGTAGCGGGGAATTTAAGATTTAGGATTTAAGATTTAAGATTTGGCGCGAACCGCCAAGCCGGAGTGGCAGACGCGGAGCGACTGAAAAATCTTAATTCTTAAATCCTAAATCTTAAATTTCCTCACCCCACCTTCCGCAGCCGCGTGATGCGCCCGGTGTTCACCCACTCGGCGACGAAGATATTGCCGCTCGCATCGAAGCACGCGTCGTGTGGGTGCAAAAATTTCCCCGACACCCAGCCCTCGCCCTTTTCCTCGCGGCGCAGCTTCATTCCGTCCTTCAAGACTTGCGCGCGCCACTCGGGATCTTCGCCGAGATGCGTGATGATTTTGTCGTCCTTCCCGAGCAGCGTCACACGCGCGCTGAGGTCCGGCACGAGCAGCACGTCGCCGCGCTGATCGATGTTGGCCGGGAGGATGAAGCCGTCGAGCGTCTTTAGGTGCTTCCCGTCGAGCGTGAACCACTGCAGCCGTTTGTTCGCGCGATCGGCGACGACGAGCGATGGCTCCTTGCCCGATCGCGAATCAATCCACAACCCGTGCGGCGTGTTGAACTGCCCGTCGCCCTTGCCCGACTCGCCGATCATCGAGAGCCACTTGCCGTCCCTGTCGTAGCGGTGGATGCGATACGAGCCGTAACCGTCCGCGAGGAAAAATCCGCCATCGGGCAGGAACGCAAAGTTCGTCGGCATGAACGCATCGCGGCCCCAGCGCTTCGCGGGCTTCGTGTCCTCGCCCTCGGGATAGACGCCCGACGCCATCGGCGCGCGCTTTTCCCAAACGACTTCGCCCTTGAGCGTGAGCTTCGCAAAATTCTTCAACTGCTGGTAGCCCGTGACCCAGAGGAACTGCTCCTTGCCCTCGGTGCGCACCTCGAGCCCGTGCCCGCCGCCCTGAAACTGATTGCCAAACGCGCGCACGAATTTTCCCGCGGCATCGAAGACAAAAATGGACGGATGATCCTTCAGATTCTCGCGACCCTCGTGGATCACGTAGAGCAAGCCCTCCGCATCCACGGCGACATTGTGCGTCGTCTGCCACGAATATTTTTCCGGGAGCTGCGGCCAGTTGTGCTGCACCTCGTAGCGATGCTCGCCCTCGCCGATGACGAGCTGCTTGTCGGACTTCTGCGCCGTGAGCACGCGCGGCGCGGCAAGCGCGGCGGCGGTGGTGGCGATTTTGCCGACGAAGTGGCGGCGTGATATTTTCGAGAGGGGATTCATGGAGGATGGAGAGGTTCGGTGCGGAAAGTGTGGCGGCTTAGTTCACTTGGATTACGATTTTCTTGTCCTTCTCGCGGCTGAAAATATTCCGTGCGACATAGTACCCCGCGAACGGCGGATACTGCGTGTAGCTCGCGACAACGCCCGCGGCATAAAGCGGCGGATGCGTCCGGTCCTTCGTCAGCGGCATCAGGATCGTGATGCTCCGCGATCCCCACAGACCGCTGGTCTCCAGACGGTCTGCGGGACGGACGGGAATTTTGAACGGCTCAGTGAATGGCACCGGGCTCAGTGCCTTCTCACCCACCTTCCCGATTCGGAGCGAGCACCCCGTGGTCAGCTCGGCGATTTTGTCCGCGGGAGTGGTGCTCGCGGCTCCCGGCACGGCCGGAATGGTCACGACAGCGGCGAGGTTCGAGGGGCGTTTCTGGAGTTTCGGATTTTGCGGATCCTTGATCACGATGAGCATCGTGACCCCGGCAGGTGTGAACTCGAACGTGTGGGTGAAATCAACGCCGTCCTCGTACTCGCCCGCGATCTCGACCTTCGTCGCCTGCTGCGTCGGCGCGGGCACTTTCTGCAGCTTTGCGATGTCGCGCCACGACGTTTTGTCCACGAGGACGAAATTGCAGGTGCCATAACCGCTCAGCACACCGCCGACGGGTTTGCCGTTGTCCTTGGGCTGGAGGTAAAGGCGCAGCTTTGCATCAATCCATGCATCGAATTTTTCCGACTGATACGAGGCATTCCTGCCCTTCGCGGGGCCGTCGGCGAAGACCGGGAGCTCCACATTCGGCTTCGGTGTGGGAGCCGCGGGAGGTGCCGCGGAGACGGGCGTGAGCGCGGCGGCTAAAAGCAGAACGGAGAGGCGAGGGGACATAATGACGGGGGTGAAACTGCTGCGAATCGCAACCTGCGTGTGCGACGGAAGGTCAACCCTGCGCGAGGTCACGCATTAGCACCTCACGCTCCGGCGAACCGTCTGTTCGACAGTACCCGCATTCCCGGTGCGGTTCGGATCCCGCAAGCTCAGTGGTTGAACATGAACTCCTTGGCGTTCATCAGCGCCCAGAAGATGTCCGTGTAAACTTTCGGCTGCTCTTCGGTCACGCCCCAGTGTTCCTCGAGCTTCACGAGTTCCTGCTCGGTCGGGTTCCGGCCGAAGCAGCGGAGGTAAAGTTCCGCCGCCATTTCGCGCGGAGTCCGGTTGGACTTCATCAGTTTTTCCACCACTCCGCCCGCTTGGATTTTTCCCTCGACGGTGTCGCCGTTCAGCATGTGCAGCGCCTGGCTGAGCGTCGGCCCGACCTGCTCGCGGGCGCAGATGGCCTCGCGATCCGCACGGCCAAACGTCGTGAGGAAATAGCTCGTCGTGCGGCCGTCCGCGATTTCCACCGAGCGCGCGCCGAGCGGCAGGCCCTTGTATTTGTCCTTCGTCTCGGTGACCTGCGTGATGCAGTCGAGCATCACCTCCGAGCGCATCCGGCGGATCGTGGCCTTGGCAAAATTGCGGTCATCGAGCGCGTTCGAGTCGTTCACACGGGTCGCGCGCTGGTACGCGGCGCTGTTGCAGATGTCGCGGGCGAGGTGCCGCACGTCGTAGTTGTATTCGACGAGCTTCGCGGCGAGTGCCTCGATCAGTTCGGGGTTGCTCGGCGGATTGGAAAGGCGCGCATCGTCCACGGGCTCGACGATGCCACGGCCCATGTACTGCGCCCAGACGAGGTTCGCGATGTGGCGCGGGAAGAACGGATTTTTCGGCGAAGCCACCCAGTCGGCGAGCACCTGCCGGCGATCCTTGCCCGTGCAGTCGGGATTTTCTTCGCCGAGGAATTTCGGCGGAATCACGCGGCCATCCACGGGATGCTTTGCCTCGCCGCCGCCGGAGTTAAAGACGATGCGTTCGCGCGGATCCTCGCCCTGCTTGCGGCCCACCTGCGTGAAGAACGACACGAAGCCGCGGTAGTCCGCCATCGTCCAGCGGTCGAACGGATGATTGTGGCACTGCGCGCACTGGATGCGCGTGCCGAAGAACGCCTGCGCGGTGTTCTCCGCGAGCTTCAGCGGATCGATCTCCAGTTCGTAATAGTTCGTCGCCGGATTCTCCATGTTGGATCCCGTGGACGAAATGAGCTGCCGCGCCATTTCGTTCACCGGCACATTTTTCTCAAGCTGCTCGCGAATCCAGTTGTAGTACGTGAGCACCGATTTGTAGCTCGCCTGCGCCTGGTTGTTGCCGCTGCGGATTTGCAGCAGCTCGCTCCATTTCATCGCCCAGATGTCCACGAATTCGTTCCGTGCGAGGAGCTGATCCACTTTCTTCGCGCGCTTCGCCGCGTCCTTGTCGGCGAGGAAAGATTTCACCTCGTCCGGCGTCGGGAGCGTGCCGGTGATGTCGATGTTCGCGCGGCGCAGGAACGTCTCGTCGTCGCACAGCGTGCTCGGGAACATGCGCAGCTTGTCGAGCTTCGCGTCCACGAACTGGTCCACGTAATTCCGCTCGTCGTATTTCGGCTTCGCGTACTGCAGGCCCTTCGGAATGACGATGACCTGCGTGCCGACGGTGAACGTGTGGAACCGCGCCATGACAAACGCCTCTCCGCGCTGGCCGGTCGTGATCACGCCTTCCTTGTCGATTTTCGCCGAGCCGTCATTGCTGCTCAGGAAAAGCGCGAGGCTCGTCACGTCCCGATCTGTGCCGTCGCTGTAGTGCGCGCGCACGGTGATTTTGAATTTCTGATCCGGCGCCTCGAGCAGCAGTTGCTTCGGCAAAATTTCGAGGCTCGTCGCCTCGGCGATCCCGTCTGCGTCGTTCGGCGCGCCGGCTTCGATCCAGCGGATGAGCGTCTGGCAGTTCTCGCTGTCCTTCGTGAGAACCTTGCCGCCCGTGTGCGGCGCATCGCCGTCGCATTTCGTCACGAGCATCGAGGCATCCGGCGTCGCGAGATTCACGCGGCGACCGATTTGTTCCCGCGTGAGGCGGAAGTGATCGCCCGCCGGATCGTAGCCGAAGAGCGAAAGGCGGAAGCCGTCCTTGCCGCGCGATGAGCCGTGGCAGCCTCCGCTGTTGCACGTGTTGCGCATGAAAATCGGCATCACATCGAGCCGGAACGAAATGCCCTGATCCTTCACCGCCTCCTCGACTTTCACCGGGACGTCCACCGACTGCCCGTTGTATTCCACTTTCAGCGTCGTCTGTCCGTCCGCGACGGGGAAGACCGTGCCATTTTCGACCTTCGCCTTCGCCGCGTCCGCGAGCGTCATTTTCGATTGCGCGGTCACATTGCGTTGCACGCCGTTCGGCTCCGTCCACCGGCACACGAGCGACTGACGATCACGGAGAAATTTGAGGTTCACCTCGGCAGGGAAGACCTCGAAATTGTTCGCCGCGAAACTCGCGCCGGCGAACGTGAAAACGAGGGGCAGGAAACGGATGGCTTTTTGCATGGGAAAAATGGCGGGTGGGCTTACGGGCAAATCACCCGCGCCGCGCCGGTTTCTTTGGCACAGCGCGCGGATTTTGTTCGGAACACAGCCTTCCAGGCGGTGCGGCCCGCGGGCTTCCAGCCTGCGGAATGTGTGGAACCGGCAGCCTGGAAGGCCGCCGGCCGCACAGGCAGGATGCCTGTGTTCCTACTTCGCGTCCGCGACCTTCGCGGCGGGCGTGGCCTTGTCCACGCGGAGGATGCCGCCGCTCGCGATGGTATTCGTCATCGTGTCCGCACCGCGCACGAGCGTGAACGACGCAAAAATCGTCTTCGCCTGCCCGACCTGCGCGGTCGGCGTCGCCTTCAGCGCGAACTTCACTTCCGTGTCGTCCTTCGTGATTTCACGCTCCTCGGAAGTCACGCCCTGCGGCAGCCCGATGAGGGCGATCTTCGCCTTGCCCTCAAACGCATTTTTTTGCTCGAGCTTCACCGTCATCGTGCCCTCGCCGCCCTGATCGATAAACGTCCGCACGATCGTCCCGGTCACGAACGGCGCAGCCACTTCGAGATCGAAAAGCTGCGTGCTCATCCAAGTTGCGCCTTTCCCAAAATCCGCCGTGCCCACGATGCACGTCTTCCACTTCGCGAGCGGCGCATTGCCGTTCGCGCTGATCGTGATGCTGCCCTCGTTCTGCGCCGCGGCGACCACTTTCTCGCCCTCTTTCTTTTCCCCGGGAATGTTCACCGTGCCCGGCGATCCGATCCCCGGCGGCGCGTAGAGCACCTGCACGTCAATCGGCCCCTTGTAGTCGTTGCGCCGCTCGACGGTGACCTTCAGCGCCATCGATCCGTTTTGCAAAATCGGCGCCTTCGCCTGCACGTAGCTGATCGTCACCGGCACCTCTTCCGTCACGGCGATCGGCAGCGCGTTTTCTTCCACGCCGTAGTAGGCCTTTTGGTTTCCATTTTCCGAGATCTCCACGCGATGCGTCACGCGCGACGCAACTTTCCCGTCCGCCGGCGGCTCCGTCGGCTTTGCGAAAATGGTGAAGCGCTTCTGCGCGAGCGCCGCATCCGGCTTCGCCTCGAAGACCATCGCGATGCGATCCACGGCCTTGTCCACCTTGTCAAAATGCGCGGTCACGCCCGGCGGGAGATCCTTCGGCTCGAGCACGGCGTCGCCGGCCACGTCCGCGCGCTTCACCTGCACGAGCGTCGCGTAGCGGTTGCCGCGCGGCACCGGCACATTGCGCCGCTGCTGCGAACTGTTGATCACCATTTCCGGCAAGTATGTGAGCAGCGCCGGCTCCACTTTCGTGATCTCCGCGCGATACGTGAAGAGCGGCCCGCCGCGCAAGAGCTGATCGTGGACTTGCAGGAAAAAGTCGCCGTCCGCCGGTGCGGTCCACCGCAGGTAGCTGTCCGGCCCGCCCGCGTCGTCGTTGATCGCGAGGCGCGCGCCCGCGGCGTTGAAAATCTCCAGCACCGCATCGAGCGGCGAGCGCAGCACGCGCGCATGCACATGGATTTCGTAGGCCACGCCCTTTTGCGCGGGGAACTTGAAATAATCCGCGTCGCCCTTTGCCTGGATGATTCCGTTCAGCGCCACAGGCGGCGCAAACTTCACCTGCGTTGCCGTCTGGATGTTGTCGTTCGGTTCCACCTCCATCACATTCGGGAAAGGCGACACGCGCACGTAGTTCGGCTGCGGCGCGGTGATGCCGTCCTTCTCCGCGCAAATCTCGAAGCGATCCTGCGGTTCCGCCGGCAGCTTCACCGTCTGCTCAAACGCCCCGCCCGCATCGCCGAGCATCGTGAATTTCACCGTCTCGCCCGCCATCCCGCCGAGCGGAAAAATCGTCGTCGGCCGCGGATGCGAGCCGAGGTGCAGCAGGTAATTGCACGCGCCCTGGCCGCTGTTCGTCGAGTCGCGGACGATGATGCGATACTTGCCATCCGCCGGCGCGATGATGCTCAGCGCCGGGTCCTGCCGCGTGAACGCGCTGTCGTCCTGCTCCGCGAGTTCCTTCCCCGCCGCGTCCGTGATTTTCAAATGCGCATCCAGCAGCGCCTGCGAGGTGATGCGCACCGCGACGATCTCCGCGGAGATGCGCTGCCCCTTCTTCGCCTCGACTTCAAAGTGATCCTGATCCTCGCCCGGCGCCGTGCCGTAAATCGTCGTGCCGAGCTTTGCCGGCTGAACTTTGTACGGCTCCTTCGGGTCCTCTTTCTCCTCCGGCACCACCGGGTACGGCGTCACGTAAAACAGCCGCGTGTCGCCGATGCCGGACGCCGTGACCGCGCGGAAAACATATTCGCCGATGCGCGCATCCGGCGCGACTTTCAGCTTCGCCTTGAACTTCCCCGGCGCCGCCTCGCTCACGCTCACGCACTCGATCCCCGGCTGATCAAAAAGCAGCGTGCGCGCATCGCCGAGATTTGCGCCCGTGAACAGGATTTCCGCCTCTGTCCCGCGCTGCGCCGCCGCGGGGAGCACCTGCGTGACGGAGGGCGAACCGGCCCACGAGGAAATGGCCGGGACGATGCAGGAGGCGAGAATGGCGAAGCGTTTCATGAGTGGAAAATCGGGATGCGGATGTTCGGGAGGTTAATGCGTGAGCGGCGGCGGTCTTAGCAGGAAGAAGCGGTGGTTTCCGAAGCGCTGACGCCCGACCGAAGCTCGACATACCGCCTCCACCACGGCCAATGATCCGCCATGCACCTCCGCCTCGTCGTCGCGCTCCGCCTCCTCCTCCCGCTTTTCCTCGCCGTGAAATTTGCCTGCGCGGAAAACGACCCGATCCCGCCCGCGCAGCGCGCCGCGATGATCGCCAATTTTGAAAAAAACCGCGCCGAAGCCGACGCCGCGCTCGCGCACGATCCGCAGAGCACCGACTGGCTCACGCGCCGCGGAGACGCGCGCCTTTTTCTCGGCGATGCAAAAGGCGCGGTCGCGGATTTTGAAAAGGAGATCGCGCTCGACGCCTCCCACGATGCGCCGCACTGGCGGCTCGGCATCGCGTATCTTTTCGCCGGTGAGTTTGCGAAGTCCGCGAAGCAGTTCGAGAAATACCACGCCTACGATGGCCACGATCGCGAGAACGGCGTCTGGCATTTCCTCGCGAACGCCCGCGTCGTCGGCGTGGAAAAAGCGCGCACGCAAATGCTCGGTTACACGCAGTTCGACCGCGATCCCTTCCCCGCACTCTACGACATGTTCACCGGCAAAAAGACCGGCGCGGACGTGCTCGCCGAAATGGAGAAAAAAGGCCTCGGCGAAAACGCGACCGTGATGTTCTTCGCTCACTACTACGTCGGCCTGAACGAGGACCTCCTCGGCCACCGCGACGCCGCCTGCGAGCACCTCGCCAAGGCCGTCGCCCTCGTCGTCAAATCCGGAGCCCGCGGCGGCCCCGGCTACATGGGCCACGTCGCGCGCCTGCACTACGATGCGATGGCGGGGAAATGATGGCGCGCCATCCGAACGCGAAGTTCGACAAGCTGGGCCAGCCGATGGTGACGGTCGTCGAAGGTGCAAAATCCCGTCGCGTCCGACGCCAGCGTGCTCATGGTGCGGAACCTAACTTCGCTTGCGGGTTTGCCACTCCCGATGCGGAGTTTCGCATAAATCCACGGGCCGATTCAGGCGCATTGCCGATTTGCTCTCCGTGACGTAAATGCACCGTCATTCACCCATGAAAATCCGCATGTCCCCGCTGCTCATCCCTGTCATCGCCATGTTCGTTCTCCTCCCATCTTCCGCTCGCGCCGCGCATCCGCCGAGCGAGAAAATCCCGGTGACCGACGAGTATCACGGCGAGAAAATCGTGGACGAATATCGGTGGCTGGAGGAACCGGGTTCGCCCGCGGTGAAGGCTTGGACGGATGCGCAAAACAAGCACACGCGCGCTTTCCTCGATGCGCTGCCGGAGCGCGCAGGGATCGAGGCGAAGCTCACGGCGCTGTATGCCAAGGACACGCCTTCGCACAGTGGGCTGGTATCGCGGCCGGGCCGGATTTTTGCGCTGAAATTTCAGCCGCCGAAACAGCAGCGATTGCTCGTGACCCTGACTTCGCCGGACGATTTGGCCTCGGAAAAAGTGGTGCTCGATCCGAACGAACTCGAGCCGAAGGGCCAGGTCGCGATGGATTGGTTTGTGCCTTCGCCGGATGGGAAGCTGATCGCGGTCTGCCTCTCCGAGCACGGCAGCGAAGACGGCGTGCTGCATTTTTACCGCACCGAAACGGGCGAACATCTGCCCGACCGGATCCCGCGCGTGCAGTATCCGACGGGCGGCGGCAGCGCGGCGTGGACGCCGGACGCGCAGGCGGTTTTTTTCACGCGCTATCCGCACCAGGGCGAGAAGCCGGAGGCGGACGCGAATTTTTTCCAGCAGATTTGGTTTCACAAACTCGGCACGCCGGAGAGCGCGGACACGTATTCCGAGGGCCGCGATTTTCCGCGCATTGCGGAAATTGATTTCGAGACTTCGCGCGATGGCCGCTGGGTGATTGCGAAAGTGGCGAACGGCGACGGCGGCGAATTTGCGCACTACGTCCGCGACATGAAGGCTGGCGACGCCGCGAAGTGGCGGCAGGTGACGCGCTTCGAGGACGGCGTGAAGGAAGCCGCGATGAGTTGCGACGGCGCGACGCTCTACCTGCGCTCGGTGAAAGATGCGCCGCGGGGGAAAATCCTGCGCCTGCCGCTCGACGGCACGAAGTCGCTCGCCGACGCGGAGGTCATCGTGCCGGAAAGCGACGCGGTGATCGAGAGCATCACGACGACGACGCACCATCTTTACGTCACCGATTTGATCGGCGGGCCTTCGCGCATCCGCGAGTTTGATCTCGCAGGGAAGAATGGACGCGAAGTGCCGCTGCCGGTCGCGTCCGGCGTCGCGCAGATCCTCGCCCGCGAGGCCGCGGACGGCGGCGATTACGGCATCCTCTTTCGGCAGACGAGCTTCACGGAACCGTCCGCGTGGATGAGCTACAACCCGCTCGGCAAAGATGCGCCGAAGCCGAAGAAGACTGCGCTTTTCAACACGTCGCCAGTGGATTTCAGCGACATCGAGGCGGTGCGCGAATTCGCGGTGAGCAAGGACGGGACAAAGGTTCCCGTGAACATTTTGCGCCGCAAAGGCACGAAGCTCGACGGCTCGAATCCGACGCTGCTCTACGCGTACGGCGGCTACGGGATCAGCATGAGGCCGCGGTTTGATTTCGAGCACCGGCTGTGGTTCGACCGCGGCGGCGTGTACGTCGTCGCGAACATCCGCGGGGGCGGCGAATTCGGCGAGGCGTGGCATCTCGCGGGGAATCTCACGAAGAAGCAAAACGTCTTCGACGACTTCGCGGCGTGCGCGCGGCATCTCATCGAGCGCGGATACACGAAGCCGGAAAAGCTCGCCGTCGAAGGCGGCAGCAATGGCGGGCTGCTCATGGGCGTTTTCCTCACGCAAAATCCCGGCCTTGCGCGCGCCGTTGTCTCGCACGTCGGCATCTACGACATGCTGCGCGTGGAACTGGATCCGAACGGCGCGTTCAACGTGACGGAATTCGGCACGGTGAACGACCCCGCGCAGTTCGCGGCCCTGCGCGCGTATTCGCCGTTTCACAATGTGAAGGACGGCACAGAATATCCCGCCGTGCTTTTCCTCGCGGGCGAAAAAGATGGCCGCGTGAATCCGTCGAACTCACGCAAGATGACCGCGCGGCTGCAGGCGGCGACGGCGTCGGAAAATCCGATCCTCGTGCGTCTCAGTGGGGCTTCCGGTCACGGTATGGGCACCGCACTTTCTGAAAAAATCGCGCAGCAGGCGGACGTGTTTGCGTTCCTGTTTGATCAGCTCGGAATGAAGGCGGCTCCAGCGAAGTAGCCGGATCAAACTTTTGCCGCGGCCGCGGATGCAGTGCGATCGCGCCGCTGCACGATCACGAGCGTCACGGCGGCGGCGATCATGCAGATCACCGCGCCGATCACGATGGTCGCGGGCACGCCGACAGCGCGCGCGAGCACGCCCGCCTCGAGGCTGCCGAAGGGCATCATGCCGCCGAAGATGAGCGCCCACACGCCCATCACGCGGCCGCGCATTTCGTCTGGCACGCTCGTCTGCAGCGCGGAATTTGAGGTCGCCATGAAAAGCATCATGCCGAAGCCCGCGCCGGCGAGGAGGGCGAGCGCAGCGTAAAAATTCCGGTTCAGCGCGAAGAGGATGATCATCACGGAAAAAATCCACACGCCGCCGAGCGCCATCGCGCGCGGGGTGAATTTTTCCGCGGCCGCGGTCACGCACAATGCGCCGCACAGCGCGCCCGCGCCACTCGCGGTGAGCAGCGCGCCGTACGCCTGTTCGCCGAGGCCGAGCACATCGCGCGCGAAGGCAGGCATGAGCACGGAATACGACCAGCCGAAAATGCCCACGACCGCAAACAGCGCGAGGATCGTGAGGACGCGCGGATGGGCCCACACGTAGCGGAAACCGCCGAGCGCGTGATCGAGCTTCGAGCCGGTGTGCGTCTTGCGCGCGTGCTTCGGGAGGCGCATCGCGAGCAGACCGAGGATGACGGCGATGAAGCTCACGCCATCGATGAAGTAGCAGAGCGCGACGCCAAATTTCGCCATGATCACGCCGGCGATCGCGGGGCCGATGATGCGCGCGCCGTTGATCATCGAGCTGTTGAGCGCGATGGCATTGGGCAAATCTTCGCGGCTCGTCATCTCGATCACGAAGGCCTGCCGCGCGGGCATTTCAAAGGCCATCACGACGCCGCCGAGGCCGGCGATGACGATGATTTGCCACGGCTGGATTTGGCCGCTCCATGTGAGGAATGCGAGGAGCAGCGAGAGGATCATCGAGACGATTTGCGCGATGACGAGCACGCTGCGCTTCGGGTGGCGGTCGGCGACCCACCCGCCCCACGTGGAGAGAAAAAGCATCGGCCCGGTGCTTGCCGCTGCGACCACGCCCAGCAGCGCGGTCGAGCCCGTGAGCTGGTACACGAGCCAGCCCTCCGCGGTGCTGTTCACCCAATTTCCGATCAGCGAGACGAGCTGGCCGATGAAAAAAAGGCGGTAGTTCCGGTGCCGGAACGCGGAGAACATTTTCCGCCAACCGACCGCACGCGACGGAGAGTCGGCTGAATTTTCCGCGGCGCGCGCGGGATTTTCAACGGGCAAATTCATGTGGGGCAGATTTCACGCGACCACTGTATCGCGCGCGATGCGACCCGAAACCGCATGGACTTGCGCCTTCGTGCCGCGCGCATTCTTCTGCGCCGGATTAACCGACGCGGCGTGCTCTCGCCGGCAGGGTCTTGAAAATGCCCGGCCTCCGTCGTCGTCGTCGGGTTCGGTGACTACTGCCCGATCTTCGGCCCTTCGCCGATTTCGTCCGCGGCGGGCATGTGGAGTTCGCGGATCCAGATGTTGCGGAAGCGCATCGGGTTGCCGTGGTCCTGCAATTTCAGCGGGCCTTTTTCGCCGTGCGCGTGGTAGGTGCCGACCTGCTTGTGCGGGGTCTCGCCGATGAGCGCGGTGTGATTTTGCGTGACCACGCCGTTGTGCAGCACGGTGACGACGAGCGGCTTCGCGAGCTTGCCCCCGGCGAAGCGCGGGCCTTCCACGAGGATGTCGTACGTCTGCCACTGGCCGGGCGGGCGCGAGGCGTTCACGCGCGGCGGCATGTAGCCGTAAATCGCGGTCGCTCCGCCGTCGGCGTAGGTCGGGTTTTCGTAGCTGTCGAGGATTTGGATTTCGTATTTGCCGAAGAGGAAACAACCGCTGTTGCCGCGGCCCTGGCTGTCGCCGACGGGCGGCGGCGTGGCGAATTCGAGGTGGAGTTGAAAGTCCGGCCCGAACTCGTCCTTCGTGAAAATGTCGCCCGTCTTCGGCGCGACTTCGATGTAGCCATTCTCCACTTTCCACTTCGCGTCCTCGCCTTTCGCATTGCGCCATTTGGAAAGATCCTTGCCGTCGAAAAGCACGATCGCGTCGCTCGGCGCAGTGCCCGCTTTTTCCTGCGTGCTCGCTTCGCCGGGCGTGACGACGGTGGGCTGCGGACGCTCGCCATCGTGGACGTGCCATTTCGTGCCGGGGATGACGGGCGTGTCCTGGTAGCCGATGGGGTGCTTCGGCTTGTCCTCGGCAAAGGCGAGGGTCGTGGTGGCGATGAAGGCGGTGAGGATGCGGGGCGTGGTGGTCATGGGTTGGAGCGTGGGATGTGAGCGCAGGGAGAGTCCGGCGTCGCGAAAAATCTTAGGCGGATGCCCGAGGTCCGCCGGGAATTTCACGGAACCTTTTTTCCGGACGGATGAAAGAGGCATCGGGGGTGGAATTGGAATTGCTTAAAAGAACGCACCGCCAAGCCGACCTCCGCCCATGTCCTTGCACCAAATCCCATGCCACATTCCCGCCGCGCCCACGCGCTGCGGCTCGTTCGTGGTCCCGGCCCGGAGTCCCGCGATGCTGGAGGTATCCGCATGATCCTCGAGGCGAACCGGCGCATCCTCCTCGTGGACGACAACCCGGCGATCCACGAGGATTTCCGAAAAGTGCTGCTGGATTCGCAGGTGCGGAACGACGCGCTCGACGACGCCGAGACCGCGCTTTTCGAGGAGAAGCCGCGGCCGAAACACCAGATCGCGCGGTTCACGATCGACTCCGCGTTTCAGGGTCAGGAGGCTTTGCAAAAAGTGCAGGCAGCCATCGCCGCGGGAGAGCCGTACGCGCTTGCGTTCATGGACGTGCGGATGCCTCCCGGCTGGGACGGCATCGAGACGATCGAGCGGCTCTGGCGGGAGGATCCTTCGCTGCAAATCGTCGTCTGCACGGCGTTCTCGGATTATTCGTGGGATGCGATGACGGAGAAGCTCGGCATCAGCGACAATCTCGTGCTGCTGAAAAAGCCATTCGACAGCGCGGAAGTGCTGCAACTCGCGCACGCGCTCACGACGAAGTGGCTCGTGACGCGGCAGGCGAACTGGCGCGTGGATGAGCTTGCTTCGATGGTCGCCGCGCGCACCGCGGCGCTGGAAGCGGCGAGTGCGGAACACCTGCTGTCCGAGGAGCGTTTTTCCAAGGCCTTTCGCAACAGCCCGATCCCACAGGCGATCCAGACGCTGAAGGCGCAGCGCTTCGTCGATGTGAACGACGCGTTCCTCGCGATGACGGGCTTTGCACGCGAGGAAGTCACCGGGCGCACTCCGCTGGAACTCGGCCTGTGCCTGGACTACGAGGCGCGCTTTCTCCAGTCTGTGCGCGAGGGAAAAGTGGTCCGCAACATGGAGGCGCAAATCGGCGGGCGCGGCGGCGAACTGCGCACCGCGCTCGTCTCGCTCGAGCCGCTGCTCATCGCCGGCGAGCCGCATGTGCTCCTCATGGCGCAGGATATTTCCGGCCGGATCGAGCTCGAGACGCAGCTCCGGCAGGCGCAGAAAATGGAGGCCATCGGCCAGCTCGCCGCCGGCATCGCGCATGATTTCAACAACCTGCTCACCATCATCCAGGGCCACGCGACCCTGCACCGCGGCTCGCCGGGCACGCCGCCGCCGGTGGCAAATTCCCTCGTGCAGATCGCCAATGCCGCCGAGCGCGCGGCGGACCTCACGCGCAAGCTCCTCACTTTCAGCCGGCGCAACATGGTGCGCCCGCAGGTGCTGAATCTGAACATCGCAATCAAGAGCGTCGGCAACATGCTCCGCAGCGTGATCGGCGAAAAAGTCGTGCTGCAAACCACGCTGCTCGACGGGCTGCGCGCGATTTTCGCCGACGTGACGAGCATCGAGCAGGTGCTCATGAATCTCACGCTGAACGGCCGCGACGCGATGCCCGACGGCGGCACGATCACCATCGCCACGGAGCATCTCACGCTCGGCAGCGACGTGACCGCGCGGCATCCGGATGCGCGGGCGGGCGACTTTATCCGGCTGAGTGTGAGCGACACCGGCACCGGCATGGACGAGGCGACGCGCACGCGAATTTTCGAGCCATTTTTCACCACGAAGGCGACGAACAAGGGCACCGGCATGGGACTGGCCACCGTGTACGGAATCGTGAAGCAGCACGAGGGCTGGGTGGAAGTGGAGACCGCGCCCGGCAAAGGCAGCACCTTCCACGTCTGGCTCCCCTCGACGGATCGTTCGCCCGAGGAATGCGGCGAGCCGCACCCCGACGCCGTCGCCGACGGCGGGAACCACACGATCCTCGTCGTGGAAGATGATGCCGCGGTGCGCGCCCTCGTCGTCGAAGTGCTGCAGAGCTACAACTACACCGTCATCGAAGCGGAGACCGGCGACGCCGCGATCGAACGCTGGCCGAAATGCCGCGAAGAGGTGGACCTCGTCATCACCGACATGGTCATGCCCGGCGAAGCGAGCGGGCTCGACGTCGCGCAGCACTGCCTCTCGAGCAAGCCGAACCTGAAGGTGATCTACACGAGCGGCTACAGCAGCGAACTTTTCACGAGCGGCGTCAGCCTCGAAGCTGGAGTGAACTACCTCCCGAAACCGTACTTTTCCGGAAAGCTCACCGCGATCATCCGCAACGCCCTCGCCCCCGCCGCGCAGGTCGAATTGCAGGCGGTCTGAGCCGCTTTTGGAAACTTCGAGTGGAGATGCGCGCCACGTTTTTTTGAAGGCCGGCAAAGGACGGGGCGGCGTGCGCGGCCGCCGTGAATTTCAAAGACACGCGCCGCGTCGCGATTATCGTTCGCTACACATGCGCCCACTTTTTGCCACGATCCTCCTCGCCGCCGCCGCGCATGCTGCGCCCACGCACGAGCAGGTGGAATTTTTCGAGAAATCCGTGCGGCCCGTCTTCGCCGAGCAATGCTACAAATGCCACGGCCCGGAAAAGCAGAAGGGCGACCTGCGGCTGGATTCGCGCGAGGCATTTCTGAAGGGCACCGATTCCGGCCCCATCGCCGTGCCGGGCGATCCGGCGAAGGGCAGCTTCCTCAAAAGCATCCGCCACGAGATCGAAAACAAAATGCCGGAGAAGGCGTCGAAGCTCTCCGACGAAAAAATCGCCGCGCTCACCGAGTGGGTGAAAATCGGCATGCCGTGGCCCGAGCATGACAAGAACGCGCCGATCTCGAAGGCGCAAATCGCGAGCACGCACTGGGCCTTCCAGCCGATCCGCAAACCCGCGGTGCCCGCCGTGAAAGACGTCGCGCACTGGGCGCAAAATGAGATCGATCGCTTCGTCCTCGCGAAGCTCGAAGCCGCCGGCCTCGCGCCTGCGCCGATCGCCTCGCGTTACGCGCTCATCCGCCGCGCGGCCTTCGATCTCACGGGGTTGCCGCCGACTTCCGCCGAGGTCGCCGCTTTTCAAAATGATCCCGCGCCGGTGCGCGACGCGTTTGCAAAAGTCGTGGATCGCCTGCTCGCCTCGCCGCAGTACGGCGAGCGCTGGGGCCGCCACTGGCTAGACGTCGCGCGCTATGCCGACCATCGCGGCTACCTCGCGGGCGGCGCGAGCCGCGAGTATCCCTTCGCGTGGACGTATCGCGACTGGGTGATCGCGGCGCTGAACGACGACCTGCCGTATGATCAATTTCTGACGCGCCAGATCGCCGCGGACCTCCCCGGCTCCGGTGCCAAACCCGGCGACATCGCCGCGCTCGGTTTCCTCACGCTCGGCCGCAGATTTTTGAATAACCCGAACGACATCATTGATGACCGCATCGACGTGATCATGCGCGGCACGATGTCGCTCACCGTCGGCTGCGCGCGCTGCCACGACCATAAGTTCGATCCGATCACCGCGAAGGATTACTACGCGCTCCACGGTGTAATGGCGTCGTGCGAGGAGGAGGCTGATCCGGAAAAATTGCCGCTGCTCCCCGGCGGGAAAGCGTCGCCGGAATTCGAGCAGGCGCGCGCCGCCGCGGTCGCGGAAATGCGCGCCGCCGATCAGAAAATCGCGGACAAGCTCAGCGCCACGCTGCGCAGCGGGTCGGGACTTTCGATTTTCATTTCCGCGGAAATGGTGGACGCCATCGCCACGAAAAACCGGCTGCCGAAAAAGATCGTCGAGGAGCGGACGAAGGAAAAAAACAAGCTTGTGAAGCTTGAGCTCGACCCCGGCTCGCCGCCGCGCGCGCACGTCCTCCGGGATCGTCCGCAGCCCGTGAAGCCGCACGTTTTCATCCGCGGAAATCCCGCGCGTCCTGGCGAAGTGGTGGACCGCCGGTTCCCGTCTTTCCTCGGCGGCGACGCCGCGCCATTCAAGCAGGGGAGCGGGCGCCTCGACCTCGCGCGCGCCATCACCGCGCCGCAGAATCCGCTCACCGCGCGCGTCATCGCGAACCGCGTGTGGCTGCATCATTTCGGCACCGGTTTCACGCCGACGCCCGGCGACTTCGGGACGCGCAGCGAGACACCCGTGCACGGCGAATTGCTCGACTGGCTCGCGACGAATTTCACCGAGCACGGCTGGTCGCTGAAAAAATTGCACCGCACCATTTTGCTCAGCGCCACGTGGATGCAGGACTCCGTGCATCCGTCGGAACTCGTCGCCGCAAATCCGAATTCCGCGAGCCGCAGTCCGCAATCCGTTGACCCGGAAAACCGCCTGCTCTGGCGGCAAACCCGCCAGCGCCTCGAGTGGGAGGCGATGCACGATGCGCTGCTCGCCGCCGCGGGAAATCTCGACCCGACGATCGGAGGCCGGCCGGTGAAACTTTTCACCGAGCCGTATCCGAAACGCCGCGCGGTGTACGCGTACATCGATCGCCAAAATCTCCCCGGCACCCTGCGCACGTTCGATTTCGCGAGCCCCGATCTCATGAATGCGCAGCGCTCGACCACGAGCGTCCCGCAGCAGGCGCTCTACATGATGAACAGCCCTTTCGTCATCGCGCAGGCCGAGACGCTGACGGACGCGCCGGATTTTTCCTCGACGAATCCCGAGGAGCGCCAGGTGCAGATGCTCTACCAGCGCGTGCTCGCGCGCAAGGCGACGCCGTCCGAGGTGCAGACTGCCATCGCGTACGTGCGCGCGGCGCAGACTGCGCAGCGCACGCCTCCGCCGATCCCGACGTGGCGCTACGGCTTCGGCACGTACGATGCCGCGGGGAAAAAGGTGACCTTCACGCCCTTCGCGCACTGGAGCGGTGCGCAGTGGCAGGCGGGTGCGAAGCTGCCCGATCCGCAATTCGGCTACGTGCATCTCACGGCGACGGGCGGGCATCCGTCGCGCGACCTCGCGGCGATCCGACGCTTCACCGCGTCGCGCGAAATGACGGTCTCGCTCTCCGGCGAAATCGTGCGTGCCGCCGCCGCGGGGGACGGCGTCCACGCGCGCATCGTGAGCAGCCGCAGCGGGCCGATCGCGGAATATGAGGTCGCGCCCAAAGCGACGATCGCGAGCGCCATTGATCGCATCGAACTCGCCGCGGGCGAGACGCTCGACTTCATCCTCGAGAGCAAAGGCGACGACAACAGCGACGGCTTCACCTGGCGCACCGTGCTCTATTCCACCGACGGCCTCTCGTACGATGCGAAGAAACAATTTGCCGGCCCGCCGCCGAAGGTCGAGCCCTTCACGCCATGGGAGCGCTTCGCGCAAGTGCTGCTTGAGACGAACGAGTTCATGTTCGTGGATTGAGCGTGCGCCGCGCTTTCACGACGCAGCGGCGAACTTCAGTGCATCTCCACCGCGCACGATCCGAGTCCGCCGCGGAAGTAGTTGAACTGCACATTGAGATGATCCGCGAGCAGCGACATCGGCACGCACGCGTCGGCGATTCCCTTTGAAATCATGAACGCCGTGAGGCGCTGGCCGAACGGATTGTCGTGGCAGCCCGCCTGCCAGATCGAGACCTTGTCCGCCTTCCACGTCTCGAACGGGCCGACCGTGATCGCCATCGTCGGGATCATCGAAATATTTCCGCCGCCGCTCGTGCGCGCGTTCTGCGCGATGGTGAGCGGGTGAAGCTCGACGATGCGCGTCGTGAGCGCGCGATATTGTTCCGGCGTCGGCGGCGCGCTCTTGAATTTCCCGCGGCGCGGCAGCGGATCGTTGAAGGCCCAGTGCTTCACGTCGCCCTGTCCGCCCTGCACCACCGCGCAGCGCACGCCGGCATCCCAGCTTGCGCGGTAGGCGCGCGTGTCGGCTTTGGGGAAATGAAGATGCGCATCGGGCAGGCGCTGCTTTTTCGTGAGGCGGTCGAAGAGCATTTCGCGATCAGCTTTCTCGAAAGACAGCGGATGCGTAACCGGCACCTCGCGCCCGGTCGCAGGATCGAACCACTCGTCCATCCCCCAAAAATGTCCGCTGCGCACATCAAGCCCGAGTTCGTTCACGAGCCGCGCGACGAGCGGGAGCTGCTCCGTCGGGCCGATCGGGCCGCAGATGCCCACGGGATTGTCCGCCGTGCTCTGCCGCCACGCGTCGAGGTATTCGAGCGCCTCCGCGAGGTAGAAATCCTCGAGCGTGTCGTACATCACCACGCGGAAGCCGGGCCGTGTGAGCTGGGCAAGATCGCGCGGCGTGAGGCGTGCGACATCCTCGACGAGATCCTTCGGCAGACAGGTGTAGTCCCACCAATCGGCGGAGATGCTGGAGGCACGGTGTTTCATGCGCAAAGCGAACGCGGATCGCGCGAGCGAAGGCAAGTGTGCAATTGGCCGCGCGGCGCTTGTGCGGCTGCGCATCACGGTGCTTCCATTCTGCGCATGGAAATTCTCCGCCTCATTTTCGCGCACGGCATTTTGCGCAGCACGCTGCCCGTGATTTTTCTCCTCGCGCTCGCGCTCGCGTGTTGCGCGCGGGCCGCGGAGGCGCGCGTGGATGCGACTACGCTCACCGGCAAAGTCATGTGCGGCTACCAGGGCTGGTTTGCCTGCGAGGGCGACGGCGCGGAGCGCGGCTGGTCGCACTGGGCGAAAGGTCGCGGCCCGCTCTCGCCCGCGAATGCGAAGATCGATCTATGGCCGGACGTCTCCGAGTTTTCCGCGGGCGAACGTTTTGCCACGGAGTTCAAGCACGCCGATGGCCGCGTCGCCGAGGTGTTCAGCTCGTTCAAAAAGGAAACGGTGCTCCGGCATTTTGCGTGGATGCGCGAATACGGGATCGATGGCGCATTCGTGCAGCGCTTCGCCGCCGACCTGCGCGATCCGAAAGTGCTCCGGCAAAACAACACGGTGCTCGCGCACTGCCGCGACGGCGCGGAGGCCAGCGGGCGCGCCTTTTCCGTGATGTACGATCTCAGCGGTCTCGGCGCGAATCGCATCCGCGAGGTGATGGACGACTGGCGCGCGCTGCGCACTGAACTCCACATGACCGACAGCGCCGCGTACCTCCGTCATCGCGGGAAGCCGCTCGTGGCCGTGTGGGGCGTCGGCTTCAGCGACGATCGAAAGTACACGCTCGGCGAGTGCCGCGAGCTGGTGGAGTTTTTGAAAAAGGACGGCTGCACCGTGATGCTCGGCGTGCCCGCGCACTGGCGCGAACTGAAGGACGACGCCGCGAAAGATCCCGCGCTGCACGACGTGCTAAAGCTCGCCAATGTCGTGAGCCCGTGGACTGTCGGGCGCTACCGCGATGCCGCGGGTGTCGCGCGGAACGAGGAGAAATTCCTCAAGCCCGATCTCGCATGGTGCGCGCAGGCGAAGCTCGACTACCTGCCCGTCGTCTTCCCCGGATTCAGTTGGGCGAACATGCACGGCGGCCCGCTCGACGCGATCCCGCGGCGCAAGGGCGAGTTCCTCTGGTCGCAATTTGTCGCCGCAAAACGCGCGGGCGCGGAGATGGTCTACGTCGCGATGTTCGACGAAGTGGACGAGGCCACCGCGATTTTCAAATGCACGAACGACGTGCCCCCGGACGGCGGCGCGAAGTTCGTCACTTACGAAGGGCTGCCGTCGGACTTCTACCTGCGCCTCACCGGCCTCGGAGCGAAAATGCTCCGCGGCGAAATTTCGGTCACCGACAAGATCCCACCTCCGCAAAAATGAACCGCCGCACTTTTCTCACACACTCCACCGCCGCGCTCGCCGGCGCAGCGCTGCCCGCACTTTTTGCCGCAGGCGAAAAACCGAAGCGCATCCTTCTCCGCTCTTCGTGGCAGACGGTGAACATCGGCGACATCGCGCACACGCCGGGTGTGCTCGCGATTTTGGAGAAGCATCTGCCCGACGCCGAGGTGCGGCTGTGGCCGAGCAGCGTGGAAAATGGCGTGGAGGAAATCCTGCGCGCGCGGTTTCCGAAGCTGATCATCCTCAAGGACGCGGAGGCAAAAATGGCCGCGTTTGCCGAGTGCGATTTC
>JBBSEI010000078.1:0-21495 GCA_038239865.1 Chthoniobacterales bacterium
TCCGCGCATCGCCTTGACCATCATTCCGCCGTGCTCCTTCCAGCGCATGGCTCAAATACCAAGAGCGGCGGCCACCCCTTCGTCTGACGATTTCGCTGGCGCCACGCGGGGCATCACGTAAAGGACGCACGCAGCCTCTCATTGGTCGGAACGCTGGCGTTGTTGATCGTTTTCGTGAAGACACCGTTGCGGCCCCGGTACTTTTCTGGAGCGATCGCGACGACGGGCGGCCACATTCTTTGGTTCATAACCGCCAGTGTCATGCTTCGCACGTGGGCCCCGGCCGCCATCGATATCGCCGTTCTTTCGATCGGCATCGCCTGGCTTTGGCTGCGCCCGAGTCTCGCCGCGGCGCTATTTCTAGGGTTGGTGCAGCTTGCGTCGCTCGCATACAATGTGGCGAGCCTCATTCCCGCGCCCTTCGGCAGCGCTTCGCACAAGGCGCTCACTGTCCACTGCATCTGGCGGCTCCTGTCGATCGCATGCCTGATCGTGGGATACCTGAAACTGCGCCGGGAGAGAGCCGCGATCACTGTGCAACCATCGATTCCGGAACCCAACGGGACCGGCAGCGAGAGACGTTAAGGCCGATTCTCCTCGCGCAACCTGCCGGGAAGTGCGTTAAGAGAGCCTATGGCACACAATAAAGGTCAGGATAATGTAAAGAAACGCGCGACGCGACGCCGGAAAATGGAGCGTCTTGCCGCCGAAAAGGCTGCAAAGAAGGGCGCGTAAGCGTCGGGCGGATGGGGGCGCAAGCCACCTGCACCGCTACCTGGTGCGCGCCGTCCTTGAAGCGGACACCACTCTTGCATACCGTGTTGCAAATGCGCGCTTCAGAAATGCGGGTTGAGACCGACCAGACGGCTCCGGCGCCACCGGAAAGGCGGCGGCGGCATCCATCGCGGGGACGCGGGATCGCGGCCCGGTCGTCGTGTGGAAATCCAGCATAACGGAGCCGCGCACGCGGCTTGCCGAGCGTCCGAATAAGCGCGGCGGCGCGGCAAGTGCGGGTCTAGTGCGCGGCAGAAAGTCCGTGCCAACCGTGCCAAGCCATGTAGCTCGCGAGCGCGAGCAGCAGCGCGCAGGAGAGATACGGCGCCTTGCGCATCAGGTTGCCAAACCCGGTGAACTTCTTCTCCGCATGGCCGACGCTCCACGCTGCGACAGCGCCCACCGTGACCATCGTAAGCGCCAGCCCGAAACTAAATGCAGCCACCAGCGCGAAGCCGAGCGTGAACTGCTTCACCTGCATACAGACGATGAGAACGCTGAATGCCGCGGGGCACGGCAGCAGTCCGCCGGTGAGGCCAAAGATGACAATTTGCGGAGTGGTCACGGTGCGGTTCATAAACCGCTTTTGAATGTCGAGCGCGTGAGCCGCCTCGTGAGCATCCTGAAAATCTGCGCCTTTCGGGAGGTCGCCGTGATCGTGATCGTGCGTGTGGCCGTGGCCGTTCTCGCGGAATTGCGCAGGATACGTGTGTGCGTGGCCATCGTGCGAAAGCGTGAGCGTGAGGTCGAACTCATGCGGCTCGGGGATGTCCGTCGTGGATTCGAGAAAACCTTCTTTCGCCACAAACGCGAACGTCTGCCGAATGTCACCGGGGCGCACTGTCTCAATCACCACGCTCGACGGCTCCGGCAGGACGGTCTTTCCGTGCTCAGAAAACGCGAGCCGAAACACGGGCGGCACGCCGGTTTCAAACACCGAAAGGTTCACCACGCCGTGGCCGGTGTTGATGATCTTCGTGTCGTCATGCCCGTGGCCGTGCTCGTGATGGTCGTGCGCGGCGGCGGCCTTCGTGTCGCGCCGCGTCCGCCAAAACATCCAGATCGCCAGCCCCACGATGATGACTGCGGAGGCAAGTTGAAAATAGGGCTCGGTCGTTTCAGCGTTCCAATGGCTGCCGTATTTCAGGGCCACCGCCGCGAGGGCCCAAATAATGAGCGAGTGCGAAAACGCCGCCGACAACCCGAGCAACACCGCCTGCCAAACCGTGCCGCGAATCGCGACGATGAAAGCGGCCATCATCGTCTTTGAGTGCCCCGGCTCCAGCCCGTGAAGCGCGCCGAGGAGAATGGCGCTGGGAATGAAAAGCCACGCGTGTGCGGCGCCTTGGGAAAGAGCTTGGGAGAAGTCGGTCACGGCGTGGAGTATGCCCCCACTACCCTTATGGACAAGCTGAATGTTTCCGCTATCGCATTCCATCTCGGGGAACTACGTTGCAGCTCATGGCTGCACATCACACGCACCCGCCGGATGAAAAGAGGGCGCTGAAAATTCGCCTGCGCAAGATCGCGGGGCAACTCGCCGCGGTCGAACGCATGATCGACGATGACCGGGACTGCCCGGAAGTCCTCACCCAAATCGTCTCCGCGCGGAAGGCGCTGAAGTCGTTCGCTCAGGTGGTGATCCACCAGCACAGCCATCAGTGCATCGAGGGCGCGACCGATCCGAAAGAAGGCCAGCGCAAGCTGCGTGAGCTTCTCACCGTTCTGGAACGCTACGTGGAGTAGGACCACCGGTCACACTCCCATCCCCGATATTTGTCGGCGGTGGCTACAACGCCGGCCCGGCAGCAAGCCCTTGAGGCATTTCTCACCGGACGCGCGGGAAATCCGAAGAGCGTGCGCTCTTGAGCATCGTCGCGCGCGTAAAATTTCCGTTCATGCCACTCATTCGCGTTTCAATCACAAAGCGAAAAATCGGGTTGACGAGACGCGGCGAAAATACTTTGAGGGTTTTGGCTGACTGTCGCGTTTTAAGGATTCGATGCTTCTCATCTCCAAACGGACGGTCTTCGTCCAAGCTCCCCAACGCTCGTCTGCGCCGCCGGACCGTTGGCGTAACTTGCCTCCCAGCATCTGCGGGCGCATAGTCGGAATCTAAGATGCGTGTTTTCCGAACCAATGTTTGCAAGGTCTCCGCCACCCTGGCGTGCGTGCTCGCATGGTTTGTCATGAGCAATCACTGCGCGTTGGGAAGGCTCAGGGAGGTTTTGAACTCCAAGGCGCAAGCGACCGACGCCTGCCCGCATTGTCCGTCGCACAAGGGCCAACCCGCGCCAGGCGCCATGAACGAATGTTGCAAGGGTTTGAGGGTGACTGTGGAATCGACGAAGCCGTTTCAGTTTTCCAACCGGATTCTCGGTCTCGTGGACTTTGCGGTCCCGGCGCCTTTGCCGGCGACTGCCGTGGAGCGTCCGGCGGTGGCGATTGCCGATACGGGGCCGCCGGGCGGCCACTCTTTCGCGGAAACCGTTCTCCAGCGGAGCCTGCTGGCGCACGCTCCGGCTGTGAGGGTGCGAGAAAACCAGCGTTTCAGCAGCTCGTCTGTCCGAACTGACGACATCCGGCGCGCAAAGGAACTCGCAAGCTGCGCGCGCGCTCGATTGCCGGTTTGCCACGCAGACAACCAAGCGCTTCTCCAGCGCGAGCCAACTGCCTTTCACGCCGACATCGGCGCGTGTGCCGTGTGCCATCAGGAACACCAAGGGCGGGTCGCGGGCACGACGAAGATGGATCACGTCGCCCTGGCGCGCCTTGGTCTGCAGCAGGTCAAGTCAGCTCCCGCAGACGATCCAGCGCGGGCTGCGCTCATTGCCTGGCTCAAGCAAAGCGACGCCCCGCCGCTCACACCCCATCTGCAACCCGCGGAGTCGCTGCTCAACTGCGCGAACTGCCACTCGACCAAAGACCACCACTTTGGTCTCTTCGGCGCCGACTGCGCCTCCTGCCACGGCACGGCGAAGTGGACGATCCCGGAATTCCGCCATCCGTCGTCCTCCTCGCAGTCCTGTGCCCAATGCCACCAAGCCCCGCCCAGCCATTACATGGGCCACTTCAACATGATCTCCATGAAGATCGCCGGCCAGCCGCACGCGCGGGTGGACCAGTGCTTCCTCTGCCATCAAACAACCGCGTGGAACGACATCCGGGGTGTCGGCTGGTATAAACACCACTGACTGCATTTCGTGCCAAAAGAAATCACAAGGGCCAATCCGTGATCGCCGCTTCAGAAAGCCATGGAGGAACTGCGAAACTCATGCCGCACGGCAAGTGAAGGACGAGCCATTGGTGAATAACCTTCAACAAAGCGAGAAACAATTATGACAACAATGCAACTCGGAATGCCCGGCGCCAATGTCGAGAAGATCGGGTCCAAGGATTTCATTATCTCCGGTTCGCCACCAATCATCAGGCAATAGCCTCGCTCGAATCCCCAAACTCCACCGGCGCAGTGCTTCACGCGGGCGCCTTTGCCGCTTCGTCGCTCGACGAACTTGTCGGACTGCGGCGACCATACGACGACGAGCAGCATCGCTCCGGTGAGCGCGATGCCGATCGGACTGACATACTTATGCCTCCTGCAAAACCCTAACCTGCGGATCAGTGAGATCGCCTACGATGTCGGCTTTAGATCGTTGTCGCAATTCAACCGGGCTTTTAAGCAAGTGGTCGGCGAACCGCCGCGCGACCACCGGGCGAAGCTCGTCCATCACTAACTTCGTTTGGTCTGCTCGTCTCGGGCGCTGGAGAGCGCACTGAAGAAACATCGGACATGCGGGATACACCCATGTCTGTGCGAAATGCGGCAACAAATCTGCCTACACTTGCGCCGGAAACTTAAACGAGGGGAATCCGAAGAAATGCGGAGTCTTTCCGGGCAGGTGCGTAGCGAACTGCGTCCCGTTTTGCGAAGTTCAGCCCGTGGGCAGCAGAGCGCTGCCGCATTTATAAAGATCCACAAACAAAAACAACAATATGAAACAGACCACTAAACTCCAACTCGTACTCGCCCTCGCGGCGGGTTTAACTACCGCCACATCCGCAATTGCCGGCCCCGGCCCACACAGCCCGAGCGACTTCCCGACCAGGGTCACAACGAAGGCGGAGGTGATGACATGCTGCACGGAAAACGCCAAGGTCGCCATGGCTTGCACGTCCTGCAAAACGCTTGATGTGAAAGAGGGCGAAAAGGACAAGAAAGGCATCATGGGGTGGTTCGCGGCAGAATCAATGCACGACTGCGTGGGTTGTGGGGGCAAGATCACGCTGAATTCGCCAGGCAGCGGCAAAAGCCAGACTGTTAGTGAATACACGCACACATGCAGCAAGTGCGGCGACAAGTCCGCCTACGTCTGCACGGATCACAAGAAGGCGTAACTCTTCGCCGAAAGCATCAACAACCACAGGGGGACCGCTCAGTGCTTGAAACCTGAGCGGCTCCGTCCGCCCATCCAATGCTCCGTAAACAAGAGAACGTGACAGTCAAGTTGAGCACGCCTCGCGGTTCAGTCTTTACGGGCGCTTCTTCCTCGATAGAGTTGCGGACGACCGATGGCGTCATTGCTATCACTCCGCAAGAAGACAGTTATTTGAGCCTGATCCACTCGACGGAGATCACGCTGCGGATCGGCGATGAATTCAAAATCTTTACGCTAAAGAACGCCGCGGCGAGCCTGCGCGGCGGCCATCTCACGGTCCTCGCCGAAGAAATTCATGCCGTGGAAATGCCAGTCGCCTAGCCGCCCATCGCGGCCGCACACACTGGACGAATCTGATTCGCAAACGACCGGCATCGAGCCGGTAGGCGCGCGATGATGGGGCAGCGCAGCACCGCAGAGTTGCGACATCATCCTGGCGGGCGGCGGAGCAAAAGTCTCAGGAATTGAGAGCGACTTCCGACCGCTGCGATTGCCTGCACCATGCCTGGGTGGGGGCTGGTGGGTGATGCACGGTGTCGGATGAATAAGGCAGGCGCCGTCATGCCGCTATTGCAGGTGCGGTATTATGGCAAATTATCCTGGAATGCATAAGTTGATCCATCCAGCAATGTAGGCGACCAAGAATCCATCAGACACATGATGAAAACAACGATCCTCATCTTCGTCCTCCTCACGGGCGCAGCGCTTGCGCAGACGCCTTCGCCTTTCAGCAAACCGCTCACGCTGCCCGGTTCAAGCGGTGCATTCGACGATGTGCGCGCCGGTTGGAACGTCAAGCGCGGGCGCTGGAAGGCTGCCGGAATAACTCAACTCGACCAGAGTGACACGAAGGACAATTGCAGCAATGCGTGGAAGGCGATCGCGCAAAACGGGAGGACTGAATACCGCCTGAAGGAAATGTTCTTTAAAGGGGAGAACGCCTGCACGACGACCTACATCATGAGCGACGATGGCGCCAAGCTGGAGCGCGGCACGGCTTATCTCATTGCCGATTATTTGGACAATAAAGGGAAAGCCGAGGTGTCGGTTACGAAGGTCGTAAACGATGGGATGAAGGACTCGAAAAGCTGGCCTGTGCCGGGTGTCAGCGGGCAGTGGATCGACCTGCGCATTGTCTATGATCCGGCAACCGGTGAACTCGCGGTCGAACGCAACGGCAAGCCCGTGGGCGCATGGACCGACCCGGATCCGATCAAGGCCGGCAAAGCCTTTTCCATTGGCACCTGCATGACAAAGGCGAGCTTTAAAGACATCTCCGTGCGGTCACTGCCGTGAAGAGGTTCAGCAAGAAGACTCCCCTTATCCAAGGTGAGCGCGATTGGCGCTTTGTTCGTTTAGCGCGGCAAAGCTCCATAATGGCGGCCCGGTGAAGGTCATCAACCGCGCTCCGTTTTTCGGGAAGTCCTTCGTGACGAAAGTCGTGTTTCAAGCGTGCGACAAGTCATTGCACGCCGTTCAGCGCCACGACGCCCGCCACGCGTGATATTCCGAAGGCCGCACGCGATAGCGCGCGAAGTTGCCGTCGTGCATGCTCATAATTTCGGTCTCCGCCACCTCGACCAGCCGCGCACGATCTTCCGGCGGCGCCTTCTCCGCAGCCTCGCGGCGGATGAATTCGATCGCCGCCGCGCGATCCATGCCGCGGCGAATGATCGTGCTCACGATCTCCGCAATCAGCGGTAGCGCAGGCGAAATGGATCTGGCTCTCCGAGCGAGCGGCGAACTGCGGCGTAGCGCGCGCACGAGCGTTCATAGGCCCAGGCGAAGACATCGCGCAGCAACTCGATCCGGTTCAGCTCGTAGACGCCGAGGATGCCTTCGATGTAATCGCGCACGGGCACGCCCACGAAGGAGAGCGGGCAGAGGTTGCGCCGGATGAACGGAATGTTCGCCGCGAACCGGGACACGCGTTTGTTCACGTCCTCGAAGGGCTGGAGATACGGCAGGTGGACCATCGCGAAGAAGGCCTGCTCGAAGGGGTCCGTGATCGCCGTGGCCGTAGCGAGGATTTGATCGAAGCATTCCTCGATAACTTGCGGTCCTTCCAGCGGATGAAAGACGGCGCCGCCGATTTCCACGCTGATCGCCCGCAGTCGCCCGCCGGCCTGCGGATCGGAGAGGAGATTTTCGGCGAGCAGCGCGTGCAGGTTGCAAATCGTATAGCGGTTGAAGCCAATCTCGGCGGCGTGATCGACGAGCAGCTCGATGGCCGCTTTGTGGTTAAGAATCATTTGCGCCTCGCGCGCATCCTTCCCAGCGGCGCTCTCACCGAGCGCGAGCAGCCGCTCGGTTTCCAGCAGCGAGTAGGTGTTGCCTTCGAGACGGCTGGAGTTCCAAGAGAGGTCGATGAGCAGCCGGTTGTAAATGTGGCGCGCATAGGCGCCCGCCGGCAGTTCGCCCTCGGCTGAGCTCCCGGCTGCCGCGAGTCGCTGGCGAAGCTCGGGCGAGAGATAGGCCGTTTCGTTGGGCCGGTAGCTGTCGAGAAAAGCGCGCCGGTATCCGACTGGCTGCCGTTCGTGAATCGGGGCATGCACGCTGGCGCGAATGCGCCACAAAACTCGCTTATGTGGCGCATTTTTCCCGATACGGATTTCGCCTTGATCGCGCTGTTTCAAGCGTCGCTTTCGCCGCATCGGCATGCGCCAACGTTCCACGAATATGCACTTCGCCCGCAGTCAGCGAAAGGCGCTGGAAGACCTGATAATCCAGGGGTTCGGCAAGGATGATCTCAGCGGCGTGCAACCAAGCCAGCGGCGCCAGCAGAAGTGCGGCGATGAATGTGACCGTGCGTTTCACGATTTGGGCCGCGGACGTTCGGGCAGCTTGCCCCAGATCTCGCTCATGAGAGCGAAAATCTCAGGCTCCGCCTGTTTCAGTTCACCTGCGACGAACGGATAGAAATCATTCGAGCCGAAGTAGCACTCGGTCATCTCGGCAAAGAACTCCTTCGGATTTGTGAGGCCGTAGTGCTCCCGCATGGGACCGGGGCTGGTGAGGACGGATTGGTATTTTCCGCTGTCGCAGAATTTCTTCCACGCCGCGACCACGCGCGGGTCGTCGAAGCCAATGGTTTGATCGTGAAACCCGTGCGCCAGTTCGTGCAGCACGACCCACGGCATCCGGTGGTTTTCAAAAGGCGAGAGAAAGTTATCGACGCGCGGAATGTGAACGCACTTCGCGAGCGACTCGCTGTAGCCATGTTCCTTCAACCAGTCTGCGTCGGGGTGATACTGCATGATCCTCAAGTCACCGTAATCGAGATCGAGTTCGATGTTCACCGCGCGCACCTTCGACAGCGCCGACTCCGGCACGACGATGGTGATCGCGACCAATCGCGCCGTGAGCAGCTTCAGCGCGCGTTCGCCAACCGCGGCATTTTCCGCCGCGAGCAGCCGGTCATCCACGCGCACGGTCCAGCCTTCGATGTCGCGATTGGTGTGCTTCGTCGGCAGTGCGGGGACATCCGCCGCAAACGCAGTCGCGGACACGAGACAGAAAAAGGTGAGCAAGAGAGATTTCGTGGATGAGTTCATGATTTTGGGTGTTGGTTCAATTTGTGTTATGCTCCCTGTGCATCCAGGCGCGACACGACACCGCAACGGATGGCATCGCACTGGGGATCGAGGCTCGAGGCTGCCATGTCAAGCGGGCCGTTTTGCGAGCGCATCGCGGATAATTTCCAGCACCTGCTCGCGCTCGCGGCCGGCGATCGGAAGTCGCGGCTCGCGCACCCACTCGCTGCCGAGACCGGCCTCTTGCACAATGAGCTTGATGTATTGCACGAAATGCAGATGCGTATCGAGCTTCATCAGCGGCTGCGACCAGCGATACAGCTTGCGGGCTTCGTCCCACCGGCCCTCGCGCGTGAGATTCCACAGGCGCTGGTTCTCTTTTGGAAAACCGATGCCGCTGCCTGCCACCCAGCCGTCGATGCCGAGGATGCTCGCTTCGAGCATCAAGTCATCGACACCGGTAAAAATGGCGTAGCGGCCGCCGACGGTGTTGTGCAGTTCGGTGATGCGCCGCGGGTCGCCGGAGCTTTCCTTGAGTGCGACGAATTTTTTCTCGTCCGCAAGCTCGGCGAAGAGCGCGGGTGTGATGTCGTTCGCGTAGCTGATCGGGTTGTTGTAAATCATGATCGGCAATCCACTGCGCTGCGCGACCGAACGGAAATAGGCGACCGACTCGCGCGGGTCGCCCTTGTAACTCATCGGCGGCATCAGCATCACGCCGCTCGCACCGATCTTCTCCACGTCGCGGACGTAACGAATCGCCGCCGCCGTGCTCGATTCCGCCACGCCGCTCAAGACCGGCACGCGCCCGCGCGCGGTCTCGATGGCGCAGCGCACCACGGCGCGTTTTTCCTCGGGATCGAGCGTCTGATTCTCGCCGAGCGAGCCGCACGCAATGACGCCGTCGATTCCGCTCTCGATGAGCGCTTCGAGATGTCGTGCTGTTGCGGGCAGATCGAGCGATTGGTCGTTTTTGAGCTGTGTCGTGCAGGCGGGGAAGACGCCGGTCCAGTGTGGTTTCATAATGTGATATCGGGGCGGGAAAAATCGACGAACGCAGGTCTCAAGTAGCGCCACGGTAATCGCTGGCAAACCTGTCGGGCGAAAGCAGATGCAGGTCGTGGGATGGTCTTTCGCCGCTCAAAATTTCCCCGATCAACCTGCCGGTGATCGGACCGAGACTCAGACCCAGCATCGCGTGGCCGGTCGCAAGTGAGAGGTTTGCGAACTTCGCGGTGCGGCCAACATACGGCAGTCCGTCGGGCGAACAAGGACGCAACCCGCGCCAGGGGTGCACGCCAGCGAAGTCCGATGCTCGAAGCATGGGAAAATATTTCAACGCGGCTTTGATGATGCCGCGCACGCGAACGAAATTGATGTCCTCATTCAGCCCAGCGATCTCCATCGTGCCGCCGATGCGGAGCGCGCCGGCCATCGGTGTGACGGCCAGTCGCGCCTCTGTGCAAATGGAACATAGCTCTGGAAGCTGGGGCGGACTTGGCAGCGTGAGGCTGTAGCCTTTGCCGGCCTGCATCGGTATCTTTAAACCGAGCCTGTAAGCGAGCAGCGGCGACCACGCACCGCCGCAGATGACGAACTCGTCCGCTTCGATCTCTGCACCAGCCGCACGGACATGGGTGATGCTCGAAACGCGATGAGTGATCGCGGAAACATCCGCGTTCCACTTGAACGTGACGCCGAGCGCCTCGCACTGCGCCTGGAGCGCAGCGGTGAAGCGCTCCGGTCCAAGGTGACAGTCCTTCGGAAAATAGGCCGCGCCCGCCACATCCATCGTCATCGCGGGATCGATCGCGGCGGTCTGCCTTGCGTCGAGCATTTCGGCGGGAACGCCAAGCTCATTCGCGCGCGCGGCGAATCCCGCCTCTTCGTCGAGCGTCCGCTGCGTCTTGCACAGCATCAACAGGCCGCGCTTTGCGAGACCGAAATTCCCGATGGCGTGCGCTCCTTCCGCCAGCTCTTCGAAGCACGCGCGACTCGCGAAGCTGAGATCGCGCAGCAGCGGCGCCGCGCGCCCCACCTGTGCGGCATTCGCAGCGCGCCAGAACTTGAAGCCCCAACTGAGCAAATCCCAGCTCAACCTCGGCTGGATGTAAAATGGCGACTCCGAATTCCACATCCATCTTAGCCCGAGCGCGACCATTCCGGGTGCAGCCAGCGGCACGAAGTGACTCGGGGTGATCATTCCCGCGTTGCCAAACGAGCAGCCGTCGCGCCGCTCCGGATGGCGCTCGAGCACCGTCACGCGATGCCCGCGCCGCGCGCAGTAGTAGGCGGTCGAAAGCCCGATGACGCCCGCACCGATGATGAGAATGTGCCTGGCTTTAGTCATGAATTCCCCAACAGAACAGATCGCGCTCGCATGGCAGGTTGCCAGCCGCGAGCGGACGTGACGAGCACGGCGGCGCCCACGATGAGCACACGCGGACCGTTCACGGGTTTGGCCGCTGACGGTTTCGGAACCGCGTCGTCGAATTGTGGCTTGAGGCCAACGTCGTCATAGCTCGCCGGGGCTGCCGCGGTGGCCTTCGGCTTCTACGGGACAGCGGCTTTCGCGGGCGCACCACTTTGCAGCGGTGCGTTGGCGTCGGCGAGCTGGGCGGTAATGGCAAAGGTCGTCGGCGCGACTCCGGTATCCGCGCTTTCGAGCACGATTTTTTCGATCGGCGCGGTCGTCTTGAGCTGCTTGCTGCACCAGCGCACCTGCCCGTTTTTTGTGACGCCTTCCGCGAACTTCGAGCCGGGCACATCGACGTGATTGATGTAGTCCGCAAATTCGACGCCGTTTTTGAAATCGATCGTCTCGCTCGCGCCGCCGACGAAATGCACGATCGCTTTCATCACGACGCCTGCGTCCTGCGAATACGGATACGCCCAACCGCCGACGTTGCCGAGAAAGTGCAGCCGGTTGGCCTTGAATCCGCCGCCGGGAATCTCGACCGATTTCGGCATGTGCGTTTTTGAAAAGACGCCATCGGGGCCGCCTTTGAGCTGCACCACGTTCTTGCCGTTCGCGGACTTTTCCGGTGACACAAGATTGAACGGAACGCCGCCGAGCGTGAGCATGCCCATCTTCGCGAAGTGGAAATTTTCGGGCGAATCGTTCTGATTCATGTAGGTGCCGTGCGCGCTGGTGACGGTGAAAGCCTTGCTCAAATCGAGCACGCGAAACTTCAGCGCGTCCTCGCCGCAGATGAACGTGAGGATGTCGCGCAGCGCTTCGCCGCCGAGTCCCTCGAAGCCTTCCGGCATGAGCGAGCGTCCGGTGTTCACGCGCGTTTTGATGTCCGCGATGCGAATGTCCTCCTGCCCGGCGAGGCTCTTCAGCAAAAGACTCGCAGGGTTTTCGCGCGCGATCACACCGCTGTGAAGCTTGCCGTCTTTCGTCTCGATATTCCACGCGACGAACGATGGATCGACCTCGCGATTTGGATCGACGATCGAGACGAGCAATTCCGCGGGCCCGTGCGCGCCCATGCCCGTGAGGCCTGGTCCGATGTCCGCGCCGAGATCGCCGAGCTTGTGGCAAATCGCGCAGGTCGAGGTGAAAAGCACCATGCCTTTCGCTGCGTCGCCGGGCTCTTCGACGATCGGCGTGAGCTTCGCGATCACGTCGTCTTTCGCCTTCATCGCCGGGCCCATCAATTCATCGAGCAGCGCATTCGCGCGATCGGAAACGGCTTGGTTTGGATAAGTGCGCAACCGCGCCAAGTTAGTTGGTCCTAACAGAGTGAGATCGATCTGTTTCGCCTTCGCGGCGTTGATGAGCGTGAGCGCCCAGTCGGCGCGTTGGAGCAGCACTTCAAACGCGGGCGCTTGCGCCTCGGCGGGCAGTTTCGAAAACGAACTCGCGAGCGCCGCGCCGACGCTGGCATCGCCACTCGCACCGAGAGCGGCGATGAGTTGGCGTTGCAATGCGGGCGAGCCGCCGCTAGTCGCGGCCTTGATGACGGCCGGCAGCGCTTCGGGCACTGCGCTGCGAAGGCCGATCAATCCTTGCGCAGCGGCAAGTCGCTGTTCGTCCGAGCCGCTTTCGAGCTTCGTAAAAAGCTCCTTCGTCTGCTTTTCGATTTCGGGCTTGAGCGTGCCGGCTTTGTCCCATTTCGCGGCGAGCGGAAGCGCGCTGCCGCTCGCGCCGCTGGCGAGAAGTTGCGTGAGCGCCTTGGTGATTTCGGGCGTCATCGCGGGCGCATCGCGCAAGGATTTGCCGAGCGTGTCGAGGATGTTGCGCTTGAGCGGGTCGGCGCTGGCTGGTTTCGCTGCGAGCGAAACGACGAGCTTCGCCGCGGCGTCCGCGTTGTTCTTCTCGCCGATGCTTTGCGCAAGCTGACCAACGAGCGGCGCAAGCGGCGCCGGATCCGCCGCGTCGAGCGCCGCGGCGATGCTCGCGGCCGGATTCTGCGCGGCGGCGCCGATGGCGGCGGACTTTTGAAAGTCATCAGTAAATTTCGGCCACGCGGCGATGATCGCCTTCGCGGCATCGTCACTCAACGGACTCGCGGCGAGCGCGCGAAGTGCCGCGACGCGAACTTGAGCATCGGCGTCATTGAGAAGTGCGACGACGCCATTGCTCGCGGGCTGCGCGGAGGCTTCGACGACCAACGCGGCGTTGCGGCGAACGGACGCGTCTTTATCGGCGAGGGCCGTTGTCAGAATTTCTGGCGCCATGCCACCGGCTCGATAGCACGTCCACAAGGTTGCGATTCTCGTTTCCGCCGATTGACTTTGGATGTGCTTTGAAACTTCCAAGCGGCCTCCGTCGGAATTCAGTGGTTGAAGTCTATCCACCAGCAACCGGCTCGCTGTCATCCGCACATCGCGGTTCGGATTTTCCAAAGCCTGCGCGAGTTGCGCGACATCTGCTTTCGATAAATCCGGCACTGCTAATTTTTTAATATCCTTGTGATCGAGCCTCCAGATTCGCCCGAAATAGTGGTCGCGATCCGGGCGGACTGCGGCGTTGACGCGGTTGTGATCGGGGCCGCGGGTGTCGTTGTGGATAACGGCCTGGTTGTAGAAATCGAGGACGTAGAGCGCGCCATCGGGGCCGATGCGCGTTTCGATCGGGCGGAACCACATGTCTTTGCTGCGGATGAATTCCGTTTCTTCGCGGCCCGTTTCCTTGCGCCATTTGTAGCTGCTGCCGTCGGGATCGAGGAAGCGCTGGTGGACGAGGTTGACGGTGGGCTCGGTGCAGAAGTAGCTGCCGTTCCAATCCGCGGGCCACGAGCCGCCGTCGTAAATCGCGCAGCCGGCGGCGGCGGTGAATGAGCCGACCCAGTCGATTTGCTGATACGCGAGCTGATCCCACGCCATCGCCGGATAGACTTTGTCGGACTTGATGATGACGTGGTAGCTCGGCGTGTTGCCAATTTTTCCGCGCGCGAGCGCGTACTCGGGCAGGAGCGTTTGCATGAGCAGTTCGCCGCTCGTCGGCTGCGTCCACATCACGCGATTGTCGCCGGTGATTTGCAGTCCCCAAGTGTTGCCGCCTTTCGACGAGTACTGCTCGAAAGCCGAGCCGTCTGCTTTGAAACGGACGACGCCGCTGTTGTCCACGCCGAAGTCCTTCGTGCCGTCGGCGGATTTCACGTGGCCGGCGCTGTAGCCGTGCGTGGCGTAAATCCAGCCGTCCCAGCCCCATCGCGGATTGTTGATGACCGCGTGCGTGTCGCCGGCGCCGAGGCCGTGGTAAAGCACTTCCACTTTGTCGGCCTTCCCGGCGCCTTTCGTGTCGCGAATCCACAGGATGTCCGGCGCTTGCGTGACGATCACGCCGTCCTTGTAAAAGACGAAGCCGGTGACGAGATCGAGCCCTTCGTACCAGACTTCTTTTTTGTCCATGACGCCGTCGCCTTTGCCGGAAGTGAGGATGCTGATTTTGTCGTAGCCGGGCCGCTTTTGATCGCCTGGATCGGGGTCGATGCCGCCGTGATCTTTCCAAGTTTTCCCAACGTAATCGGGTCGCACGCCGCGCCGGCCATTCGGATATTCCGGCGTCTCCGCGACCCATAAGCGCCCAGCGGGATCCCAATTCAGGCAGATCGGTTTGGTGATCAACGGCTCGCTTGCCACGAGCGTCATGTTGAAAGACGGATTGACTTCGAGCTGCGCGAGTTCGTCCGCAGGTTTCGACGGGCCGCCTTTCGGGTAGCGCAGCGCGGCGAGTTCGTCCGGCTGGCAAAACTCATCGACGTTCGCGCGCTTCGCGACCCACGCGATTCCGCGCAGCAAAATGGCGCGATATTGCGGCATCAAAAACGTGTCGAAGAAGTGGCCGGGGATCGTGACGAACGCGCGATAGTTTTCTTTTTCGTAAGTCCACATCTGCGGTTGGATGTCGTAGATATTCGGCTTGCTGCCCTCGGCCGCTTTTTTGCCCGCGGGCACATTGGGCGTGTAAGCGGTGGCGAGCACGGTCACGTCCGGCGAGATGTCCATGTCGTAGTAAATCTCGTCGTCGAGATGGAAATTCGACGCGCCCGCGGTGATCGGGTGCGGCGTGCCGAGATGTTGATTGTCGGTGTAGTAAAGATCCATCGGGCCTTCGCGCCATTTCGTTTTGTCCTTCACCCACGAACCTCCGATCAGGCTTTTCCACCACGGCGACTCTTTCATCGCCACCGAACCCGCGTGAATCACGACGATCCCGCCGCCGCGCTTCGTGAAATCCTCGACGACCTTTTTCTCCGCGTCCGTCGCATCGCCCGCCTCATCAGCGTCGACGATGATCACGTCCGTGCGCGCCGCGACTTCCGCGCTCGGCCAGCCGATCGCGCCCTCCGCTTTCATCCCGCGCCCGTTGAGCAGCGGCACCCATTCTTTCAAAAACCGCGGATGATCGTGCGCATTCGGCCCGTGCGTCTTCAGCCCGCTGCGGATGTAGATGCGGAGCGGATCGGCGTGGGAGGCGATGGCCAGGGTGAGTAGGACGAGGAGGGCGAGGAGACGTTTCATGGGGTTGATGATCGCGGCATTTGGAAAGGGGTCGGAAGACTATGCTCAAAGGATGCGAAGCATCCGGCTGGGTTGCAGTTGTAGGCCGCGACCCGGAGCTCTCGCAAGAGCAGGTTCCGAATCGAGCTTTTAGTCATTAAGCTAAGTTGCCAGCGTTCACCACGAGGTCTTGTTCGGTTTCCGCGCCTCCGGTGGAAAAAACATCCAATTCCGCGTGTTTACGGGAGACACGAAGCGGCGCGCCGGATCAATGCCAGCCAGACGCGCAGCCACAACGCCGACGGCAGTCAGATCATGCTGACGAAGCAGACTGCGTGCGAAAGGCGCCGGGCGGCAGGCCGGTCATCCGCGAGAAGTGACGGGTGAAGGCGCTTTGGTCGCAGAAGCCGGTGCTGAGCGCGATTTCGGCCAGCGACTGATGAGTCGTCGTGAGCAAGTGCAGCGCTTCGTCGATGCGCACCTTCATGGCGAGTTGCTGGGGCGTGAGGTGAAAAACGTGCCGCACGAGCCGTGAGAATTGTGCTTGGGAAAGGTGGGACAGCGCGGCGAGTTCCTGTATGCCCGGCGGATCCTCGATCCGATTTTGCAGGGACTCGATGGCGAGCACGAGTTCCGGAAAACCGCGCGCGGCGGCGCCATGAGCTGAAGCTTCCACGTCGCGCGAGAGGCCCATGAGGGCGACGACCTCGCCCGAAGCGGGGTCGCGCACCGGGTATTTGTTCGTCAGGCACCAGCCGCGACTGCGGTCGTGACAGAGGTGCAATTCAAGCTGATCGAGCACGGGACGCCCGGTTTGCAGGACGCGCTGGTCCTGGCGTTCGTAGCGCGCGGCAAGCTCGCGCGGAAAAAGTTCGGACGGCCGCTTGCCGACTACCTCGGCCTTGTCGGCAAAGCCGCAGCGCACGGCGAGTTCTTTGTTCGCCGCGAGGTAACGGCCGGCGGGGTCCTTCACGAAGAAGACCACGCTCGGCAAATCGTCGAGGAGCCGTTCGATTGGCAGCACGATGCGAGTGCCTGCGACTTCGAACTGCGCGAGCAGTCCGGCGGCGGCAGTTGACGTTTGGCGGGAGCGCGCGCTGGAGGGCATCAGGGCGAGGCTAGCACGGAGTTCGCGGAGCGGAGGCGATCGTATTTCTCGCGGAAGCGCCTCAACTTCTCGGCGACGCTGGCGCTGCCGAGATTCGGTCCGCCGGACCCGACGACACGCGTCGGTTCGCCGTTGGAGTGGGAAGCTACAATCTGAATACGTTGCATAGAAGGTGGGGGTCAGTTCAGCCGCACAATGCGCTGCACGGGAACGTTCGCACCGGCGCCGCTTTGCTCGATGAGTTTTGGGATGAGTGTGCCGCCTTTGATGAACGTCGCGCGCACGCTGTCCGGTTGCGGATCGCCGCGAATAATGATGTGCCACGGAGCGGCGCCTTCCGGCACGGGCGCGCCATCGGGTGTTTTGGCCGCTGCGGCGAGGGTGAGTACGTCTGCTGTAAACGTTGCCTTTCCACCGCTGAAGAAACCGTCCTGCACTTGCCCGAGCAGTTTCGAGACGGACTCCCCCGCCGCCCTGGCATCGAATTCCAATTCCAATTCACCCGCCGCACATTGGAATATCACGCGGGGACGGTCCGGCACTGGTTCGTTTCTCCAGCGGAAGCGCGGAGGATTTGTGGCGAGTCCTGCGAGGTGTGCGCGGTCGGCAGGCAGACGATCCGCAGGCTTAATGTAGCGCCACGGGATGTCGCCGAAGACTTCTTCGCACAACGCGGCGAGGATGGGATCGTAGAGCTTCAGCTTTCCGCGCGTGCTGATGTCGTTGTGGAGCGCGTTGTTCGCGTCGTTGTTGTCAAACCAATCCTGCACCGCCTCGGCCCAATACTCCTGGCGAGTCACCGCGGCATAAGTGCCCTTCCAAAGGCCCGCGCCGATGGCTCTTTCGTAGGCAAGTTTTAGCCGCCCGTCGAAAGTCGGATCGAGTGTATTCATTGCCATCTCGTGGATCGCGTGGCCAAACTCGTGGATGGCGATGATCTCGCGTGGATAGGGGTCGCCGGGAAACGAGAGGAGATTTTCTTCCGCAGCACTGACGGCGAGCGTATCGGGCGTCGCGCCGAGACCACGCGCGCGGCGATCCCAATAGACGCGCGGTGAGAGCTTCGAGTGTTCGGGAATGTCGGTCGTGTATTCATCGTGGGCCATCACCGCGAAGCGCACGCCTGCTTTGCCGAGCGCCTGGAGAATGTCGGGCCGGCGACTGAGCATCTGCCGCACGATCCACGCGCATTCGGCCAAGGCGGCATCGGACACTCGCGCCGATCCGACGACCGGCAGTCCACCGACATCGATGTACTTCTGGTAAAACGGCGCGAGCTTGAATTGCTCGCGCACCGCCGACGGAACTGGGCCGGGATCAGCGGCGGAAAGCGCGGATGCGAGGACGCAGGCCACGAGTGTTGATGTGAGGATGAGGCGCAGAATGTTCATGATATTATTTCACAGTTCCCATGAGCCGCTGGATGGGGCGCGCGCAGATCCACAAAAGCAGAGCGGCGCTTCCCGTGGTGAAAACGACCTGAAGAAATCGCGCCGGCATCGCTGCAGTCTCATCACCGGTGACGCGACCAGCAAGCAAGCCCGCAAGCACATTCCCTAGGGCCGTGCCGAGGAACCACACGCCCATCGTCTGTCCGGCAAGCCGCGCGGGCGCGAGCTTCGTCACGGCGCTGAGGCCGACGGGACTGAGAAAAAGCTCGCCGATCGTGTGCAGCAGATAGACGGCGATGAGCCACGACGGCCAGACCGGACCGGTCGTGAGCGCGCGCTTCGCCGCCCATGCGGAAACAGCGAATCCCGCTGCGAGAAACAGCAGTCCCCACGCGAGTTTCACCGGCAGCGAAGGCGCGCGTCCGCGTCGCGCGAGCGCGAGCCAAAGCATCGCGACGACCGGCGCGAGTACGATGACGAAGAGTGCGTTCAGGCTTTGGAACCAGCCTGCGGGAATTTTCCATCCGGCGACCGTGCGGAGAGTGAAGCGCTCTGCAAAGAGACTGAACGACGAACCGACCTGCTCAAATCCCGCCCAGAAAATCGCCGACGCGAGGAACAGAATCGCGATGACGGCAAGGTGCTTCTTTTCTTCCGCAAACAGGCCCGCGCCGAAAAACACCCACACAAAATAGAGCACCGCAATAGCCACGATGACCACCGCTGTGCGCGCCGCCAGCCATGTCGGATCGAGTGTCACCACTCCGCCAAGACACAGCGCCGTGACGATCGCGAGCCCAAGGACCGCCGCGCCGAAAAGCGTCCATTCGCGCCGCAGCGCCGAGGGCGAATGCGCCGCGCGTTCCCCCGCGCAGCCGAGATAACGCTTCGTGAGACGGAATTGCACGAGACCAAAAAACATCCCCACGGCCGCCGCGCTGAAACCCCAGCGCCAGCCGACATGCTCCCCGAGTCCGCTGCACACGAGCGGTCCGAGAAATGCACCGAGATTCACGCCCATGTAGAACAGCGTGAACCCCGCATCGCGCCGCGCCCCGCCTTCGGGATAAAGCTGCCCGACGAGCGCGCTCATGTTCGACTTCAACAGCCCCGAGCCGAGCGCGACGAGCAGCAGCCCCGCGTAAAAACTCCGCGGCCCGCCGAAGCCCAGCACTATATGGCCGGCCGCGATGATGATGCCGCCCCACCACACGCCGCCGCGCGCGCCGAGCAGGCGGTCGCCGGTCCACCCGCCGGGAAGCGCCGCGAGATATACCGCTGCCGTGTAGAGGCCGTAGATCGCCGTCGCGGTTTTGTCACTAAGCCCCATCCCGCCGTGCCCGACCGCATCGACCATGAAGAGCACCAGCAGCGTCCTCATGCCGTAGTAGCTCATGCGCTCCCACATCTCCGTGAAGAAGAGCGTGTAGATGCCGCGCGGATGCTTTGCGCTGGCGGGACTGGCGGTCATGCCTTGGCAGGACCCTTCAATCCCGTCGTGGATGATCTTGAGCACGACCTTGCGCTCGGCGCGAGTGGGCGGCAGGCGCGGCGCGCAGTTGTACGCGGTCGAAGGCCCGATGACGCCCGCTCCGATGATGAGGATGCGCCTGGCTTTAGTCATGAATTCCCCAGCAGAACGGATCGCGCTCGTCGAGCAGGAGTGTGGTCTCCGCAGTTATGTGCGCGGTTCCGGTAATATTCGGAATGATCTTCCCCGCCGCCCGATCAAGCCAGTGATAGCGCCCGATGAAGCGGCTGCCGATCACACTTTCCTGGATGAAAGTGTCGCCCTCGGCGAGCCGGCCATCGGCGGCGAGACAGGCGAGCCACGCACTCGTGCCGGTGCCACACGGCGAGCGATCGTAAGCCTTGCCTGGACAGAGCACGAAATTCTGTGCGTGGGCATCTTTCGCGCGCGGCGGCCCGATCAAGACGATATGATCCACCTCGGGAAATCCCTGCGCATTCACGGCCCGGCGGATGCGCCACGCGAAATCGGTGAGCCGCTCGACACTCGGAAGTCCGAGCGCCAGGCCGTGCTCCTCGATGAGGAAAAACCAATTACCGCCCCACGCCACGTCGCCGGTAATCTTTCCAACACCCGGCGCCTCGATCGTCGCGGCCTTCGCCTTGCGATATGCGGGTATGTTCGTCAGCGAGACGGAACCGTCGTCGTTCAACTTCGTAGATACCACGCCCACAGCGGTCTCGATGCGGTGCTCGCCAGACTGGATGCGCCCCAAGTGCGCGAGCGTCGCCGCGAGCCCGATGGCGCCGTGGCCGCACATGCCGAGGAAGGTGACATTGTCGAAAAAGATGACTCCAGTGACGCACGACTTTTCCGCCGGTTCGACGAGCAACGCGCCCACGAGCACGTCGGAGCCGCGCGGTTCGTTCACGACGGCGCGGCGGAAGTCGTCGTGCCGTTCGCGGAAAACCTTCAGCTTGTCCGCCGCGCTGCCGCCGCCGAGATCAGGCCCGCCGCCGATCACCACGCGCGTCGGCTCGCCGCCTGTGTGGGAATCGATTACTTGAACACGTTTCATTTTGCGGTGTCGGGAGTTCGAGGCGCAACGTGATGGAAAGGAGCCGCGTCACCGCGCCGCCGTGCACGACGCTTCAACCACCGGTTTTCCGAGCACGTCCATCTTCGGTGTGATGCCGAGACCGGGCGCTTTCGAGGCAGCCATGCGTCCCTGCTTGCGCTGCGGAGCGCCGTCCGCGGTGCTCACCGTCACGTAGCTGTTGAAATCCGTGCTCGTGAAGAGGAATTCCGTAGGCGTGCTATGTGCGAGATGCGCGATCGCCGCCGTCGCGATGTCGCCGCCCCACGCATCCTCGAGCGTCATCGCGATGCCCATGCTCACGCAAAGGTCGCGCGCCTGGCGGATTTTTGTGAGCCCGCCGAGCTTGCTGATTTTCAAATTCACCACGTCCATCGCGAGGTCGGCCTTCGCACGCAGCAGGATGCCGAGGTCGTCAATGCTCTCATCGAGCACGAACGGATGCGGAGTCTGCCGCCGCACCGCAAGGCACTCCTCATAAGTCAGGCACGGCTGCTCGATGTACACATCCACATCGCGCACGGCCTTGGCAACGCGCACGGCTTCATGTTGGACCCAGCCGGTGTTTGCATCGGCCACGAGCCGGTCGCCGGGCTGGAGCTTCGCCGCGACGGCGAAAATGCGCGCGATGTCCGTATCGGGATCGCCGCCGACCTTGAGCTGAAAGCGCCGGTAACCTTCCGCCCGGTAGCCTGCGACCTTCGCGGCCATTTCCTCTGGCGACTCCTGCGA
>JBBSEI010000079.1:0-21127 GCA_038239865.1 Chthoniobacterales bacterium
AGCCTTGCGACTGCCTCCGCTACGCTCCGGCAGCCGCAAGGCTGCGCCCTTCCCACCAACCACATCACCAGCAACCCAAACCCCGAAAACCAACCAAAACTCTCATAGCGAGTGGATCAAAGTTCGGGGGCAGGCCCAGACGATATCGGAGACTTGTAATCTGCCTAGCACACCACTCTGATGCATCTCAAAGGTTGCATCAGACACTTCCAGAAAAATGACCTTGCTTTTGCCGAACTCACTGTCCGAACAAAGCTACCGCTGAGCGCAGGTGGCTCTTCCGCACCGCCGACCTCCCTGTGTTTTTTAGTTTTTACGCGAAGCGGATGCCGCCCTTCGACCTCACACTGGGAAATCTTCGTCGGAATTCTTGGAAGACTGCGTACGCCTTTTTCCACTGGCCCTGAAGTTCCTTATAAGCATTGTCCCAGTTCACGTGTCTGCCTTTTTTCAAATGGTAGCGGCGGCAACGGGTCTGCAACAAGTTCACGATTTTGTCCTTCTTGACCCCGCCGGGATCGTTCACAGGTTTGTCCTCCCAAACCTCCTCGTATAACTCCTTCCAAATGCCATTTGATGTCCATTTATTCCAGTGTTTCAAAAGCAGCAGGGCGAGTGCGCCATGGCATTCGCTCGCGGGGGACATGATGGGACCGCAGGCAGCTTCTACAAGAAGCACAAGTTTTGCGCGTGCTGTCTGTCTCTTTTTTACTGCTACTAATCCTTTGTACTGGCTGGGAGTCAGACGCAATGCATTCCAAAGCTCCGGCAAGGGCTGCTTCAAGATGAATGTGGAACGCTCCTTTTCCACTGCCAACATGCCGTCGGCGTATTCATAGATTCCGTCAGCGGCCTTGAAAATGTAAAGACATGGTCGAGTTTCGTCTTCCATTGCTTCCCCGCGCAAAAGCGCTACAAGCCCGGCAAATGGTTGTTGATCAAGCGACACTCCCGGCTGCGGGGTGAGTTGAACTATTTTCAGCACCTTTTTTGATGCCGGGACGCCAAGCTGTTTGTCGTGACGCTGCCGTGTTGTCCGTGCAGGAACTTTTGTTTTTCGTTTTGCAGGGGCACTCATGGTTTAGGGGATGCGGTTCCATATCACAGGAATGGCAACGAGGTAAAGTGTTTCACCAGTCATTACGCATTGATCCTGACAGACTGAGGACAGCTGGTGATGGCTCGCAGACTGCGAAGCGTGAATGGTGGCATCGGCGAGCACGCGGTCACGGTCCCCTCGGTTTCCGCACTGCTCTCCGTCGCCGTGATTTATCACAACTCCGCGGACGCAGGCGCAAAACGCGCCGCTCCGAGCGCTGATTGTCTGCGGCTGGTGCGACCGCGGAGCACACGAACCACATTAAAATTTTCTCCGAGGCAGTCGGCGCGCGGGCGGATGGCGTGTGAACCATCGTGCGGGAGGACTTGCCGACAGGCGACAACGCGGGCGAGCACCGCATGAGCATTGACGAAAACCCCGAGCGGTGGAGGGACGACGAAGTCATCTCCCTTGGCGGAACGGTAGGCTTTGCCCGCATCCCGCATTTCGTTTTCATCCACGCGGGTGCGAACTCCAACAAAAGCAGACGGGCGTACCGGCAGGGGTGAGTCCACCCGTTTATCCGACCCGGTGGCAAGCGGGTGAGTCCGATTGAGTCTGCCTCAGTCCAAGGAACCCCGTTCCTGCGTCCTCCGTCACGTCTGCCTCGATCCTGCCAAGATCCCTCTGTGACGAAAGGAGAGCGGGCGAAGAGATTCGAACTCTCGACATTCTCGTTGGCAACGAGATGCTCTACCAACTGAGCTACGCCCGCGTTTTCGCGAGCGGGAAAGTAGGAGAGGGGTGCGGGGCGGTGCAAGAAGTTTTTTTCCGCGGCTGAAAAATGCACCGCATTGCGGGGCCGGACGACCGGCGTTCCGCACGGGCGGCGGCCGCGGCTGGCTTTTCCGGTTCGGCGTGCTTTGGAGACAAGTTGGTGCCACGCCCAAGGCGCGAGGACGCAAGCGGAGATCGTTTTCTCTGCGTTTTCGCGCCTTGGCGTGCGCCCTTTTTGATCCTGATTTCACCAGAGCTTGTTCAATCGTTCAGAGTCGCGCGCTGTCGCTCGCGCAGCGTGCATTGCATTCGCGCTAGCTCGTCCTCCGGTCGGGGGTTGACGCGAGAGCGGGATGCCCCTCTTATGCGCGGTTCCCTTCCAGGCACTCACACGAACCCACATAGAAAAAACATGATCAACATCGGTATCAACGGATTTGGCCGCATCGGCCGCCTCGTCTTTCGCGCAATTTGCGACCAGGGCTTGCTCGGAAAAGAAATCAACGTCGTCGCAGTGAACGACCTCGTCCCGGCGGACAATCTCGCCTACCTCGTGAAATACGACTCCACCCAGGGCAAGGCGAGCGAGGAAGTCTTCAGCAAGAAGTCTGCGCCCGACGTGGCCGAGGACGACGTGCTCGTCGTGGACGGCCACGAAATCAAGTGCCTCGCCGTGAAGGAAGGCCCCGCGGCGCTGCCGTGGAAGGCGCTCGGCGTGGACATCGTGATCGAGAGCACCGGTCTCTTCGTGGACGCGGAGAAGGCGAAGGGCCACATCACAGCGGGTGCGAAGAAAGTCATCATCAGCGCGCCGGGCAAGAATGAGGACATCACCGTCGTCATGGGCGTGAACCACGAAAAATACGACGCGGCGAAACACCACATCATTTCCAACGCGAGCTGCACGACGAACTGCCTCGCGCCGGTCGTGCATGTGCTGCTGAAGGAAGGCTTCGGTATCGAGGAAGGACTGATGACGACCATCCACTCCTACACCGCCACGCAGAAGACCGTGGACGGCCCGAGCAAGAAGGACTGGAAGGGCGGACGCAGCGCCGCGATCAACATCATCCCGGCGAGCACCGGTGCCGCAAAAGCCACCGCGCTCGTGTGCCCCGAGGTGAAAGGCAAGCTCACCGGCATGTCATTCCGCGTGCCGACGCCGACCGTCTCCGTCGTGGATCTCACGGTGAAGACCGGGAGGGAGACGAGCTACGCGGAGATTTGCGCGGCCATGAAAAAAGCGAGCGAGAGCTATCTGAAGGGCATCCTCGGCTACACGACGGACGAAGTCGTGAGCAGCGACTTCATCCACGATCCGCGCAGTTCCATTTTCGACGCCGGGAGCGGCGTGGAGCTGAACAGCACATTCTTCAAGCTCGTGAGCTGGTATGACAACGAGTGGGGCTACAGCAACCGCTGCGTGGATCTCGTGAAATACATCGCGAGCAAGGGCCTGTAAGGTCCGTCAAACTGCGCCGCATCACTGCGGTGGAAAATTCAACGAAACGCCGGGAGGGCTCCACGCTCGCCCGGCGTTTTGCTTCTCACACGAGCCGCGCCGTCGGGCATGGCCGTCTCGCAAAACTCGCCGCGGCGCGTGCCTTCCGAAGCGATTCCCGCGACGGCTAAAGAATGCCCGCGAGGAGCGCGACGGCAGCCGCCGCGATGCCCGCACCGAGAGCGGCGGTGAAACGCGGCGTGGTGCGCAGGGCGCCAGCCCCGATCGCACCCAGGGCGACGAGGGCAGCAGTGCCCGCAAAAATGCCCGCGAGATTCATCCCTCCGGCAGCTTCGCTTCCATGTGCCCAGCCGTGGATCGCGGCGACGAGGGCGACGCTGGTCAAAAGACCGAAGCGTGCGAGACGCTGGTGAAATAATACCGCGACGCCGACGGCGAGGACCGACACGGCGAGCAGCGTTTCGAGTCCGGCAAATGCGCCGATTTTCGCGCCAGCGAATGCGCCGAGCATGCCAGACGCGAGAAACACGATTGCCACCGAGCGCCGGCGCGAGAGCACGGCGAGCATCCCGATCGCGAGCGCGGCGAGCACGTGATCGACACCCGTGAAAGGATGCGCGAAACCCGCGCCGATTCCGCCAGCTTCCGCGCCATGTCCGGGATGCGCTTGGCTCGCGACGGTCGCGAGGATCAAGAGCGCGCCGGGCAGTGCAAAGCGAAAACGGGTGAGCCGAGACGGAAGGAGCGAGTTCATAAAGTGAGGTCTTCTAAGAACAGAATCACACGCGGCGGACAAGCGCGCATGTCGTTCGATTTTCAACGCCGTTCCGGCTTGCGTTTTTTTACTTCGCCCCAGCGAAAAGCAGCGGCGCGAACTGTGCGAGATATTCCCGCCAGACCGGCCATGAGTGTCCCCCTTCGCTGAGTTCCCACGTGTGCGTGATCCCTTTTTCCTTCAGGGCGGCGATGAATTCCTCGTTGCGCGTGCGCAAAAAATCGTCCTTGCCCACCGCGATCCACAGCAGCCGCAGCTTCGCGTTCGCAGCGGCGGGATCGGCGAGAAACTTCTCCGCGACCTCCGTCTGCGGCGGCACGCCGCTGAACGATCCCACCCACGCGAAACGATCCAAATTTCCCAGCCCGATCGTGAGCGAGTGCCAGCCGCCCATGCTCAGCCCGACGATGGCGCGGTGCGCGGCGTCCTTTTCCACCCGATAGAGCGACTCCACGAGCGGCAGCGCGTCCTCGAAAAGCTCACGCCGGAATGCATCCATCGCCAGCGCGCGCTTTCCCTCGTCGCCGCGCGCGGCGGTTCCGAGCGGATGGCCGTCGATCATCACGATCACCATCGGGCGCGCTTTGCCGGAGGCGATGAGATTGTCGAGGATCCAGTGAGCCTTGCCATGCGCGATCCAGGTGCGCTGGTTGTCGCCGGAGCCGTGCTGGAGCACGAGCAGCGGGAATCTTTTCTCTCCGGAAAGTTCGTAGCCCGGCGGCGTGTACACGAGCATTTCGCGCGGCTTGCCGAGCGCCTTCGATGCGTAGCCGTGCTGGTGGACCGTGCCGTGCGGCACGTCCTGCCAGTCCCACGGCGCGGGCGGCGTGGACGCGATGTGCAGGATGCTTTTTCCCGGCTCACGCTGCGGCTTGGATGCCGGATTTTGCGCATCCATCACGTTCAGCCCGTCCACGCTGAAGCTGTATTCCCACACGCCGGCGGGCACGGCATCGAGTGTCACGCTCCATGTGCCGTCGTCGCCGCGCTTCATGGCCACGGCGTCCTTCGTCCACTGCGCGCGCAGCGTGACCTCCGCCGCCTTTGGCGCGCGCACCGCGAATTTTACCGGCTCGCCCGCCTTGCTGTTGCCCGGCGGATTCTGCGCGTGCGCGGTGGAGGTGAGGCAAAGTGCGAATGCGAGGAGAAGGAGTATTTTCATGGATGTGGGATGGGATGTGGCGGCTTTGCGGGCATCTTTGTGATGCTGTGAACGGCGCGGGCGGAGTGGAAGACAGCCGTCCGGCTGTCAAGGCAAACAGGCGTCTGCGGCTGTTCAGGCAGGCCGGAGGCCCGTCTGACCTGACAGGCGGGGATGCCTGTCTTCCTCCGCACCCCGCCCGCCATTTTCGAGCGCGAGGAGGAAACGCTTTCGCTCAAGTCCGCCGCCGTAGCCGGTGAGCGAGCCATCCGCGCCGATCACGCGATGGCACGGGACGACGATCGAGATCGGGTTGCGTCCGTTCGCGAGCCCGACGGCGCGGACGGCGCGCGGGTTGCCGATGCGGCGCGCGAGTTCGCCGTAGCTGATCGTTTTGCCGAAGGGGATTTCGCTGAGCGCCGCCCACACGCGGCGTTGAAAATCCGTGCCCTCCGCCTTCAGCACGAGTGAAAACTCCCGGCGCTCGCCGGTGAAATATTCCTCCAACTGCTGCCGCGCGTCGCGCAGTGGAGCGCCATCGCGCAGCGCGTCGGCGCACGTCGGATGCGGCTCCATGAAGACGCCGGTGAGCGCGGAATCCGTGCCGCGCAGTTGCAGCCTGCCGATCGGTGACTCGAATTCGGTGACGTAGTTTTCCATGCGCGCGATCCGAGCACACGATGGCGCCGGGTCAATCCGCACGGTGCAATTTCGCTTCCGCCGGCCACTTTCGAAAGAGCAGCACCGCGGCGGTGACGAGGTAGCCGCACGCGCAGATCGTGAGCGCGGCGCGCATGCCGTAGAGCCGATCGAGCCCGCTCGTCATGAGTCCGGAGAATGGAATCACGGCGACGAAACTGAAAGCGGCGACGGCGGAGACACGGCCCCGCAGGGCATCCGGCGCGCGCTCCTGCACGATCTGGTTGGCGATGCCGTAGAGAAAATTCAGCCCGAGCGTGAGCAGGAGCATGCCCGCGGCGGCGACCGCAAATCCCGGCGCGGCGGCGAGCATGAGCATCGAGATCACGCTGAGGATTGCACCGAGGCGCACGCAGAGATTCCGCCGCGAATGCGGCAGCGCGAGCAGCGAAAGCGACGCGGTGAGCGCGCCGACGCCCGCGAGCGCCATGAGCCAGCCGACTTGCCCGGCGGTGAGGCCGAGCGTGCGCTTGCCGTACCATGTGAGCAGCACGATCACGAAGGGTGAGCAGAAGAGCGCATTCGCCGCGCAGATGAGCACCATGCGGAAAGTCGGCGCATCGGATCGCACATGCCGCCATCCGTCCATGAATCCCGTGCGGCGCAATTTTTCCTCCGCCTCCGTCCCGCGCGGCCGCGGCGCGATCGTGCAGAGGATGATCAGCGGCGCGATGAAGCTGAGCGCATTCGCGTAAAAGGCGGACGCCAATCCGAACGAGGCGACGGCGACGCCCGCGAGCGCCGGACCGATGATCCGCGCGGTGTGAAAAACGGATCGATCGAGCGCAAAGGCGCGGGCGATTTTTTCGCGCGGGACGAGTTCCGGGATGAGCGCGGAATACGCCGGTCCCTCGAACGCGTGCGTGATGCCCAGCGCAAAACCGATGCTGACGAGATGCCAGAGGACGAGCGTATTCGTCTGCACCTTCCACCCGATGAAGGTCGCGAGGAGGGCCTGGAGCAAAATCACGATGATCAAAATGCGCCGCCGATCGTGGCGGTCCGCCGCCGTGCCCGCCCACGGCCCGAAAAGCGGGATGACCATGAGCGTGGCGAAGCTCACGAGCGCCTGCGCGGTGGAGGTCGTCGCGCTGCTTTCCACCACGAGTTGCTGCGCCTGCATCTGCATCCACGCGCCGATCATCGAGATGAATTCCGCGATCATGAATCGCACGAAGACTCCGGTGAGCAGCGGTGAGGCGGAAGGTGGCGGCAAGTGGGACACGGCGAGCCGCGCAGCAAACCGCGCAGTGATTCGCGACGCAAGCGCGACGCGGAAAGAGGAACGGGAATTGGGAAGCCATGAAGCCATGAAGGGGCGCTTCGCTGTCTTGCTTCCGTCCGCGCGACGCCATCGTGCTTCTGTCTTCCTGGATTCCTGACTTCCAAATTGTCTCCGCCACGCGGCGGCGGATCGCTTTGCAGTCGGCCGCCGCTTTCTCCTTGTCCTGCTCCTGCTTCTGCTCTCGGGAGGCCGACACGAAGAGAGCATGAGCAGGATCAAGACAAGGACTGAAGATTTCAAACCGCGCCGCGCCGCGCCTCCGTCTTGCCACGCCGCACATGCCGCGCTTTGCTCCGCGGCATGACGCATCCGCTCATCATCGCACCGTCCGTCCTCGCGGCCGATTGGGGTCATCTTCACCGCGATCTCCTCGCCGTGCAAAACGCCGGCGCGGACTGGCTGCACCTCGATGTGATGGACGGACACCTCGTGGAAAACATTTCCTTCGGCCCGGCCTTCTGCGAGTGCGTGGCGCGCGTCGCGACCGTCCCGCTCGATGTGCATCTCATGATCACGCGGCCCGACACCTTCTGGCCGCGCTTTGCGAAGCTCGCCCAAAACATGACGATCCATGTCGAGGCTTCGTGCGACGTGGCGGCGACGCTCCGCGCCATTCGCGCCGCGGGAGTGAAGTGCGGCATCTCGCTGAAACCGGGCACGCCTTTCTCCGCCATCGAGCCATTTCTCGCGGAGGTGGATCTCGTGCTCGTCATGACGGTCGAGCCAGGATTTGGCGGTCAGCCGTTCATCCCGGCGATGATGGAAAAAGTCCGCGCGGCGCGAAAATTTCGTTCCGCGCGGGGACTCGCGTATCGCATCGAGGTGGACGGCGGCATCAACGCGATCACCGCGCAGACGAGCATCGAGGCTGGCGCCGACACATTCGTCGCGGGCACGAGTGTCTTTGGAGCGCAAGACATGGCGGAGGCCATCCGCATGATCCGCAGTGCCGCGTGAAGTCAGCGACGCCTCCCGGATTTTTACGGCGCAGTTTCGCTGCGCGGATCTGCACTTTTGCAATGGCACGGATCGTGATTGTCCGGGATTGCATGAATGTTTGTCCGATGCCTTTTCGCCGTGGTTCCGCACCTGATTTTTCCGCACGTCTGCCGCTGCGAGGATGGCTGTTCGGCGCCTTTTTCCTCGCCGTCGCGTCCTTGGCATCGGCGACACCCCTCGCCAGCGAAGAGCAGGCGCTCGCGAACCGCCTCGTGAGCGATCGCGGCCAGCACCGAGACCGGAGCCGCATGGCGCTCGATCCCATCCTCACCGCCGTCGCCCGCGCTCGCGCGCAGGACATGGCGACGCGGCGCTACTTTTCCCACACGAATCCCGACGGCTTCGGCCCGAACGCGCTCGTGCGCGCGGCGGGCTATGAGTTGCCCTCCTCGTGGGCGGGCCGCTCGGGGAATTTCATCGAGTCCATCGGCGCGGGCTACGCGACGGCCGAGGCGGCGTGGGACGGCTGGATGCATTCGCCATCGCACCGCACGCATCTGCTCGCATCTACGTCGTTTTACCGCGACCAGACAAATTTCGGCATCGGCTCGTATGCCGATCCGTCGAGCCCGTTCCGGCGGTATTGGGTCATCATCACCGCGCCGCCGACATCGCGCGGCGAGGGCGCATTCGTCTCGCGCCGTTCTTCGCGGCCCGCGCAAATTGCCGGACTCATGCCTGTTTTCAGCAATGTGGATCCGGATGAAGGGCGCGCGGTGGATTGGGACCCTGCGTCGCGCCCGAGCGTTCCGCGTCCGCCTGCGGGGGAAAGATTGTGGAACTGGGAAGAGCCGCCGATCGCGCCACGTTCGGCCGCCACACGGCCGATCGGTGCGGAGTAGCGCAGGGGTTTTCCGCGAGTTCAGTCGCGCTGCCACCTGCGCGCCTTGAGTTCGAAGCGCGGGAGGGTGCCGCTGGCGACTCGCGTGACGGGGATGCGCAGCGTGAAGGCCTCGGTGAACTTCGCGGCGACGCGCGCGGCGGCGGTGTCGTCGTCACTTTCAATTTCGACGGCGAGTTCGGTCATCGTGCCGATGCGCGAGACTTGCACGCGGTATTCGGCGATCTCGGGGAATGCGCGCGCGACGGCATCCACGGCGCTCGGGAAAATGTTCACGCCGCGTACCACGAGCATGTCGTCGGTGCGCCCGAGGATGCCGCCATCGAGCACAAAGCCGCCGGGCGAAGCGGAGCCGGCAGCAGTGGGGCAGGCGACTCGCCTGTCGGAGTCTGACAGGCGACCCGCCTGTCCAACGCGCCGTCGCACGAGATCACCCGTGCGATACCTGAGCAGGGGATTCGCCTCGCGGCCCAGCGGCGTGAGCACGAGTTCGCCAGCCTCGCCATCGGCGACGGCGGTGCCGGATTTCGGGTCAATGATTTCCGCAAAGTAGGATTCCTCGATGATGTGCAGCGCGTCGGGCTCGCCCGTCTTTTGAAATGCCACCGGGCCGACTTCCGTCATGCCGTAGTGGTCGAGCACCTCCGCGCCATTCCACGCGGCGGAAATGCGCTCGCGCACGGCGGGCACGCTGCCGCCGGGTTCGCCGGCGACGAAAATTTTCCGCACCGCGGAACCGCGCAGATCCACGCCATCGCGCGCGGCGACCTCCGCGAGATGCAGCGCATACGTCGGCGTGCAGAGCAGAACCGCCGCGAGATGCTGCACGATGCCGCGGATGCGCGCCGCGCTCGAAAGCCCGCCACCGGGGATGCACAGGCAGCCGTATCTCGCCGCGCCCTCAAACGCCGTCCAGAACCCGAGGAACGGCCCGAACGAAAACGCGAAATACACGCAGTCGCCCGGCGCGATGCCGCATTCGCGGTAGATGCGCGCCCAGTTGCCGAGCATCCAGTCCCAGCTCTCCGCGGTGTCGAGGATGGCGAGCGGCTGCGCGGTCGTCCCGCTCGTCTGGCAGAAGCGCGTGTAGCGGGCTTGTGGAAAAGTGAGATTCGATCCGAATGGCGGATGCGCTGCGTGGTCCGCGGCGAGTTCGGCCTTCGTGGTGAAAGGGACGCGCGCGGTGAAGTCCGCGATGCTCGTAATTTCACCGAGCGCTTCGAGTCGCGAGGCTTGGAAGCGGTTCCCGCGGATGGCAGCGGTGAGCGCGCGGAGTTTTTCGAGCGTGGTCATCGAATCGGCGCGGACATTCTATTTATCACGCGCCTTGCATCTGCGCCCGGAGCCTGGCCCGCCCGCGCTGCACAACGCGTGGAGCGTGAGGGTAACAGCGATGGAGAGCGCGCGCGTCATCGCCGCCCGTAGATTCCGCTGTGCAGCTCGAAGCGGCTTGGGCGGCGACCGCTCTCGCTCACAAAAATATATTCGCGAACACGACTGCCGCCCGCGATTTCGATCGCATCACCCATCACTGCGAACGCATCAAATGTCTCTCCATCCGCGAGGCGCTCGGCTTCGGGCAGTCCGAAGAGCAAATACGTCTCGTAGCTGATGCCGCGATTCCTTGGGTTGGCGATACTTCCGTTGACAAGGATCTGCCCGTTGCCCATGTGGCGAACCAAGGTGCCGCGGGCCTCGATTCGCGGCGCGGTTCTCACGTATTCATCCCAGTCCGATCGCACTTCCTCGATAGTGCCTTGGCTTGTATGTTTTCGAAGCGTGGCAGGGTCCTGTCTTGCCGGTGGCGCAGGGGTCTTTGCGACGACGGGGAGAGGGATGGGCGAAGCCGGTGGTAGCGGTTGCTCTGGGACGCGCACGAGCTTCGACTGGCTCAGAAGCAGATAACAAAAGACCGCGGTGGCAATGATCGCGAGGAGGGTTTTCATTTGGTCGATTGGTGACGGGGTGGTCCAAGTTTGTCTGCGCGGCCATCGCTTGCTTCAACTCCCTCCGCCATGGCTTTCATCCGCGCGGCGTGTGCGGCCTGCACCTCGGGCGCGCGTCGTTCGCGCTCTTCGGCGATGGCCTTCTGCGCGGCTTCGTGCTCGTGCGCCGTCCGCCGGAGGTATGCGGTGGACTCTCGAATTCCTTCATCGAGTTCACGCTTCAGTTCCGCGCGCTCCTCCAGGCTGATTTGGTTGATCACTTGCCGGATCGATTGCTGCCCCGGCGAGAGGTGCGACCACTTCCGTCGCCGCCAGGCCGCGACGACAGCCTCAAGGATTCTCACCGGCCGCATTTGGCGAGAAACTTCCGCATTGGCGCTCCACCGAGCATCTCCATTCCTCCAGGCAAATCCGTGATGTCATTTCCGCTGTCCGTGAATAGGCGGGTGAACACCCACTTTCCGGATTTCCATTGGAAGACCATTCGGTAGCCGATGGCGTTATAGAAGCGAATCTCTCCGACGATGGGATTCACCAGCGAATCGGTTTTACGAACATCAAAGGACACATCCGACAATCCAAACACTCCGCCGTCATTGCTGGTTGTGCGCCTTGGAAAGGCATTCACCAGTTCCTCCATCGCCGCAGTCGGGTCAGTTGCTTTCGCCGCCGACTTTGGCAGCAATGCGTCGCGGTTCCATACTGCGTAGCAGATGCCCGCGGTCGCGATGATGATGAGAAGGGTTTTCATGGTTTCGTGATCTTGCCGGAGGCGATGCAGCGGTTGCAGCCGTGCGTCAGTGCTTCGCCGGCTGCTCGATGCCCGGCTTCGCCGCGGGCTTCGGCGCAGGCGCGTCGGGCTTGTAGAGCGCGACCATGCTTCCGCCGGCAGCGGCGATGAAGATGCCGGCCCAGAACTGCCACTTCACCTCGCTCAGCCCGCCGTGCGGCGGATGGTAGAGCATCGAGACGACCGCATTCACGATCGGCGCGCCTGCGAAGATGATGGACATGACGACCGGGATGTAGGCGGCCTTCGGCTGCGGTGCCGCGCCGAATGCAAGCAGCACGCCGAACGCACCGACCGCGCCGACGATGCCCGCGATGAGCGACCACCATTGTCCTTTCGCGGGATACGCGAGGAAGTTTGTCGCGCCCTTGACGCCACTGAGCTTCAGCATCACGAGCGGCGCGATGACGGCGACGAGGAAATACGCGAAGCCGACGAAGAGGAACGCCTTCCAGCGGCCGTTCGCCATGTCGGCCATTTCCGTCTGGCCGCGGTGGAGATAGACGCCGTACACGCCCCAGCACGCGACGGTGAGGAATGAAAAGAGAATCCAGGTGGAGGAGGAGGATGCGGAGGTTTGCGGAGGCATGGGTGTGTGTGAAAATGCGGAGGCTCAGTCGTGCTTAGGTGCTGCGTGAAAGATGTCTCGCGCAAACACGCGACGGCGCAAAGGGGAAAGTGCTGCTGCATTCTCTTCGCGTCTTTGCGCCGTGGCGTGACATCCAGCGCTGAATTTCTCCGCACTCACTTGGCTGAAAACACGGTGAGCAAATCCGGCGGCGCCGTCTGGATCGCCGCGCGCATCGCCTCGGGGATGGCCACTGCGCTGAGCTTGCCGGTCGTCTTGTCCACAGTCGCGCAGACGGCGGTCATCGAGCCGCGCGCGATTTCCGTGCGCTCACCGGCGTCACCTTTCCAAAAGCGAAACGCATACCGGATGCTGCGCGAGCGCACCTCGGCGACGAGGAGCTGGATGTCCACGATTTCCTCGAAGCGCAGCGGCTTGAAAAATTCGCACGCCGCATTCACGCGCGGCCAGCCGATCGTGGTGCCGGCGTCATGACCGTGGATCGTGAAGCCGAGCGAGCGGACGAACGCGTGCTCGGCGTTTTCCATCATGCGGTAAAAGTTCGCAAAGTGGACGATGCCCGCCATGTCCGTCTCGGAAAATTCCACGCGGTGGGAGAGGGTGAATTCGTAAGGCATCCGGGCGCGCACGCTGCGGCTGCGGGCGGTGGCGCGCAATCTTCGAGTGCGGCGTTCAAAATACGCCGTGGCGAGATCCGCGCCCGGCGTCACCGAGCCGTTGAGCTTCGCACTGTTCGCGAGCACCGTGGTCGCCGGCGCGGTGAGCGCGGAGGGCGGGGGATTGAGCCGGTAGATGCTCAGGCTGTTCACGCCGTAGATCGATCCGTCGGCGGCCACGCTTAGTCCGTTCGCCGGCGTGCGGCCATCGGTGTCTCCGAGGAAGGAATAGATCGGCGACACCGAGCCGTCGGTGCCCACGCGGAAAATCGTGTCGAAGCCATTTGCGCCGTCCGTCTGCGTGCTGCCGTAAAACGAACCATCGGGAGCTTTCACCAGCCCCATCACCGGCGTCTGCCCCGGCAGTGCGCCCGCCGTCCCGGTGAAATTCGCGAGACTCGTGCATGCGCCCGCGGGCGTGATCCGGAAAACGGTGCCGAAGCCCGTGCCGCCGCCCTGCGTCGTCCCGTAAAAATTTCTGTCCGTGCCCAGGAGCAGCGGAGCCTGCGGGCTCGAGCCGGGATTTGCACCCGTCGTGCCGGTGAAATTGATCAGCGTAGTCCGCAGGCCCGCCGGCGTCGTTTTGAAAATCGTGCCGAGCGACGGCGTGCCGCCGGTGCTCCTCGTCCCCCAGAAATTTCCGGCCGCGCCGAGCGCGAGCGCGGCCAGCGGCGCGGAGCCGGGATTCGTGCCGGTGGTTCCGGTGAAGTTGATCGTGCTGGTGAAATCCCCCGCGGGCGTGATTTTGAAAACGGAATCAATGGGGCCCGAGCCGCCGAATTGCGCGGTGCCGTAGAAATTCCCGTCCACCGACTGCGGAATCGCGGCGACAGTGCCGGTGATGTCGAAGAAATTGCTGTCGCCCGTTTGGCCCGCGCCGTCGTTCGCGCGCAATTTCACCTGCGCGGCGACCTGGCGGACGGAGACGGTGCCCGTCCACACTCCGCCGGTGAAAGTCCCGGACACGGCGGGCGAGATGGCCACGGTCGGCGGAAAACCTGACCGGCGGCGCACGTCGTCCCGGCGGGAATCGTGAACACCGTTTTCGGAGCCGGCCACACCGCGTCTTCGTCGTAAATATACACCTCCGGCTCGCCGACGGACGCGGAGCTCACATTCATGAACTCAATTTCGTCCGGCGTGTTGGTGTTCAGTTCGGTGATCAGGATGGTCGCTCCATTCGGGCTGCCGGTGAATCCGCTGAGATTCACGGGGCCGTTGAAATTCGTGATGGCATTGTTGCCCGCATCCAGCGCGGTGAGCGTGACGCTGAACGGCGCACCCGCCGCAAACGGACCCGCGATCGTATTCCACGCAAAATGATGCAGCGCACCGATCGTGAAACCGTCACCGCGGAAGCCTGCACCGGCGACAGCGTCACGGTGCCCTGATTCAAGAGCACGCCATTTCCATCCGTCGCAGTCGCGGGAAAATTGAGCGCCAATTGCGCGGCGGAGTACGTGCTGAAATCGCTCGTCAAATAATCCGCCGGCGTTGCCCAGTCCCTGCGAGAGGCCGATCAATCCATCCGTCGCCGCGATGCCGAGGCAAGTGATGCGAATGCGGCCGTCGAAAGACAGTTCGATCTGAAAGTTGTTTGAATTCGAGGTGCCGTATTGCGGCACCGCCTGCCACGTCACCGCCACCCGATTGTGGACTTCCGAGAGGTTTGAATTTGACGAAGAAAAAAGCGGGCTGAGCGGGATGCCCGTGTGCGCGCTCGCGCGCGAGGGATCGATGTCCTTGAGCGTGAGGGGATTTTTCGTGAGGTCCGTCGTGTCCGGATAACGGCGGATGCCGGAGTAGTAATTCGAGGTGATTCCCGAGAGCTGATCGCTCACGTACGCGCCCGAGGCGTAGTTGCCATACACGTCATCGGCCGGGTCGCTGAGCAGCGTCATGCCGTAGAAATCCGACCACCCTTCGCCCATGTCCTGCGTCTCCAGTTGGCTGATGCCCACGCCGCCGCCCACGAGTCGGTTGCTCAGCCCGTGCGTGTGTTTGTGCAGCACGACCTCCGCATCGAAGTCGCCATCGCGATGAGGCGTCGGCGCGTCACGTCATTCCGCGTGATCCGCGTCCCGTCGAGCGCCTCCGCGCCATGGCCAAAGAGCACCGCATTTTCCGCCATGAAACGCCGCACTGGCTCGTAAAAATAGCCATTCACCGGATTAGCCACCGCCGCCGCGCCTGTGAGAAAACGTCCCGTCGCCATCACGTGATTTGCCGAGCCGGTGAGCGGATCAAACTGCACCTCAAACCCCGGAACCCGCGCGCGCAATTTTGCCAGTGCAGCATCCCGTTCCAGTGCCGCGACCGGTGGCTGCGCCGCTCGCCCGTCGAAATTCCCGCGCTTTTTTCCACCGCATCCGCCGCGGCACTCCGGGCGACGGATTCCGGAGAGAGCGTGGCCGTCCTGTCCGTTCGCGTCTGGCGGAGGATGATGAAAAGCCCTGCGATTCCCGCGACGATCAAAATGATCAAAAGCACGGAGGCACGCCAAAGTTTGCCGGATGTGGTCATGGGGAAAATCGGGTGCTAGGTGCCGATCGCCACCGCTTCCCCAGAAGATGCGAGCGAGTCGCCGCTTGCCGCGAAGGCCTGAGGGAAATGAAAAGAAAGTTTCAAAATAAACCCTGCTCGAACTGCCACAGGCGCGATTCCTTGCGGGGAAGATGAACCATATTCTTGCATAGGACTTCCACGGATGGCGCGGCACCGAACTCGCCAAGAGGAGGATGAAATCTCCGTCGCAAGCCGCGCAACTCGACCGCTCTCTTCCTGAGATTGATCCACGGAGCTTTCTCAAATCTCCTCCTGAATTCAACCCAAATCCGGACCGAAAATGGCGGAAGGGGTGGGATTCGAACCCACGGTAGGTTTGACCCTACTCTCGATTTCGAGTCGAGTGCCTTTAACCACTCAGCCACCCTTCCATTTTCTCTGCAGGTAAAAAGCGGGGGCTACTATGTTCGCGGGCCTGCGGGGCGCAAGGATAAATGGTCGGTGGCGGCACGAATCTCCAAAATCGATCCCGATGAACGCGATTGCCTCGAAGGTGACTTGAGCACGCGCGGCGGAACGAGGCGGCACCGTATCGGTGTCCGCCGCACTCAGCGGGACCGAGGGAGCTTGGCCACGGTCGTCCAGAAAAAATCGATCGCCTGGACGATCTTCACCATTTCATCCAGGTCCGCGGGCTTCGTCACGTAGCAGTTCGCCCCGAGTTCGTACGCGCGGCGGATGTCGTCCTCAGCTTCGGAACTGGTGAGGATCACCACGGGGATCAGCTTCAGCCGCTCGTCGCGCCGGATTTCCTCGAGGACTTCGCATCCGTTTTTCCGCGGCATGTTGATGTCGAGCAGGATGAGGTCGGGCGTGGGCGCGTTGGCAAATTTCCCCGTCTTCCTCAAGCAATCGAGTGCCTCAAAACCGTCCCGCGCGATGCTCACCCGATTCGTAAAGTCGGCGCCTTTGAGTGCTTCCTTCGTGAGCACGACGTCGCCGATGTTGTCATCCACGAGGAGGATTTCGACGAGGCGGTTTGGAGTCATTATCATGTCGCGCGAATTACCCGTCAGGGAGCCGCTTCTTATCAGGTATCGTAAAGAAAAATTTCGACCCATTCCCGGGTTTGGATTCCACCCAGATCCTGCCGGCATGGCGCTCGACGATCTTTTTGCACACCGCGAGACCGATGCCGGTGCCGGGAAGCTCCGTGCGCGAGTGGAGGCGCTGGAAGATGCCGAAGATGCGCTCGAAGAATTGCGGATCGATCCCGATGCCATTGTCGGTCACGGAAAATTCCCACTCGTTCGCTTTGCGGATCGCGCTGACGTGGATGCGGACGGGGACTGTGCCGCGGAATTTGAGCGCGTTGCCGAGGAGGTTTTGCAAGATCTGCGCGATTTGGACGCTGTCGGCCATCACCGTCGGCAAGGTATCGCAGGTCACCGTCGCGCCGACTTCCGCGATGGCAAACTGGAGGTCGTTCATCACGTCGCGAAAAACCGCGGCGCAATCGGTGAGATCGGACGGCTTGGCACGAGTCTGCACGCGGGAAAGTGCGAGGAGATCCTGGATGAGGGTCTGCATCCGTTTTGCGCCGTCCACGGCAAAATGAATGAAATTCCGCCCCTCGGCATCGAGCACGCCGTCGTAGCGCTTTTCGATGAGCTGGAGAAAGCTCGCCACCATCCGCAACGGCTCCTGCAGATCGTGCGATGCGATGTATGCAAACTGCGAAAGCTCGTCGTTCGATCGTGCCAGTTCCGCGGTCGTGTTGCGCAGCATTTTTTCGAAGTCTTTGCGCTCGGTGATGTCGCGCGCAATCGCGTAGATGAGCTCCGAATCGAAGTCCGCGCGCGCCCGCCACAGCAGCCACCGATACTTCCCATCCTTGCACCGGTACCGGTTTTCAAACGCGATCGTATCCCGGCCGACTTGCAATCCGGCGGCTTCCTTCACCGTCTTCTCGCGGTCGTCAGGATGGACGAACTCGACGTACGGCACCGCGCTCAGCTCCTCGGTCGAAAAACCCAGCGTCGCCTCCCACGCGGGATTGATGCGTTTGAAATACCCGGCGAAGTCCGCGATGGCAAACATGTCGAGCGACAGCTCGAAGAAGGTGCGCAATTCCTCCTCATGCCTGTCCGAGTTGCCCGGCGGATTCTGCATTGAAGTCGGCCCGCCCTCAGGATCCGAGATGCCGCCGGATGCACTCGTCCACCTGATCGCGGCTCACGGGTTTGGCGAGGAATTCGCAGCCGCCGATTTCGCGCCGCGTTTGTGCTTCATCCTTCGAGACGATCGCGGTGAGAAAAACGATCGGCACATTCTTGAGTGTGGGCTCCTGCTTGATCTGCGCGGCGACCGTACCGCCGTCCGCCTCGGGCATGATGACATCGAGGAAAATCATGTCCGGCTGGAATTCCCGGGCCACCTCCACCGCCTTGAGCGGGTCATTCACCTCGCGGATGTCGTAGGCAGGGAGGGTGAGGCGGAGCAGGCGGGTGAAGCCCGATTCGTCATCTACGAGAAGTATCTTTTTTTTGCTCATGGTCTTCCTTGGTTTTTCCGTCGGCCGGTTTCGCTGGTTTTAAAGTGAGGGTGGCCATTACACCGCCTCCGGGATGATTTTCGATGCTTATTTTGCCCCGGTGGAGGTCCATGATTTTCCGCGTGACGGAAAGGCCGAGCCCCGTGCCCTTGCCGGTGCTCTTCGTGGTGAAGAACGGTTCGAAGATTCTCGCCAGCGTCGTCGGCGCCAAGCCGATCCCGGTGTCGCGGATCTCGACGATGATCACGTTTTCCCCAGGCCGGAATCCGATCCCGCTCCGGTCGCCCGGCTTGTGCGGCGCGAAATCAGTCTGGCTGATTCCCTTCACCCGGGTGTTGACCGTCAGCGTTCCGCCCTTCGGCATCGCGTGGCAGGCGTTCGTGATCAGATTCACGAAGACCTGCTCCATCTTGTTCGGATCCATGAGCGCGTCGGGCAGCGTGGGCGCGAGGTTTTTCACGACCTCGATTTTTGCCGTCTGCAGATCGTGCCGCACGAAGCGCAGCGATTTCTCGATGAGCGCGTTGATCGATCGCGGCTGCATCCCGAGTTCGCGCGGTGAGGAAAAATCGAGCAGGTCCTGCACGACGCAGCTCGCGCGGCGCACCGCGTCATTCATCTCCGTGAGCACCGACTGCGATTGCTCCTCCTGCGCCGCCGGCGAGTCCGCGAGATACTGCAGGCCGATGAGGATGATCTGCAGCGGGTTCTTCACCTCGTGCGCCACCCCGGCGGCGAGCTGGCCGATCGAGTGGAGTTTCTCAAGCTGCATGAGGTGCGCGTGCGCGGCTTTCAATTCCTCGTCGGCGCGCATTTTTTCCGTGATGTCGGACATGAGGCCGTCGTACGACACGATCCGATCCTCGGCGTCGCGGCGGGGCACCTGCTTGTTGCGGACCCAGCGGATGGCACCGTCCTTGCGCACGAGCCGGTGCTCGACTTCAAAGGCCGCGCCGCTCTTTGCCGACTGCGCGAGGCTCTGCACGACGGCATCGCGGTCTTCCGGAAAAATGATGCGGTGCCAGAGATACGGATCCCATTTGAATTCCTCCGGCGCATACCCTGTGACCGCGAGGCAGCCCGGCCCGTGCTCCGTCGAAACGACCTGCCCATGTTCCATGGCGACGGTGTACACGTAATCCTTCACCGAATCCAGCAGCCGAACGTAGCGCTCCTCGCTCCGTCGCAGCGCGATTTCCGTCGTCTTCAGATCGGTGATGTCGCGCGAGACGCCGAAGGTCCCGACCACCACGCCGGCCTCGTCCTTGAGCGCCATCTTCGTCGTCAGCGCCCAAGTCGTGCGTCCGTCCGCGAAGGTTTCCTTTTCCATTTTCCCGACGATCGGCGTGCCGGTGGCGAGCACCTTTTCCTCGTCGGCGCGCGCCTGTCTCGCGTGCTCGGGGCTGAAAAAATCCGCGTCCGTCTTCCCGATCACCTGCGCCGGATCCTCGAACCCATACAGCCGCGCCAGCGCCGGATTCACCTGAATGAAAGCACCCTCGCGCGTTTTGAAATAGACGCGATCGGGGATGTTTTCGAGCAGCGCATTCATGCGGCGCCGCTGCTCGGCGAGTTCGCGCGCCGTCCGCGTGCGCTCGATGGCTTGCCGGATCCTCCGCACGAGCAGGCGGCCGTCCGGCTTGCCTTTGTTGATGTAGTCCTGCGCGCCGAGCTGCATCGCCTTCACGGCGAGGTCGTCATCGTCCAGCCCCGTCTGGACGATGACCGGGACGCGGTGCGCGTGCGGCGCGAGATGCACGAGCGCCTCGAGGCCCTGCGCATCGGGCAGCGTGAGATCGAGCAGCACCACATCCACACCGCCCGCGTCGAGCTTCGTGATCGCCTCGGAGACGCGCGACGCGGTGTCGATGGAGACGTGATCGCCGCATTCGTCCGAGAGCAGCACCTTCAGCAGCGCGACATCGCCGGGATTGTCTTCGACCAGCAGGATATTGATGGGGTTGCCACTCATCGGGATGTGTGAGCGTCGGAGAAGGATTGGCGCAAGAGAGGCTTCCGCGAATGATCCGCCAGCGCGAATTTTCATTGTTCAAGCTACGTCACTTTCGCCGCAAGACAAAAACTGAATCCTCCACGCTCCCGCACCTCCTCGCCGGATGTCCGCCGCGACGATCAGAAAACGTCCGCGTCGTCCGGGAGTCCCGAATCGTGCCGGATGCTGTCGAGCCGCCGCCGTGCGCCGCGCTCCGTGGCGGGGCCGCTGATGAGATGCGAGATCGCATCCACGATCGCCGGGAGCGCGAGTAGCGCGCCGACGCCGAGCACGGAAAACGCGGTCGCCTTTTGCGCGCGGCGGCTCATTTTCCCGCCGAGCAGCAGGCCGAGGCCGCAGCCGACTGCGGTCTGCGTGATGGCGAGGAGCGAAGTGTTCAGGACGTCGGTCTGCTTGGCGGGTTCCATGGGATGCACTGGGAGGATGCGAGATTCGTCCCTCGTGTAAAGCATAGTCTGTTCCGCTGCGACCGCTGTGCCGTGGCCTGCGCTTTCATGCGCCGTAGCGCTCGATCGCCGGGATTTCCCGGGCGCGTTTTTTCACGGAAAATCGGGCCACCCGCGCGCCGCGGAAGATGCGAGCGCACGCCGCCAGAAATCCCCTAGTGAAATGGCCGCGCTTGCGCTACGAACCACGCCGATGACGTCCAATCCTCCCTACGTTCTGATCCTCGCCGGCGGCAGTGGCGAACGATTCTGGCCGCTCAGTCGCAAGTCGCGGCCGAAGCAGTTGCTTTCGCTTTTCGGCGGCGAGACGCTGCTCGAATCCACGCTGCGCCGCCTCGACGGGCTCGTGCCGCCGAAGAACATTCTCATCCTCACAAACTCCGAGCAGGAATCCGCCGTGCACGAAATCGCGCTCGGCCTGCCTCCGGAAAACATTGTGGCCGAACCCGCGAAGCGCGACACCGCCGCGGCCATCGCGCTCGGCGTCGGCTGGGTCGCGGCGCGCGACACGGAGGCCACGATGATCGTGCTGCCCGCGGATCATCTGATCAAGGACACCGCCGGTTTTCAACGGACGCTCACCACCGCGGTGGCGGCGGCGCGGCAGAC
>JBBSEI010000080.1:0-21086 GCA_038239865.1 Chthoniobacterales bacterium
ATCCTCCGGCACCCAGTCGCGCAAATCCGGCGGCAGGAGCATCGGGGTGTCGTGATCAATCGAAACGAAGCGCGCGGGCATCCTCCTTCAACCCGCAATTTCAAAATCCGTAGCGCGGAAAGTCCGACAGGCTGCTAGCGGAGCGCATCATTTTGTCAAACTGCCGTTTCAAATTGGCCACATCTCCCGGCCCACGGGAGCGTTGTTTCGGAACCGCAGAGAAACGCAGAGTTGCACCGATCAGTTTGGGGAAAAGTGGGTTCCTTCCGCGATGATTTGCGGTGGGGAGCGGCGCGCGAATTTCCCCCGCTCGGCGGTTGCAAGGCGCGCGTCGCTTTGCTGAACTCCCGCCCCTCGCAAATCCAAAACCTCCTCACTCACATGGCCAAGAAAACTCTCAACATCGGTCTCGTCGGCTACGGCTTCATGGGACGCACGCACGCGCATGCCTACCACAATGCCGCGCAATTTTTCGACCTTCCGCTCACGCCCGTGCTGAAGGCCGTGTGCGGTCGCGACGGCGCGAAGGCGAAGGCTTTCGCGGACAACTGGGGCGCGACGATCGTGGAGACGGATTGGAAAAAGCTGATCGCGAACAAGGAGATTGACGCCATTGACATCGTGACGCCGAACGATTCGCACGCGGAGATCGCCATCGCCGCGGCGAAGGCGGGCAAGATGGTGCTGTGCGAAAAGCCGCTCTCGCTCGACGGCAAGCAGGGACTCGAAATGGTGAAAGTGATCGAGAAGTGCAAGGTGCCGAACACGGTGTGGTACAACTACCGCCGCGTGCCCGCCGTCACGCTCGCAAAGCAGATCATTGACTCCGGCAAGCTCGGCAAAATTTTCCACTACCGCGCGAATTTTCTCCAGGACTGGACGATCTCTGCCGACCTCCCGCAGGGCGGCGCGGGCCTGTGGCGTCTCGACGCGAAGGCCGCCGGCAGCGGCGTGACGGGCGACCTGCTCGCGCACTGCATCGACACGGCGATCTGGCTGAACGGCCCGCTGACGGACGTGACCGCGATGACCGAGACTTTCATCAAAAAGCGCAAGCACACGGGGACGGGCAAAATGCAGGAGGTGAAGATCGACGACGCCTGCACGTTCATGGGCCACTTTGAAAATGGCTCGCTCGCGCTCTTCGAGAGCACCCGCTATGCACGCGGTCACAAGGCACTCTACACGCTCGAAATCAATGGCGAGAACGCGAGCATCCGCTGGGATCTGCACGACCTGCACCGGCTGCAATATTTCGACTACCGCGACGAAGGCATCGTCCGCGGCTGGCGCAGCATTCATGTGACCGACCCGGATCATCCCTTCATGAAAAACTGGTGGGTGCCGGGCCTGCAAATTGGCTATGCGGAGACGTTCACGCATCAGGTCGCGGACTTCATCCGCGCCGTCGGCGAGGGCAAGCCGTGCCATCCGACTTTCCGCGACGCGCTCGAGACGCAGTACGTCTGCGACGCCGTCCTCGCCTCCGCGAAGAGCGGCAGGTGGGTGACGTGCAAGCACGCGTGATCGCGGGCTAAGTTCTTCGTTGAGCGTTGAGCGTTGAAAGTTGAGCGTTAAAGCCCTGCGCAGCGGATCCTCCAGTGTCAGGATTCTTCCTCGATCGAGGGATGCCTGCGGCAGGCTCAACTTCTAACTCTTAACTCCTAACTTCAAATCGGTGCGTCGTCCGACCCTGCCGGCGCCTGTCACTCTCTGCCATGCACAACGAAAAAGACGCGCGCCTTTCCCACGCCGACCTCCTCCAGCTCAAACGCTGGAACACGCCAACGATCTACAACGGCTGGGAGCAAATCACCCGGCGCGATGCCGCGGCGGCGGGGTTCAATCTCGAGGAGACGCGCGACTTCATGCCGCAGATGGGGCCGATGGCCGGGTTCGCGATCACGGTCGTTTTTCAGCCGAGTAAAAAGGAGCACCGGGAGGCGAATCCGAGTGCTTGGGGCGAGTATCGCAGCTACGTCGCGAGCGTGCCGGGGCCGAAAATCGTCGTCGTGCAGGACCTCGACAAGCCGCGGACGATCGGCGCGTTTTGGGGCGAAGTGAACAGCAACATCCACCGCGCGCTCGGCTGCGTCGGCACGATCACGGACGGCGCGATCCGCGACCTCGATGAGATGGCGAACGCGGGCTTCAAGGCGCTCGCGCGGCGGCTGTGCGTCGGCCATGCGCACTCACATCCGGTGCGCTGGGGCTGCGAGGTCGAGGTCTTCGGGCGCAAGGTTTCGCCGGGCGATCTCATCCACGCGGACAAGCACGGCTTCCTCGTCGTGCCGCCGGAGGATCAGCCCGGGCTGCTCGATGCCGCGCGTTTCATGGACGCCAATGAGTGCAGCACGATCATCCCCGCCGCCCGCGACACGGCGGGCCGCACGCACGCGGAAATTTTGGACGGCATCAACGCCGCCGCCGCGCAGTTCGGCAAAAATGCGAAAGCAAAGTTTCAGCGCGGCGGCGAGTGGTGATGGAATGCGAGCGATGCCCAATTAAACGCGGAGACGCAGAGACGCGGAGGAGGACAACGAAATTGTGTCCGCAGATCGCTTCCGGTCTTTCTCCGCGTCTCTGCGTCACTGCGTTCCAATTTTTTTGCTCCCAATCTCAGACTGCAACTTCGCCCCGATGAAATCACGACTGCTCCTCCTCCTCACCCTCCTCACCCTCCTCACCCTCCTCACCCTGCTCACCCTGCTCACCCTCGCCGCCTCCGCCGCCGAGCCATTTCTCGAGAAACTCGATCTTTTCAAAACGGGCGACGATCCCGCGCACAAAATCTACCACATTCCCGGCATCGTCGTGACGGCGAAGGGCACCGTGCTCGCGTGGTGCGAGGCGCGGAAAAAGGGCGGCGATTGGGACGACATCCGCGTCCTGCTGCGCCGCTCGACTGATGACGGCAAGACGTGGAGCGCGCCGAAAATCCTCACCGAAGTGGACGGCCCGATCACCAAAAATCCGTTTTCGCTGCGCATGAAAAACGTGGACCCCGCGGACGTGACGTACAACAACCCCGTCCTCATCGCGGACCGCGACGGCACGGTGCATGGCATCTTTTGCATCGAATACATGCGCTGCTTTTACACCCGCAGCGCGGACGACGGTGTGACGTGGAGCAAGCCCGTGGAAATCACCGGAGCGTTCGAGGCATTCCGCAAAAACTACGACTGGAAAGTGCTCGCGACCGGGCCGGATCACAGCATCGAGCTTCGCACGGGGCGGCTCGTCGTCCCCGTGTGGCTCTCCACGGGCACGGGTGGAAATGCGCACCGCCCGTCCGTCACCGCGACCATTTTCAGCGACGATCACGGCGCGACCTGGCACGCGGGCGAAATCGCCGTGCCCTGCACCGATGAATGGATCAACCCGAACGAAACCGTCGCCATCGAACTCGCCGACGGCCGCGTGATGCTGAACGTGCGCAGCGAATCAAAGGCGCACCGGCGGCTCGTGACGGTGAGCAAGGACGGCGCAACGAACTGGAGCACGCCGAAATTTGACGACGCGCTCCTCGAGCCGATCTGCATGGCGGGCATCGTGCGCTTCAGCACAAAAAGCGGCGGCAAAGGAAATGACGGACGCGACAAAAACCGCATCCTTTTTTCCAATCCCGACAATCTCGATCGCGCAGACGGGAAGGCGGAAGCCGGCAAAAGCCGCGACCGGAAAAATGTCTCCGTGAAACTCAGCTACGACGAAGCGCAGACGTGGCCGGTGAACAAAACGATCGAGCCCGGCGCGAGCATGTACAGCGACATCGCCGTCACGCAGGCCGGCACGATCCTGTGCTTTTACGGACGCGGCACGAAGCCCGGTTTCGCCGGCGACGCGCTCACGCTCGCGCGCTTCAATCTCGGGTGGCTCACCGACGGCAGGGACTCACCGAAGTAGGCGAGATTTCCATCCTCGCCTCAGCGCGGCGGCCATCCGCTTTCCTCCGCCCGCGCCGCCGCGGATTCGGCGCTCCATTCGCGCTGCCGAAAACCTTGGACATCGCATCGCAGAGGCATACGCTGTGCGCCCTTTTTTACCTTATGAATATCGCACTTTTCCATGTCGTCGCGCAGGCAGCACCGTCGGGCGTCCCGGGCGCCGATCCCAGGCTGCAGATGTGGAATACGGTGATCATGTTTGGCGGCATCATGGTGCTCATGTGGCTTTTCATGATCCGCCCGCAGCAGAAGAAGCAGAAGGAACTCCTCGCCCGCATCGCGGCGATCAAGACGGGCGATCGCGTGGTCACCGTCGGCGGCGTGCATGGCGTAGTGACGAATGCGAAGGACGGCCCGACGCTCACGCTGAAGGTGGACGACAATTGCAAACTCACTGTGGACAAGTCCGCCGTCGTCACCGTCCTCCCGAAGGACGCGAACGGCGCCGCCTGATCCAACGCGCGGCCTGATTTTTTTTCCGATCCCCGTCATGAAGTTCATCGAATCCCTCACCAATCCGCAGGCGACGTTCATCTACGGCATGGCGCTGCTGCTGCTTTTCGCGGCGTACGTCATCACCGGCAGCGAGCGCGCGAAGCGCATCCTCGGCACGGTGCTCACGGTTTTCATCGCGGCCATCGCCATCGTGTATGTGGTCCCGCCCTTCGACATCCCGGAGAAAGATCCCGTGACCGGCAAAGCCGTCATCGATCCGACGACCGGCAAGGAGATCATCGCGCAAAAGGGCAAGATCGCGCTGGGCATCGATCTGAAAGGCGGCACCACTTTCAACATCAGCATCCAGCCCGCCGAGGATCCGCTCACGGGGGAAAAGCGCCCCGTCACACAACAGGCGCTCGACCAGGCCGTCGAAGTGCTCCGCAGCCGCGTGGACAAGATGGGCACGTCTGAGCCGGTCATCACTCCCACTGTCGGCGACCGCATCATGGTGCAAATCCCCGGTCTCGCGGCGGAGGAACTCGACAACGTGCGCAAGCAACTCCAGGAGGTGGCGAAGCTCGACTTCCGCCTGGTGCATCCCGAGAGCAGTTCGCTGCTGCCCGCGGTCGAGGCGAAGCAAAAGATCCTCGATCCAGCGTGGACGATCCTGCCGATGAAAAAGGAAAAAAATCCCGATTCGCCCGAGCGGAATCTCATCGTGCATCGCGTGCCGGACATCACCGGCGAACACATCAAGTCCGCCTTCGCCGGCTACGATCTCGAGGGCTGGTACATCAGCATTCAGTTTGACAGCGAGGCGGGGGAAAAATTCTTCCAACTCACGAAAGCGATGCGCGTGAACAGCGATCGCTTCGCCATCGTGCTCGACAACAAAATCCTCTCCGCGCCCACCACGCAGGTCCAGGGCGGCATCGCCGGCGGCGGCTGCCGCATCACGGGGAAATTCACCGAGCAGGAAGCGCGCGGCCTCGCGAGTTCGCTGCTGAACCCGCTGCAAAACCCCGTGAAAATCGAGGAGGAACGCTCCGCCTCCGCCTCGCTCGGGCAGGATGCGATCTCGAGCGGCAAGCTCGCCGGCCTGCTCGGCCTCGGGCTCATCACGCTGGTGATGCTCTTCTATTACCGGCTCTCCGGTCTGTTCGGAAACATCGGCCTCATGCTCACGATCCTCGTCATGTTCGGCAGCATGGCGATGCTCCACGCAGTGCTCACGCTGCCCGGCATCGCGGGCATCATCCTCACGCTCGGCATGGCGGTGGATGCGCACGTGCTCGTCTTTGAGCGGCTGCGCGAGGAGCTGACGGCTGGCAAGTCCTTCAAGATCGCGGTGGACCACGCATTTGATCGCGCATTCACCGCAATCTTCGATGCGAATGTCACCACGCTCATCTCCGCATTCATCCTCTTCCTCCTCGCGAGCGGACCGGTGAAAGGCTTCGCGGTCGCGCTCACCATCGGCGTCATCGCGTCACTTTTCTCCGCGCTCGTCGTCAGCCGCACGCTGTATGCGTGGGCGATTGAAAAGTTCGGCCTCGATCGGATCAAAATGATGGCGATCGTGCAGGGCACGAAGATCAATTTCCTCGGCTACCGCAAACGTGCCGTCGCCCTCTCGCTGGCGGTCATCGTCGGTTCGATGTCCTACTTTGCCTACCGCGGCGACCGGAACTATGGCATCGATTTCAAAGGCGGCGATCTCATCGTCCTCGAGGCCAAAGGCACCAAGCCGGACGACGGTCACGTGCGTGCCGCCTGCGAGGAACTCGGGCTGAAGGAAGTCGTCGTGCAGAGTGAAAAGGGTGCAAACGGCAGCGACTACGTCTCCGTGCGCAGCGAAAAGGAAACCGGACTGAAGGTGAAGGACGCGCTGCTCGCGAAATTCCCGGAGGCGCAATTCAAGCTGAGCCAGAAGGAAACCGTCGGCTCGCTCGTCGGCAATGAACTCAAGAAGAGCAGCGCCCTCGCGCTCGGCCTCGGCATGTTGGGGATTTTCCTCTACGTCACGCTGCGCTTTGAGTTCAGCTTCGCCGTCGGCGCGATCGTCGCGCTGCTGCATGATGTCATCATCACCGTCGGCGCGTTCGCGATTTTCGGCCGCGAACTTTCGCTCGTCACCGTGGGCGCGATCCTCACCATCGGCGGCTACTCGATCAACGACACCATCGTCGTCTTTGACCGCATCCGCGAAACGGTGAAGGGCGGCCGGCCCGGCTCGCTCGAGCAAATCATGAACATGAGCGTGAACGAGATGCTCGGGCGCACCTTTCTCACCAGCGCCGCCACGCTCATCCCGACCATCGGCCTCTTCGCCTTCGGCGGCCCCGTGCTGCGCGACTTTGCGTTCGCCATTCTCGTCGGCGTGATCACCGGCACCTACTCGTCGGTCTTCATCGCCGCGCCGATCGTCCTCTGGTGGAGCAAGCGCGGCGGACGCGACCTCCGCAGCGAACTGAAGCGCGGCAGCCAGTCCGTCATACCCGGGTAGCGTTTGCAAAAGGGACGCACTGACGACTTTCGTCAGCCTGCGTGGTCAGGAATCACACTTGCGTCTCGCGTTCTCGGCACCCTCCCGCGCGCTTACTTCGGATCGTCCGAATCCCCCGCCAGCACCCACGCGCGCCGCACCGGCGCAGGCATCGGGCTGTCGGCGCCGCGGACGTTGCGCCAGATGACTTCGTTCAGCAGCAGATCGTCCGCAGCGTCTTCCTTTGAAAAATCCATCCGACTTGTTTCCTTCACGCCCCACGCGGTCTTCTTCGTGATCGCGTTCAGATCCGCCTTCGGGATGCGGTGCTCGTACGGACGAAGGTCCGGTTTTTCGCCGAAGCTCGCGAACATCGGCATCGCCAGCGCGTCGAACTGCGACATCGGTTTCATCCCGAGGATCAGCTCGATCGTCCGCAGCATCGAAGCCGTCGAATACAGCGTGCTGTCCACGCCGCCGCGCCGGATGTACGGCGAAATCGCAAACGCGATCGTGCGATGCGCGTCCACGTGATCGGGTCCATTTTGCGCGTCATCCTCCACGACGAAAATCGCGGTCTGCGCCCAGAATTTCGATTTGCTCACGGCCTCGACGAGCATGCCGAAGGCGAGATCGTTGTCCGCGACCTGCGCCGTCGGCGTGGGCTTGCCGGGGCTCGCACCGCTGGTGTGATCGTTCGGCAGCCGCACGATCTGAAGACGCGGCATGTCGCCCTCTTTTTCAAAACGCTGCAGCTCGGAAATGAAACGTTCGGCGCGCTTCACGTCGGGGTAGCCCGTGTCGAACGTGTGGTACTCCGGATCGATGTGCCCCTCGAGCCCCTTCACCTTCGCCTTGCCCGGACCCTTCGCATTCGGGCTCAGCGTGAATTCGCCGTAGCTCCGGTACGTCACGCCATCGGCCGCCGCGCGATCCCACAGGTAGCCGCCCGCAGGCGTGGCGATCGGAAAAACGCCCTCGCTCGGATACGGAAATTTCGCGCTGCCGTGGCCGTAGCTCAGCGGCCACGTCTTCTCGACGAAGTCCGTCGCGTACGCCGCCATGCTCCACTCGTGCCCGTCGGCACTCACCTCGCTCTCGACGTAAAAATTGTCGAGCGTCACAAAATCGCGCGCGAAGGCGTGGTGATTCGGCGTCACGTCCTCGCCGAAAAGGCACAGCGAAGGATCGCCATTTCCTTTTCCGAGATCGCCGAGCACCTGGTCGTAAGTGCGGTTCTCCTTCACGATGTAGATCACGTATTTGATCGGCGAAGGCTCGCCGACTTTGCGCGGGATCGGATTCCCCCTCAGCGCCGCGGCGTCGAGGCGCGATTCGACGGCAGGCATGCACGAGTAGGCGACGGCGCTCTGCTTTTTCAACTCCGCGGCAAACTCATCCTCCTCGCCCGGCAGCGGCACGATGCTGAGCGTGCCCTGCAAAATTCCGCCGATGTATTCGGTCACGCCGACCGGCGTCTTCGCGCTGCCGGGCTGCACAAAGTTGCGGTTCGACTTGCTCACCACGCCCTTGCCGTTCGCGATGATGAGCTTCCCGCCCTTCGCCACGCGCACGCTCGTGGGATACCAGCCGCTCGGGATGAAGCCGAGCGATCGCGAATGCCCGGGCTTCTCGATTTCGAAAACCGCGACCGCGTTGATGTTCGCATTTGCGACGAAGAGCCGCTCGCCATTCGGCGAGATCGCCAGCGAGTTCGGCGTGTTTCCCGGAGGTGCGTTCGGCGTGAGTTCCGCGACGAGCGTCTCGATCACCTTCCCACTCGCGACGTCGATCACGGAGACGGAATTGCGGTTCGCATTCGCGACAAAGAGCTGACCGCCGTCCTTCGAGAGCACCATTTCATTCGGATGCTCCTCCGCTTTCCAGCGCGCAAGTTCCGTCCACGCTTTCGTGTCGATCACTGCGACTTGCGCCTGCGCCCAGAGGCTCACGTAGAGCCGTTCGCGCTTTTCATCGAGCACGCACGCGTAGGGAAACGGCGCGTCCTTCCCCGTCGTATCGAGGATCGCCTCGGCACGTTTGGTGATGCTCGGGTCATCCGTCGGCGCGCCCACGCGCGGCGCGACCTTGCCGATCGCATCCGGTGCCGCGAGCGCAAGTTCAGTGACCGTCGCAGTTCCGTCCGCCGCGATCCGCACGCGGCACACCGTCTGGCCCCAGACATTCGCGACGTAGATCGTCGCGCCGTCGCCGGCAATCGCCAGCCCGCACGGCACGCCGCGCTTGGATTTTTCGCGCAGCGAAATCTCCGTCGGATCGCTGAGGTAGCCGTCCTTGAATTTGAAAACATGCAGCACCTCATCGCCCGAGCCGCTGCACACGACCTTCGAGCCATCCGGTGAAAATGCGATGCCGTAAAACGCCTCGTGCAAATTCACGCGCGACACGATTTTCCCCGCGGCGACATCGAGGATCTGCACCTCGTGCTGCCCGTGCCCGCAGTGCAGGATCGCGGCGAAATTTCCGGCGGGATGCATCGCCATGCTTGCGGGAAAATCACCGACCACGACCTGCTTGCCGGCGGGGCGGAGCCGCCATTGATTCGGCAGCAGCACCGCGCCGTCCCGCTGCGGGCCGGGGAATTCCGGCTTCGCACCGGCGACCGCGGCGGGCAGCCGCGGCGTCTCGGCCGAGGCGATCATGCTGCAGACGACGAGTGCGGGGAGGAGGCGTTTCATGCGAACGCTTGTCGCCGCTCGGCCCGCCCGGCGCAAGAAATCCGCGCACCACCCGGGATCAAACGTGCGGCGGAGGATCCTCGCGATTGTGCTCGGAGAGCTTCGGGAATTTGCGGTGCAAATATTTCTCCAGCGGGCTGCCGAGGATCAGGATCGCGAGCGTGATGAACACCGCGAGCAGCGCCACTTTCCACATCCCCGCGCCGCACAAAATCCCGAGCGTCGCCGTGAGCCAGATGGTGGCCGCCGTGGTGATGCCATGCACCTGCGTGCCATCGGTATCGCGCAAAATCACGCCCGCACCGAGAAAGCCGATGCCGGTAACGATGCCCTGCATCACGCGGCTCATGACGTTCGCCTGCAGATCATTTCCGACGTCCGAAGCGATGCCGAGCGCGGCCAGAATGAGCAGCGCCGAGCCGAGCGACACGAGCGCATTCGTCCGCAAGCCCGCGGGCTTGCCGCGGAGTTCGCGGTTCAGTCCGAGCACCGCGCCGGCGAGCGTGGCGCTGCCCATGCGCAGCGCGATTTCCTGCCAGCCGAGGGTGTGAAAAATGTCCATGGCTTCGTGTTCCAAAATCATCCGCGAGCGGGCGTCCGCTCATTCGTGGGGAGTCTCATCGCGCGGCCAGAGTAGTCGCGCGGAGCATGCGGAGTAAATCGGGGAATTCCTCCGCGTGGGACATGGAGGGGGGGCCATCTTGGTGAAGCAAGCGACGCGAGGGCGTGGGCGGAAGCTCACGTCCGGGCCCTTCCGAGCAGGCCGACGATTCATTTCCGCGCCATGCCCGATTCCCGCTGCGTCGCCGGATCACCGCGAGCGCGGCTCGGTGCCGAGCAGGTGCCGCACGAGAAAATCCGCGCGCCGTCTGCTGCCGTACGCGCTCTCCGCCGCTCCGTGGTTGCTGCCGGTGACAATCACGAGATCGAAATCCTTGTTCGCCTTTTCGAGCGCGTTCACGACCTGCATCGTGCTCGCGGGATCCACGTTCGTGTCCATTTCGCCGACGATGAGCATGAGCTTGCCGGTAAGCTTCGCGGCGTGCGTGACGTTCGAGTTCTCCGCATACCACGGCCCCACTTCGCCGAGCCACGCCTCGTTCCACCAAATCTTGTCCATGCGGTTATCGTGGCAGCCGCAGTCTGCGACACCGACTTTATAAAAGTCGCCGTGGTGCAGCAGACCCGCGAGCGCGTTCTGCCCGCCCGCGCTGCCGCCGTAGATGCCGATTCGCGTGAGGTCCATCCACGGGCGCGTCCCCGCAGCCGCGCGCATCCACGCGATGCGATCGGGGAAACCGGCGTCCTTCAGATTGCGCCATGCGACATCGTGAAAGGCGCGAGAGCGCCAGTTCGTGCCCCCGCCGTCAATCTGCACGACGATGAAACCAAGCTCCGCGATCGCGTGCTGCCGCGACTGCAGTCCCCATTCCTTCGGGACGAAGTAGCCGTGCGGCCCCGCGTAGATTTCCTCCACGACCGGATATTTTTTCGCGGGATCGAAGTTCGACGGCTTAATGATGATGCCGAAGATGTCCGTCTTCCCATCGCGCCCCTTCGCCGTGAAACGCTCCGGAGTCGTCCACCCCGCGGCGTTCAGCGCGGTGGCGTCGGCTTTTTCCAAAACGCACACCAGCTTGCCGCTCTCCGCATCGCGCAACTCGGTGACGGGCGGCATATCCACTCGCGAATACGTGTCCACGAGCCAGCGGCCATTCGGCGAAAGTGCGATCTGGCCGCTCTCTTTGCCCGGCCTGCGCGCAGCGTGCGTGCCGTCGCCATCCGTGAGCAGCGTGAAGCCGCTGCCGTCGAAATTCACGCGCGCGAAGTGGACGAAATACGGATCCTGTTCCGGCTTCACGCCGGCGACGCGCAGCCAAAGCTGGCGCTTCTTTTCATCCACGCGCACGACACCGCGCACGACCCACTCGCCGCGGGTGATCGGTTTCATCTCGTAGCCGCCGATGGCAGGAGGCGGGCTGATCCCATTTTCGTGCGCCGCTGAAGTGCCCGCCTCCTGCCCTCGGCGGCTGCACAGATAGATGTGATTCCACCCGTCGCGCTCGCTGGCCCAGAGCAGTTCGCCTGTCGAATCGAGCCAGCGGAACCACGTCTTCTGGGAGTAGTCCACGAAGGTCGGTGACTTTTCCTCGACGAGCGTGCGCGCCGCGCCAGTGCGATCCACGCCGACGATGCGCAGCACCTGATGCCCGCGCTGATTGTAGAGAAATGTGAACTCCGAGGAGTCCGCCTGCCACCGCAAGTCGGAGATGTCCCACGGGTTTGCAAACAGCGCGTCGTCCATCGCGATCGGCTCACATTTTTTCACATCGAAAAGACAGGGCCGCTCGTGGCGGATGCGATCACCGGGCTTGAGATATTGGTGCGAGTGGAGCTTCGGCTCGGTGCGATCCTTCGGCGATGACTCGATGAAATACACGGGGTGCTCCTGCTCGGGCTTCACGCGCATCGCCACCGCGCGCATGCCGTCGGGCGAAACCAGCACGGGCTCGCGATACGCGTCATCCTTTGTGCCGTCGCGCGAAAGCTGCACTTCCTCCCGCGTGTCGCGGTGCCGCACCCAGGCGTTGTGGTCGCGGACGAAACCGAGCCACGGGGAAGATTTTGGATTTAGAATTTCAGATTTAGGATTTCCAGCGTCGCCGCTCGTTTCGTCGCTTTGCGGCTTCGCGTCTTTGCGCGGGGCATCAATCACCGCCTCTCCCCCGCCCTCGTGCGCTTCGAAGACACCGAGCCGCCTGTGCGCCTCAGACTCCACGACCCACACATGCCCGACGAAAGTGTGCTGCCGGAATTGCTCGCCCGGTTTCAGCGTCGCGTAGCGGTTGCGCTTGCCGTCGAGATCGATCCACCAGCACACGGCGTTGCCGTCGGTCTTGTTGATGAAAGTGACGGACGTCTCCGCGTCGCTCGCGCGGCTCGGATGCGGCTCGCCGAGCGCGGCGGGCTTTCCTGCACCCGCCGGCGGCTCGTAGCCCGCGCGGCGTTCGCCCTTCACGCAATCCACGAAAACGTTTTCAAATTTCCCCGGCGCGATCTCGGCGCGATACCAAAACGAATCGCCACCCGGCAGCCAGTGCGGTTCAACGCGCGCTCGGAACACCTTGCCCTCCGTCCGCCTCGCGAGCGAATCGGCGCGCTCGTAATCGGCCTTCGTGCCCTGCGCGAACGCGGAATGGGCGAGGAGAAATGTGAGCGCGAGTCGGAGGAACATTGGTTTTCGGGTGTGATTGGAAGGATGGCGAAGGAAAGGCTCGATCCGTAGCGAGTCGGCGAACTGCAGGAGGGCCAAAGGCCCGGCGACAAGCCAGCCCAGGGCATCGCCCTGGGAAAACGTGCGACAACCTGCAAAGCCGTGAAGGGGGGTCACATTTTGCGCCGCCCTTTCAGGGCTCATTTCATTTGCGAACTGAGACCCAGGGCGGTGCCCTGGGCTGGCTTGTTGCCGCACCTTTGGTGCTGGTTGCCGCTCCCTCGCGGACCAGCTTTCAATCACATCGTTGGTTTGCGGTTTGATCACACCTCTGCGCGATTCGTCTCGCTCACACACCCGCGCGTTCCAGCAGGCTTGCGAGCACTTTTGTCGCCTCGAAATGTTCGGTGGCGATTTCAAATGCGGCGCGGCTGTGCGCCTTGTAGTCAGCGTTGATCGCGCGCGTGTGCTCGACGATTTCGTCCACGGTGCGGAATGCGAGCAGTCCTTTGTCTCCGCCGAAAATTTTCGTGAAGCCCGTCTCCTGCGTAATCGCAGGCCGACCGCTCGCGAGGTAGCACGCGGTGCGATCACTGAACCATCCCGTGCGCAGGCGCACGTATTGATCCTTCGCGACGGTGAACTCGCCCTTCGAGTGCTGGATGTAGCGGAGGTATTTGTCCCAGTGGATGCTCAGGTCGTCCGGCAGCACGAGGCGCCAGTTTGTTTTTTGGAAAAGCGCACGCGTGTCGGGATAGCCGATGTTCGTCGCCATCTCGAACATCTCCTTCGCGCGCTTCGGGCTCTCGATGAATTTCAAAAACTCCAGCGACTTGCTCCACAGCAGTTTTTTTCCGCGCCACTTCATGTCCTTCCGACCGCTCGTGTTCCAGTTTGCGATCGTCGTGAAGGTCGCCTTCGCCGGAGGCGCGCTGCGTGTTTTCCAAAAATCCGTGACGACGGGCTGGCGCGTCGGCATCCAGCGGAAGCGATGCAGCGGCACGGGGAAATCCTTCGTGCCGATGAGTTCGCCGAACGTGAACAGCGCGCGGTGGCGCTTCAAATATGCGCGCGTCTTTGTCATGCCGAGATCCACGCGGATCTGCTCCACGCCAGGATCGCTCTCGACGTAGAGGATGTTCTGCGAGACGAGCAGGTCCTCGTTGAATTCCTGCGCGCCGCAGACGTTCAGGATCGCATCGGCGGTGCGGTAAAGTTCGCGCAATTTTTTCAGCGGCATCCCGGCCGTCGGGTTTCCCGGGATGAAACGCGCGCAGTAGCTCCAGCGCCGCTCGAAGCCAAACTGCCGCGCGAGCCGGTCCAGCACCTCGGCGGCGTACGCGTAGTTCTCGTTCTCCTCGTACGTCACCGGATTGTACGGATACCGCGCGGAGTCCTCGACGTAGTACACCTCGTGGCCGAGCCGCTGCAGCCCGACGATGTAGTGAATGTGCTGCCAGACGACGCCAGCGATCGGACAGCCGCCCATGAAGCCCATGACGATGATGCGCTTTTTTTTCATCACTCAGGAACCCGCTTTGCGAACCGCGCAGGATTGCCCGCGACGATGGTGCCCGCCGGCACGTCCTTCGTCACGACGGCACCCGCGGCGACGACCGAATTGTCGCCGATGGTCACGCCCTTGAGCACGATCGCGTTCATGCCGATCCACACGTTGTTGCCGATCTTCACCGGCTTCGAGCGCACCGCTTCGAGCGGGCGCGCAGGTTTGTTTTCAAAGTAGGGCGCGAGTGCTTCCGCATCGATCATGCGCTGCGCCGCACCGACGGGATGGAAGTCGCTGTCCGCGATTCCCACGCCCCAGGAGATGAGGCAGTGCGAGCCGATCTCCACCCGCGTGTCCGAAGTGATCAGCGCGCCGACGAGCAGCGTGAAATCGCCGATGGTCACATGCGCATCGCCCGCGACCGCAAACTGGCACGCTGCGTAAATGCTCACATGTTTCCCGAGTTCGATCGCGGGCTGGCGCTTGCCTTTGAAATGCAGGAAGCACTGCGCGCTCTCGCAGTAGAAGCCCTCGCCCCACGTCACATTTTCCGGCACGCGCCGGGGCGACCAATCGTGCTCGATGGTGCGGTCGGGGCGGACATTGCTCATGCGGCGGAAATAGCGGGCGCGAGCCGCGGAGCAAACAACGAACTTCACGCACAGGGAAAATCGCGGACGCCAACCACGAAGGTGAACCTCAAGCCATGCGAGCACGCCACTTCCCGCCCGGCTGTCACGGATAAGTCACAGCATTCCACTGGCGGCGACATGCGCGCTTTGCTATTTTCACATCCTATTTCACGAGCAGATGCAAAAGACCGACATCCCGAAAAAGACGATTTACCGTCTCTCGATCTACAATCGCGCCCTGCAGCGCCTCCGCGAAAATGGAGCGACGACCGTGAGTTCGGAGGCGCTCGCGACGGCGGCGGGAGTGAAGCCAACTCAGCTTCGCAAGGACCTCACCTACTTCGGCCACTGGGGCACGCGCGGCCTCGGCTACAATGTCGCCGGCCTCGGCACCGCGATCACCGGGATTCTCGGCATGGCAAAATTGCAGCCCGTGATTCTCGTCGGTGCGGGGCAGCTCGGCACGGCGCTTTTGCGCTACGGCGGTTTCGCGCGGGAGGGATTCGAGGTCGTCGCGGCCTTTGATGAAGACGTCTCCCGCAAGCGTCCGCGCGACATCGGCATCCCGATTTTGCCGATGGAGCAGCTCGCCGCCTTCGTGCACGAGCGCAGCGTGAAACTCGCGATCCTCACCGTGCCGGGCAGAGTCGCGCAGGAAGTCGCGAACCGGCTCATCGAGTGCGGCGTGCAGGCCATTTTGAATTTCGCGCCCGCCGTCCTGCACGTGCCGGAGCGCATCACGGTGAACAACGTGGACCTCGCGCTCCAGCTCGAGAACTTGAGCTACTTTGTGAAATGAGCCGCGCGCTCGCAGCGAGCGGCACGCTCGCGCAAATCGCCGCGCCGGAATTCGACCTCTCGCTCACGCTCGGCTGCGGCCAGGTCTTTCACTGGCGCGAGCACGGCGCGGGCTGGCTCGGCATGATCGGCGACGCGGCGTGCTACGCGGAGCAGCGCGGCGACACTCTGCTCGTCCCGCGAGGCATGGAGAAAATCGCGGCGGACTACTTTGCACTCGATCATCCGCTCGCGGAGATGCGCGCCACTTTTCCGGATGATCCCGCGATGACCGCGGCGGCGGAGGCGTGCCGCGGGCTGCGGCTCGTGCGGCAGCCGCCGTGGGAATGCCTCGCGACTTTCATCACGAGCGCGCAGAAGGCGGTCGTCCACATCGCGCAGATTTCGCACACGCTGCGCGAGCGCTACGGGCGCGCGGCGGAGTGGAATGGCGAGCGGCTTTTTTCCTATCCCGATCCCGCGGCGCTGGCGGCGCTGGAGGAGAAGGATCTCCGCGCGTGCGCCCTCGGCTACCGTGCGAAAAATCTCCTGCGCACGGCACGCATGATCGCGAGCGGCGAGGTGGATCTCGGAGCCGTTGCGCGCCTCGGCGATCCCGAGGCATCAGTCGCCCTGCAGCGCCTCGCCGGCGTCGGGCCAAAGGTCGCGGCGTGCGCGCTGCTGTTTGGATTCGGCCGGCTGGCGGCATTTCCGATCGATGTGTGGATTGAGCGCGTGCTGCGGCAGATTTACTTCGCGCGGAAGCGCAAGGTGACCGCGAAACGTCTGCGCGAATTTTCTGCGAGCCACTTCGGCCCGTTCGGCGGCTACGCGCAGCAGTACCTCTTTCACCATGCGCGGACGACGCTGCTGCGCGGGAAAAAATCACGATGATATTCGGCGCCGCTCTCACCCCTGCCGACATCAGCCGCCTGCCGGAACGCGACCTTGGCACGACGACGTGCGTCGTGTTCGACGTGCTGCGCGCGACTTCCACCATGATCACGGCGCTGGCGAATGGCGCGGCGGAAATCTTCCCCGTGAAGACGATCGAGGAGGCATTCGCGCTGCGACAAAAAATTCCCGACGCGCTCCTCGGCGGCGAACGGCATGGCGAACGGATCGAGGGCTTTGACCTCGGGAACAATCCCTTCGAGTACACCGCGCTTGCAGGGAAACGGATCATCAGCACGACGACGAACGGCACCATCGCCCTGCGCGCCTGCGAGCGGGCGAATCGTGTGCTCGTCGGCGCGCTGCTGAATCTCGCGGCGCTCCGCGATGAAATCGCGCGCACGCAGCCGACGGACGTGCTGCTCGTCTGCGCCGGGACGTTCGAGACTTTCGCGCTCGAGGATGCCATCGCTGCCGGGCTGCTCGCGGCGGAATTTCCCGACGCGGAGCTGACGGATGCCGCCGTCGCCGCGCTCGGCACTGCGCGGCAATTTTCCACTGCGCTCGACGGCTTGCTCGCCGCGCGCAACGGACGCGCGCTCGCCGCACGCGGCTGGCGCGACCAGATCGAGTGGTGCGCTCAAGTCTCGCGTTTCCCCACGATCGGTGCGATGCATGGCGGGATCATCCGCAGCCTTTGAGCCCTTCCGAATCCAGCCCGACCGTGTTCCGCCGCTGGCTCGATGCATTCGTCGGCCTGCCCGACCGCATTAAGCTTCCGCTCGCCGTCGTGGTCGCGCTGGCCGTGCATGGACTCATCTTCCTGATGGTCTGGATCGGGCCGTTCATCGTGCAGTTGCTCATGCGCTATTCGCTGCTGCCCGCGGCCTGCATGCAGACGTACGCCGCGCCCAAGCCGACGCCGGCGCCGAAAAAACTCGAGGTCACACTTTTCACGCCAACGCCGACGCCCGAGCCGCAAGTCGTCGCGAAGCCGACGCCGATTCCGGAAAACCTGGCACCGCAGGATGAGCAATTGCTGAAGGAACTTTTCGCGCAGTTGCCCGCGGAGAAGCAGCGCGAATACGTGGACGTGGAGGGGCTCGCGCGGAAAAAAAACACCTCGGCAAAGGCGCTGCTGGAAAGCTGGCGCGACAGCGTCGCCGGCAGTCGCAAGCGCGGCACCGGCAGCGATCCGCTGCCGACGCTCGACGGGTTGGAGAACATGCCGTTCACGCAAATGACGGATCGCGAAGTGAGCCTCGGCAAACCGCAGCTCCCGCCGGATGCCGCGCAGAGTGAGACGCCGCCACTTTTCAAACCGAAGCCCGTGGACCCAAACGCGCAGGCCGCGAACATGCCGCCGGAGACCGCCGTGCCCGCACCGCCGCGCCTCACGCCGCGACCGGTGCAAACGCCGACGCCGACGCCGAAACCGATCCTCGTGGCGAAGGCCACACCGCCGCCGAATGTGCTCTCCGTGAAGGAAGCGAACGCCGATCAAATCCCAATCTTCCTGAACCAAAGATCCGATCCGACGGCGCCGAAAGACATGGCGAATCAGCGCGAACCCGAACCCATTCCGAAGCCGATCGCGACGCCGCCGCCAAATCCGACGCCGCTTCCGACCGCGAAGCCGAGGCCCACGCAATTGCCCACGCCGACGCCGCAGGATGCCACGCCGAAAGCGCCGACCCGGCCGCAATCGGTGATCGTCGCGGCGAAGCTCGATTTTAAAAACAACCAGCCGCGACCCGTGCCGAACCCCGGCTATTCGCCGCAGATGCGCCGCACGAAGATGAACGGCATGAACATGCCCGAGGGTGAGGACGGCGTGGACTCCGTCGCGACACCGCTCGGGCGCTATAAAAAGGCCGTGAGTGCGGCCGTCGGCTCGCGGTGGAATTATTACATCCGGCAGCGCATGAGCCTGCTGCAGACGGGCAAGGTCACGGTGGTTTTCAGCCTCGACTCGCGGGGCAAGGTGCGCAGTTTCCGCGTGGATGAAAACACTTCCAACCCCGCGCATGCCGCGCTCATCGAGCAATGCGTGCGCGAAGCGGAATTCGATCCTCCGCCGCCCGAGGCCGTGCGCAATGGCACCTTCGAGTATCCCATGAGCTTTCATCTCCTCTAGTTTTCATGTTCAAACGCACGCTCCTCCTGCTCCTGTTCACCGCAGTTTATTTTTCCGCGTCCACGCTCCGTGCGGAGCCGGCGAAAACAAAAGTGCCGGCGAAAAAATCGAAGGGAAAAAATTCCGCGCAACTGCTCGCGGCCTACACGCCGAAGGTGAAAGCCGCGCTCGCCGCACAGTGGTCCGCCGCGGTCACGCCGCACCTCGCCGAGTTTTCGCCGGGCAATGTCATCGCCGCGTTCAAGCTGGATGCCGATGGCAAGGTGACAGACTTCGCCGTGACCGCGAACACGTCGAACGAACCGTTCGCGAAATTCTGCGAGCAGTTTGTCCGCGGGACGAAATTTGAACCGCCGCCGTCCGGCGCGCTCACGGACGGCCAACTTGAGATCCCCTTCACCTTCACCATCCTCTGACCGCACATGACCGCGCCCCTTTCATTCCCCGTGCTCGCCGCTTCCTTCCACCAGATCTACGAGTTCTTCCGCGGCGGCGGATTTTTCATGATCCCGCTGCTCGCGTGCTCCGTCATCTCGGTCGCGGTCGCCATCGTGTGCGGGCTCGGATTGCGGCGGCACCTCGTCGTGCCGGAGGAACTCGAAAAGGAAATCGAGCGCATCGCGCCGAACGACACGCCCGACGCTGTCGTGCGCCTTTCGCGCTACGTGCGCAACGATCCCTCCACGCTCGGGCGCATCGCACAGGTCGCCCTCTCGAATCTCCACCAGCCGAAGGACGAAAATCAAAACGCGGTGCAAACCGTCGCGCGGCATGAAGTCGGGCAACTCGAGCACGGGCTGCACGTCCTCGAGATCATCATCGGCATCGCGCCGCTGCTCGGGCTGCTCGGCGCGGTGTCCGGGCTCGTGCAGGTCTTCGGCGCATTCGGCAGCAGCGCAACGCAGAGCGACCCGCATGTGATCGCCCGCGGAATTTCCGAGGCGCTCAGCACCACGATCGTCGGCATCGGCATCGCGATCCCCACGCTCATCGCCCACGGTCTGCTCGCGAAGAAAGTCGAGAACCTCGCCGCGGACATGGAACTGCTCATCTCCGGCCTGCTGACGAAGTGCTACAATCAAAAGGGCAAGCGCGGCTCGTTTGAACTTCCCTCGGAGGTGCAGGCGTGAATTTCCTCGCCCGCCGGCGGAGGAAGCCGGAGGTCATCATCGTCTCGCTGATCGACATCTTCGCGATCCTGCTGATTTTCGTGATCGTCACGACGACGTTCAAGAGCGAGCAGCCCGCGGTGACGATCAAGCTGCCGGACTCGAAGACCGCCGTGATCGCGGAGCGCGGCGACGAGGCGCTGAAGCTTTCGATTTCCGAGAAGGAGGAGATTTTTCTCGGTGCGAAAAAATTGAAACTCAGCGAGCTGCGCGGCGAAATCGACAAGCTGCTCGCACTCCCGAATCCGCCGAAGCTCGCGCTCGCCGCGGACCGTCACGCGCCCGTCGGCGCGCTCATCGCGGTGCTCGACATCCTGAAGCAGGCCGGCGTGAAGGGCGAACTCGCGGCCTTCACGGATCGCGCGACGCCGTAGCGGGGACGGATCGCGGGGAAGCAGGCGGGCGTGCCTCGGGGTAAGGTAGGCGTCCCGCCTGCCGCAATCCGCGTCCCGCGGAAAACATTCGCACACCGCAGGCGGACTGAATGCCCGCGGACGTTTGCCGGGTGACGCGCGGGACGCGCGCCACGGCAGGCGGGACGCCTACCCTACCCGAGACATGCCGTCCGTATTCACCCGCAACTTTTTGCCCGAACGGGATCAGAGTTTTTCCGGCTGCTGGAGCAGCTCGACGATCCGCTTGAGCAAGCGGCCGGCCGCCCCGCCGTCGAGCACGCGATGGTCGAAGCTCAGCGTGACCTGCGCCTCAGTCACCGGGACAAATTGTTTTTTCTCCGCGTCCCAACTCGGCACCGCGCTGCCCGCGCCGAGGCCGAGCACGAGCGTCTGCTCCGGCAGCGGGATCGGCGTGGCCCAAGTGAGGCCGAATGTGCCGAAATTTGTCACCGTCGCGATGCTGCCGCCCTGCGCGCTCACGGGCAGGCGGCGGAGACGTGCGAGCTCGACGAGTTCGTCGTAGCGCGGGAGCAGGTCGGCGAGCCGCACGCTGTCGGCATTGCGCAGCACGGGCACGAGCACGCCGTCCTCGGCCTCGACGGCAAAGCCGAGATCGATCGCCTTTGGGCGCACGATTTTTTCGCCGACGAGCCGCCCGGCGGGTGCGCTGTTTTCGCCGAGCGCGATCGCGAGCGCGCGCAGGGCGTAGAGCGCGGGGCCGCATTTCGGCGTGCTCGCCTTGCGATGCGCGAGCAGCGCATCGATGCGGACGGGGCGACCGACCGTGGC
>JBBSEI010000081.1:0-21044 GCA_038239865.1 Chthoniobacterales bacterium
ATCGCGATCCCGCGCGACGCCACGCGACTAGAAAAGTTCGCCCTGCTTCTCGCTCTGCGGCTGCGCAATTTGCGGGACTGAAATCGGCACCGCCAGCGGCATTCCGAGCGCGGCGGCATCCGCCTTCACCTCAGCGAGCAGTCCTTTGAAATCGCATTTCTCCAGCGCGGCGATGAGTTCCACCCAGCGAGGCACGATTGCCATTTTTGCCAGCGGCACCGGCAGCGCGAGGTCATCATCGAGCCGCACCATCTCGCGATTTTCCCGCACGCGCTGCGAGGCCTCGCGCAGCTTTTCGCGGATGCGCTCATTCTTCACGGCATCGAGATTCGCGAGCAATGCACCGAGGCTGCCGTGCTCGTTGATCAAAGTCGCCGCGGTCTTCGGCCCGAGACCGGCGACGCCCGGGATGTTGTCCACCGTGTCGCCGATGATCGCCAGCACATCGCCCACCCGGAGCGGCGGGACGCCCCATTTTTCCCGCACCTTCTCCTCGCCGAGCAGCGCAAAACCGTCGGTCGGTCCCGCGAAGTCCGTCTTGTTCGTCGAGTAAATCGCGCACTTTGGATTCACAAGTTGGTAGAGGTCCTTGTCGTTCGTCGCGAGCACCACTTCATCCCCGCGCGCCTGCGCGGCGACGGCGTAGCTGGCCATGAGATCATCCGCCTCCGTGTCCGGCACGCCGATGCTCGCGATGCCCATGAGCGGCACGATGCCGCGGATGATCGGGAATTGCGGACGCATCTCCTCCGGCGTCTCCGCGCGAGTCGCCTTGTAGCCCGGCTGCAACTCCGTGCGCCGCTTCGGCAGCCCTTCATCCCACAGCACCGCCGTGAGGTCCGGCTTCACGTCCCTGAGCATTTTGCGGATCGTTTTCACAAAACCGTAGATCGCATTCACCGGTTCGCCGCGCGCGTTCGTGAGATTCCGGATCGCGAAAAACGAGCGGTAAACGTAATAAGGACCATCAACGAGCAGCAGCTTCATCGCCGCGGAACGAAGCGCGGCACGGAAGCAATGTCGAATGTGGAATGTGGAACGGCGGCGGGTTCGCGAAACGTCGGCAAGGTGGCAGCGTCATCGTTATGAGTTGAGCGTTGAATGTTGAGCGTTTGACGTTGATCCCGCCGAAGGCGCCTTCCGAACAACAACACACGTTCTGAAACCGAACAATCCGCTGCGCGGCGCTCAACGTTCAACTTTCAACGCTCAACTTCAAACATCCAACGAAGCACCGACCACCCCCGCACGCTCGACAAAACTCCCCGCCTCCCTACCTTCCCGCCCCGCATGAACATCCTCATCCTCGCCGCAGGCTACGCGACGCGCCTCCATCCCCTCACGCAGACAAAAGCGAAGCCGCTCCTCACGGTCGCCGGCAAGCCGATGATGGAATGGGTCATCGATAACCTCGCGCCCATCCCCGGCATCTCGAAGGTCTTCGTCGTCACGAACGACAAATTTGCCGCCGATTTCCAGACATGGGCCGACGGCTACAATGCCTCGCACGCGAAGCTCCCGTTCACGATCGTGAACGACGGCTCCACGAGCGACGCCGACAAGCTCGGTGCCATCGGCGATCTCCATCACGTCGTGCAGAAATTCGGCATCGAAGACGAGGACCTGCTCGTGGTCGCGGGCGACAATCTTTTCAGCGAAAGCCTCGAGGAATTCGGCAAGCACGCACGCGTGAAAGGCACGCCCGTCCTCGGCGTTTACGACGTGAAGTGCCTCGACGAGGCGAAAAAATACGGCGTCGTCGCCGTGGACGCGCAAGGCGTCATTGCGCAATTCGTCGAGAAGCCCGCGCAGCCGCCGAGCACACTCATCGGCATCGCGCTTTACTACTACCCGAAGCACGTCGTCCCGCTCATCCGCCAGTATCTCGCCGAGGGCAACAACCCCGACCAGCCCGGCCGCTTCGTGCAATGGCTCTACCCGCGCACGCCCGTCCACGCCTGGAGCGTCCCCGGCACGTGGTTCGACGTGGGCAGCAAGGAAAACCTCGATGAAGCGAACCGGGTCTTCGCGCAGTTCGCGGGGTGAGGGACGAGGGCGCGCTGTGGAAAATTATTCCGTTGCGCGGCTCTCCGTCTGCCAGTTCTCAAGACTCAATCCATCCACCCGCTGAAACTCCGCACGGTTCGCAGTCACAAGCGTGCAGCCGTGGGCGAGACAGATTGCGGCGATCAGCAAATCGTGCGGCCCAATGCGTTCGCCCGACTTCTCCAGATCGTGGCGGATTCGCGCGTAACGCTCCGCTGCCGCATCGGCGAATGGCAGCGAGCGGTATGGCCCGAGCGTCTCGCGGACGATCGCAAGCCGCCGCTCCGGCACGCCATATTTCATCGCTCCATGCAGCAATTTCGCACGAACGATCGCGCAGGTCAGTATCTCCTCCGGTCTCCCTTCTGCCAATCGCCTGCGGACTGCACTCGCGGGATTCCTCAGGTAGTCAATCCACGCATTCGTATCCAGCAGCCACGCCATCACCACACCTCGCGTGCGGGCGATTCCCCCTGCGCAGGGCGCTCCATCGGCTGCCCGGCCAGCGCCCCCGATGTGCGCTCGAAGTAACCGGCCGGCCATTGGCTGGCCGACTCACCCGCATCATCAATATCCAGCCGCACCGCAGTGCCATTCGGCAGGTGAATCCCGACCGGCAGCCGGATGATGTCGTTCTCAACGATGGCAGTGATGCTCATGCCTGAGACACTAGCACGCCTCGCCGCGCACTGGCAAGGCGATGACCCGGACAAACCCACGCCTTGCCTGCGCTGCCCCGCCCGCACACACTCCCGCGCATGGCATCGGCAAAACCCTCCGCGCTCGTGGACACGCGCGTCATCTACTGCGGCGACAATCTCGATCAGCTCCGCAAGCTGCCCGCCACCTGCGTGGACCTCATCACCATTCACCCGCCCTTCAACTCGAACCGCAACTGCGAGTATGCCAGTCCGGCTCGGACCTTCTGGGGCGAGACCAAGGAGAAGCGCAGCTTCGAGGACCGCCACGAGAGCACCCGCGCCTACATCGGCTACATGTGCCCGCAGAATGCGGTCGCCTCGTTCGACACAAGGCGCTTTAGTCGGCCAAGAAACTCACACAGATGATTGCCACTCAGCCATTCCAATATCAGGGAAGCAAGCGCGCGCTGGCGTCGGTCATCCTTGAACAATTTCCAGTCAACGTCGTGCGTTTGGTCGAGCCGTTTTGCGGTTCCGCCGCGCTTTCCATCGCTGCGGCTGCACGCGGGCACGCGAGGGAATTCTGGCTGAACGATTTCAACAAACCGTTGGCCGAACTGTTGGAACTGATGATTGAGAATCCGAAGGAGCTGGCGAAGGCCTATGCGGAACTTTGGCGTGGCGAAGGCGTGGATACGCTGGAGCACTACTACCAAATCCGCGAATCGTTTAACCGCTCACAGGAGCCTCGCCAGCTTCTCTACCTGCTTGCCCGCTGCGTCAAAGGCGCAGTGCGATACAACGGAGAAGGCCTGTTCAATCAAAGCCCAGACAAACGCCGATTGGGAACGCGCCCGGCGACGATGAAGGAAAACGTCACAACGATTTCCGCACTTCTGCGCGGCAGAACTGTTGTCACGTCTTTCAGCTACGAAGACGTGCTCGCCAAAGTCCGCAAAGACGACCTCGTCTATATGGATCCACCGTACCAAGGCGTTTGCGGCGAGCGCGACTCACGCTATTTCGCAGGCATTGCCTTCGATGGCTTTGTTGGTGAATTGGAAAAATTGAACCGCAAAAATGTCCGCTACATGGTGAGCTACGACGGTCGTTTGGGAACGAGGACTTACGGGAAACCCATGCCTGGAAAATTGAATCTCAAACTGGTCGAACTCGACGCCGGCCGCTCCTCCCAATCAACGCTGCTCGGACGGGATGAAGTCACAATCGAGTCTCTCTATCTGTCTCCTGCGCTCGCGGAACAACTGGAAGCAAGCCCCGCCCTTTATCGTCGGCGTGAAGCCGATCAAATGCAGCTTCTCGAAACGCCTCCCAGCCATGCCAAAGTTTCCAAAAGAGTTCATTGAACTCTGCCGCTCCATCACCGCAAAGCGGCCCAAGACGGTGATCGATCACCTCCTCAAGCACGGTCATATTACGACCGACCAACTGAAGACGACTTACGGTTACGATCATCCACCTCGCGCCGCCCGCGATGTCCGCGAGCTTGGGATCGATCTGGAGACCTTCTGCGTCGTGGGACCGAACGGGCGGAAGATTGCAGCATACCGGTTTGCTGATCCGACCAAACGGAAATTTCGGCGCTTCGATGGCCGGACCGGACTGTCGAAGGAAATCAAAGAGCAGTTGATCCAGAAGTACGGCTGCCGCTGCTTCATCTATTTGGAGACGATAGCCCCCGCTGATCTCCAAATTGATCACCGCGTCCCGTATGAAGTGGCGGGCGACAGCGACGAATTGAAGACAGACGAATTCATGCTCCTCTGTGGGTCAGCCAACCGGGCCAAGTCGTGGTCTTGCGAACACTGCGAGAATTGGAAGCACACCAAAGACAAAACGATCTGCCTGTCGTGCTATTGGGCTTACCCGGAGAAATACACGCACGTTGCGATGCGGCAGATTCGGCGTGTCGATCTTTTGTGGCAAGGCTCCGAGATTTCACAGCACGACAAACTCAAGGCGGATGCAGCACAGGCTGGATTGGAGATTCCAGAATTCGTGAAGCGAATCCTTGCGAAAGTCATTGAGTCATAGCCCTGGCAATCGACATCCAGGTGAAGCAGAAGGACAAGGCCGGGCGGCCGGACATGGACGCCTTCGAGACCGCCATGCGCCGCGCGAAATGCGAGAAGGGCTTCTTCGTGAGCTTCGATTACAGCAGCGAGGCGATGACTGAAATCTCGTGCTTCTTCCGCGAGGAGCACCGAGTCATCATCCCGCTCACCGTGCGCGAGGTCCTCGACGAGCAGATCGTGCACAAACTTGCGTAGCGTGGTGGAGCGGACGCTCCGCGCACGCTTCCGGGAAACGCGCGACGGAGCGCGCGTTCCACCAGTCACAATTCACCGGTCACAAGTCACAGCCCGCCGCGCACAAGCCTCGCGCATTTCCAAACCCGCGCTACGCTCCGCCAATGCTCCCGTGGTTCCAAGACCGGTTCCCGCTTTACCTCGCGCCGATGGCGGGGATTACGGACACTACTTTCCGCCAGCTCTGCAAGGGCTATGGCGCGGATGTGATGGTGTCGGAGTTTGTGTCGGCGGAGGGCATCTTCCGCAGGAATAAGCGGACGATGGAGTATCCCGACTTCGAGGAGGCGGAGCGGCCAGATGTCACGGTGCAAAAAGCTCTGCAAGCGTTCCGAGCACCGCCGAAGCGGTTGCTGAATCAACCTTGCCGAGGCGTTTCACGAGCCGCGTCTTGTCCACAGTCCGGATCTGGTCGAGGGCAATCTCTCCGGTCTTGCCCTGAAATGTGACTGCGGGCCGCGTCGGCCACTGTCGGCGCACCGTGGTCATCGGGGCGATGATCACCGTGGCGAGGGCGTCGTTGAGTTCATCGGGCGAGACAATGAGGCAAGGCCGCGTCTTTGCGGTCTCCGCCCCGCGCACGGGATCGAGGGCGACGAGGAATACCGCAAACCGCCCGATCACCATTGCCATTCCTTCGCATCAAACTGGTTCGATGCGGTGCGCGTGTCCGCGAGTTCGTCCGACCGTGACTTGGTGCCGGCACACAGGGCCTTCGCCCACCCTTCGCGTGGTGTGAGCAGCAATTTCTCGAGTTCTTTCCTCTGGCGTTCCGTGAGGGCGGCGACCTGCTCCTTCAGTGTGAAAAATTCGGAAGCGTTCATTCCGTGAATTTGAAAAGCGGAGAAGGCAAAGTCAAATCCGCAGTCGGCAACGGATCGCCACTCCGCACCGGGCTCGCGCATTTCCAAACACGCGCTACGCTGCGCCCATGCTCCCGTGGTTCCAAGACCGATTCCCGCTTTACCTCGCGCCGATGGCGGGGATTACGGACACGACTTTCCGCCAGCTCTGCAAGGGCTATGGCGCGGATGTGATGGTGTCGGAGTTCGTCTCGGCGGAGGGCATCTTCCGCAGGAATGAGCGGACGATGGAGTATCTCGACTTCGAGGAGGCGGAGCGGCCGCTCGGCGTGCAGCTTTTCGGCGGCGACCCGGAGCATCTCGCGGAGGCGGCGAAGATCGTGATGGAGTGGAAGCGGCCAGATTTTCTCGACATCAATTTCGGCTGCCCGGTGAGCAAGGTGGTGAGCAAGAACGGCGGCTCGTCCATCCTGCGCGACTGCCCGCTGCTCGCGCGCATCGCCACCGCGATCGTGAAGGCCGTGGCACCGCATCCGGTGACGGCGAAGATCCGCATTGGCTGGAGCGCGGAGACGATCAATGCGACGACGACCGCGCGCATTTTGGAGGACTGCGGCATTCAGGCCGTGGCCGTGCATGGGCGCACGAAGGAGCAGGGCTACAGCGGCGAGGCGGATTGGAACGTGATCGCGCAGGTGGCGGAAAGCGTGAGCATCCCGGTGATCGGGAATGGGGACATCGCCACGGCGTATGACGCGGAGCGGCGGCGGAAGGAGACGCGCATCGCGGGCATCATGATCGGCCGCGCGGCGATGCAGCACCCGTGGATCTTCCGCGAGATCCGGCATTACCTCGACACTGGAGAGCACCTCGCACCGCCGACGCTCGCGGAGATGTGGGCGCACATCCGCCGCCATTGCGCGATGGAGATCGCGCGGCAGGAAGCCTCGCCGCGCCACGACGGACCGCCGGGCGCGGGGGAGCTGCACGCGATGCAATCCATGCGCACGCAGCTCATGGCCTACTCGCGCGGCATGCCGGGCGCGAGACAGCTCCGGGAAAAATTCGCACACGTCGCCTCGCTCGCGCAGCTCGATGAGATCGCGGCCGAGAACATCGCGCTGCATCCCGTCGGCTCGCAGTTCGCAGCGGCGTGATCCACGGGTTGAAGTCATCGTCCGAAAGTTGCGCGACCGCCGAAACGGATCGGTTCTGTTTTGAATTTGGAAGCCATGAAATCAGGAAAAAGGCAGCCGACCCGCCGCGCGGACCGTGCGTGCTTCGGCCGCGTCCTGATTTCGTGATTGGGCGATGAGGACGCCACCGCAGCGCCGCGGCATTGCCATCGGGCGCTCCATTTGCAAGACTACTGGAAGCGATGAGTGCGCCCATTTCCTCCAGCTCAAATTCCGCGATGGGCAAAGGCTGCGCGACCGTGTTTTTCGGCGTGTTCGCGGTTCTCGGAGCGGTGTTCCTCGTCCTCCTCGGCAAGGGCGCGGGGGACACGGTGCGCGCATTTTCATGGACGAAGACGGACTGCGTGATCGAGTCGTCGGCCGTGCGGGAAAAGGGCGACAGCTCCGAGATGGACGTGCGCTACACTTATCGATTCGCCGGGCGCAATCACACGGGCACGCGATTTTCCACGGGGCTGTCGCCGTCGCTGAGCGCGGCCTCGGCGCAGCGCGCGGTGCAGCGCTACGCCGCGGGACGGCCGGCATTTTGCCATGTGAATCCGCGCGACGCGACCGAGAGCGTGCTGCAGCGGAGTTCGCTCTGGCCGCTGCTTTTCGCGCTGATTCCGCTCGTGTTCGTCGCGGTCGGCGTGGGCGGGATCATCGGCGTGTGGCGCGCGCGGCCTGCGTCCGCCACGGCGATCTCCGAGCGCTTCCGCGGAGGAAAAGGCGCGCAACTCGGCGTGCGATTGTTTGGCCTGGTGTTCATCGCGGTCGGCGGCGGTCTGCTCTACGCGATGCTCGTGCGGCCGATGCTGAAGGAGTTCGCCGCCGCGCGCTGGCCGGTGGTGCCGTGCGAAATTATTTCCAGCCGCGTCGGTGCGTACAGTGGGAGCAAAGGCGGCTTCACGTATTCGCTCGACGTGCGGTTTCGCTACGTGATCGGCGGCACGGAGTTCATCGGCACGAACTACAATTTCGACACCGGTACGAGCAGCAGCCGCGGTTGGCGCGATGCGGTCGTCGCGTCGCTGCCGCCGGGGACGCGCACGCGCTGCCTGGTGAATCCGGAGGATCCGCTCGACGCGGTGCTCAGCGTGAAAGGCACGCCGGATCGCTGGTTCGGCCTCATCCCCGCGGTGTTCCTCCTCGTGGGATTGTTCATCTTTTTCAGAGGCGCCGCCGCGATCCGCCGCAGCAGCGTGGTTCCCTTGCCGCTGCATGGTTCCGGCGACGGCCTGCCCTCGCTGCCGCGCGGCGGGGCGGGCGGCGAGGTCGAGCTGAAGCAGGCGACTCCGCCCGGCTGCGCCTTCGCGGCCATCACGATCTTCGCGCTGATCTGGAATGGCTTCGTGTGGGCGATGGTCGCAAACATGAAGGACACGGGCTGGGGCGCGCGGCTTTTCAGCAGCATCTTCGTGCTCGCCGGCGTCGCGATGATCGGCGTGGCGCTCTACCTCTTCCTCGCGCTTTTCAATCCCCGCCCCGTGCTCACCGTGAGCGCGCCCGCGGTGCCACTCGGCGGCTCGCTCGACGTGCGCTGGCGCTTCACGGGTAATGCGCGGCGCATCGTGAAACTCACCATCGCGCTCATGGCGCGCGAGGAGGCGACGCACCGGCGCGGCACGACGACCACGACGGATCGATCGGTCTTTCTGAACACCGTGCTCCTCGACACCGCCGACCGCGCGCAGATGTCCGGCGGCAGTGTGAAAGTGGGCATCCCCCGCGATCTCATCCACACTTTCACCGCGACGAACAACAAAGTCATCTGGCTGCTCCGCGTGAATGGCGACATCCCAAAATGGCCGGATGTGAACGCGGAATTTCCGATCACCGTCCTGCCCCGCGAGACGGCCACACTTTTCCACGAAACCCCACCTGCGCCATGATCCGCCTCGGCCTCCGCGAAAACCAAACCGCCTTCCGTCCCGGCGAGCCGATCGCCGGCGCGGTGCTCTGGGAATTTGCGAAAGCGCCCGCGAACGCGGAGGTGCGGCTCGTGTGGTTCACGCGCGGCAAGGGCACCGAGGATGGCGGCATCGCGGCCACTTTCACCCTCGAAGCGCCGCCCGCCGCCGACACGCGCGAGTTCACTTTCGACGCACCGAATGGCCCGTACAGTTTTTCCGGCACGCTCATCGCCGTGCTGTGGGCGGTGGAATTCATCGCCAAGCCGGGGAGTGAATTTCAGCGCATCGAGATCGTGATCGCACCGGACGCGCGCGAGATTTCGCTCCCGCGCATCGCGCAGCCAAAAGCCACCGGCCTGCGCGTGGGGCAGACGTGAGCGCCGTGAGCGCCCTTTCCCTTGCGATGCCTGCACGACTCGGCTAAGGCCACCCCATGCAGCCCAACCCGCCCGCCGCACAGTGACCGCCCGCGAAAATCCATTTGCGACCTGCCACCTCGAGCGCATCCCGTTCCGCTTCCCTCACGGGATGAGCTGGGACACGCTGCTGAAGCGGCTTGGGGAACTGAACTGGTGCGCAAGCATCGTCGGCGGCAACGGCACTGGAAAAACGACGCTGCTCGAACAGCTCGTGCCGCACCTTGAGACGCGCGGTTTTGCGCCCGTGAGCTTCCGCCTGCAGACCGAGAGCGGGATGAAGGAAAAGGATCGGCTCGCGGACAAATTGCGCGAGGTGAAGGCGCCCGGATTCATCCTGCTCGACGGCGCGGAGCAGCTCTCCACGCGGCAGTGGCTGCCCATCCGCGGAGCCGCGAGCGCGGCGGCGGGCTTCATCGTCGGCGTCCACCGCACGAGCCGGCTGCCCGTGGCGCTCGAGCTGGAAACGTCGGCCAAGCTGCTGAAGAGCCTCGCGGAAAGTCTCACCGGCGGCGCGCTCCCGGACGGCGAGGCGGAGACACTTTTCCAGCGCCACCGCGGCAACCTGCGCGAGTGCCTTCGGGAACTCTACGATCGCTGGGCCGGCTAAGGCCGCGCATTTTTCCCGCGCCGAGGCGGACGGCGCGGCCGGGGCACTCACTTCATTTGGAAACCACGAAGCCAGGAATGGAAGAGCCCGCAGCTTCATGGCTTCCAAATTCAAAGGGGACCGACACGCGGTGAAGCATCGGATTGCCATCGCGTGCCTCTGCGCGCCACGCTCACGCTTTTCCAAATGACCCCGACCTCCGCCAGCCAAGTCAACCCCGCCGAACGCATCCTCATGGGCCCCGGCCCGAGCACGGTGCCGCACCGCATCCTCCGCGCACTCAGCGCGCCGACGCTCGGCCACCTCGACCCGCAGTATCTCGCGATCATGGACGAGACGTGCGAGATGCTGCGCCAGATTTTCCGCACGCAGAACAAGCTCACCTTCCCCGTCAGCGGCACCGGCATGGCCGGCATGGAGTGCATCGCGACGAATCTCCTCGAACGCGGCGACGAAGCCATCGTGTGCGTGAACGGCGTTTTCGGCGGACGCATGAAGGACGTGATGGAACGCTGCGGCGCGACCGTCCATGCCGTCGAAGCCGCGTGGGGCGACATCATTTCCAAGGAGCAGATCGCCGCCGCGCTCGACGCGCATCCGAAGGCGAAGCTCGTCGCCATCGTCCACGCCGAGACGAGCACCGGCGCGCTGCAACCGCTCGAAGGACTCGCCGCGCTCTGCCGTGAAAAAGGCGCGCTGTTTGTCGTGGATGCCGTCACTTCACTCGGCGGCCACGAACTTGCGGTCGATGACTGGGGCATCGATGCGATCTACAGCGGCACGCAAAAATGCCTCTCGTGCCCGCCCGGCCTCTCGCCCGTGAGCTTCAGCGACCGCGCGATCGCCGTGATGGATGCGCGCAAGACGAAGGTGCAGTCGTGGTATCTCGACGTCTCGCTGCTGCGCAAATACTACATGAACCCCGGCGCAGGCGGCGGACGCGTGTATCACCACACCGCGCCGATCAACATGACCTACGCCCTGCGCGAAGCGCTCGCGATCGTGATCGAGGAAGGACTCGACGCACGCATCGAACGCCATCGTGTGATGCACCTCCGCTTGCGTGCCGGCCTTGAAAAACTCGGCCTCAGCTACGTGCCGAAACATTCGCTGCACACGCTGAACTGCATCCACGCCCCCGCCGGAAAAGACGAAGCCGTGCTGCGCAAACGCCTCCTCGAAGAATACGGAATCGAGATCGGCGCGGGCCTCGGCCCCATGGCTGGCAAGGCGATCCGCATCGGCCTCATGGGCCACTCCGCCACGCAGCGCAACGTGGACCTCGTCCTCGCCGCGCTCGCGGAGATTCTGCGCTGAGAAGATGTGCCCGCGAAAGACACGAAAGGACGCGAAAGGGATGTCTCAGCTTTCGCGTCCTTTCGTGTTTTTCGCGGGCCTTCCTCTGATTTTCCGCACAGACTGCGTGAGCGATAAATGAACGCGCTCGACCGGTTGCGTCAGATCTTTCCGCCAACGCGGATGCTCACCGAGCCTGCGCAACTCGGCGCCTACGAGTCCGACGCGCTCACGGCATTTCACTCGCGCCCGACTGCGATCGTCATCCCCGAGACGCAGGAGGAAGTGATCGCCGCCGTGCGCCTCTGCCACGAGACCGGCACGCCCTTCGTCGCGCGCGGCAGCGGCACGAGCCTCAGCGGCGGCTCGCTGCCCGTCGCAAATGGCATCGTCATCGCGCTCAACCGGCTGAACAAAATCCTGCGCCTCGATCCGCGCGAGCGCATCGCCGTCGTCGAGCCCGGCGTGATCAACACGCAGGTCACCACCGCGGCGGAAATTCACGGGCTGCACTACGCACCCGATCCGTCGTCGCAGACGATCTGCACCATCGGTGGAAATATCGCGTTCAACTCCGGCGGCGCACATTGCCTGAAATACGGCATGACCTCGAACCACGTGCTCGGCATCAAGGCCGTGCTCGCGACCGGCGAGGTCGTAGAATTCGGCAGCGCGAGTCGTGAGCAGTGCGGACCCGACTTCACCGGACTCTTCGTTGGCAACGAGGGGCTCTTCGGCATCGCGCTCGAAATCACGCTGCAACTTCTCCCGCGCGCCGAGTGCTTCCACACCGTGCTCGCCGGCTACCGCACACTCGAAAACGCGGGCGACGCCGTGAGCGCGATCGTCTCCAGCGGTCTGCTGCCCGGCGCGCTCGAAATCATGGACGCGCTCGCGATCCAGGCCGCCGAGGCCGCGGTTCATGCGAACTACCCGCGCGGCTGCGAGGCGATGCTCATCGTCGAACTCGAAGGCCCGCGCGAGAAAGTCGCCGCCGAGCGCGTGCATCTCGATTCACTCCTCGCCGCCTCGCAGCCCGTCGAGGTCCGCGTCGCGCGCGACAGCGCCGAGCGCCGTGCGATTTGGAAAGGCCGCAAATGTGCTTTCAGCGCCGTCGGCCGCTTGTCGCCAGATTTCATCGTGCAGGACGGCGTGGTCCCGCGCCAGCGCCTCGGCGAAGCGCTGCGCCGCATCGGCGAAATGTCGCGCGCCGCCGGGCTGCGCGTCGCGAATGTCTTCCACGCCGGCGACGGAAATCTGCACCCGCTCATCCTCTACAATGGTCGCGAGCCCGGCGCGCTCGCGCGTGCGGAGAAATTCGCCGGCCGCATCCTGCGCATGTGCGTCGAGATGGGCGGCAGCCTCACCGGCGAGCACGGCATCGGCATGGAAAAGCGCGAATATCTCGGCGACATGTTCAGCGCCGCCGAGATCGCATTCATGCAGCGATTGCGCGCCGCCTTCGACCCGCTCGGCATTTCCAATCCCGGAAAAATGTTCCCCGGCGGCGATGCACCCGCGCTCGTGCAGCACGGGCTCCACCCGCTCGAAGCCGCCGGCGTGCTCAGCCGGGAATAGTTGAGAGGAAGCATCCCGCCATCCTCCCTTCCAACCCTCATCTTTCAACTCATCGTTCCGGCACCACCGTGCGGCTCACGCGCAGCCGTTCGTAGCTCGGAAAATACGCCTCGATTTCAAACGATCGGCCCGCGGTCATCTCGCGCGTGGAGATCTTCGCCGAGTACTCCAGCCGCTCGTTGGGATTGATGAGCAAAATGCCCGGCTCCTTTTCGATCCGCTGATCGTCCGACCATCGCGAAACGATTTTGCCGCCGTCGGCTTTCACCACCACTTCCATGCGGAGCGAAGTCGGAAACTCAAGATGCACCGCCGTCTTCCCATGGTTCACGACACTGACAATCACCTCGATCACGCGCGCATCGGAAAGTCGCACCTGCGGCGGATCGAGTTTCATCGTCACCGCGAGATTCCTCCATTGCGTCGTCGCCGGGATTTCATCGCGGGTCCTTGAGCCGATCCGCGGGGTGAGAACATCCGCCGTTTTTTTTCCGATGTTCTTTGTCGCATTCCAAGTGCGCTGAAAAAAACCCGGTTTCGGCGGCGCCTCGTCCGTCGCATGCAGCGACGCGACTGCGGCGACAAGAAATGCAAAGCACAGTGACTTCATGCGCGCAATCTGAACGCGCCTGTTCACGTGTTGCAAATCGCATTTCCGCCCGCGAAAGTCCGCGCCATGCATTTCCGGATTTTTCTCCTCGCGATCGCATCGCTCGCGCTGCCCCTGCCCACGTGCGCCATGTCGCAGAAGCCGGAGATCACCGTGCGCTTTCACACCGAGGCAAACCGGAATGACGGCGAGGCCTTCTCGACTCCCGTGAATCTCTTCTATCAGCACCGGCAGGCGTACCTCAGCCGCGCCGCGGATCTCAGCGAGAAGCAGATTGAAAAGGTGCTCCCCTTCCCCGCCAAGGACGGCTCGTGGGGCTGCGTTTTCAAACTGAATCCGCAAGGACGCCTGCGACTCGAAACCGTGAGCGCGGAAGCGCGCGGTTCCGCGCTCGTCCTGTTTGTCTCGACGAAAGCCGGCCAGCGCCAAGTCATGGACCTGATCATCGATCGCCCGGTGACCGATGGGATCATTTCGATTCCGCGCGGCCTCTCGGAATTCGAAATCGCAGCCTTGAAAAAGCATTTCAAGCTGATCGGTGCGCAGGAAAAAAAGGGCTGGCGCGAACGGCCGCGAAACAAGACGGATCTCCCCGGTCGCGGCGAGCCGACCGATCGCCCGCCCACGCGGCCATCCGTCAATGAGCCGATCTCCTCGACCATGCCGCCGCGCCGCGCCGGTTCGGAACTCGACCTCCCGCGCCTCTCGGATTGATGGCGCGGATATTCGCGGGCGCGACGCGGTTCTCGCGCTGGCCTGACTCGGTGGGATGAACATCACCTACGGCTCACTGCTTGCCGCCGTCGCACCGACTTTCGTCGTGCTCGCGTGCGGCTTCGCGCTGCGGCGCTTCCGCGGACTCCAGCCCGAGGCCGATGCGAGCCTGCTCACGGTCGCGGTGAATTTTCTCTACCCGTGCTTCATCGCCGACACCGTGCTCAACAGCACGGCGCTGCGCGACGTCCGCACCGTCGCCATCGCTCCGGCGATCGGCTTTTCACTCCTGCTGGTCTGCTTCGCGATCGCCGCGATCGCCGCCCGCCTGCTGCGGCTGCGGTGGCCGCAGCCCGCGCGCACCTTTGCCTTTTCCGCCGCCATTCCGAACTGGGGTTACCTCCCGATTCCGATCGTGCAGCAGCTCTTCGATCAAAATACAACCGGCGTGCTTTTCGTGCACAACATCGGTCTCGAGCTCGCGCTCTGGTCCGTCGGCGTGTGGCTGCTCTCGGGCAGCGGTTCGTGGCGGCAGGTTTTCACGATTCCGTTCTTCGCGATCCTCGGAGCGCTCGCGCTGAATTTCGCCCATGCCGCCGACTGGCTGCCCCGCGTCGTGCTCGCCTCGCTGCACTTCCTCGGCCAGGCCGCGATCCCGCTTTCGCTGCTGCTCACCGGCGCAACGCTTGCGGATGCCGTCGTCTCGCTCCGCGACGATCGCAGACCGCTGATCACTGTCGCCGGCTGCATCGTCCGCGCCGCCGTGCTCCCGCCGCTTTTCCTCGCCGCCGCATACTGGCTGCCGCTTTCGCTCGATCTCAAACGCGTCCTCGCCGTGCAGGCCGCGATGCCCTGCGCGATGGTGCCCGTGCTGCTCGCGCGCCATTTTCGCGGTGACCTCGGCACGGCCGTGCAGATCGTCCTCGCGAGCACCGCGCTCGGCCTGCTCACGATTCCATTCTGGCTGCGCATCGGCTTCGCGTGGCTCGGGCTGTGAAGCCGGAGGCGGGATTTTTTCTACCCTCGCGTGGAGAAATCTCCTTCTCGCGCATCATGGCGCACGCAGACCGCGCCGCAGCGCAAATGCACCCGCGATCCACAGCGCGATCAGCGGCGCGATGCTCCAGCGGCTCGACGGAAAAAACAGCTCGCCCACGTTGAACGACGCCCACCTCGTTGCCGGTGAGTGCGCGGGATATTGCTGAAAATACGTCCCGTCCCACGGACCGAGCACGTTCGAGGAAACCGGTCCATCGATCGCCGCGATCCACAGCGGCTCCTGCTCGCCGCGCAGGACTTTCGCCCACGTCTCGGTGCGCAGCGCGGCCAGCTTCACGTCTGCTTCCGCCGCGGGCACGCCGCGCTTTTCCATCTCCGCGCGCTGGTTCGCGAGACGCTCCTCGAACTTCGCACGGATCACCGGCCACGCGCGCCCGTGCGCAAACAGCGGCCACGCGTAACGCCACACGAGGCTGTTGCCGCGCAGCTTGTCCTTCCATTCGTCCGGGTGATTCACCCACGCGTGCGCGCCGACGCCGAGCGGATTCAGCGCATCGGTGATCGTGAGCAGCGTCTGCTGCACGATGCTGATCGTCGCGAGCGCCAAGGTCGCGCACGGCCAGCGCACGAAGGCCGCGGCCACAAAAATGCACACGAACGGCAGCGCCGGAATGAGGTAGCGCGGCCCCGCGGCGAACCCGCCGTGGAATCCATTGAAGCAAATATTGACGAGGAAAAAGAACATCGCGCAGCCGAGAATGAGCCAGCGCTCCGCCGTCAGCCTTTCCATTTTTCCGCGGAAAATGAGACACGCCATCGCCACGATGATCACCGGCGAAAGCACGAACACTCCCCGCCACGGCGAGATCGTGATCACGAGCGCCGCGAACCACGACGGCGACGTAAACATGCCGAGAAATGCCGGCGCGATTTCCTTGAACGCGGGATTTTGGAAACTGGTGTTCAGCGCAAACGGCGAACCGAACGCCGCGCGATTGTACACGAGAAGGACGGCGAGACAGGGCAGGACGCCGAGCGTGAAACGGACGGCGGCGGTCCAATTCGGAATGCGGAATTTGGAATTCGGAATGTCGGAGGCGGATCCCGATTGTTGCGGCGAAGTGGGTGCCGGGTTCACAGCGGATGCAGGCTGTCCCCATTCCGCACTCTGCATTCCGCATCCCGCATTTCGCCTCCGGCACAGCAGCCACACGCCGAACATCGCGCCGGGGATCGCCGCGAGGTAATTCGTGACCGCCGCCACGCCGGCCCACACGCCCGCGGAAAATGGCCGCCCATTTCGCGCCGCCGAAAATGACGCGAGCAGCAGGACCGCGGTGAGGTTGTGATCGAACATCAGCGTGGCGAAGGGGAAGAACGTCGTCCCGAATCCGAACGCGAGCGCCGCGCCGAGTGCCGCGCCGGGATGGCCGGGGAAAAATTGCGCGGCGAGCCGCAGCACGAGCACGACGCCGAGCGCGGATGCGAGGCCGACCGTGAGCGCGGAGCAGAGCCACGCATTCACGCTCATCACCCACCAGTCATCGGGATCGCAACCGAGCCATCGCTCGAGGTGAAACAGCACGAAGTACGGCGGCACCGCGAGCAGCGACGATCCCGGCGGTTTGTTCGGATGAAAGTGACCATCCGGCGCGACACCCACGTCGCCAGTGCAGGTGCCTTCTCCGATGATCACCATGGTCGCCGCGGGATCGAGCGGCGTGTCATTCACGGTGAGTTGCCGCCAGTCGGGTTTCTCCGCGGTACCGACATTCCGCCAGTCGCCCCACGAGAGCTGATGCCGCACATTTTCAAATACGAACTCACCATGCTCGACGTGCGAACGCACGAGCTTCCGCCCTTCGCCGGGGTGATAGACCATGAAGTCGTCGATCGCGAGCCGCCCCTGCTCCACGAGCGCGCGCACTTCGGCAAAGCGCGCATTTTGATTCCAGCCGCCGCCCTGATGGAACCACGCGAACGTGATGAACGAGAGTGCGAACAGGAGCGACTGGAGGCGGCGGGACGGCATCAGGCAGAATTGTGAATCGTTGAATGGTGAATTTTGAATACGGAAGGCAAGCCGCGCGTGGAGCGATTTCGTCGGTCGTCGGTCGCGCCTCGTTCTCCATTCACAATTCAAACTTCAGCACTCAGCCTTGGGCGCATGTCCTGGCCCCAGAACTACGATCCGCTGCACTCGCTCCTTTTCTCGTCGCTCGCGGCCGCGGTGCCGATCGTGCTGCTGCTTGCGCTGCTCGCGGTGTGGCATGTGCGCGCGCACCTGGCGGCGCTCGCGGGGCTGGTCGTCGCGCTCGGCTTCGCGATTGCGGTTTTTGGAATGCCGGCGCGCCTCGCGTTTTCGGCGGCGGGCTACGGCGCGATGTTCGGGCTTTTTCCGATCGGCTGGATCGTGCTGAACGCGATCTTCATCTACCAGCTCTCCGTCGAGACGGGCGGGTTCGATATTTTGAAAAAGCAGATCGCCGGGCTCGCGGGCGATCGCCGCATCCAGGCGCTGCTCATCGCGTTTTGCTTCGGCGCATTCATCGAGGGCTGCGCGGGCTTCGGCGCGCCGGTCGCGATCACGGGCGCGATGCTGATCGGGCTCGGCTTCAAGCCACTCGAAGCCGCGAAGCTCTCACTCATCGGCAACACTGCGCCGGTCGCGTTCGGCTCGCTCGGCATCCCGCTCACCACGCTCGCGACGGTGACGGGGCTGGATGTGAATGCGCTCAGCGCGACGGTGGGATTCCACCTCACGATCTTTTCGCTCATCATTCCATTCTGGCTCGTCGCGGCGCAGGCCGGCTGGCGCGGGATGATCGAGGTTTGGCCCGCGTGCCTCGTGTGCGGCGTGAGCTTCGGCGGCGTGCAATTTCTCGTCTCGAATTACCACGGCCCTGCGCTCGTGGACATCGCCGCGGGGATCGTGGCGATGGTCTCCATGATTGTGCTGCTGAGGTTTTGGAAACCGGCGACGACGGCCGAGCAGCAATCAATGCCCAACGCCCAACGCCCAACGTCCAACGCCCAACCTCCAGCTTCCGCAAGGCGCCCGTGGCTGCCTTGGCTTTTGCTTTCCGTGTTCGTCGGGCTCTGGACGACGCCGTGGGCGAAAACTTTGCTGAATGGCTACGCGCCGACGACGAAGGCGGTGAGCACGTGGCAGGCGCCAATCCTGCCGATCCCCACGCTGCATCTCGCGGTGCAAAAAATGCCGCCGGTCGTCGCTGAACCGGAGAAGGAAAAGGCCGTGTTCACTTTCAACTATCTCTCCGCCACCGGCACCGCGCTGCTGGTCGCGGGCATGCTCTCCGGGCTGCTCCTCGGCATGAGGCCCGCACAGCTCGCGCGGCTCTACGGTCGCTGCGTGTGGCGCGTGCGCGTCTCGCTGCTCACCATCGCGCTCATGCTCGCGCTCGGCTTCACCACGCGATACTGCGGCTCGGATACGACGATGGGCATCGCGTTTGCGAAGACCGGCTGGTGGTTTCCATTTTTCTCGCCGCTCCTCGGCTGGCTGGGCGTCGCGCTCACGGGCAGCGACACGTCGTCGAATGTGCTCTTCGGAAATCTCCAGCGCGTCACCGCGCAGGCGCTGCACCTGAATCCCATCCTCACCGCCTCCGCAAACAGCTCCGGCGGCGTGATGGGAAAAATGATCGACGCGCAGAGCATCGTCGTCGCGCAGACGGCGACCGGCGGAGCGAAGGATGCGCCGGATGCCGGCACGATTTTGCGCGCCGTCTTCTGGCACAGCCTCGCGCTCGCGGCGCTCGTCGGCGTGCTGGTCTTGCTCCAGGCGCGCGTCTTCGTTTGGATGATTCCCTCACCATGAAAAAGTTCCTCCTCCTTCTCCTCTGCCTCGTCACCACCGCGAATGCGCAGCAGCCCGACGCCAAGCCCGCACCACGCGCCGCGCGAAAGCCCGACACGTCGCTCGCGCCCATCGCGGACGAAGCCGGCCTGCCGCGCGTGCTGCTCATCGGCGACAGCATCTCGATGGGCTATACTTTGCCCACGCGCGCGCTTTTGAAGGGCAAGGCAAACGTGCATCGCATCCCGGCGAATGGCGGCTCGACGAAGGACGGCGTGGCGAAAATCGATGCATGGCTCGGCGCGGGAAAATGGGACGTGATCCATTTCAACTGGGGCCTGCATGACCTGAAGCATTTCAAGGATGGCAAAATGGACATGGCCGCGCCGAAGGTTTCGTCGCTCGAGGAATACGAAAAGAATCTGCGCGAACTCGTGAAAAAACTGAAGGCCACGGGCGCGAAACTGATCTGGGCGACGACTACGCGCGTGCCGGAAAACTCCAGTGGCCGGGAACACGCCGACGAGATGAAATACAACGCCACCGCCGCGCGCGTCATGAAGGACGAGGGCGTCGCGACGGACGATTTGCACGACTTCAGCGAGCCGAAACTGAGCGAGTGGCAGCTCCCGGCGAATGTGCATTTCACGCCCGAGGGCTACTCGGGCCTCGCCGCGAAAGTCGCAGCAGAAATCGAAGCCGCGCTGAAAAAGTAGCCGCGCGCGACGCGCTAAAGCTGCACCACCTGCGCGGACTTGATGTCCGGCTCGGCGAGCATTTCCTTCAGCACCGCTTCGCCGGGGACGCTGTCGAGGTTCAGCACGGCGAGTGCGAGGCCGCCGGCTTCCGTGCGGCCGAGGCTCATGCTCGCGATGTTCACGCCGTGCCTGCCCATGAGGTTGCCGATCCAGCCGACCATGCCGGGGCGATCCTTGTTCTCGTAGATCAGCAGCACGCCGTCGGGCTTCGCCTCGATGTGGCGGCCGTTCATTTTCACGATGCGCGCCTGATTGCCGAAGAACGTCCCTGCGACGCTCACCCATCCGCCCTCGCCGGTCGCGGTGAGTTCGATGAGTTCCGCAAAATCGCCGCCGGTGCTCTCGCGGCTCTCGGTGACTTTCAGCCCGATCTGCTTCGCAAAATCCGGCGCATTCACCTCGTTCGCCTCGCCGCCGCTCGCGATGTGCAGGAAGCTCTTCAAAATCGCACGCGTGATCGCCGTGGTGTCGTGCTCGTTGATCTTGCCGGAAAAATTGATGTGCAGCGTGTCGCAGCGCTTCGCCGCAATCTGGCGGATGAGCGTGCCGAGGCGCGCGCCGAGCCGGATGTGCGGCCCGATGATCGCGAGCGTCTTCGCATCCATGTTCGGCATGTTCACCGCGTTGCGGACTTCACCGCTCATCAGCATCGCGCGGATCTGCTGCGCGACCTCGATGCCCACATTCTCCTGCGCCTCCGCCGTGCTCGCGCCGAGGTGCGGCGTGAGAACGATGTTCGGCAGCGAGCGCAGCGGGAAATCCGCGGGCGGCGGCTCGACCTCGTACACGTCGAGCGCGGCGGCCGCGACCTGCCGGCTCTTCAGCGCATCATAGAGCGCCTTTTCGTCAATGAGTCCGCCGCGCGCGCAGTTGATGATGCGCACGCCCTTCTTCGTCTTCGCGAGACGCTCGGCGTTCAGCATGTTCTTCGTCTCGTCTGTGAGCGGCATGTGCATCGTGATGTAATCCGCGAGCGGCACGATCTCATCGAGCCGCTCGACCAGTTCCACCTGCAACGAACGCGCGCGGCTTGCCGAGAGATACGGATCGTACGCATACACGCGCATCCCGAACGCAATCGCGCGCCGCGCGATCTCCGTGCCGATGCGGCCCATGCCGAGAATGGCGAGCGTCTTGCCGTAAAGTTCGACGCCTTCGAAAGACTTGCGATCCCACTTGCCCGCCTTCACCGAGGCATCCGCCTGCGGGATGTTCCGCGAGATGGACATCATGAGGCTGAACGCGTGCTCAGCGGTCGAAATCGTGTTGCCCGCCGGCGTGTTCATCACCATCACGCCGCGCTTCGTCGCCGCTTCCACGTCCACATTGTCCACA
>JBBSEI010000082.1:0-20984 GCA_038239865.1 Chthoniobacterales bacterium
GACGCGGCGCCCGCGCGCTTCCTGCACGATGTGCTCGTAGTCTTCGCCCGGCTCGAAGCCGAGCAGGGAGAGCTTGAAGCCATTCTGCCCGCTCGCCTTGCCGTGGCAGCCGCCGGAGTTGCAGCCCGCCTTGGTGAAGATGGGGACAATCTGGTTGCCGAAGTTGATTGGCTGCGTGGTACCCGAGCCTTGCACTTTCACCGGAAAAATCGCGCGCACGCCTTCGGTCTCGGCGGTGATCGTGACCGCACCATCGGCCACCGGCGTGAGAATGCCGCTCGCATCCACTTTCACGATGCCCTCGGGCGCGGCGGTGTAGGTCGCGCCATGCGTGAAGTCGCGCAACATGCCGTCAGCGAGCTTGCCGGTGACGAGCAACTGCTGGCGCGCGTCCTTGCCGCGCAACATGAGCTCGGGTTTGCCGGTCGCTTCGATCTGCAGGCTGATCGGGATCGCGCCGAAGGCAGCGGTGCCGAGCGTGAACAACGAAGCGAGGACAGTGGAGAAGTGTTTCATCGGGTGAAGTGAGTGCAGCGGCAGCTAGCCGAAGAGTTCGAGCAGCGGCTTGCCGTCTTCGAGGAGGTTGTAAGGGCGACCGAAGAGGTCGCTGGCTTCGAGGTTTGTAATGCCCATGGCGTGATAGACGGTTTTGATCACGTCCGCCGGATCGATCGGGCGGTCTTTCGGATATTCGGCGCGCGCGTCGGTCGCGCCGATTTCCTGCCCGCCGCGGATGCCCGCGCCCGCCATGAGCACGCTCATGCAGGCCGTCCAGTGGTCGCGACCGGCGCCGATTTTTCCGCCCGAGCGACGGTCGCCGACTTTGGGCATGCGGCCCATTTCGCTGGTCACGAGCACGAGCGTTTCGTCGAGCAAACCGCTGCCGCTGAGATCTTCCATGAATGCGGAAAAAGCGCGGTCGAATTGCGGCAGAAGATACTGTTTCAGGCAGTTGAAATTATCCGCGTGCGTGTCCCAACCGCCCGCGCTCTTGCACTGCGCGGCGATGCTTTCGTCCCCTTTCCAAAAGACCGTGACGAACGGCACTCCCGCCTGCACGAGCCGCCGCGCCATGAGCAGGCTGGTGCCGTTGATCGTGTTTCCGTAACGCTCGCGCACCGAAGCCGGCTCGGAGGCGATGTCGAACGCGCCTGAGGTGCTGCTTGAGGACAGCAGGGCGAAGGCGCGTTCCTGCTGGCGCTGGTAGTTCTGCGCCTGCGCTTCGTGGTCGAGTTGGCGGCGGGCGGCGTCGAGCGAGCGGAGCAATTCGCGGCGGGAATCCAGCCGCGCTGGGCTCATGCCGCGTTCCATGGTCAGCGTCGGCGCGCTGAAGTTCAGCGGCTCGTCAAATTTTCCCGTGAGATAAAATGGATCGTGCTCCATGCCGAGCCGGCCGGCGAATTGGCCCGGCCGGGTGTAGGGCAGCTTGCTCGGTTTGTGCGGCAGCGAGATGACTGATGGCAGCGACGGATGCGCCGGGCGGCGCGCGCCGACCACACTGCCCACGAATGGCCAGTCATCGGGATATGGACGGCGGTCGTTGCCCTGCTGTTTGAAGGTCTGATCCGGCGGGTGCCCCGTGAGATTGTAATAATAGCCGGCGTGATGATCGCCGGTCGCGCGGCCGAAGTCGGTGACGCCATGGACGAGCGAAAAATTGTGCGCCTGCTTCGCGAGCAGCGGCAGGTGTTCGCAAAGATGGATGTCCGGCGCGGTCGTGCGGATCGGCTGGAACTCACCGCGAAACTCACTGGGTGCCTGCGGTTTCATGTCCCACATGTCGATGTGCGAGGCGCCGCCGCAGAGGAAAAAAAGGACCGTGGATTTCGCCGGCTTGCGCGGCGCGGTGACCGGAGCTGTCGCGGCGGCTGCCCCGTAGCGCAGCCCCGCGAGGCCCATCGCTGAGGCGCTCAGAAAGGCCCGCCGATTCATGGAGGGGCGAAAAAGATACGAGCTCATGGGTTGTTGGGGGGTGTCGGGCGTTCGTTCACTTTCTCGATTTCATCGGGAGCACCGTCAGACGAGTTCCTTCATCGGCGCGAAGCCATCGACGAGATATTGCGGGCGGCCTGAAAGGTCGGGGAGCGTCACGTTTTGCAGGTCGATGCCGAGCCAGTGGTAGAGCGTGGCGAAGACTTCGCCGAAGTGGACCGGGCGCTCGGTCGGTTCGCCGCCCAGACGATCGGTGGCGCCGATGACCTGGCCGGTCTTGAAGCCGCCGCCCGCGACGACCGCACCGCCGACACGCGGCCAATGATCGCGGCCACCGTCCGCGTTGATCGTCGGCGTGCGGCCAAACTCGCCCCACGCGACGACGGCCACGTCCTTATCCAAGCCGAGGCGGTGCAGGTCCTCGATGAGCGCGCTGTAGCCCTGATCGAAAAGCGGAAGGTGCGTGAGCAACTCGGAGTAATTGCGCGAATGGAAATCCCACCGCCCGAAATTCATCGTGACGCAACGCGCACCCGCCTGGATGAGTCGCCGCGCGACGAGGAAGTGCTCGTTGTTGCGCGGCGCGCCGTCGCCGTAGTTTTTCGGATCACCCTTGCCGTATCGCTCGCGGATTCTCGGGTCCTCTTTCGACACGTCGAGCGCATCGAGGAGCTTGCTGGAGGTGAGGACATTGAAGGCCTGCGCGTCGAAGACATCGAGCGCTTCCATGAGGCCGCTGTGATCCACGTCGCGGCGGAATCTGTCGAAGCTCGCGAGCAGCGCCTGGCGGTCGGCGAGGCGGTCGCTGGTGATGCCATTGAGCTGGAGGTCGCTGGTCCCCGCGCCGTTCGGGCGGAAGGCCGCGCAGGCCGGACCGAGGAAGCCTGGATGCCCGGGCGAGCCGTAGGGCGGATGCCCGGCATTCGGCGCGAGGCCGACGAAAGGCGGCACTTCCTTGCCGGTCGCGGCGCAGAGTTTCGTCATCACCGAGCCGATCGACGGCCAGCCGCCGGGCGGCATCGGCACGCCGCGCGCGGAGCGGCCGGTGTAGCAGATGTGCGAATCGTGATCGCCGCTCAGCGAACCGACCATCGAGCGGATCGGCACGAGCTTGTCCATGATCCGCGCGCAATGCGGCATGTGCTCGGAAATCTGGATTCCGGGGACTTTCGTCGAGATGGGTTTGTAAGGGCCGCGGATTTCGAGCGGCGCGTCCATCTTCAGGTCGAAGAGATCCTGATGCGGCGGCGCGCCGGCCATGTAGATCATGATGACGGACTTCGGCGACTTGCGGACGCCGGACTGCGCTTCTGCGCGGAGGATTTGCGGGAGCGAAAGCCCGCCCATGGCGAGGCCGCCGATCCTGAGGAAATCGCGCCGCGTAACGCCGTCGCAGAAACGTCCGGTGGGTTGGCCTTTGATGGTCAGCATGGAAAGTGATCAGCCGATGAGTTCCCGCATCGGCGAGCAGTCGGGTGGGACGAGGTATTGCGGGCGGCCCGTGAGATCGTCGAGGGTCGTCTTGGCCACATCAATGCCGAGACGCTGGTAGAGCGTGGCGAAGACTTCGCCGAAGCGCACCGGGCGCTCCGTCGCTTCGCCGCCAAGCCGATCCGTGGCGCCGATGATCTGCCCGTGCTGCATGCCGCCGCCGGCGAGCAGCGCGCACGAGACGCGCGGCCAGTGGTCGCGACCGCCGTCCTTGTTAATCGCCGGCGTGCGGCCAAACTCGCCCCACACGACGACCGACACATCTTTGTCGAGCCCGCGCTCGTGCAGGTCGGTGATGAGTGCGGTGAGCCCTTGATCGAGCAGCGGCAGATCCTGGCGCAGAGCGTCGAAATTTTTTCCATGATGGTCCCAGCGGCTAAACGCGACCGTCACGCAGCGAGCGCCAGCTTCCACCAAGCGCCGCGCGGCGAGAAAGTGCTCCATGAGTTTCGGCCCACCGTCGTCGCGGTTCTTCGCGTCTCCCGTGCCGTAGCGAGCGGCGATCCGCGGGTCTTCCTTGGTCACATCGAGCGCGTCGAGCAGCTTGCTGGAAGTGAGCACACCGAAGGCCTGCTGATTAAACGCGTCGAGTCCTTCCATCAGCCCGCTCGCATCCACGTCGCGACGGAATTTATCGAAGCCCGTGAGCAGCGCCTTGCGATCCGCGAGGCGGTCGAGCGTCACACCGCTCAGCGTCATGTCGTCGAGGCCGCTGCCTTTGTTTGGCTGAAAGGGCGCGTGGGCCACACCGAGGAAGCCGGGATCGCCACAGCGCGCCCACGGCATGTGGCCCATCTTCGGTGCGAGGCCGACGAACGACGGCACCGCCGGATCGACCGCGCCCTGCATCTTCGAGACGAGCGAACCAAACGCCGGCCAACCGCCCGGCGGTTGTTGCTTCTGCGAGCGGCCCGTGAGGCATTGGAAAGCGTCGTGCTGCGGGTCGCAGTCGCTCATCGAGCGGATGAGCGTGACCTTGTCCATCATCCGCGCGAGCCGCGGCAGGTGCTCGGTGATCTGGATGCCCGGGACATTCGTGGAGATCGGGCGAAACTCCCCCCGGATCTCCGAAGGCGCGTCCATTTTCAGATCGAAAATATCCTGATGCGACGGCCCGCCCGGCAGGAAGATCATGATCACCGCCTTGTGCGAGCGCGCCACCTTTGACTGCGCCTCGGCGCGGAGGATCGACGGCAAGCTCAGGCCCCCCAGCGCAAGCCCGCCGATCCGCAGGAAATCTCGGCGGGAAAGACCATCGCAAAAACGACCGTGGGATTGGGCTTTGAGCGTCAGCATCGAAAAGGGGAAAACGGGGTACCAACACAGCCCGCTAGCTGGGAGAATCTTAGCCCGGATATTTCATCATTTGGGCAAAAAGTTAGCGGAGTCCTGCGGATAAACCGCCACGGCTGAGGGTCTTCAAACAAACAACCGAAAGGACTTCGCTAATTGCCAGACCGTAACGCCGAACTTCTTTCTTTTTCAAACTTCGATCGTCGCAAAATCGAGGCGAGTTTTTCCGGGGGCGATGTCTCCAGCGATGGCGGGGTGATGGTGCTGCGGGCGGCCGATCCCCGGCTGGGTCTGGTCCGCGCGAGCCGGTTGGGCCGTCAATGACGATGAATTCTCCCTCTTCTCGCGGTCCCCACCAGCCCGTCGGTACGAAAATTTTCGCACCATCCGGCGTCGCTGACAATCGATCTCAGCCGCCGCTGAATTCCTTTTCCCAAACGACCTTATCGGTCTCGAGGTCGAGCCGGCCCATGCGTTTGTCCGTCGTCGAGTCAAACAGCGCGTGCGCCGCAGTCGTGCCCGTCAGCTCGCGGACGCCACCCTTCAGCATCGGGCCTTCGATGCGGCGGACGAACTTGAATCCATCGTCAATGTCGAACACGAGGATGCCGGTGCCCGAGCCGCTGTCCAATTGCGCGCCGTCGGGCGTGGCGGCGTAGAGGTAGCGGTGGACTTTTCCGCCGGCGTGGCAGAAACCGGTGAAGAAAAGAGCGAGGAGAATGGCGAAACGTTTCATGGGACTACTAATGCAGGAAATCCCTGCTGCGGGAAATCGCTTTTCACCCCGCCGCGCCCGGTAGCCTCACGTCCCGGCTGTGTCAAACCCGCGGGATTCGGCCCATAATTATAAGGAGGAGGACGTAGCTACTGGCTGCATCCCCTTCCATCCCGCGCCGATTCCGACGTGGGATTTCCAACTCAGAAAGGAGGCCCTGCGTGCCATTAGCCCGCACTACTCGCCCAAGCTCCAGCGCGATCTCATCAGTCCGCTCTACCACGCCGCCAAGGCCCGCCGCATCCCGATGACGCGCCTCGCGTCGTCGCTCCTGCGCGATGCTCTGGCTCGGCTGCGTGAAGATGCGGACCGCGAGGGCTGCGCTGTCAGCGAGGCCCTTCCCGCCGCCGATCCGGGCGCGAAGGAAAACTGAACAGGATCACGAACCGCCGCGATGAGCCCGGCTGCGAAAGCGGCCGGGCTTTTTTGCGTCCCAACCAAAAACAAGAACCAGAAAGGAACCCCAAATCATGACCGTCATTCTCCATATGACCTATCAGAAGAAACTCGGGCTGCCCAATTACAGCAGCCACGCCTGCTCCGTCTCGCTGACCGTCGAAATCCTCGACGTCAGCATTGCCGCGCAGGAATCCAGCAAGCTCTACGCGCTGTTGCAAACCGCGGTGGACAACAACATCCGGCAGGTCGGCTTTATGCCCGACGCCAGCACCTATCTTCCTCCTCACCTCACTCTCCGCAGCCAGTGCGTTAGGTGAGGTGCGTTTCAATCGCGATGTGCGGCTGATTTTGTCGGACAATTGTTTTGCCTGTCACGGGCCGTGATTTTGTGGCGGCACTGGATCAATTCCTCGGTGCACTTCCGAAAGGCTGGGACTACGGGATCGAATTGCGCAACAAGACGTGGTTGCAGCCGGAATACTTCGAGACGCTGCACCGGCATGGTGTGGCGCACGTTTTCAATTCGTGGAGGTGAATGCCGGCCGTGGGCGAGCAATTGGAAATGCCGGACAGCGTGACGCCTGATTTTCTCGCCCCCCGCTTTCTTCTGACACCGGGGCGCACGGCGGTGTCCTCATTCAGGGATGCGTGACATATGAGTGGTCAAATGACTGCTCGAAACCGCCTGTGGATGCCTTCGGCGGAGGCCCTGCCATCGTCACCGCACAGGAAATTAAAACGCTCAGCAAGTGGGGATGGCTGCAAAAGCACGTCCGCGCGAACACGTTCGATACCTTTCGCCGGACGCTCGCACGTTTGGGTCGCGCGAGGCCGAGTCTTCTTCGGCTCTGCCACGAAAGCCGCTGGCCGAAATGCTTGAAACCGGGTTCGCCAATTTGCGGGGAACAAACGGCAATTACTGGTGAGCGTCTGTGCGTTCTCACGCGGATGCTTTCAATGCCGTGACTGCAATCCCCGCCAAAGAGAGCGCTGTGCTTGAGCGTGTCGGCTTTTGCGTCGGCTGCGGCCGCTGCATCACATGGTGCCCCGTCGGCATCGACATCACCGAGGAAGTCCGCGCGATTCGCAATTCTCCGACCACGCCTCAACCAACAACTCCATGAACACACAAGATTTCATCAACTCGCCGCATCCGTTCCTCAACGGCATGTGCGCGGCGCATCTCCGCGTCCTCGCCGATGCCGCGAAGCAGACGCAGTTCGCGGCGGGCCAGCACATCTTTCACGAGGGCGATCACGCGCGCCACTTCTACCTCATCGAGAGCGGCAAGGTGGCGCTTCAGACCCGCAGCGCCGGCCATCCGGTGCCGATCTCCACGCTGGGCGCGGGCGAAGTGCTCGGCTGGTCGTGGCTCTTCCCGCCTTACTGCTGGCACTACGATGCGTGGGCGGAGCAGGACACTTGCGCCGTCATGTTCGAGGCGCTGCGGTTGCGCGATGATTGTGAGGCGGACAAGGCGCTCGGCTATGAGTTGATGAAGCGCATGGCCGAGGTGCTCGTGCATCGCTTGCAAGCCACCCGTCTGAAGCTCGTGCAAAGCCGCAAGCCCGACCTGCACGCGGCGCTGCCCACGGGAGGTTAAAATGAACACGCTCGAAACCGCCATCGCGACGCATCCTTTCACGAAGGATCTCAATCCGCATTATCTCCACTTGCTCACCGGCTGCGCCACTTACGAGCGCTTCGGTGTGCAGCAGCAGATCCTCCAGGAGACATTCGATGCGGATCGCTTTTACCTCATCCACAGCGGCCATGTGGCGCTCCAGACCTTCATCCCGAGCCGGGGCGTCACGACCATCGAGACGATCGGCGGCGGCGAGGTGCTCAGGAACGTCGAGCGTTCCTGAGCAAAGCGGCGGGCAAGATACGGCAATCAATTGGCAAGCACCGGGGAGTCGCAGATCGGCACGGCGTTACGCTGGGATCAGCCCGAGTGGGCGACAGCCATGAATGCCTCCAACGACCGACCGATCATTTGCGGAACCGATTTTTCAGAGCCCGTGCGAGCCGATGTCGCTTCGCGAGCGCTGCAGCGGCGTTGGCGGCGTGCTGCGCGGGCTTGTGAAGCGGCGGATCGTTTCGACGTGATCTCACCCTCAACCTGAACCACACCATGACAACGACACTCGAAGCACCACAGGCCGCGACGGCGGAGCCGCAGACCGAAACGAAGCCCGGCTTCATCAAATGGTTTGCCGACACGGGCATCGAAGACGTGCCGCTGGTTGGTGGAAAAAACGCGTCGCTCGGGGAGATGTATCGCGCGCTCGCGGCGCAAGGCGTGAAGGTGCCGAACGGCTTCTCCGTCACTGCGGAGGCGTATCGCTACTTCCTGCGCGAGGCGGGCGTCGATCGGCAGATGAAAGACATCCTCGCCGGCCTCGACACGCGCGACCTCGAGAACCTGCGCAGCCGCGCGTTGCAGGTGCGGCAGGCGATCCTCGGCGCGCGACTGCCGGAGGATTTGGAGGCTCAAATCATCGACGCCTACGAGCAGCTCCGCGGGACCGACGTGCATCCGCCCGATGTGGCGGTGCGCAGCAGCGCGACGGCGGAGGATTTGCCCGACGCGAGCTTCGCCGGGCAGCAGGAGAGCTATCTCAATGTGCAAGGCCCCGCCGCGCTTCTGGAGACGTGCCGGCGCTGCTTCGCGTCGCTCTTCACGGATCGCGCGATCTCGTATCGCGCGGACAAAGGATTCGACCACGAGAAGATCGCGCTGAGCGTCGGCGTGCAGCGGATGGTGCGCTCAGACCTCGCGGCGAGCGGCGTGATGTTCACGCTCGATACCGAGAGCGGGTTCCGCGACGCGGTGCTCATGAATGCCGCCTATGGCCTTGGCGAAAACGTGGTGCAGGGGTCCGTCAACCCCGATGAATACTACGTCTTCAAGCCAACGCTCAAGCAGGGCTTCGCGCCGATCCTCCAAAAAGTCTGCGGCAACAAGGAGTTCAAACTCATCTACGACATCGGCGGCGGGAAGATGGTCAAGAACGTCCCCGTGCCGCCGGATGAGCGGGCAAAGTTCGCGATCAGCGACGAGGAAATCCTCACGCTCGCGCGCTGGGCGTGCATCATCGAGGATCACTACTCCGCCAAACGCGGGCACCCGATGCCGATGGACATCGAGTGGGCAAAGGACGGCAACACCGGCGAGCTTTTCATCGTGCAGGCGCGGCCCGAAACCGTGCAGTCGCGCAAGCAGTCCGACACCTACGAGACGTATCGCCTTGCGGAGCGCGGGCGGGTGCTCGTCACCGGCCGCAGCGTCGGCGCGAAGATCGCGACCGGCCCGGTGCGCGTCATCAAGAGCGTGCAGCATCTCGATCAATTCCAGGCGGGCGAAATCCTCGTCACCGACAAGACCGACCCCGACTGGGAACCGATCATGAAAAAGGCCGCGGCGATCGTGACCAATCGCGGCGGGCGCACCTGCCACGCGGCGATCGTGAGTCGCGAGCTGGGCGTGCCGGCGATCGTCGGCACCGAGCGCGGAGCCGAACTGTTGAAAGACGGCCAGCGCGTCACGGTCTCGTGCGCCGAAGGCGATACCGGCTTCATCTACGAAGGCGAGCTGCCGTTCGAGGTGCAGCGCGTGAACCTCAAGGAACTCGGCCATCCGCGCACGAAAGTGATGATGAATGTCGGCAATCCCGAGGAAGCATTCTCGCTCTCGTTCATCCCGAACGACGGTGTCGGCCTGGCGCGCGAGGAGTTCATCATCACGAGCTACATCAAGGTCCATCCGCTCGCGCTGATCGGCTACGACACGCTTGAGCCCGCGGTGAAAGCCGAGATCGACAAGCTCACCAGCGGCTACACCGACAAGCCGCAGTTCTTCGTCGATAAGCTCGCGCAAGGCGTCGCGATGATCGCCGCCGCGTTTTATCCAAAGGACGTCATTCTCCGGCTGAGCGATTTCAAAACGAACGAATACGCGAACCTGATCGGCGGACGCGCCTTCGAGCCGACGGAGGAGAACCCGATGATCGGCTTCCGCGGTGCCTCGCGCTATTACCACCCGCGCTACCAGGCCGCCTTCGCGCTGGAGTGCCGCGCGATGAAGAAGGTCCGCGACGAGATGGGGCTCAAGAACCTCAAGCTCATGATCCCGTTCTGCCGCACCGTCGAGGAAGGCCGGCGCGTGCAAGCCGAGATGGAAAAACACGGGCTGCGGCGCGGCGAAGATGGGCTCGAGATTTACGTCATGTGCGAAATCCCGAGCAACGTGATCCTCGCCGAGCAGTTCGCCGAAATCTTCGACGGTTTCTCGATCGGATCGAACGACCTCACGCAACTCATCCTCGGCGTCGATCGCGACTCCGAGATCGTCGCGCCGATCTTCGACGAGCGGAATGACGCGGTGAAAATGATGATCGCGCAGGTGATCGCGACCTGCCGCGCGAAGGGCCGCAAGATCGGCATCTGCGGCCAGGCGCCGAGCGACTACCCCGACTTCGCGCAGTTCCTCGTCGAGCAAGGCATCGACAGCATCTCGCTCACTCCCGACACCGTGCTGAAGACGACGCTCGCGATTGCGGAGAAAGAGAAACAACTCGCGAAATAGGAGGCTCGGTGAGCACGACGACGCTCCAACGAAAAGCTGACCGCGCGCACGACATCCTGCGCCAGCGCCGGCCGCTGCTCGACATGATGTTCGCGCCGCGCGCGGTGGCCGTGATCGGCGCGACGGAATCGGCGGGCAGCGTGGGACGAACGCTCATGGAGAACCTGCGTGCGAGCCAGTTCGGCGGCGCGCTTTTTCCGGTGAACCCGAAGCGCGCGAGCGTGCTCGGCATCGAGGCATTTCCCCGCATTGCCGATGTCCCGACGAAGGTCGATCTCGCGATCATCGTCACGCCCGCGGGGACTGTTCCGGGCATCGTCGCGGAGTGTGCGAAGGCCGGCGTCACTGGCGCGGTCATCATCTCCGCGGGGTTCAAAGAAACGGGAGCGCCGGGACGCGAGCTTGAGCAGCAAATCCTCGTGAACGCGCGGCGTGGCGGCATGCGCATCCTCGGCCCAAATTGCCTCGGCGTGATGCTCCCGCACGCGGGCTTGAACGCGACCTTCGCGGCCGGCATGGCGCTACCGGGCAGCGTCGGCTTCATCTCGCAGAGCGGCGCGCTTTGCACCGCGATCCTCGACTGGAGCTTCCGCGAAAACGTCGGCTTCAGCGCGTTCGTCTCCGTCGGCTCGATGCTCGATGTCGGCTGGGGCGATCTCATTTACTGGCTCGGCGACGATCCCCACACGCGCAGCATCGTCATCTACATGGAGGCGATCGGCGACGCGCGCGCCTTTCTCTCCGCGGCGCGCGAGGTCGCGCTGACGAAGCCGATCATCGTCATAAAAGTCGGCCGCACGGAGCAGGCGGCGCGCGCGGCGGCATCGCACACCGGCGCACTCACCGGCAGCGATGAAGTGCTCGACGCCGCATTCCGCCGCGTCGGCGTGTTGCGCGTGGACACCATCGCGGAGCTTTTCGACATGGCCGAGGTGCTCGCGAAGCAGCCGCGTCCGCGCGGACCGCGGCTCGCGATGATCACGAATGCCGGCGGCCCCGCCGCGCTCGCGACCGACATGCTCGTGCGCAGCGGCGGTGAAATCGCGCCGCTCTCCGACGAATCGTTTCGTGCGTTCGACGAGCTGCTTCCGCCGCACTGGAGCCGCAACAATCCGGTCGATTTGCTCGGCGATGCGGACGCCGAGCGCTACGCACGCGCCGTCGAAATCGCCGCCAAAGACGCGAACAATGATGGCGTCCTCGCGATCCTCACGCCGCAAGCGATGACGCAATCCACGGCGACCGCCGAGCGGCTCACCGCCTTTGCGAAGCTCAACGGAAAGCCGTTCCTCGCGAGCTGGATGGGCGCGCGCGAAATCGCCGAGGGCGAGGCGATCCTGAATCGCGCGAACATTCCCACCTACGCCTTCCCGGACACCGCGGCGCGCGCCTTCGCGCACATGTGGCGCTACAGCCACGCCCTCGATGCGCTTTACGAAACACCGGCCCTCCCGCCGCATTCGGAACACGCCACCGAGCATCGAGCGAAGGCGGCGAAGATCATCGAGAGCGTGCGTCGAGCGGGCCGCACCTTGCTCACGGAAATCGAGTCCAAGATGCTGCTCGCCGCTTACGGCATCCCGGTCGTCGAGACGCACGCGGCGCGGAGCGAGGACGAAGCCGTCGAGCTCGCGGCGAAACTCGGCGGCGTGGTCGTGCTCAAAGTTTTCTCCGAAACGATCACGCACAAAACCGATGTCGGTGGGGTGAAGCTGAATCTCCACGGCGCGGCTGCCGTGCGGCGGGCGTTCCGCGAGATCGAGAAGTCAGTCGCCGAGCGCAGCGGAGCGGGCGATTTCCTCGGCGTGAGCGTCCAGCCGATGATCGCGCGCGACGGCTGCGAACTGATTCTCGGCAGCTCCACCGATCCGCAGTTCGGCCCGGTGCTGCTCTTCGGCGCGGGCGGAGAGTTCGTCGAGGTATTCAAAGATCGCGCGCTCGGACTGCCGCCGCTCAATGCGACGCTGGCGCGCCGCATGATGGAGCAGACACGCATCTTCACCGCGCTGCGCGGCGTGCGCGGGCGCGCGGCGGCAGACCTTGCCGGGCTCGATGAATTGCTCGTGCGCTTCAGCCATCTCGTGGTCGAGCAGCGCTGGATCAAAGAAATCGACATCAACCCGCTCGTCGCCGCGGGCGACAAATTTCTCGCTCTGGACGCGCGCGTGGTTGTTCACGGCGCGGACGTGCCCGAGAGCGATCTGCCGCCGCTCGCGATCCGACCTTATCCCGCGCAATACATCAGCGCGTGGAAGCTGCGCGACGGCGCACCGGTGACGATCCGGCCAATCCGCCCCGAGGACGAGCCGCTCATGATCGAGTTCCACCGCACGCTTTCCGAGGAGAGCGTCCACTTCCGCTATTTCGGGATGTTGCAACTCGATCAGCGGATAGCGCACGAGCGGCTGCGCCGCATCTGCTTCACCGATTTCGACCGGGAGATCGCGCTCGTCGTCGAGCACCGGCGGGGTGGCGCGAGCGAGATTCTCGGCGTCGGTCGGCTCAGCAAACTGCACGGGCTCGATGAATCCGAGTTTGCGATCGTCATCGGCGACAAGTGGCAGGGGCACGGCCTCGGCACGCGGCTGCTGGAGCTTCTCGTGCAGATTGGCCGCGAGGAAAAACTGAGCCGAATTATCGGTCACATTTTGCCGGATAACGCCGCGATGCGGCATGTGGCGCGCAAGGTCGGCTTCGACCTGCAACTCGACCTCGCAGCGGAGGAATGGAAGGCTCAGATCTGTCCATGAGCGCCAGTCCGCGCCGAACTCCTCGGAACAATCGTTCAGAAGCGAGCCACCGATGGCGATTCACCTCGCTCCGGCGGCAATCGCCCGTTCCAGAACGAAATAGGGATTTTGCCGGCGTGCGGTGCGCTGGCACCTTGCTTTGACTCGGCCTCGGTAAATCCCCGAACTCGCATATTGACGCAGGCCAATACTTGGCTAAAGTGCCAAGTATGCCAGCAGCCAAGATCAAAGCCCGCAGCGAGCTTCGCGCACAAGTGGTCAAGGCTCTCGCCCATCCCTCCCGCATCCTGATTGCCGAGTCGCTGATCGCTGGCGAGCGGTGCGTGTGCGAACTGACCGAACTCGTCGGTGCCGATATGTCCACAGTTTCAAAGCACCTCTCGGTGATGAAGTCCGCGGGTCTGGTCCAGATTGAGAAGCGCGGGCTGAATGTCTTCTACCGCCTGTGCTGCCCCTGCCTCGGAGATTTTTTCAAGTGCGTGGACATGATTAGTAGTCGGCGGGTCGCCGCCCTGCGGAAAGCCATCGCTTGATCCGCCGAAAACCACGCTGCGCGCCCGCTCTCGCCAAACCACAACATGAATACCCAACCGAATCTCCCCGCTGATGAAGTCGCCCCGCGCGCGAACGGACTTTTTCCGGATCTCTCCACTCTGCGTTACAACCAGACGGCCAAAGGCGGTGGCTTCGATGTGCGCGTCGAAAGCAGCGGCATCGGCGTGCAGCGGCGAGTCATTGAGTTTCACCCGGAGGCGTGGGCGAAGTTCGTCGCCTCTCCACAGTTTGAGGAATCCTACAAACTGAGCATGGCGCGGCTTCTTCTCCAGCAAGCTGTGGATCGCTTCAATTGAGCGCCCGGCCCGCATCACCCCACGATATGGAAAGCACTGTCCCTGATTCCGTCGCCAAGAAGATGTCGTTCCTCGACCGTTACCTCACGGTCTGGATCTTCGCCGCCATGGGGCTTGGCGTCGCGCTCGGTCACTTCGTCCTCGCCGATCCCGAGGCGTTCTTCGCACCGATGACCGTGGGCACGACCAACCTGCCCATCGCCATCGGTCTCATCCTCATGATGTATCCGCCGCTCGCGAAGGTGAAATACGCGCAGCTTCCCACGGTCTTCTCCAATACCCGCATCCTCACGCTTTCGCTGGTGCAAAACTGGCTCGTCGGCCCGGTGCTCATGTTCCTCCTTGCGGTCACTCTGCTGCGCGATCACCCCGATTACATGGTCGGTCTGATCCTCGTCGGCATCGCGCGCTGCATCGCGATGGTGCTGGTCTGGAACGAACTTGCGAAGGGCAGCCGCGAATACGCCGCGGGACTTGTCGCGCTCAACAGCATCGCGCAGATCCTTTTCTATAGCGCGTTCGCATGGCTCTTCATCACCGTGCTGCCGCCGTATTTCGGTTTGGAAGGCAAAGTTGTGAAGATCGAGATGTCCGAGATTTTTTGGAGCGTGATGATTTACCTCGGCATTCCCTTTGCCGCCGGTGTGCTCAGCCGCGTGGTGCTCGTCCCGTTGAAAGGCGAGGACTGGTATGAGCGGAAGTTCATCCCGCGCATCTCGCCGATCACGCTGGCCGCGCTGCTTTTCACCATCGTCGTGATGTTCACCTTCAAGGGGAATGCCATCGTCGAACTGCCGCTGGATGTGGTGCGCATTGCCATCCCGCTCACCATCTATTTCGCGATCATGTTCTTCGTCAGCTTCTTCATGGCGAAGCGACTCGGAGCGGACTACCCGCGCTCAACCACGCTCGCTTTCACTTCAGCGGGGAACAACTTTGAACTCGCCATCGCCGTGGCCATCGCGGTTTTCGGCATCAAATCCGGCGTGGCCTTCGCCGCCGTGGTCGGCCCTTTGATCGAGGTGCCCGTCTTAATCGGCTTGGTGCATGTGGCATTGCGTCTTCGCCGCGGTTTCACACCAGAGTTAGGCGGCGAGTCACCCGCGCCCTTGGTATCGGCACGGCCTCGCTGCGGCTGACCCCACGCCCTTAGTCCCGCTCCTCCACTCTCAACTTATGAAAATCAGCGAATTCAAAACTCACCTCGAAACTCACCCGGAAGCCGCACTCCGCTTCATCCTCCCGGATGGCGACGTCATCCCCCCTCACGCGCACATCACGGAAGCTGGCCGGATCGACAAGAGCTTCATCGACTGCGGCGGAACCATCCGCCAGACCTCCGCTTGCACCCTGCAGGCGTGGGTCGCCGATGATGTCGAGCATCGCCTCGCGCCGGGCAAACTCGCTGGCGTCCTCGACTTGGCCGGGCCGCTTTTCCGCTCCGATGATCTCGGCGTGGAAATCGAATACGAAGACTGCGCGATCTCGCAATTTCCGGTGTTGGAAGTGACCGCCGCGGACGGCGTGCTCAGCTTTCAACTCGGCTCCAAGCACACGGACTGCCTCGCCAAAGACGTGTGCCTCCCGCAAGCCGCGGGCGGCGCCGGCAGCGGCTGCTGCTGAAGCTCTCCGTCATCATGGGAAAGCCGCTCGTCCTTATCCTCTGCACCGGCAACTCGTGCCGCAGCCACCTCGCGGAAGGCATCCTGCGCTCAGCGGTTGGTGACATTATCCGCGTCGTCAGCGCTGGCTCCAAACCCGTCGGTTACGTGCATCCGCTCGCAATCAAAGCCATGCATGAAATCGGCATCAATATTTCCGGCCACCATTCCAAACACGTCAGCGAGTTTCTTGAGCAGGGAGTCGAGACAGTCATCACCGTGTGCGGCAATGCCGACCAGGCTTGCCCTATCTTCCCCGGTCGCGTGAACCGCCACCATTGGGGCTTCGACGATCCCGCGCACGCCACAGGCACCGAGGAGGAACAGCTCGCCGTCTTCCGGGCGGTCCGCGACGAGATCCGCCGCGTGATTGAAGCCTATGCGGCTGGCCGCCGCGACGAACGCCGGCATTGCGATACAATCCCCGCGCTCTAGCCTGTCCTGATGCGACGAGGATGAGCGACAAACTCGCTCCGAACGGGTCGATGATACGCTTGGCCCCGGTTGCGCTCGTGCCCCGCCTGAGACACGCGTAATTTCTGATGTCCTTCGGGACGCTGAGCGAACCGTCAATGACGATTCACCACCTCACGGCCGCTGACGCCTTTGCCAGCCTGAAGAGCGGACTCGGCGGACTGAGCGACCCCGAGGCGCAGCGGAACCTTCTGCGATACAGGCCCCATTACCGATGCGTGGCCTCCTCGACCGACGGGCAAACTTCATTCCCCTCCGCGCCGCCGCCTCACGCTCGCGCTCGCGGATGAAGCCGATGAACCTCCGCACTTCGGAGCCGGACTTGCGTGCCGCTTTTCAATGAGCCTTGGCGCGGGCGGGCAGTGCGAAGCAAACTCGGCAACTCATGGACCTTGTCATCGCGCAGCAGCTTCTCATTTCACTCGCGCTCGGATTGCTCATCGGGCTCCAGCGCGAGCGCGTCGAGACCGCTCTCGGCGGGATTCGCACCTTCCCGCTCGTCACCTTGCTCGGGACGATCTGCGGGCAATTGGCGCAGCTCCATGGCGGCTGGATTCTCGCCGCGGGCTTCGTCTCGCTGACGGCGCTGATGTTCCTCTCGAATCCGCCGCGGCTGCGCGCCGACGACAGCCGCGGGCTCACGACGGAGTTCGCGGTGCTGCTGCTCTACGCGCTCGGGGCGTTCCTGGTCTCGGGGCAGAATCTGCTCGTGGTGATGCTCGGCGGAGTCGTCGCGCTGCTGCTGCACTGGAAGCAGCCGCTGCACCGGTTCGCGGGCGCGGTGGGCGATGCCGATATGCGCGCGATCATGCAGTTCGTGCTCATCTCGATGGTGATCCTGCCGGTGCTGCCGCACGAAAATTACGGGCCTTTCGGCGCGCTCAATCCTTTTGAAATCTGGCTCATGGTCGTGCTCATCGTCGGCCTGAGTCTGGCCGGTTACGTCGCTTACAAATTCTTCGGCGCGGTCGGCGGCGTGCTGCTCTCCGGCGCGCTCGGCGGCGTCGTTTCCAGCACGGCGACCACCGTCAGCTCGGCGCGGATTTCGCGCGGCGCTCCGGCGGGCGCGGCGCTGGTCGCGCTGCTGATCATGATCGCCTCGACCGTGGCGATGGCGCGCGTGCTGATCGAGATCGGCATCGTCGCTTCGGGGAGCTTTTCGCAGCTCGCGCTGCCGCTCGGCGCAATGCTCGGCGCGATGGCGCTCATCGCCGCTGGCGCCTATTTATTCACGCGCAAAGAACCCGCCGAACTGCCCGCGCAGGAGAACCCGGCGCATCTCAAAACGGCGCTCCTCTTCGCGCTCATTTACGCCGTCATCAAGCTCGCTCTGGCGGCCGCGAAAGAGCACTTCGGCACCGCCGGGCTCTACGCGGTCGGCGTGATTTCGGGCCTGACGGACATGGACGCGATCACGCTTTCCACGGCGCGGCTGGTCGATGCGCAAGGCCTGGAGGCGGGCACCGGCTGGCGCACGATCCTCATCGCGGCGCTGGCCAATCTGGTTTTCAAAGGCGGCGCCGTGGCGATGCTCGGGTCGCGCCGGCTCTTCGCGCATGTGGCGCTACTTTTCGGGCTCAGCATCCTCGCGGGCGGGCTGATCCTGTGGCTGTGGCCGTGAGGGACGAATGGACGGAATCCCCGGTTGAATCCCGGGGTTAATTTCTGATCAAGCCTCCGGCTTGTCCTGAGGCCCGAGGGAAACGCGGATGGCGTGAGGTTGCTGGTCGTCGTGCAACGGGATGGTTTCCCCTGGCACGAGGGTGCCGTCCAATTCCACTCGGGCGACGCCACGGGAGACGTGGGCGGGGTTCTCGATCGCGATGTCGTACCAGGTGCTCTGGTGCCGGTAGCGCAGGCGGAAGCCGGGCCAGTCTTTGGGAATTACCGGGTCGATGGTCAGCGTGTCGCCGCGGCGTTTGAACCCGAGGACTTCCTCCAGCCACACGCGGTAGATCCAGCCTGCCGCTCCGGTATACCACGTCCAGCCGCCGCGACCGACGTGGTCCTTCAGCGCATAGACATCGGCGGCGACGGCGTAAGGCTCGACCTTGTAGCGCGCCGAATCTTTTTCGGCGCGGGCGTGTTCGATCGGGTTCAGCATGCGGAGAAGGGAGACGGCTTTATCGCCGTCGCCCTGGCGCGCAGAGGCGAGCGCGACCCAGGCGGCACCGTGGGTGTATTGGCCGCCGTTCTCGCGGACGCCGGGCGGGTAGCCTGCGATGTAGCCGACGTCCATCCGTGTTTTGTCGAAGGGCGGGGTGAAGAGAAGGATCATCTGCTCGGCTTCGAGGACGAGGTTTTCTTCGACCGAACGGAGGGCGTTTTTCACGCGCTCGGGATCGCCGGCACCGGCGATGGCGGCCCAGGATTGCGGGAGTGAATCGATGCGCGCTTCCTCGCATTGCGCGGAGCCGAGCGGGCTGCCGTCGTCGAAATATCCGCGGCGATACCACGCGCCGTCCCAAGCTTCGTCATCGATCGTTTTCGCAAGGCTCGCTGCGTGGGTGTGGCACTCGGTGGCCTCGGCTGCGCCACCGCGCAGTTCGAGCAATTCCGCGAAATCCTTGAGCACACAAACCTGGAACCAAGCGAGCCAGACGCTCTCGCCTTTCCCTTCGATGCCGACGCGGTTCAGGCCGTCGTTCCAATCGCCGCCGCCGATGAGCGGCAGGCCGTGCGGACCGGCGGTCGTGGCGCGGGCGATGGCGCGCCGGCAATGTTCGAGCAGTGAGCCGCGCGTGGAGGAGATGGCCGGGACGGAGAAGCTTTCGTGTTCGTTATCCGCCAGCGGCTTCGCTTCGAGAAATGGCACGACCTCATCGAGGATCGCGGCGTCGCCGGTGGTGCGCACGTAATGCGCCGCGACGAAGGGCAGCCAGAGCAGGTCGTCGGTGATGCGCGTGCGCACGCCGGCGCCGGTCTCGGGATGCCACCAGTGCTGCACGTCGCCCTCGACGAACTGCCGGGCGGTCGCGCGCAGGATGTGTTCGCGAGCGAGGTGCGGCGCGGCGTGGACCAGCGCCATCACGTCCTGGAGCTGGTCGCGGAATCCGTAAGCGCCGCCTGATTGGTAAAAAGCCGAGCGCCCCCAGATGCGGCAGCTCAGCGTCTGGTAAAGCATCCAGCGATTGAGCAGGAGATTGGCGGAAGGCTCGGGAGTTTCCACTTGGATCGTGCCGAGGAGATCGTCCCACCAGCGGCGCGTTTCCTGGAGCGCGGCCTCGACGCCGGCCGGATCGCGGAGCCGCTGGACGAGCGCGCGCGCCTGCGCTTCGTCGGCGGCCTGACCGAGCAGGAAAGTCACTTCCATTTCCTGGCCCGGTTCGATCTCGACGGTGATCTGCACTGCTGCGCACGGGTCGAGGCCCGCGCTGGCGCCGCCCACCAGCCGCTCGTGGTCCATGGCCGCGGGATTGCGCATCGAGCGGTTGCGTCCGATGAAAACCGCGCGGTCGCCGGTGAAGGAAGCTGGCGCAGGACTCGAGGTGGCGAAGGTCACGCGGTCGCAGAATGCCGGTTCGTAGGCGTTGCGCGCAAAGAGGCTGCGGCTTTGCAAATCCCACTTCGTCACGACGTGCATTCGCGTTTCCTCCGGATCGGCGCCGAGCACCAGCGCGGCATAGGAGGTCACGGTCAGCTTGCGGCGATGCGAGGAGCGGTTGCGCAAGCGGAGCCGCTGCACGCGCACGGGGAGTCCACCGGCGGCATCGACCGGCACGAAGGTGAGCAGCTCCTGCTCGATGGCGTGGCTGTTGTGCTCGAAAATCGAATATCCCTGGCCGTGCCGCGCGCGGTAGGCATCGATCTCGCGGATCGGCAGCGGCGTGGGCGACCAGAAGACGCCCATGTCGTCATCGCGGATGTAGATGGCGCAGCCGGCCGGATCGGAGACCGGATCGTTGGACCACGGCGTGAGGCGATGGCTCTGGCTGTTGCCATACCAGGTGAAGCCCGAGCCCGATTCGGAGACGAGCGTGCCGAAGCTCGGATTCGCCATGACGTTCACCCACGGCGCGGGCGTCTGCGTCCCCGGACCGAGGTAGATGGCGTATTCCTTCCCGTCCTTGGTGAACCCGCCGAGTCCGTTGAAATAATCCAGCTCCATGAAAGGCAGCGGTTGCGACGGTTCTTCGCGAAATCGTTTCCCCGGCACTCTCGGCACCGGCTGCGGACCGACCGGGAGCGGCGCGGCCAATTGCTGGCGCAGCGTGCCGCGCGCGGCCACGAGCACCGCGCGCGCGGCGGCCAGGATGACGATCAGTTCGTCCTTGGAAACTTTGTTTGCCGAGCGCAGAAAGACGCCGCCGGGTTGATCCACGCCAGTGGCCTGCGCGTGGGCTTCGGCGAGCCGGCGCAGATGGGCGGTGAGCGGTTCCTCGTAGCTCGCGAGCTCCTCGCTGAGCAGCACCAGATCGACCTTCAGCCCGCGCAGATGCCAGAATGTGTGCGCCGTCAGCACCTCGCGGACGACCTCGATGTCGCGCTGATTGCCGATCGTCACGACGACGATCGGCAGGTCGCCCGAGATGCCCTGCGCCCAGAGCGCCCGCTGGCCTGCGGTGACGCGCCCGAGCTGCGCTGGGGACGGCCGCAGCCGCGCCTGCGGGAAGAGGACGTGGGCGGCGAGTTGCTGGAAAAGCTGCACATCGTCGGGACGGATGTGGAGCCGCCGCATCTCGAGCTGTGCGCGCGTCCATGCGGTCTCGAAGGCGCGCGTCGAGATGCGGAATTCCGAGTATCGCTCGATCAGTCCGATCACCGCCTCGC
>JBBSEI010000083.1:0-20915 GCA_038239865.1 Chthoniobacterales bacterium
ACGTGCAGGGACTCGTGCTGCAAAACCCGATGCGCATCGGCGGCGACGCGCTCAAGGCGCTCGTCGCGCACCTGCAGGGCAAGCCCGTCGAGAAGCGCATTGATACCGGCGTGGTCGTGGTGACGAAGGAAAACATGGCCGCCCCCGCCAACGCCGAACTCCTCCGGCCTCCGCTGGAGAAGTATTTGAAGTGAGCGGGGATCCAGTCCGTTCGCGCCTACCTGCGAGCTGACAACAGTTGGAGCCTGCCCCCTATTTCCCGGTTATTTGAATATTGCATCCCTTCTGTTTTTCTCGTTCGCCTCCTGCTGTTTCGAGTTTCTATCACGAGCAAAAATGCTTTGCGCCCTCGATAGAAATGGATCAAGTAGTTTGTCCAAGTTGTCTGAAACGAAGAGCAGTGCGTCCCATTCGATTTCCTTGACAGTGATCTCCGTAAGGACCCCACCTTGGAGTCCTCGCATAGTTACTACACACGTCTCTGGATTCTGCGCACGAAAGGTTACGGCATAATTTGCACTTCCGGCGTTGCTGCTGAATTGATCGTCTCGCGCAATGCACATAGCACTGCTTAGGATGCCAATCTGTTTCGTGTAATTGGAAACTTTTTCGGCTCTAGCCGTGGCACTCCACTGTTTGGCCTTGGCCAGAAACGAACGAAGCTGATTAATTCCCGCTAAATCCAGCTTCGTTAGCTTCAAAAAATAGATGGTCAACCCGCTTCGGCTAGGAGAATCGCTTACAACAACGCTGGCGCCGGCAGTTTCCGTGAAGTCAAGGTGGAGGTAGAATATGGCCTTATCGGTGTTCTTATCTACGATCGCAGCAACACCTCTCGCGGAATACTTCCCGTCATTTCCTCGATTAGCTTCGAAATCTTCCACTGTGCCATAAGCAAACCTATTCGTGTCGTATTCGACAACGACAGGAGTGATGTGCGGCACAGACGCAAGCGGAGGGGCTTCGCTTGGCCCATTCGCTGCATTGACGAAAGCATTTTTGGTTCGGGTGACTCCGAGACCAAATACATGCACAATAGGAACGACGATGGTGCAGAGCAGGAGAGCAACGCCAGTCAGAATGCGCCTCTGTGACATCGCGCTAACCGCGAGGATAAAGGCTGCTATGAATAATGGGCCGTAGAGGATAAAAAGCCACAGGGACCAATACATACAGAGCATTCCGAGACCGAAGCATAACCAACCGCCGATTATGGCACCTTGCTTTAGTGGAGGATATTGAGCGGGTGTTGGCGTTGGTGTGGACATAGTTGGTTAGTTTAGGTTCGAGCGGCGCGTGGCAACGCTTAACGCGAAACGGGGGAGAGAAGCTTTGACTTGGATCATGTGTCGCAGTGTGCCGCACGAACAGAAGTCGGACAAGCCGAAAGCCATAACTCTTGCGCCTTGATACGTTGTCCGCGTTGCGAGGGATGCGGACAGCCCGGAGGGCTGACGGAAATTAGCCGGTGGCGCGAGCCACCGGATCACGGATTTTCAAACGCAACCGCCCCGGATGGGGCGGCGGAATTCCGGCGGTTCTCTGTCTATGACGGGCTCGCGAATCTCGCAGCGAAACGGGAGCGCACGCTTCCAGCGTGCCGGTCTGCGCATCCTGCGCAGACCATCGGGCGGCATCGGATGCACGGTCGCGCAGAACGAGCGATCTGCGCGCGCCGTGTGTCCGGCAAGGATGCCGGACACTGCACGCTGGAAGCGTGCGCTCCCTTTTTCCTTCGTGCTTCGCTTCGGTTTCGTGGTTTGCATGCAAGAGCAGCAGTGCTGACGAATCGCAGCGAGCACGTCATTTTCACCGAACCAACCCCCAATGTCCCACCGCCTCCTCCTTCAGGATGTCCGCAAGAGTTTCGGCGCGACGGCGGCTTTGCGGGGCGTTTCGCTCGCGGTGGCGGAGGGCGAGGTGCATGCGCTCATCGGCGAGAATGGCGCGGGCAAGAGCACGCTCATGAAAATCCTGAGCGGCGCGCACGAGGCGGACAGCGGGCGCATCGAACTCGACGGGCAGCCGTTTGCGCCGCGCACTCCGCTCGAGGCGCGGCGCGCGGGCGTGGCGATGATTTACCAGGAGCTGAATCTCGCGCGCGATCTGAGCGTGGCGGAGAACATCACGCTCGGCGCGGAGCCGTCGCGCTGGGGCTGGCTGCGGCGCGACGCGATGCGTGACACGGCGCGGCGCGCGCTCGCGGAACTCGGCCACGGCGATCTGCCGCTCGATGCGCCGGTGGGTTCGCTCTCCATCGCCGGGCAGCAGCTCGTGGAAATCGCGCGCGCGCTGGCGGGCGAGCCGCGCGTGATCATTTTCGACGAGCCGACGAGCAGCCTCACGCAGGCGGATGCGGAGCGGCTTTTCGCCGTCATCGCGCGACTGAAGGCGCGCGGCACGGGCGTGATCTACATCAGCCACTTCCTCGAGGAATGCCGGCGCGTGTGCGACCGCTTCACGGTGCTGCGCGACGGCGAGAGCGTGGATTCGGGCACGATGGCGGAGACGCCGCTCGCGGACATCATCCGGCTCATGGTCGGGCGCGAGGTGAGCGAGCTATATCCGCGCATCAAGCACACGCGCGGCGAAGTCGTTTTGAAAGCGAACTCCACGGTGCGCGCGGCGTCGCTCGAAGTCCGCGCGGGGGAAATCTTCGGGCTGTTCGGCCTCGTCGGCGCGGGGCGGACGGAACTGCTGCGGCGGATTTTCGGGCTTGATGCGCTCGGTGCGAATCACGTCGCCGTCTTCGGCCACGACGAGCGCGCGACCTCGCCATCGCGCCGGCTCGCGCAGGGTGTCGGCCTGCTCAGCGAGAACCGGAAAGAGGAGGGCCTGATGCTGCGCCGCCCGGTGTCGGAAAATCTCACCGCGACGCGCCCGGTCGCACGCGGCGGCTGGCTTTTCCGCGGACGCGAGCGCGCGGTGACGCAGCAATGGATTTCAAAACTCGACGTGCGCGCACGCGACCCAGAGCAGCCCATCGGCGAACTCTCCGGCGGCAACCAGCAGAAGATCGCGCTCGGCCGCCTGCTGCATCACGACGCAAAAATCCTGCTGCTCGACGAGCCGACGCGCGGGATTGATGTCGGCAGCAAGGCGCAGATTTACCGGCTCATCGGCGAACTCGCCGCGCAGGGCCGCGCGGTGCTTTTCGTGAGCAGCTACATCCCGGAATTGCTCGGCGTGTGCGACACCGTCGGCGTGATGTGCCGCGGCAGCCTCGCCAACGTGCGCCCCGCCGCGGAATGGACCGAGCACACGCTCATGGAGGCCGCGATCGGGGCAACTCCGTAGCCGCCGAAGGCAGGGGGCGGGCACGCCTTCGCGATTTTCATTAAAAGTTGAGCGTTGAAAGTTGAACGTTTGACGTTGATCCCGCCGAAGGCGCCTCACAACTGAGGACCCGGGTTCGGAAACTGTTCGGCCGCTGCGCGGGGCTCAACGTCAAACTCTTAACGTTCAACGCTCAACTTCAAACGAGGAACACAGCCCGCCGCGCGCTCGACAAGACACCCTCCCGCCGCCTTACGTTCCCACCCCGCATGAACGTCCTCTGCCGCATCACCTCGCTGCTCAGCCCGGTCCTCGCACTCGCAGTCGTCGTCGGGCTTTTCTGCGCGCTGCTTGCGTGGAAGGACGTGCGCGATTGGCAAAATCAGCAGATGCAGCAGCAGCACGAGAGCGTCACGTTCGCCGATGCGTTTTCAAAAATGCGTGCGCAGCCGGACGAGGCGTTCAGCGGGCTGACATCATTCATCACCGGCGGCTCGTGGAAAAAAAATCTCACGCAGACCGCCATCGTCGCCGTCGGTGCGCTCGGGATGATTTTGATCCTCGTGAGCGGCGGCATTGACCTCAGCGTCGGCTCGACCGTGGCGATGTGCAGCGTTTTCCTCGCGAAGGCGCTGAACGCCGGAAACGCGCCGCTCGCCGCGGGTGCGATTGCGATTTTCGCAGGCGCGTGCGTCGGCTGCGTGAACGGCTCGCTCATTGCGGGGCTGCGGCAGAATCCGTTCATCGTCACGCTCGGCATGATGAGCGTGATCCGCGGAGTCGCGCTCTGGCGCTCGGAAAATCAGACGGTGAATCTGGACGGAAAGGTCGGCGAATCATGGCTGCTCAATTTGCTCGCCGTCGAGGAGCCGGGAAAATTCTGGCCGCTGCCCGCCGGTGTGTGGCTCGCCATCGCGCTCTCCGTGCTCGTCGCCGTGGTGATGAACCGCACGGTCTTCGGCCGGCGCATCTTCGCCATCGGCTCGAACGAGGCGACCGCACGCCTCTGCGGCATCCGCGTGCGCTGGACGCAAATCGGAATCTACACGCTCGCCGGCGCGCTCTTCGGCCTCGCGGGTGCGCTGCAATTTTCCCGCCTCACGCAAGGCGACCCGACCGGCGCGCCCGACCTCGCGCTCGACGTGATCGCCGCCGTGGTCATCGGTGGCGCGAGCCTGAACGGCGGCAGCGGCAGCGTCTTCGGCGCAGTGCTCGGCGCGCTGATGATGACCGTGCTCCGCAACGGCGCGACCGCGATGGCGTGGGAGGACTGGACGCAGCGCGTGATCATCGGCGCGGTGATCGTCGCGGCGGTCGCTCTCGACCGCCTGCGTCGGCGCGAGAACTGAGCGTCGCTGTGACGCAATGTCCTCTCTTGAAGTTAGACGTTAGACGTTAAAAGTTTGGAGTTGAGCCTCGCGCAGCGGACCGTCCGGTTTCTGAACCGGCACCCTCAGCCGGGAGGCGCCTTCGGCGGGATCAACGTCAAACGCTCAACGTTCAACGCTCAACTTTCAAGGTGGGACAGAGCCGCCGTGAGCCTCACTGGACAAGAGCGCGCGGAGGGTTAAGGTCCGCGCCTTCATGTTCAGCCTGCTCGCCGACAAACTTCAGGGAGTCTTCCGCAATCTTTCCGGGAAGGGGAAGATCTCGGAGTCGAACGTCACCGATGCGCTGCGCGAGGTGCGCATGGCGCTGCTGGAGGCGGACGTGCATTTCCAAGTCGCGAAGGATTTCATCGCGCGGGTGCGGGAGAAGGCGCTCGGAGAGGAGGTGCTGAAGTCGGTGACGCCAGGCCAGCAGATCGTCAAAATTTTCCACGATGAACTTACCACGCTGCTCGGCGGCGATGCATCACCTCTCGATCTCACGGGGTCGGCGCGCATCCTCGTCGTCGGACTGAACGGCGCGGGCAAGACGACGACCTGCGGCAAGCTCGCGAACTTTCTGCGCAAGCAGGGCAAGGCTCCCGTGCTCATCGCGCTCGACCTTTACCGCCCTGCCGCGATCGAGCAGCTCGCGACGCTTGGCAGGCAGCTTTCGATCCCCGTTTTCGTCCCGCCGCCGGGCGCGACGGATGTGCTCGCGACGACGAAACTCGCCGCCGAATGGCTCGCGCAGAATCCGCACAACGTCGAAATCTACGACACGGCGGGCCGGCAGGAAATCAACGAGGCGCTCATCGCCGAGGTGCGCAGCGTGCGGGAATACCTGAAGCCGCAGGAGGTGCTGCTCGTCGCGGACGCGGCGACCGGCCAGCAGGCCGTGAGCGTGGCGACGCATTTCCACGAGGCGCTCGATATCACCGGCCTCATCCTCACAAAGCTCGACGGCGATGCCCGCGGCGGCGCGGCGCTCTCGATGCGCGAGGTGACGAAGCGGCCGATCAAATTTGCCGGCACCGGCGAAAAAATGGAGGCGTTCGAGGTCTTTCATCCGGACCGCCTCGCGGGGCGGATCCTCGGAATGGGCGACGTGATCACGCTTGTGGAGAGCGCGGCGGCGGCGATCGACGAGGAGGATGCGAAGCGCATGGAGCAGCGGATTCGCACCGCGACGTTCGACTTCAATGATTTCCTCGAGCAGTTCAAATTCATGCGCCGGCTGGGGCCTCTGGAAAAAATCCTTGGCATGTTGCCCGGCATGGGTAATCTCAAAAACCTTTCGCTAGACGAAAAGCAGCTTAAACGGATTGAGGCCATCGTCCTTTCGATGACTCACAAAGAGCGCACGACGCCGGATATTCTCAATGCCCGCCGCCGACAGCGCATCGCCCGTGGCAGCGGCTCGACCGTCACCCAAGTGAATGACCTCATCACGCGCTTCAATGAGATGCGCAAGATGATGAAGCAAATGCCCAAGATGCAGAAGATGATGGCCAAATCCAAAGGCGTCGGACTCTTCAAAAGGGGCGGACAGTAAATTTTCAAAACACAAGCAGCACAAAAAACAAGAATCATGGTCGCAATCCGTCTCCGCCGCGAAGGCACAAAAAACACTCCGTACTACAAAGTGGTCGTCACCGACCAGCGCAGCCCGCGCGACGGGAAGTTCATCGAGATCATCGGGAACTACGATCCGAAGAAAAAGGATCTGAACGCGAACATTGATCTCGCCCGCGCCGAATACTGGATCGGCCAGGGTGCGAAGCCGAGCGACACCGTTCGCAGCCTGATCAAGCAGATCCGCCGGGCGACCGCGACTGCCGCGAAGTAGGCGCGGTCTGAAGCCCGCGTCCGCACTCTGCTCCGGCGGCAGAGAGCGCCTGCGGAAAAATTTTCAGCGGAAAGTTTGGGCATTGTTCCTGAACTTTCCGCTTTTCCGTTTTCCCGCACAGCGGTTACAACGGGGCCATGGAACGCTTCCTTGATTTCGTGCTGCGGCAGCTTGTCGAGTTTCCCGATGAGGTGGTCATCATCAAGGACGACACGTCGAAAAAGACCATTTTCCGACTGCAAATGAGGAAGTCCGACATCGGCAAAGTCGTGGGCAAACATGGCGCGACGATCGCCGCTATCCGGAATCTTCTCGATGCGGCAGCGACGAAGCATGGCGGGCGCGCGACGGTGGAGATCATCGAGGAGGATGGCCGCACCGCGCCGGCTTGAAGCTTCGAATGTCATCCTGCGCACTTCGGAAATTCGCTGACGGTGTGCTGCGCACACTGCTCCCGCTCATTGTTCTTGCGGCATCCGCCCTCGCGGCGGAACTGCGCGGCACTTCCGCGGAACCGCGCGACATTTCCGCCGCGATCGAGGTCGTCCGTGCGAAATACAACCTCCCCGCGTGCGCCTCGGCAGTCGTCGAAAACGGACGCATCATCGCCATCGGCGCGACCGGTCTGCGGCGCGTGGATCGCGAAGTGCGCGTGACCACCGGCGACATCTGGCACATCGGCTCCTGCACAAAAAGCATGACTGCGGCGCTCATCGGCGTGCTCGTGGATTCTGGCAAACTGCGATGGGACATGACCGTTTCGGAAGCGCTGCCCGGCGTGCCGTTCAACGAGGGCTGGCGCAAAGTCACCATCTGGCACCTAATCACTCAGCGCAGCGGTATCTCCGGCATGTCGCGCGGCGAATGGCAATCCACCGAGACTGGAAAGAGCACACCTCGGGACCAGCGCGCTGCCTTTGCAAAAATGCTCCTCGCCAAGTCGCCCGCGGAGCCTCCGGGAAAATTTTCCTACAGTAATGCCGGCTACGGTCTGCTCGGCGCGATCATCGAGCAGGCCGCGGATTGCAGCTACGAAGATATGCTGGGCGCACATATTTTCGCACCGCTCGCGCTGAAGACCGCGGGTTTCGGCGCGCCTGCCACGCCGGGCAAACTCGACCAGCCGTGGGGCCACTACCGCAGCGGTGATCGCCTCTCGCCCGCCACACCTTCGCCGGAAAACCAATTCCCGCCCGCACTCGCGCCCGCCGCAAGTGTCCACATGTCGCTTGCGGACTTTGCCCGCTACGCCGCGTGGGTCTCGACCGGCGAACCGCGCATTGTGCAAGCGGAGACGTTCGCACATTTGCAGACGCCGCCTGAGGGCAGCAGCTACGCGGGCGGCCTTTGGAAAACCGAACTTCCTGGCATCGGCGGCGCCGCCGTCAGCCACTGCGGCCACATGGGCGGCTTCTTCGCCGTCTTCCATGCAGGCCGTCGGCGCACCTGCGTGACCGTCTTCAACACCGAGGGCGGCGGGTGGGAATGGATCGGCGACGAAATCGCAGCGGTGGCGCTGAAGGCCGCGCGGTAGGCTAAGTCGGAATTTCAAGGTGCCGCGCGACCGTTTCAGCGAGGCGCTTGGCGTAGTCTGCTTCCCATCCTTCGATCGCGTGCCGGGCACCACGATCGTCGGGGGCGGAATCTTTTCCGAGGTGTCCGATCGATAATCCGATCTTAGCTCCCTCGGCAGTGTTCGCCTTGATCGCCCGGGCGATGCCTTGCCCGAGCGATGTCAGGTTCGCCGCGTCACGAATCCAGGCAGCCTGCGTGGGATTCGAAATGAAGAGCGGCTCCAGCAACACCGCCGGGCAGTGATACGCGAGGATGAACGCAGCGCGGCTGTCGCTGGCCGGCTTCAGCGGATCGCCGTGGTCAGGCAGGTTCAGCGAACGGAGTACGTCGATGATTGCCTTGGCGAACGCGCGCGCCTTTTCGTCGCCATCCTTAAAATAGACTTCCCCGCCGAGGGCGGTGGATCCGTTGCTATTGAAATGAAAATCGATCGTCAGCGCACACTCCTCGAGCTTCGCTTGGATCTGGCGCGGCTTTACCCGCGTCGCATAGTCGCCCGTGAGGAACACACAGGCCCGCGCACCCGCAGCCACGGCGGGCGGAGCCACAATCGGCGGCGGCGGCTTGATGGCGGAGGCAGCGAGTCCGGCCGGCGTCGCGATAGTTACTTGGACGATTTCATCCGTCTTGAGTCCTAGCTGTGCGGCGACAAATGGGGACAGGTCTGCCTCGCGATTTGTCTCTTCCTTGTTCGGGCCCCAGTCGATCGGCCGCGCCTGGATGGAGCGGCCATTAGTGACATTGGTAATTGTCGCCCAGGTCGTCGGCTGCGCGAGAAAGGATTTTGGGAGAACCCGGTAATCCCATCGGCAGGCGAGATAGGGGACCTCATCCTTTTTTAACCGCCATGCGAATCCCTCGAAATCCTTCCGCGGATTAAAAAAACCGGAATAGGCGGCGGCATGCCCCTCCGTCTCGATCCAAGCCAGGTTTTCCATCTTTTTCATGACCGGGTCATTCCATCCGCCGAAGGTGGACATCTTCCCGCGAAAGGTAACTGTGTTGCCGCCATCAGCCGGTGGTGGTGAGGCCGGGTCAAAAAGCGCAACGACCCGCTCCTCGCCGCTGACGATGACATTGCCATAACAGCGGAGAACCAAGCCCGTCGTGTCTTCCACCTTCATGATTTCGCGGGCCAGATTCTCCTCGGTGAGCGTGCGAGAAAACTCCCTCAGTTCCACTTTCGGAGGACTGATCGCCGCATCGTCGATGACGATCACATTATGCCCGACATCCTGCGGTGCGACGCCAAGGGAGAAGCCACAGATGCTCTTACTCTCGTCCTTAAAAACCTGCGCATCCACTTGGCGCAAAAGATTCGTCAGCGCCGGCAGGTCATAGTCTGTTTTTCCGATTTGAATGGACTCTTTCATAGGTAGGAATGGGTTGAATAACTAATGCCACCAATCGCGCCCATGCGCTCCCAACCAGTTAGCGTTTTTTGATTTCAGCCTCGCCAGCCGGCGTGAGGTCCACGCTTCGGCTGCTCGCAGGCACGTCCGCCTTTTTCGGCAGCGGGGCCGACACGAGCGCATTCTTTTTTTCCGCTGCGTCAGCTTGCTGTCTGCTGATTTTGAGGGTTCCGCTTCCGTCGAGATCGACCTTCCGCCGGCTGCTTGGCACCTCCGTGGTGCGCCTGCTCATGATCTTGGCAAGGCGCTCGTTCACGACTTCGGTCGCCGGTTTTCCGGTGCTCGTCTCGCCCGCAGCGGTGACGAAAATCGGAGCAGTATGCATCAGAACATTCAGCGCCTCCGGTGAACCCACGCTCCGAGTCATCGTCCGCGCCGCCATTCCGCTCGCGAAGTTATTCGTGATCACGATGCCGTCCCTGCCACTCGCCCGCACATTAAACTTAGACACCAGTGACAGTGCTTCACCCTCATTAGTGCCGTTTTTTTCCGAGCCGCCATTTGGGATGACGCGTTCCTGAGCGGGCACCACCGCGACGATGCGACGCTTATAACCCAGCGACGTCGCGAGGGGCTGCGTGTCGGACGAGTTATAGTCCGCGGAAAAGGCGACCTTGGTGGATTCGTGAAAGTAGAGCGCCTTCGGAGCGCACGCGCTGAGACCGAGCACCGCAGCCGAAGCGGCAACCATTGCGGAAAACAAAGGGCGGAAATGCATGGGATAAGTTCCTCAAGGTTTGGCGCTGTCGCTCGGCACGCTCAGGCTCAGCACCTGGCCGATGGCTCTCGGGTCTCGCGCGAGATTGCGCGCCGCCGCGCCGGTCGCGAATTGCTCGGTCACCTCGTGCAGCCCGAGCCATTTGATTTTTACCTCGCTCGCGGAGACCACGGACATCGCCTCCTGCTCGATCTCTCCGTTGTCGTTCGTCGTCTTGGTTTTCGGAATCAGCGTATTCGTCTGCCGGTCGTAACCGAAGGCAGCGTGGACGTGACCTGTATCCGTATTGGCGGCCACATCCGCGCCGATACTCGTGCTTTGGTGAAAAACGAGATGACTGGGCGTGGCGCAGCCGGCGAGTAAGTCGGCCACTAGGAAGCTCAGCGCGGCCATTAGTTTGGAGTTCATGGGTGGATGGAGTGCGGCGTGGGAAACATGGAGAGCCTGGTTTGCCTGGGAGAACTGGGCCGGTAGGAAAATTTCACCACTCGCGACTCGCCAATGCACGCCGCGAACGTAAAGGCATCCATGCGAAAACCGACGTGCGCCCGGAGTTCCGCAGGATACTTCGCCACCTCCGCACCCACGCTGCGGATCGCGAGGAAGAACGGGTCCGCCGTGTGACGCGGCACCCAGCCAATAGTCCAGCGCGTGCCCTCCGCCGCCCCATCGCTCGACACTCGCGGGTAAATGTAAGTCGCATGGCGCCACCCCAGCGTGAAGCCCCCATCCACCCCTCTCATCCGCAAAAGCGCCCCCACGCCGTAAACATCACTCACCTCCGCATCCTTGGTCATGGTGCGCCGCTGGGCAAGCGTCCCCAAACGCCCACAGGCACAACTGGCCGTGGCAATCGCAAAGCCGATGAATAGCAGCAGCAGCAATGGCCGGAGAGACGGCTTATCGACCGTTTGAACAACGCCGCCATCGAAGAATCCGACAGATACCCCCAACAAGTGGATCATGACGATCCGAATCAGGACTCCACGACGATTGCGAAGGCAATACAATTCGCGAACGACATCGCCGGAACTGTCACCGCCAGCATGCCCCTCATGGTGTGAACCGCTTTTACCAGAGCGTCACTCCATCTTAGGATAGTGAATCTACATTTCAGGAGGGCAGGCGAGGAGAACGAACTCGCCGTCAACTAATCCGGAGTCGTCCTCTTCCTTCCTATCATACCTGGAAAATTTTCATGCGAGGTGCAGCGGTCATCACATAGTCTTTGATCGTTCACGACTGTCCGGCAATGTGTGAGTGTGTCCCCAAAATCCACCTGCCAGGCGCTGCGCTCGCATCTGCGTTCGCACAATCGCAGCGTGCTCGCGGCATCGGGCGTGGCGCTCGTCTTCTCCGTCATCGGCTGGGCGGTGCTCTATGGCACCTCGTACTGGTTGACGATGATTTCGCTGACCATCGCCCGCAACGGCGACACGGCGATGCCGGCGGAATTCAATGCCGTGTTCTTCGGCACGGTCGCGGTGCTGCTCCTCGCGGCACGGCTGGATCAGTGGTTCTTTCCAAATGAGCGCGCGGTCGATGAACGCCCGCCCGTCGAGCATTTCGCCGATGTGCTTTTCTTCGTGCCGAGATTCACCATGTCGTGCTGGCAAAATCTCGGCGCGCTCGCGCGGCTGAGCCAAGCGGAGCTGCCTGACGCCGCACGGCTGCTCGATGCGCTGAAATTTCAGGGAAAAGTGTCGCTCCAAGAACTGCCTGCGATGTGGTCCGACGATCGATCGCCGCAGGGGATGCTCGAAGCGCGGATGCTCGCCGGTCTCGTCGACCTGCGCCGCGAAGATGACATGATGTGGCTGCGCCTCAGCGCGCTCGCGCCGGTGGCCTTCCGCGGCGAAGCGACCAGCCTGCCCTCGCCGGACGACCCGCTTGCCGGCGTGCCGCAGGTGAAAATCCGCCCTCGCGTGCGGCTCCTCGGGCCGCGACGTGACGATGAACTGCGCTGAGCGAAGCGGGCCGATGGGTGAGCCGGGTGATTAGTGATAAGTAGTGAGTTAGTCAGATTCAAAAACCGGACTAACTACTAACCACTAATTACTCGCGACTAATGACTGGCACCTAATCACTCCCCGATCACCGCCACCGTGATTTCCCGACCATGCTGCGCCGCGCGATGCTCGAACAGGAAAATTCCCTGCCAAGTCCCGAGCGCCATGCGACCCGCGACGATCGGGATCGTTTCGCTCGTGCGCGTGAGCACCATGCGCAGGTGCGAGGGCATGTCGTCCGGACCTTCCGCGGTGTGGACAAAATAGTCGCTGTCCTCCGGCACGAGCCGCTCGAAAAACTCATGCAGGTCCGTGCGCGCCGAAGGATCCGCATTTTCATAGATGATCAGCGACGCGCTCGTGTGCCGGATGAAAACGGTGACGGTGCCGGTCTGCACGCCGCTCGCGCGGACGATGCGTGCCACCTCCCCCGTGATCTCGCTCGTGCCCTTGCCCCGGGTGGTGACGTTGAACGACGATGTGTGTGCCTTCATGCTCCGAAAAGTGCGTGGCTTGCGTTGGCCCCGTGGATCAAATCCCAGTCATGTTCAGCATCGCCGTGTCCACGCTGTCGATCAGTCAGGAATCACGAGTCCGGCGAGAATCGCACGCAGCGTCATTCGCCGCGCTCGCCATGAGCCTCACTTCTTCGCTTTGATCTCCTTGAATTTCGCCTCGACCGCCTCGTCCTGACTCTTGAGCAGCGCCGCGGCCTTTTCCACGAATGCCTTCAGATCCGCATCCTGCGCGGCCTTTGCGCCTTTCTCCGCCTCCGCGGCATTCTTCTTCGATTCCTTCGCGTAGAACTCGAAGAACGCGAGCTGCCACTTTTTGTCGTCCTTGATCGTGCCGAGCTTCGCGAGCGCCGCCTTGTCGTTTTTCGTCAGGTCGTTCGGAATTTTTTTTCCATCCACGCCATGCGCCATGGCGGCGTCCACGCCGGGAGTCCAGAGCGCGGTGGATTCCTTGCTGGTCTTGGCCGCGAGATCGAGCAGGTCCTGCGGGCCGTCCTTGTATTTGCCGCGCAGGCGCAGCGACATGTTGAGCTGAAATTGGATCGCCTCGGCGACGCTGAGATAAATCTTGGTATCGCCCGCAGCGAATGGCTTCGCTTTCGCGTCCGCTGCCGGCACTCCGGGTGCGGCGGATTTTGCGCCCGGCGCGGGTTGTGCGTTTGCGCTGGCGGCAAGAATGAGGGCGGCGGTTCCGGCGAGGATGAGGCGGGGAGTTTTCATGGCGATTGGTTCGGTGAGATTTTCCGGAAGACTGAATGCGGTCTCGTGCGCGCTGCAAGCTGACAAAATTTCCGCCGCCGCGCAAACGTGCGTCGTGCCCACGCACCGTCCGCCGGGAAATGTTGCTGGCACCTCCGCGAGATTGTGGGCGATAAGCCACGCCCCTCATCAACCCATCTGCCTGTGAAAAAAGCACTTTCCGTCCTCATCTGGTTCTGCATCGCACTGCTCGGCGCTGGGGCGTATGCCGCCATCGCCTTCAAGCGCGGCGAGCCGCTGAACTCCGGCTACATCCTCGCCGCCGCGCTCTGCACCTACGCGCTCGGCTACCGCTTTTACTCAAAATGGATCGCGGCAACCGTACTTACGCTCGACGACCGCCGCGCGACGCCGTGCGAGATCCACGAGGACGGGCGCGACTTCGTAAAGACGAATAAGTGGATCGTCTTCGGGCATCACTTCGCCGCGATCAGCGGACCCGGCCCGCTCGTGGGACCGGTGCTCGCGGCGCAGTTCGGCTACCTGCCCGGCACGCTGTGGATTTTGATCGGCGTCGTGCTCGGCGGCGCAGTGCAGGACTTTGTGATCCTCACCGCATCCATCCGACGCGACGGCCGCTCGCTCGGGCAGATGGTGCGCGACGAGCTGAACGGCTTCGCGGGCCTCATCGGCAGCCTCGCGATTTTGGCCATCATGGTCATCCTGCTCGCGGTGCTCGGCCTCGTCGTCGTGAACGCGCTCGCCGAGTCGCCGTGGGGAATTTTCACCGTGGGCGCGACGATCCCGATCGCGATTTTCATGGGGTGCTTCCTGCGCTTCTGGCGCGTGGGAAAAGTGCTCGAAGTTTCCGTCATCGGCGTCGTGCTGCTGCTGCTCGCGGTGTGGGGCGGCCAGCTCGTCCACGGCAATGCGGATTGGAGCCACGCGCTCACCTTCAAGGCGGAGCCAATCGCGTGGGGGCTCATCATCTACGGCCTGCTCGCGAGCGTGCTGCCCGTGTGGCTGCTGCTCGCACCGCGCGACTACCTGAGCACATTCATGAAGCTCGGCACGATCGCGCTGCTGGCGCTCGGCGTGTTCCTCGTGCTGCCCGTGCTGCACATGCCGGCGGTGTCCGTCTTCGCGGAAAATGGGAAGGGCCTCGTCGTGGCCGGCGCGCTGTTTCCGTTCTGCTTCATCACGATCGCGTGCGGTGCCATCAGCGGCTTCCACACGCTCATCGCGAGCGGCATCACGCCGAAGATCATCACGCGGGAAGCTCACGCGCGCCCCGTCGGCTACGGCGCGATGTGCCTCGAATCACTCGTCGCGATCATGGCGATGATCGCCGCCTGCACGATGGAGCCGGAGACTTATCTCGCGATGAACACCAAGGGGAGAGGCAAGAACCCCGAGGTCGCGGCCGCGCACGTCCGCAAGCAGGTGGACGATGCAAAATTCCTCGCGCCCTTAAACATCGGCGGCGAATGGAAAGCCGCGCCTGTGACCGTCTCCGACGCGCAGATGCAGGAACTCGCGAAGACCGTCGGCGAGCCGACTCTCTACGGTCGCACCGGCGGCGCAGCGACGCTCGCCGTGGGCATGGCGAAGATCTTCGGCAAGGTGACGCAGGGCCGCTGGCTCGATCTCTGGTACCACTTCGCGATCATGTTCGAGGCGCTGTTCATCCTCACCACGCTCGATGCCGGCACGCGCGTGGGCCGCTATCTTTTTCAAGGTCTGCTCGGACAGTTCTCCCCGCGCCTCGGCGACACCGCGCGCATCTCGTCGAATCTTTTCGCGAGCGGTCTCGTCGTCGCGGGCTGGGGCTACTTCCTCATCCAGGGCGTGCGCGATCCGCTCGGCGGCATCAATTCGCTCTGGCCGCTCTTCGGCATCGCGAACCAGCTCCTCGCCGCCATCGCGCTCTGTCTCGGCACGACCATCATTTTGAAAACGCAGCTCGCGCGCAAGGGCGGACGCAATGCGCTCGCGCTCGTGACCGTCGTGCCGCTCCTGTGGCTGCTCTCCGTCACGATGACCGCGGGGCTTGAAAAAATCTTCCACAGCGATCCGAAGATCGGCTTCCTCGCCGGCGCAAACGCGCTCGAAGCGCAGCGCCCCGCGCTCGAAAAGGCCGCAGCCGACGCGGAAAAATCCGGCGACGCGGAGCTGATCAAATTCACCGCGCGCGAACTCAAGGCGCAGCCGAAACTCGTTTTCAACAACCGCCTGAACGCAGTGGTCGCGGGGACATTTCTCTCGATGGTCGCGCTCATCCTCGTGAGCGCGCTGCGCGAATGGTGGCTGCTGCTCGTGCGCGCAAAGTCGCCGCGCATGAGCGAGACGCCACCCGTGTGGCTCCCGCTCGATCAGGCCGGTGCAAATCCCACCGCCGCCCTCGGCGCGATCGCCCTCGGCGCGCTGTTGCTCAAGGAAGTGAGCGGCGAAGCTGCGATCGATCGCGAGCGCATCGCGCAGGCGTGCGAGTGCGCGAAGGATCCGGCAAAGGCGCGGCGCAATGTTTTCCTCAGCGCGACCGAGCGGCAGTTCCGCACGCCGAACCGCTGCTGCTGAGACTGAGTGGGAAAAGGAACACCGGACCGCAAGAAAACAGGGTGGCGTGCATCGGGTAGGGTAGGCGTCCCGCCTGCCGTGCTGCGCGTCTCGCGCAGCACCCGACAGACGGCCACCTGCGTTCCTTCCGACACCGGCGGGCGGTTGTAGTCCGGGGGACGCGAAATCCGGCGGGCGGCACCCCCACCCTACCCGCGGCACGCGCCTCGCATTCGGACGACGTCATTTTGTGACCGGCAAAATCACGCGAGCAGCTTCGTGAGAAGGTCGTTGACGACCTGCGGGTTCGCTTTTCCCTGCGAAAGTTTCAGCACCTGGCCCTTGAGAAAATTGATGCTGCCGAGCTTGCCCGACTTGTATTCCGCGACGGCCTTCGGGTTCGCATCCATCACCTGTTTGCACAGTGCCTCGATCGCGCCGGTGTCGCTCACCTGCTCGATGCCGCGCTCCTTCACGATCTGCGCCGCGCCTTTTCCGCCCGTGAACATCTCGGCGAAAACTTCCTTGCCCTGCTTCGAGCTGATCGCGCCGTCGTCGATCAAGTTCACGAGTTCATCGAGCGAGTGCGCGCTGATTGGGCAGTTCGCGATCGTCTTCTCCGCAGCGGTGAGCGCGCTGAGCAAATCGTTGATGATCCAGTTTGCGACGTTCTTCGGCTTCTCCGCGCCCTTCGCGGCGGTGTCGAAATATTCCGCGAGCGACTTTTCACTTGCGAGCACGCTGGCGTCGTACGGCGTCACGCCGAACTGCGCGACGAAGCGGTCGCGCTTTTCGCCCGGCAGTTCGGGACGCTTCGCGCGCACCTCGGCCATGAAGGCTGTCGTGTCCACGGGCAGCAGATCGGGATCGGGAAAATAGCGGTAGTCGTGCGAGCTTTCCTTCGTGCGCTGGTGGCGCGTCTGGCCGGTCGCGTCGTCCCAGCCGCGCGTGCTCTGCACGAGCGTCTCGCCGCGCGCGCAGGCATCCGTCTGCCGTTCGATCTCATATGCGATCGCGCGGCGCACGGCGGAGATCGAGTTCATGTTTTTGATTTCGATTTTCACGCCGAGTTCCTTCTGGCCCTCGGGGCGGACGGAAACATTGCAGTCGCAGCGAAGCTGGCCTTTTTCCATGTCCGCATCGCTCACGCCGCCGTAGATGAGGATTTGCTGGAGGCTCGTGAGGTACGCGAACGCCTCCTCGGGCGTCTCGATGTCCGGCTCGCTCACGATCTCCATGAGCGGCGTGCCGGCGCGGTTGAAATCAATGCCGCTGGTCGTGTCGAAGTGCGTGGACTTGGCCACGTCCTCCTCGAGGTGGATGCGCGTGAGCTTCACGACCTTGCCGGGGCTCGCGATGAATTTTTGCGCGTCCTTCGGATACGCGAATTCGTGGAGCGGCACGCCGCCGCCGATGCAGATGGGCTGGTCGAATTGCGTGATCTGGTAGTTCTTCGGCATGTCCGGATAGAAATAATTCTTCCGGTCGAATTTGCAGATCGGCGCGATGTCGCATCCGAGCATGATTCCCGCGAGCGCGGTCATTTTCAGCGCCTCGCCATTCATCACCGGCAGCGCGCCGGGATAGCCGAGGCAGACGGGGCAGACCTGCGAATTCGGTTGCGCGCCGTACCCGACGGGACAGGCGCAAAACATTTTGCTGCGGGTGTTAAGCTGGACGTGGACCTCGAGGCCGATGGTGGGAATGTACGCGGGCATGTTTGTCGAAAAAATTTCGCCGGGCTAGCGGGGCGAGGGAGCGATGTCCGGGATTTGCGCCTCGAGCGGCAGTGGCGGCGGCAGTGGGGGCGGCTTGCCGGGCTGGAGCGCGAAGTCCAGCGCCTTCTCAAATTCCATCTGCTTCATCAGCGCGCTAAATTCGTCGTCGTTTGCGAGCGCGAGCACCTTCTCGTGGCGCAGCAGCCGAACGAAGCTGTGGTTGTCGAGCAGCGTGAAAACCTCGGGGTCGTTCTTCACCGCGACCAACTTTGGGTGTGACGCCAGTTTTTCGATGCCTGGATAGGACAGGAAACGATCCACCGCCTCGGGCCGCGAAACCATGATGGTGAGCTTCGCAATCGTGGCGAAGGCATGCGACATGGAAGTGTTGTCGTATCGCTTCACAAATTGACCGGACAAGCCCTCGTCGAGTGCTGTGCCGAGCTTCGTAAAACCACGGACAATTGCCCCCGGCTCTTCGGGCGGCAGCAATGCAGTGTGCCGCTCTTTCTCGCGCTCGATGTCCTCCATGCGCGAGTTCCCGGCCACGCCAACTGCACGCGCCAGAAAAACGGTGGTGGCGATGAAAACCAGCGAGCCAAATGTCACACCGAGAATTGCGCCGAGGATTCCATAGCTCAACCGGACGCCTGCTGTCTTTTGCTGCGCCGTGCGCCGGAAGAGCCAGCGCCGCAGCCCGTGAAGGCCGAGGAATGTCGCGCACCCGACCGCCGTGCCGCCGATGATCCTCGTGACCTGCGGCGGATATTTCAGAAATGCAAAGACCGGCGCGGCGCTCGATGCGCCGTACCAGGCCGCGGCATACGCGCAGGCGATGGCGGCGAGCGTCATGAGCTGCCGCGCCACGCCCTGCCGCCAGCCGCTCCAGCCGAGCGCCGCGATGAAAAGCACCCACGCGCCGTAGTACGCCGCCTTGAGAATGTCTGCGCTGAAATCCATCGGGGCTCAGACCGTGCCGCATTGCCCGCGCTGGCGCAACGCGTGATCGCACAGCACGAGCGCCGCCATCGCCTCGACCATCGGCACCGCGCGTGGGAGCACGCACGGGTCGTGGCGTCCGCGCGCCTTGAGCACGGTGTCTTCACCGGGAATTTTCACCGTGTCCTGCGCCTGGAAAATGGTGGCGGTCGGCTTGAAGGCGACGCGAAAAAAGATCGTCTCGCCATTGCTGATGCCGCCCTGGATGCCGCCGCTGCGATTGGTGCGCGTGCGCACTTTTTGGTCGCGCATTTCAAAGGCGTCGTTGTGCTCGCTGCCGCGCTGCAGCGTGCCGGCGAAGCCGCTGCCGATCTCGAAGCCCTTCGTCGCGGGCAGGGAGAGCATCGCCTTGGCGAGTTCGGCCTCGAGCTTGTCGAAGACCGGCTCGCCCCAGCCCGGCGGCACGCCGCGGACCGCGCATTCGATCACGCCGCCGACGCTGTCACCCTCGCTGCGCACCTGCTTGATGAAATCGATCATCTTCGGAGCCATCGCGGCATCCGGACAGCGCACGATATTTGCCTCCACATCGGCGAGCGTGACGGTCTCGGGATCGACTTCCGCGACGAGCGCATGGACTGATTTCACGTACGCGACGATCTCGAGCGCGGGCGAAAATTGCGCGAGCACCTTCTTCGCGATCGCGGCCGCGGCGACGCGGCCGATCGTCTCGCGCGCGGAGGCGCGGCCGCCGCCCTGCCAGTTCCGGATGCCGTACTTCACGTGATACGTGTAGTCGGCGTGCGAAGGGCGGAAGGTCGTCTCCATTTCCGAGTACGCCTCGGGCCGCGCGTCCTTGTTGAAAACGAGGACGGCGATGGGCGTGCCGGTCGTCCTGCCCTCGAAGACGCCGCTGAAAATCCGGCACTCATCCTCCTCCGCGCGAGGGGTGACAATTTCACTCTGCCCGGGACGCCGGCGATCGAGATCGCGCTGGATGTCGGCCTCGGAAATTTCGATGCGCGGCGGGCAGCCATCCACCGTCACGCCGACCGCGCCGCCGTGGGATTCGCCGAAGGTGGAGATGCGGAAGCTGTGACCGAACTGGCTGGACATGGAGAGGGAGAAATGGAGTGCGCGGGAAAACTTGGCAAGCGCAGGCGGCGGCTCAATTTGAGTTCTTCCTCGCGAGATCGAATCGGAACCGGCGGACTCGCACTGCCTTCTGCTGTGAAATAAGCTCGACGCTGCTGCCCCGCGGGGGCATGCACGCGCCCGCGCATTTCTCATGCGGCAGGCGGTGAAAAATCAACCCAGGAAACACCATGAATCTTCTCATCTTGACCCGGCGGGCTGCCGCCACGCGTCTCTTCCGCACCATCCTCGCCGCCAGCGCCGCGGCGCTGCTGCCGGTGCGCGCGGCGGATGTCACCTCGACTTGGACGAACGCGGCGAGCGGCGTCTGGGATCTCAATACGAACTGGACCAGCGCGCCCCCGCCCCCTTTGTTTCCAAACAACGGCAACGGCGGCGTGGCGACTTACGATGCGGTGATCAATGCGACGGGCGCGAACTACACGGTCACGCTCGCCACGGCGATCACCGTGGTGAATCTGATGCTCAATTCGGTCAACGCCACGATCAGTCACACGGCGGGGATCTTCACCGCGACCGGTGCCATTTCGGTGTCGGCGGGGACGTATCAGATCAATGGCGGCACGATCAGCAACACAGTCATCAACGTGAGCGGCACGGGCACCCTCTTGATCGCCGCCAACAATGCGAATCTGGTCACCGGAGTGACGGTGAATGGGGATCTGAACTTCAACGTGACCTCGGCCGCGACGAGGATTGCGGGTGGGACGACCTTTACGCAGGCGCATCTGGCTGGGAACGCGACCAGCCTCGGGTTTGCGCCGGGGCAGACACTGACGGGCACGGTGCTTTTTGAAGGGGCCGCATTCGGCATCCGCCACGTGGAGATGGACGGGACGGCGGGTACTTTTACCGTCGGCACCACGGGCGTCATCCGCACCAATGCGGGGCTCACCGGGGACGGCGCCATCGGCGACAATCAGAACTACGGCGGGGCGATGACGCTGATCAACAACGGGCTGATTTCCAGCCAGGTCAGCGGGCGGACCATCACCATCGGCGCGGCGAGCATGACCAACAATGCGACCGGCACGCTGGAGGCGAAGTTGGGCGGCATCCTGACGATCAACGCGACGAATTGGAGCACAGCGGGGACGACCAGCGTCAACGCGGCGACGGTGAACCTG
>JBBSEI010000084.1:0-20720 GCA_038239865.1 Chthoniobacterales bacterium
CCCGGGCACCCGGGGGGGTGTTTGTTCCACCCCGCCACCCCAACTACAAAACCCCGGACCCACCTGGGTGTGCCCGGCTGGTGGCCGCACCCGCCCCGCTGGATGCGCCCGCTCCCGTTTCCTTCGTGCTCCCGGATGCCCTGTGTGAATCGGAACGGCCGGATTTTGCGATTTGGAAAAACACGCTCACGCCGCCACCTCCACTTTCTTTTCCGCGCTCACCGTCGGTTTCGCCTTCGCCTTCAGCTTCACCGGCAGCATCGCCTTGCTCGTGGCGAGCAGCATTTCGAGGCACATGAAGAGCATCGTCGCGATGACCATCGCGGGCCAGATTTCGCTCATCAGCCGGTCGGCTTTCAGTTCGAGCGCGCCAGCCATGACGGTGAGTTTTGCGCCTTTGAAAAGTTCCGGCAGGCGTGCGTTCTCGACCAGTTCCGGCATGTCTTCCGCGTCCGGGCGATTGAGTGCGATGAGCTGCGCACCGTTGCGATACACGCCTGCGTTCCAGCGCGGGTTGCGTTGGCGGTCAGTCTCGACGGGTGCCCAGCTTCCCTCGCCGTCGGGATTCCATTCGCCCGCGAGCGCGTTCGCGGGAGGCGCGAGATGTTTTCCGCCGAGCGCGACGAGACGCTGCACCATCGGCAGCAGCACGAAGCCTTCGCCAAACGAACTCCATTCCTCCTCCGGCAAAGTCGAGCACGCAAAGACGTATCCCTGACCGACGCGTCGGCCCGTGAGGAACGGCTGCCCGTCCGCATACGCGCCATACACATGCGCCGAGCCCGTCGTCGTGCGCGGCATCTGACGCTGGATCACCGAGAGCCGCGCGAGCGGGAGCGGAGTGCCCGCATCCGTGCGTTGCAGCGGCCCGTCGAGATCATCCCACGCCGTGACGCGGAAGGAATCCTTCCCGCTCTTCTCGATTTCGCCCCACGAAATCCCCGCCACTCCCGCACCGCCTGCGCCGCCGGGTGGCAGTGCGATCAGCACGCCGCCGTCGTTCACAAATTGTTCGAGCGCCTTCGCCTCCGCCTCCGCCGGCGCAGCGCCCTGCCACACGATGAGCGCGGAATCCTTCCAGCGCGTGCCCGATGCCCGCGCGAGCGTGAGTGTCTCCGAAGTGCGATCCGCGCGAGTCGGATCGGGCGCTGAGGCAAAGCGGAAAATCTTCGCCGTCGCGGGCAGTTCGCCGATCACCGTCGTGTGCATCGGCACCGGCGTGCGGTGGACGAAATACGCGGTGTTGTCCGCCGTGTTGTCATCCGCGGGCAGTTCGAGCTTGCCCCAGCCGCCGCCCGCCTCGGGCTTCGGAACGTCGAATTTCATCGTCTGCCGTTGCGCGGATGCGGTGAGCTTCACGTCGCTCTGGCTCTTCGCGCCGTCGCGCGTCATGAGCAGCGGGAATGTTCCAATCTTCCCGTTCGTCTTGAACTCAACGCCGAGTGTGAGCTGGCCCTTGCCGGTCTTCGGATCACGCACGCGAAAATCCGCGGTCTTCAGTCCGATGCTGAGATTCGTCCCGCCGGGCGATGACAGATCGAGCACGCGCACCTGCGTCTCCTGTTTCATCCCCGCGAAGCGCGCCGCGATGTCCTGCCAGTCGGGCGCATCGGGCCGCCAGTTGCTCGACTGCAAATCACTCGCGAGCCATACCTCCGCGCTGCCGGGTTTGTTCTTCACGAGATAGTCGAGCGCCGTGCGCAGCATCGCGGGAATGTCCGCCGCCGTGTCCGTCGCCGACGCCATCTGCATCGCGCCGAGCGCCGCCGTGTCCGCGATTTCGAGCGGCTGGCGCAGCACATTTTCGATGAGCACAAATCGGCTGCCCGCACTCTGCTTCGCCGCCTGTGCGAGCAGCGCGATGGCATGCTGTCGCTTGCTCTCCTGCGAATCCGGCGCGCGCCCTTCCATGCTCGCCGAACGATCCAGCAGCACGAGCACGACCTCCGGCGCACCGCCCGCCGCTTTTCCGATCCACCCGCCAGTGATCGGTCGAGCCATCGCCCAGATCAAAAAGAGGATCACCATCGCGCGGAACAGCAGCAGCAGGTATTGCCGGATCTTCGCCCGCCGCGTCGCCGCCTTGTTCGCCTTCAGCAGAAACATCATCGCGCCCCAATGCACCGTGCGATAGCGCAGGCGATTGAGAAGATGGATGATGATCGGCAGCAGAACCGCCGGCAGCGCCCAGAGCATCCATGGTTGCAAGTAGCTCATTGTGGATTGCGGATTGTGGATTGCGGATTGCGCGCGGAACACAGGCTTCCAGCCTGTGCGATGGGAATGGGAAGGCGGACATCCTTGTCCGCCGCGAGCAGGCTGGAAGCCTGCCTGCCCCGTCCGTCCCACAGGCAGGGATGCCTGTGTTCCGCGCGCCTGCAGCCGTCGGGCGTACTTTTCACTCCAAAATTCAAAACCCAAAATTTAGAATTCATCGCCGTCCGCCTTTCTTCGAGTGCCGGATGCGCGAGAGCAGGAAGTTCGTCAGCAGTCCCTCGAACGATTGGTCGAGATACGTGAGGTGGTAGTCCACGTTGAACTGTCGGCAGCCGTGCCGGATTGCTTCGAGATAATCCGTGAGCGCCTCGCGATACGCGTCGCGCACCACGCTCGGATCGGTGATGAGATCCGCCCCCGTCTCGAGATCCACGAAGCGCACGGGCCGCGTGAAATCAAAATCGAACTCCTGCCGATCAAGCAGGTGAAACACGGCGACATCGTGTTTGTAAAATCGCAGGTGCTTGATGCAGTCGAGGAGCGGTGGCACCTCGGTAAAGAGGTCGCTCACGATGATCACCAGCGCGCGCTGCCGGATGCGCTCGGCGAAATCATGCAGCGTCTGCACGATGTTCGATTCGCCCGCCGGCTGCGCCTCGGCGAGCGTCTGGTAAAGCTGCCGCAAATGCGACGGCGTTTTCCGCGGCGGAAGGTCCACCGTCTTCTCCGCAAAGCACGTGAGCCCCACCGAGTCGCCCTGATGCACGAGCATGTGTGCGACCGTCGCCGCGAGCTTGCGCGCATAGTCGAATCGCGTGCCGCCCTCCGGCGTGCTCGTGAATTTCATCGAGGCGCTCGTGTCCACGACGAGGAAGCAGCGCAGGTTCGTGTCCGCCTCAAATTCGCGGATGAAAAATTTGTCCGTCCGCGCAAACACGCGCCAGTCGAGAAACTTGATGTCGTCCCCAGGCGCATACTTCCTGTATTCTGCAAACTCCACGCTCGCCCCGCGCGTCGCCGAGCGATGCAGCCCGTTCACCGAGCCGAGCATCGGATTGCGGACATTCAAGATCAGCCGCGACAGGCGACCGATGACGCCCTGATCGAGGAAGTCGAGATTGTGAGAGTCAGCCATGAGGTCCGGGGGCGGACGTCTAGCTCTCGGTTTCCTTGATCACGCGCCGGACGATCTCCGCGCTGTCGATCCCTTCGCTCTCGGCGTGGAAATTCACCAGGATGCGGTGCTGGAGCACGGGCTCGGCGACGGCGAGCATGTCCTCGAGCCGCGCGAGGTAGCTGCCGTAGAGGACGGCGCGCGCCTTTGCGCCGAGCACGAGATACTGCACGGCGCGCGGGCCGGGGCCCCACATCACGAACTTCTTCACCCAGTCCGGCGCCTCCGCACCGCCGGGGCGACATTTGCGCACGAGCTTCACGGCGTATTCATACACATGCTCTGGCACGGGCACGCGGCGGACGATGTCCTGGAATTTCAAAATGTCCTCTGCACCGATGAGCTTGTTCAGCGTGGCTGCCGCGCCGCCGGTCGTGGTCTTGGCGATCTGCAATTCCTCCGCAGCGCTCGGGTAGCCGACATTGATGAGGAACATGAACCGGTCGAGCTGCGCCTCGGGCAGCGGATACGTGCCCTCCTGCTCGATGGGGTTCTGCGTCGCGAGCACGAAGAACGGTTTTTCCAGCACGAAGCGGTGCTTGCCCGAATTCACCACCTGCTCCTGCATCGCCTGCAAGAGCGCGGCCTGCGTCTTCGGGGGTGTGCGGTTGATTTCGTCCGCGAGCACGATGTTCGCAAAAATCGGCCCCTTCACGAACTCGAACGCACGGCGTCCCGCCGTCTCCGTCTCCTGCAAAATCTCCGTGCCCGTGATGTCACTCGGCATGAGGTCCGGCGTGAACTGAATGCGGCTGAACGAGAGCGACATCAGATCCGCGACCGAGTGGATGAGCAGCGTCTTCGCGAGTCCCGGCACACCCATGAGCAGCGCATGCCCGCGCGCAAAGACGCACGTGAGCAATTGCTCGATGACCTTGTCCTGGCCGATGATGACCTTCGCGAGTTCGACGCGGATTTTTCCATACAGCTCGCGAAGCTGATCAATGGCGATGACGTCGGCTTCGTTCGGGGTGTTTGGTGCGGGGGGTGGGGTCTGGACGGTGCTCATTCGTTTTTCCGTGGTGTGAAAGATTGGCGCGACAGGACAGACGTTTCCGCAGGAATATTCACGCGGAAAATGGGGTGGTGCGATTTGCGTCGGAGCCTGAGCCGATCGCGGTTTACTGCTTCTTCTCCTGCGCCGCGAGCGCCGCCGCCGCCTTCGCCTTCGCCTCCTCCGCGCGGCGTGCGATTTCCTCGGGCGACGGCAGGCTCATCAGCACCTCGGCCGGGATGTCGCCGGCGGCTGCGAGTTTCGCGAGGCACTTCTGCCGTTCAGTCAGCGCCTTTTCCGAGTCGCGCTCTTTGCTGAACCGGCTTTGCGCTTTCAGCGTCCGCTCGCGCAGCATCGAATACACGTCGCCGCCGAGCAGCGCCGAGATGTCGATCTTCATTTTCTCGCGATTCAGATCCGTCGCGCTCACCACATCGCCATTGATCGGTCCCGCCTTGTATTTTGGAAACATGATCGCCGCCTCGGGGCACACGCGCGAGCAAGCGGGGCAGTTCGTTTTGCAGTTGTCGTTGTTCTGCACCTGGATGTGGCTCTCGCCATCCACGCCGTACACGCCGAAGAGGCAGAATGAGAGGCACTGCATGCAGTTCGTGCAGCGGTCGTAGTCAATGACCGGGAACCACGGCTTCCACGCGCCGTGCTGCGCCGCGCCCGCGGATGCGCGCTCCTCTTCGACGAGCGCGGTCACGCCGGCGATGTCGCGATTCGTGATGTCGTGAAAGCGCACGCTCACCGTGCCAGCCGAATCTTCCGCGGCCGGAGCAGCACCCGCAAATTTTCCCAGCACGACGAGCGAGCCCTTCGCCTGCGGTGCGACCTTGCCGCCAGCGATGGTGCGCGTGACCGCGTAGCCCTTTTCCAGCAGCGCGGTCATCGCGGAAAATGGATCATCGAGCGGAGCGGCCCCTTCGCCCTCGTAGAGGACGACGCGGAGTGTGGATTCGTCTTTCAGCGGCATGGGGAATTGCAAATTGAGGATTGAGAATTGTTCATTGCAAATTGAGACGCGCGGTCGAGCGGTTGCGCGTGGACTGTTTGGCGGTGGTGATGGATTTTGCGAGGATGGCCGCGAGTTCTTCGCTCTCCGTGACCAGCGCTCCGGTCCGCTTTTCCGCAAGCAAATCCGCCTTCACGACAAATCGCAGCCAGCCCCGTGTTTCCTTCATCTCTTTGAGAGCGATGCTCAGCTTGTGGATGAAATCCGCGCGGCTCTCGCCGGCGCACGGTTCGTCGTAGTTCGGCGCTGACGCGGTTCCTGAGCTCACAAGCTGCCCCGCAACATGCCTGCCAATCCGCGAATCCGGCAGGGCGTCCATGACTTTTCCAACCCGCGCCGCAAAATCCCAGAGGCGTTCAGAAAGTTCGTTCGGCGTCATGCGTGGAATCAATTTGCAATGAACAATTCTCAATCCTCAATTTGCAATTCCCTTCTCCCGCACCGGCAAATTCGGCAGAAGATCCGGCGCAGCGAGCCGCGCGCAGACTTCATCCGCGGTCAGCGTGCGCATGTTCAGCACCTCCGTCTTGTCTGCCGCGAGGTCGGCATCGCACTGGTGGAAAAGCCCCTTCACTGCGCGCGGAAAACACGCGGCGATTTTCACCGCACCGCTCGCCGCGAGCTGCTGCAGCGCCGGGTCGCGCCGCGCGGCCATCTCGCAGAGATCGGCCACAGCGTCGAATGCCACGCCGCTCTCGCACAGTCGCTGCAGCACGGCGGCTTTCACTTCCTTCGGCACCACCTGCGCGTACTGGCAGTGGCAATAGAGAATCGCGGGCGTGCTCATGTCACGCGGTCACCGTATCGCGGTGCGTCGGCTGCGGTTTGCCGGGGCGGAAAAATTCGAGGTGTTCGAGCCGCGCGGTCATCGCGCTGCTGTTAAGCGTTGCGATGGTCTCTTGCACGGCATCGCGGATCGCCTCGGGCGCGGCCTCGGCGCGGCAGTTGATGATGAGCTGCCCGCTCTGCACCGGCCCGTCCAGCGTGAGCGAAAGCTCGGGCACAAAATCGCTGCGGACGAGATTGATCACTGCGATGTCGCCGAGTCCGCTGTCGGGGTTGAGCGTCATTTTCAAATGCGCGATTTCCGCTCCGGCGAGGCGATGCTGGATTCCGGTGGCGATCATTTTCAACGTGGCATCCGAATCGAAACCGGATGGCTCGGCGAGCTGCACGGTGGCGTTCAGCCAGCCGAGGAGCGCCTCGCCTTCGGCGTAAAGTTCATAGTCCACCTGCATTGTCGCGCGTTGGCTTTGCTCGCCGGTCGCGAGACGATCGAGCCACGGCGCGAGCCCGTCGTTCGCCCGCACGCTGAGTGCGAGGATTTCCGCGTGCGGAAATTCCTCCGCGAGCCGCGCGCTGATCGCCACGGCGCGCGCGGCGTCGAGCACGTCGGTCTTTGTGATCACGATGATGTCCGCCTCCTCAAGCTGCTTCCGGTAGATGTAAGTCACCTTGTCGGAAAATTTTCCCCCGCTCGCGAGGCCGAGGAAACGCTCCGCGCGCACCGGGTCCACGAGCACGCTCAGCGGCGCGATCGTGAACGCGTCGCCGTAAATGCGTCGCAGCGGATACGTGACGGTCGCGACGAGGTCCGTGCAGCTCCCGACCGGCTCTGCGATGAAGACATCCGGGCGCGTCGTGTCCGTCAGCTTTTGCGCGGCGTCGGTCAGCGTGTTGAAGCGGCAGCAAAAACATCCGCCCGTGATTTCCTCCGTCGCAAATCCGCGCGCGCGCAGCATCGTCGTGTCCACCAGTTCACTGCCCTGATCATTCGTGATGAGCCCCACGCGCAATCCCTGCGCCGCGAAATGCTGCGCGACCGCGGCGACGGCGGTCGTCTTTCCCGCGCCGAGAAATCCGCCGATCATCACGTAGCGGGATTTTGGATTTTGGATTTCTGATTTCGGATTTGGCGTCATTCGGCGTGGGCTTGCTGCTTTTCGAGAATCTTATCAATCGTCGTGTCGAGCATGGCGCGGTATTCCTCCAGCGGGACGCACTTATCATCCGGTTCGCCGTCCACTTCGTAGAGCCAACCCGCGGCATACGGCTCTTTTCCCACGAGTTCGACATTCGTCGAAAGTGCAGGATTGCTCCCGGCGAATGCGCCGCTCGCGCACGAGTAGATGTCGCTGATCGCCTTGAAGCCCTCGATGCTCCCGACGACATCGCCGCCCGCGAGCGCGGTGCCGGGCGGAAGCTCGAAGCGCACCTCGACGATCTCGCCGAGCATCCGCGTGGCAAATTTTGTGAAGCCGATGCGCAGCCTCGTTGCGCCAAACTGTGGGCCACCCATCTTCGCGATCCAGAAATGCGACGGGCTGTAGAGGCAGTTCACCGGGAGGTGAGTGACGAAGGTGCTGCGTTTGTAAAATGAAGTCGCGGGTGCGCTCATCGGGCCGCGGAACATCGGGCAACGTCGCGAACGGCGCGAGCGCAATGTAGCGCCGACGACTCGTCGGCAGTGCGTGAGGCGAATGCGATGCGCCGAGAGTCGCGCTTGGGGACGTCCGCGATGCCAGTGCTGCCCTCACCGTTTGAACCGAAGGGTCGTCGGTCCCACATTGCCCGCGCCGCATCCCGCGCTTACACCCTGCGCCGTGCTTTATTTTGATCACAACGCCACGCATCCGATCTCCGGGACGGCGAAGCGTGTCTGGCTGGAGGCGGTGGAAAAATTTCCCGCGAATCCGTCGTCGCCGCATCGTCTCGGACAGCGCGCGGAGGCGGCGTTGCAGGACGCGCGCGAGCGGCTCGCAGCGATCCTCGGATGCGGTGCGGACAGGATTGTTTTCACGAGCGGTGCGACGGAGTCGGCGAACACGGTGCTGGCGCAGTTTGACGATGTGGTGGCGTCGGCGATTGAGCATCCGTGTGTGATCGAGACGCTGCGTTTTCGCGCCGGAGAAAACTTGCAGGCATTGCGCGAAGAAAGATCAACCCGGTTGCCAGCGTCCTCCGGCGCTGCCGTGCGGGGTGCCTCCGGCAGGCTATCTTGCTCCGCTCGATTCCTGCCGTCGCCGGCTTCGGGGGTGGTCCAGCCTCCGCGCTTCGCAGAGAACAAACCGCAGCTCGTCGCGCTCATGGCGGCGAACAACGAGACGGGGGTGCTGCAGCCGTGGCGGGAGACGCTCGCGGAGTGCCAGGAAAATGGCGTGGCGATGTTTTGCGATGCGGCGCAGTGGATCGGCCGGCTGTCTGCGACTGGGCTGGGCAAATGTGATTTTGTCAGCGGCTGCGCGCACAAATTCGGCGGGCCGCAGGGTGTCGGATTTTTGAAATGCCGGGCGAATTTTCCGCCGCTGCTGCGCGGCGGGCCGCAGGAAGAGGGGCGTCGCGCGGGGACGGAAAATGTCGCCGGGGTGCTCGCGATGGTCGCCGCGCTGGAGGAGCGCGAGGCGGCGATCCGCGGCGGTGCGCTGCGTGAGCGGATCGAATGGCGCGCGCATTTTGAAAATGAACTGACCGCTGCGGTGCCGGGGACGCGCGTGCTCGGCGCGGGAGTCGAACGACTCTGGAATACGGTCTCGGTGATCATGCCGGAGACGCCGGACTGCCGGCGCCGGTGGGTGATCGTGATGGACAAACTCGGCTTTGCGGTCTCGACCGGCTCGGCGTGCGCGAGCGGGAAGGAGAAGCCATCGCATGTGCTCACGGCGATGGGCGTGTCGTCGGCGGATGCGGGGCGTGCGCTGCGATTCAGTGCGGGCTGGGGGACGACGCGCGACGATTGGCGCGCGCTGCTCGAAGGCGTGAAATCCGCGGCGAGCGAGATGGGCGTGAGCTGACGGTTCGTTGGCGCGGGAGGGAGCCCGCGACCGCGTTCTTCCGAACGCGACTACGAGTGGAGCAGCGCGCGGACTTCGGAGTGAAGATCGCGGGCGAGCGTCTTGCGATCGCCGGTGCGGCGCGAGGAGGGGCCGAAGCGAATGTCGAGCGTCACGCCGCTTTTTCCGAGGAGATTGAGCAGGTGTGGGGCGAGCGTCATGTCGCGCCAGTAGGCTACCTCATCGGCGACGGAGCCGCCCTCGAGCGAGTAGCGCAGCGCGCATGCGGTGACGGGGCAGCCGAGCTCGACCACCGGCTCGAAGAGCGAGCTGCGGAAGGGCAGCACGTCGCTGCCATCGGTGCTGGTGCCTTCGGGGAAAAGGGTGAGGGGCATTCCGGCATCGAGGCGTTCGCGCATTTCCTCCGCGACATCCGCGACCGCGCTGCGCCGCTCGCGATCCACGAAGATGGTCGAACCGAGTCGCGCGTAGAGCCCGAAGAGCGGCCAGCGCGCGACTTCTTTTTTGGAGACGAAGGCGCACTTCGCGACGCTGCTCAGCGCGACGATGTCCACGTAGCTCACATGGTTTGCCACGATGAGCCCGCCGCGCGGAATCTCACCGCGGACATTGATGCGCACGCCCATCCATTTTGCGTGGCGCGCGGAGGCACGGGAGAGCCATTGCACGCGGGCGCGAATGCTCTTGTGCGCGCCGCTGAAAAAAAAGTCGGCGAGGCATCCCGCGACGAGCGGCGGGAGGAGCAGCGACCGCACCGCGGCGCGCGCCGCATCTGCCGCCGTGGCCATCTACGAAAGGAACCGCGCGGCCGTCGCTGCGGGCATCGCGGCGAGATCGATGAGCGTGAGGAAATCGATCGTCCCGAATTCGCGGTCGAGCGCGGGCGGGCCGCAGATTTTCGAACCGACGCTGAGGTACGTGCGGAGTAGTCGCGGCGGCCGCGGGCAGACGGCGAGCGGCTCGGCGAGCGGCAGCGAGTAGGCGGGCAGGGGCGAGGTCCGGAAGGGCTCCGGCGCGAGGTATTCGGGTGCGAGGCGCGCGTACATCGCGTGGCCGAGGGCGGGATCCTGCGAACTGAGCGAACTGCAGCCGAGGAGGTAGCGGGCCTTGCGTTCGCGGGTGTAGGCCGCGATGCCGCGCCAGAGCAAATCGAGGACGTTGCCCTTTCGGTGATCCTGGTGGACGCACGCGCGACCGAGCTCGACGATCTCGCTGCGAAAAGGCTCGAAGGGCGAGAAGTCGAATTCCTGCTCGCTGTAGTAGCCATTCGCGGCCGCGGCCTTCGTGCCGGTCTGCAGCCGGTAAGTGCCGACGATTTTCCCCGTGGCGATGTGCTCGATGATCAGATGATCGCACGCGGCATCGAAGCGATCGGAGTCGCGCTGCGTGCGCCAGCTTTCGCTCAGGCCTTCCTGGAGTTCGACATTGAACACATCGAAACGGAGGCGCTGCGCTGCATGGATGTCCTCCGCGGTGACCGCGAGACGCGTGCGATACGTGGCGCGTTCCGGCCGGCGCACGCTTTCGGAAAGCGGCGTGAAAATGGGCGCGGCCACGAGGTGGGGCGCAGGTTCCGGCTGATGATGGTGGGCGCTCGAATTCATGCGGGATTGGCTGGAAGAACTACACCAAACCGACCCGGGACGGAAGTTAAGAATAGGTGACTTCGCAACAGGAACCGCGGCGAGGATGCGGCGGATTTTGCGTGCGAAAAAGCGCACCGTCGGCGGCGCGGGATCAGTGGCTGCCCTGCAACATGCCGCCGAAAGCTCCCTGGCCTTCCCAGCTTTCCGGCTTTGCCCAGGGGATGCTTGTGACGCGATCTTCCTGCCGGGGTTTCTCGGTGGTCGTGCAGCCGGTGAAGGCGGCAGCGAGGACGATGAGCAAGAGGCGGAAAGAGAATCGCACAGGCTCTCCTTTTTACGGTTGCGGCAGCGCCGGGACGCCGGGCGCGCCGGTCGTCGCGGGCGTTTTTCCGGCTGCATCGGCGGGTGCTTCCGGCACTTTGTCTTCGCCGGTGAAAATCACATCGTCGCCGGGCTCAACGTACATGCCGCGGGTGAAACTCGAAGGGATGATGTCCGCGACGGACTGCGAAGACTCCACATTGATGATCCGCACCTTGCCGATCGCCTGGCCGCCACGGGCGACGATCATGATTTTGTTCGCCGCCGCACCCTGGCGATCGCCGATGCTCAGCACGCAGAAGCCCCAGCCGGCATTCACCGCGAGGACGTGGCCGCGCGTGCCTTTGATCATGATGTTCTTCTGGTAGCGATCGACGATTTTCTTCTGGGTGGCGAACTGCTCGTCGAAAACTTTTTTCTGCCGGAGCAGGTCTTCCTTGTCGGCCTTGAGCGTGGTGACCGCGACTTCCGCCTCGGCGACCTTGGCCGTGAGATCCTTATTCGCCGTTTCCATGTCCGCGATGGCTTTCAGAATTTCTTCGGGATTCTTGCCTTGGAATTTCGCCGACAAGTCGTCGAACTTCTTTTTCACATCAGCGTATTGCGCTTCGGCCGCGGCCTTCGCCTCGGTTGCGGCCGTGAGTTCGCCCTTCGCCTTCGCGAGGTCCGCCTCCGTCTTCACGAGCGTGTCCTTGGTCTTCGCGAGTTCCTCTTTGATGGCCGCGAGCTCCGCCTTGGTCTCGGCGAGATCCTTCTCGGTCTTCTTCAGTTTCTCCCGCGTGGCGAGGAGGTCGGTGTGATCTCGCTCCGCGGCGACTTGGAGTTTTCCGACGAGATCCTTGCTTTGGAGGCCAAAGAAAACTGCGACCAGTGCGACAACCAGTGTGAGGCCGGAGAAAATTTTTAGCATGATTTCAAATTCAGTTGATGGGTGGGTGGGGCTGGGAGCTTGTGACCATCACGATGCGCGGGTGCAACGCCAAAGCTTCGTGAGACGGCGCTTTTAAGCGGTAGAAATTTTTCTTTGCAAGGGCATTCCGCAAAGATTCCGACGATTTCATTTTGTCATCGCCCGTCCACATGCTCTCATGCGCATTCCGTCAGGGGCCATGGATGGAAGGCTGGCAAACCCCGCCAGAGCCGGAAGGCAGCAACGGTAGCTTGCCCTTCCTTGTCGTGGTTCCCTGACGGAATTTTTTTCCGTGCGCCCTTCCGATCGAGTTGGGAAATGCGCGCGCGCTTTCGGCTTCCCCTCGCGCCGGGAGTTGTCGCAGTTTCCCCGCCCATGCTTCGTCGCGGCTCTTTGATCTACGCCCTCCTGGTCTTCCTGGCCGGCGCCTCACTGATCCGGGAATCGGCCCTCGGCCGGCTCGCACGCGTGGATGAAAACTGGTGGGCGCTCGTCGCGCGCCTCGGCACGCCGCACGCCACCGCCTCGAAGCTCACCCTCGTGGAAATCACCGGCGACACGCTTTCCAAGCACCCGTGGCCGTGGGGGCCGGACGACTTTGCGCTCTTCTTCCACGCGGCGCTGCCCTTCCTGCCCGCCGTGCTCGCGGTGGAGCCCGCGGTGGAATTCGATCGCGCCACGGCAGCGGAGAAAGATCCCGTCTTCGAGAAAATGCTGCACGACCAAGTCCTGCGCAGCCCGAAGCTCGTGCTCGGCGGGCGCCTCGGCTTTCCGCCCGATCCGGAAGTCGTGCCGGACATCCAGCCCGTGCCCGTGCTGCGCAAAGTGCGCGGCGATCTCACGCGCGTGCCGGAATTCACCGCCATCGAATCCTGGGCCGCCGAACCGCTGCGCCTCACCACCCAGCCCGGCTGGACGAATGTGCCCGATCGCACCGGCCCGCGCGGCTGGTGTCCGCTCGTGCTGCGCTACCGCGGCCAGCCCGTGCCCACGATGGTGCTGCAGCTCGCGATGCATTTGGAAAAAGTCACGCTCGATGAAGTCGAAGTCGTCCTCGGCCCTGATTCGCCATACGTCGCCCTCGGCAAATCGCGCCGCATTCCGATCGATGCTGCCGGCCGCATGTTGCTGAATGTCGGCGCGGATTTCACCCGCGTATCGTACGACGATCTGCTGCTCAGCCGCGAACAAATCGAGCGCAAGGAACCGCCTGCGCGCCCGCCAGAACTTTTCACCAATCGCATCGTGATGCTCGCACGCACCGATGTGGAGGCGCGCACGATCGCGATGCCCGGCGGCCACGCGGTCTCCCCCGGAGAATTCATCGCGACGGCATTTGCCAGCATCGAGATTGGCACTTTTCCGCACCGCATCGGCGCATGGTTCGACTGGTCGCTCGTCGCCCTCGCCGCGTTTCTCGCGCTCTGGATCCGGAAATGGAAACCGGTGCTCTGCGTCGTCATCACCCTCGCGCTGCTGCTCGCCTGCGCCGTCGGCGCGTGGTGGATGTTTCGCAGCGGGCAGATGCTGCTGCCCGCGCTGCTGCCCGTCGGCCTCGCCGTCTGGGTGCTCCTCCTGCGCCTCGTCGCGCGGCGGATCGAGAAAATCATCGCGTTCTAAAGTCGGCCCTCACACGCTCCCGACGCCGCCCGACTTATGCCGCCAATCACTTTTACCAATCTCACCGGCGCACTCGAAATCGGATCGAACTGCTACGCCATCGAAACCGGCGGACGCCGCATCCTCCTCGACGCCGGCTATCATCCGAAAAAAGTCGGCACCGCCGGACTCCCGCGCCTCGAGTTGCTGAAGGATGATTCCGTGGATGGGATCGTGATGTCGCACGCACATCAGGATCACATCGGCTCGCTGCCCGTCGCGATGCGCCGGCATCCGCGCGCCCCGGCTTTCATGACCGACGCCACGAAGCAGCTCGGCGAGATCATGCTGCACAATTCCGTGAACGTGATGACCGCCGAGCAGGCCGCGGGCGCGGAGGCGCCGCCGCTTTTTTCTCATCGGGAAGCGGACATCGTCGCAAAGCGCTGGCTGGCCCGGCCGCTGAATCAGAAGTTCGATCTCCGCGGCGAGCGCGTCGGCCCTGCGGAAACGGCGGATGTCACCATCGAGTTTTTCGACGCCGGACACATCCTCGGCTCCGCGGGCACGCTCATCCGCTCCGGCGGGCGCACGCTTTTCTACGCGGGCGACGTTCAGTTCGACGACCAGAACATCGCGCCCGGCGCGAGCTTTCCGGACTTCGCCAGCGAGCCGTGCGACGTGATGATCATGGAGAGCACGTACGGCGCGCGCGCGATGCCCGAGGGCTTCACGCGCGCCCGCGAGACGGATCGGCTCGCGGATGCGATCGATGCGGTTTTCGCGCGCGGCGGCTGCGTGCTCATGCCGCTCTTCGCCCTCGGGAAAACGCAGGAATTTCTCGCGCTCTTCCACGGTCTCCGCCAGCGCGGACGCCTCCGCCGCGACTGCCCGATCTACATCGGCGGCCTCGGCGCGAAGCTCACCGAAGTGTACGACAAACTCGCGAACAAAACCCCGCGCCTGGAGCCGCAGCTCCGCCTGCTCAACGACGTCGCGCCCTTTGTGGTCGGCGGTCAAAATCTCGCCGATCTCCGACTGAAACCCGGCCGCATTTTCGCGCTGAGCAGCGGCATGATGGTGGAAAAAACGCTCTCGAATGTCTTCGCGCGGCAGTTCCTCAGCCGGCCGGAAAATGCGATCTTCTTCGTCGGCTACGCCGATCCGGAATCGCCCGCCGGCCGACTCCGGGCAATGCCTCCCGGCGCGGAGATTTCCCTCGGCGCGGGCCACCTGCCCGAGCCCGTGCGCTGCGAGATCCAGGCGTTTAATTTCAGTGCGCACGCCACGAGGGAAACGATCCGCGCATACGTGAAACGCACCAAGCCGCGGAAGCTCATCTTCATCCACGGCGATCCCGCCGCCTGCGAGTGGCTCGCCGGCGCCGCGCGCAAAGATCTCCCCGGGACCGAAGTGCTCTCACCCACGCCCGGCGTGCGGACGGAGCTTTAAGTTTCCCTTCAGTGCTTCGCCGCGTCGTCCGTGTGGCGATGCTCGGTGATCCGCATCGCGACAAAGTAGAGGACGCACACGGCGACGATCGCGATCACGATCCAGTGAGCCTCTTTTGTCACGGCCTGAATCAGCTCGCCGACATTCACGCCGATTCCCGTCTGCAGCGCGCCGAGTTGGCGTGCATCCAGCGTCCTTCCCACGCGTCCGCCGAGCCATGCGAGCACCCAGCACCAGATCGCCGAGCCGATGATCGTCAGCGCGCTGAAGCGCGCGAAATTCATCCGGATGATGCCGGCGGGAATCGAGATGAGATGCCGGATCACCGGCAGCAGCCGCGCGAAGAAAATGCCGCCCGACTCGTACCGGTGCATGAAGCGCTCGGCGCGCGCGACTTTCTTCGGCGGGAGGAAAACAAACTGCCCGTACCGCGCGATGAACGGCCGCCCGACGAGCCGCGCGACGAGATACGTGATCGCCGAGCCGAGCCACGAGCCGAACGTCCCCGCGAGCACGACGCCGACGAGCGTCATGTGCCCGCCGTGCGCCGCGAGGATCGCCGCGGGCGGGATGACGACTTCGCTCGGCACGGGAAAAATGGAACTCTCCATCGCCATCAGGATGATGACGCCGACGTAGCCCCAGTCATGCACCCAGTGAAACCAGACTTCGATCAAATGTTGCAGCATCGTGTGGCTGTCTCACATCGCGGGCGATGCCGGCAAGCAGCAACGAGCGGTGGCAGTGGGGCAGGCGACGCGCCTGCCGAGTCTCATCGGGCGACTCGCCCGATGTTCCGGCGAGTCGCCGGAACAGACTGCCGCAGGCGAGGTCGCCCGCGCCACTTCGCCGGTGCGTTACTTCAGCGTCTCGACGACTTTCAGCACGTCGGCCGCGTGTGTGTCGGTCGTCGTTTTGTCCGTCATGTTCCAGACGATCTTGCCGCCTTTCACGAGGAAGGAGGTGCGCTTGAAAATGCCCGGCTTCATCGCGGGCACGCCGAAGGCCGCGGCTACTTTGCCGTCATCATCCGCGATGAGCGTGAAGGGAAACGTGAACTTGTCGCGGAAGGCTTTTTGCGCCTCGGGCTTGTCGCCGCTCACGCCGAGCACCTGCACGCCCTTCGCCTTCAGCGCGTCCCAATTGTCGCGCAGCGAGCAGCCCTGCTTCGTGCAGCCGGGCGTGTCCGCCTTCGGGTAAAAATAAACGAGCGTCGTGCCCTGCGCGTACACTTTGGCAAAGTCCACAGCCTTCCCGTCCTGATCCTTCGCGGTGGGCGCGGGTGCGGCCGTGCCGACAGCGAGCGGCGCGTCGGCGGCGAAGGTGAGGGAGGCGAGAATGGCAGTGGCGAGGAGGGTGGTGAGGAGTTTCATGGTTTGGAACTGCCGGCGCGGCTCTCACGAGTTGCGCCGATTTGGGTTGGGTTTATCGTTGGGTTTTCCGATTCGGAAATGCGCGGGCTTTTGCGTGCATCGCATCGCGGTCGTGGTGCGGGAGGCAAGCGCGCGCAGCTCGGGAGAGCCGCGCCACCACGGTCGAGACGGCTACTTTTTCACGTCGTAGCAATAGATGATATTCTGATCGCGGAGGTAGAGCTTGCCGTTGGCGATGACGGGGTGCGTCCAGATTGCGCCCTTCGGATTCCGGATCGTGCTCAGCGGGTCGAGCGTGAAGCGGCCTTTTTCGCTCCAGGCATTCGGCGAGGCTTCGGCGAGCACGACGGTGCCCGTTTTTTCCTCGAGGCAATAGAGCATCCCGTCCGCGCACGCGATGGCGCCTTTGCCGAGCGCCTTCTTTTCCTTCCACTTCACGCTGCCGTCGGCAAAGGACATGCACGTCCAGCCGTCCTTGCTGTTGCCGTAAAGCCAGTCGCCGACGCGGATCACGCCGCCGTGGTGATTTTCGAGATCCTTGTTCATGAAGACATCGGTGGCCTCGCCGCCGGTCACTTTCACTTTCTTGCAGCCGGCGCCGTAGCCGCTGCTGATGAAGACCTCGTCGCCCTTCACGATCGGCGTGGGGATGACGGCCGTCTTGCCGCCCCACGGCGAGCGCCACAGGACTTTCCCATTCTCCGCGTCCACGCCGAAAAGCGTCTGCATGACGAGCTGCACGTACTGCTTTTTCCCGCCGATGACCGCGGGGACGATCGAGGAATATTGCGCGCCTTCGGTGAGGTCCGCGCTCTGCCACACGGGCGCGCCGGTCATTTTGTCAAAGGCGGCCATTGTGCCCTTTTCTCCGCCCGGCGTGGCGAGGACGAGCTTGCCGTCCACGAGCGGCGATTCGGTGTAGCCCCAGCCGGGCGTTTTCCCGCCGAGGTCCTGCATGGATTTTGTCCACTGCACCTTGCCGCTCGAGGCGTCGGCGCAGACGAGATTGCCTTTCCCGCTGAGCGCATAAACGCGATCACCGTCCACCGTCGGCGTGCCGCGCGGGCCGTCGCCCCAGCCGTTGCCGAGGATGTCGCCGACGGTCGCGACCCACAGCTCCTTGCCGGTCACCGCATCGAGCGCGAGGAGGATTTCCTTCCCATCGCGCGTGCCGATCGTGAAGAGCTTCCCCGCCGCGACGCTGAAGCCGCTGTAGCCCTGCCCGGCATTTTCAAAAAGCCACACGCGCTTCGGTCCGCCCGCCGGCCACTGCTTGAGCAGGCCGGTCTCCGTGGAGACATCGTCGCGGTTCGGTCCGCGGAATTGCGGCCAGTCGGACGCGGGCGCGCGCAGCGCGGCGAGGGATGCGATGGAAAGGGCGAGGACGAAGACGGGGAATTTCATGATCGTGGAGGGTCTGGGAATGGGAGAGCGCGGAGGTTGAGGCGGAATGAGCCGAGTGTTCAATCCCCATCGTCCGCACTTCGTAGGCGCCGCGCTGCTGCGCCGCGTGCAAGCGCCCGCGCGGAATCCGGATGCGTTCGCACCGAGCATCGTGTAAGCCACTCCACCATGCACGCACCCGCCCGACTCCTCGCCCTCGCCGCCCTCATTTCCGCGCACGCGATCGCCGCCGACTGGCCGCACTATCGCGGTCCTTCGCAAAATGGCGCGACCGCCGAGACGATCGGCACGCTGCCGGTCGGCGGGCCGCGTGAGCTGTGGCGCGTGCAGTTCGGCACCGGGCTGAGCAGCGTGACGGTCGCGGACGGGCGCGCATTTTCCGCGGGCTACCAGGACGGCAAGGAAGTCCTGTACTGCCTCAGCTCCGCGAATGGCCGCGTGCTGTGGACGTACGCGTGGACGGCGAAACTCGGCGCGTATCTTTTCGAGGGCGGCCCGCGCGCGACGCCCACGGTGGACGGCGACCGCGTGTACATGCTCGGCGCGGATGGCCACGTCGCGTGCGTCGCGGCGGCGACGGGCAAGCCGGTTTGGGAGAAAAATCTCACCGGCGATTTCGGCGGACGCCGGCCCGACTGGGGCTTCAGCGGGTCGCCGACGATTGACGGAAAAAATGTGATCCTCGACAGCGGCGGCAAAGGCGCGAGCACCGTCGCGCTGAACAAGCTCACCGGCGCGACCGTGTGGAAATCCGGCGACGACGAGGCGGGCTACGGCAGCCCGGTGATTTCGCAGGCGGGCGGCGCGCGACGCATCGTGATGCTGAAGGCCGACGTGCTCGTCGCGCTGAACTCCGCGGATGGCAGCGAGGCGTGGCGCTTTGACTGGAAAACTTCGTATAAGGTGAACGCCGCGACGCCGCTGCTCGTCGGCGAAAGCGCGATCATTTCCGCCGCGTACAATCACGGCGCTGCGAGGGTGAGCTTCGCCGGCGGGAGGGCCTCGCAGACGTGGTTCACGAGGAAAATGAACACGCATTTCAACTCACCCGTTCAATCCGGCGGCGCGATTTTCGGGATGGACGGCGAAGCGGGACACCGGCGCTCAGCGCTCGTGTGCCTCGACCTCGCGAGCGGCGATGAAAAATGGCGCGCGAAGGAAGTGAACAACGGCTCGCTGATCCTCGCGGGCGACAAGCTGGTCATCGTCACCGAATCCGGCGACCTCGTCCTCGCTGCCGCCTCCGCCGCGGGCTACAAGGAACTCGCGCGGAAAAAAGTGCTGAGCGGCCGGTGCTGGATCCAGCCCGCGCTCGCGGGTGGGAAAGTGTTTTGCAAGAACAACACCGGCGAACTGGTCTGCGTGGAGTTGAGCGGGGGGAAGTGATCGGTGATCGATGGGAGCGCAAGTTCCGATCACTCTTCACCGATCATGGATCACGCTTCTTTTCCCCCGCCTCTTGGCGTGCGCCGAATCTGGCCTCCAGCCCGCATGATGGACCAAGACCTCACCTTCGGGCCGCGCAAAAAAGCGCGAATTTCGTTTTGACAGGTTGGGGCAGGTTGCTAGTTTGCGCGCCCGCTTTTTGGAGAAGCGATTTGAAAATACCCCGCTCGAACCGGTGAATGAAAGCCAGTTCGGGGCGGGGGTTTTCGCTCTTTTTCCAAGGTGGATCGGCAAATTCAAAAGTGCCGCAACCTGTTCTTTGCATAGCGCCTCAGTAGCTCAGTCGGTAGAGCACGTCCTTGGTAAGGACGAGGTCATCGGTTCGATCCCGATCTGAGGCTCCATGTCTCCGGCAGGCACCCATTCCCAAAATCACAACAACAACCAAACAACCACAACTCTAACGCACCATGGCCAAGGAAGCATTCAAACGCGAAAAACCCCACATGAACGTCGGCACGATCGGCCACGTCGATCACGGCAAGTCCACGACCACTGCCGCCATTGTCCACGTCCAGTCGCTCAAAGGTCTCGCGACCCCGATCAGCTACGCGGACATCACCAAGGGCGGCACGGTGCGTGACGACACAAAGACCGTGACCATCGCCGTCTCGCACGTCGAATACAGCAGCGACAACCGCCACTACGCGCACGTGGACTGCCCCGGACACGCCGACTACGTGAAAAACATGATCACCGGCGCCGCGCAGATGGACGGAGCGATCCTCGTCGTCTCCGCAGCGGACGGCCCGATGCCGCAGACCCGTGAGCACATCCTGCTCGCCCGCCAGGTCGGTGTGCCTGAGATCGTCGTCTTCCTGAACAAGGTGGACCTCGTGGAAGACAAGGACCTGCTCGAACTCGTCGAGATGGAAATCCGCGATCTGCTCACGAAGTATGAATTCCCCGGCGACAAGACGCCGATCGTCAAGGGCTCGGCCTCGAAGGCTCTCGCCTGCGGCGACGCGAATCACCCGGATGCAGCCTGCATCGGCGAACTCCTCGCAGCGGTGGACTCGTTCATCCCGCTCCCTGAGCGCCCGATTGATCAGCCGTTCCTGATGCCGGTCGAAGACGTGTTCAACATTGAAGGTCGTGGCACCGTCGTCACCGGCCGTGTCGAGCGCGGCATCCTCAAGAAGATGGAGGAAGTCGAAATCATCGGCATTCGCGACACGCAGAAGACCACCGTCACGGACATCGAAATGTTCCGCAAGCTCCTCGACGAGGCGCGCGCGGGTGACAACGTGGGCGTGCTGCTTCGCGGCATCAAGAAGACCGACGTGGAGCGTGGACAAGTCCTCGCGAAGCCCGGTTCGGTGAAGCCGCACAAAAAATTCAAGGCCGAGATCTACGTCCTTTCGAAGGACGAGGGTGGCCGTCACACGCCGTTCTTCTCGAACTACCGCCCGCAATTCTATTTCCGCACCACGGA
>JBBSEI010000085.1:0-20226 GCA_038239865.1 Chthoniobacterales bacterium
AAGCCGATGGTCATCGAGAAGCTCGAGTTCTTCATCCAGGAGATGTCCGAGAAGGAGCAAATCTACCGCAGCAAGGGCTTCCTCAGCATCGCCGGAAATCCGCGCCGCGCGATTTTCCACGGCGTGAACAACCGCTTCACGCTGCTGTGGGATCGCCTCTGGGCGAAGGACGAGAAGCGCCAGAGCCAGCTCGTCTTCATCGGCAAAAATCTCGACGAGGCGAAAATCCGGAAGTCGCTCGAAGGCTGCGTGGCGTAGCTGCGTCCTTGCGTGGGGCCTGGCCGCGTGACTTGAATCGCGGTTCTTCCAACGCACCATGAAATCCTCCCAAGCCCTTCGCATCCTCGCGCTCGCAGGCCTCGCCATTTTCCAATCGCACGCGGCGCGCGCCGATGTCCGCCTCCCCGCGATTTTCTCCGACCACGCGGTGCTGCTCAGCGGAGCTGCGGTCCCCGTGTGGGGCTGGGCGGATGCGGGCGAGAAAGTGGAAGTCTCCATCGCCGGGCAGACGAAATCCGCGACGCCCGGTGCCGATGGAAAATGGATGGTGAAACTCAATGCGCTGAAGGCCGACGCGAAGCCGCAGGAGCTGACGGTGAAAGGCAGGAATACCGTGACGGTGAAGGACGTGCTCGTCGGCGAAGTGTGGCTCGGCTCGGGGCAGTCGAACATGGCCTTCGTCGTGAAAAGCGCGAAGGATTTTGAAAAGGAGCAGGCCGCTTCGGACCTGCCGCAGATGCGCATGTTCACAGTCATCTCGGGCGCGTCCGAGAAGGCGGAGGAGAATTGCCAGGGCGTGTGGCTCGTGTGCTCGCCGCAGACGGTGAGCGTGTTTTCCGCGACGCTGTTTTTCTTCGGGCGCGAGATTCACAAGTCGCTCGGCGTCCCGGTGGGGCTGATCAATTCGTCGGTCGGCGGCACGCCCATCGAATCGTGGATCGCGTCCGAGGCGCAGCACGCGTCGCCGGAGTTGAAGGGGTTTTTCGAGATCGCGAAACAGACCGAGAAGAAGTTCGACGCCGAGACTGCGAAGGCGGAATTCGAGAAGGATCTCGCGAAGTGGAATGAGGACGTGAAGCAGGCGCGCGCGGAAAAGAAGCCGCTCCCGAAGAAACCGGCGGATCCCGTCGCCCTGCGTGCGCGGAAGGGGAATGTCGGCGGACTTTTCAACGGCAAGATCGCGCCGCTGATCCCGTACGCGATTCGCGGCGCGCTGTGGTATCAGGGCGAGGCGAACACGACTCCCGAGAAGGCGCCATTTTACGAGCACCAGCTCGCGCTGCTCGTCACGGACTGGCGCCAGCGGTGGGGCAGCGAGTTCCCGTTCGCGTGGGTGCAGTTGCCAAATTTCACACGCCCCGGCGAAGGCTGGCCGCTCGTGCGCGAGGCGATGCTGAAGACGATGAAGCTGCCGAAGACAGGCATGGCGATCACGATTGATATTGGCGAGCAGCACAACATCCATCCGAAGAACAAACAGGAAGTCGGACGACGCCTGTCGCTCTGGGCGCTCAGTTCGGTGTGCGGAAAAAAAGTCGAAAGCGCTTCCGGCCCGCTGCCTGCGGGACACGAGGTGAAGGGTGACAAGATCGTCCTGAAATTTTCGCACGCCGACGGCGGGCTCGCGGCCAGGGGCGGTGACGCCCTGCGCGGCTTCATGGTCGCGGGCGAGGACAGGCAGTGGAAGCCGGCGGCCACGCACATCGAGGGTGACACGGTGATCGTCTGCAGCCCCGAAATTGCGAAGCCCGTCGCCGTGCGCTACGCGTGGCAGGACTGGCCGGAGTGCAATCTCATCAACGGTGCGGGTCTGCCTGCGTCGCCATTCCGCACGGACGAGTGGAAGTGAATCGCCGCTGCGGCGGTGGGCGGAATCGCTAAAGCGCCTTCACCACAACCCACGTCGCGATCGTCTGCCCCGAGTCGGGATCGCGCGCGGTGAGTTCGTGCCGGCCTTCGGTCGCCACGGCAAAATTTCGCCCGTCCTTTTTCCGCAGCTCCAGCGTCGCACTTTCCCAAATCAGTTTGCCCGATCCGCTCGCCATCAGCGGCACGAAGAGCGACGACGGCACATCGGGATCGAGCAAAAAGGTGGAGCCCGGCTGCGGCGAAACGAGGTGCAGGCGGCCGGCGTCTGCGAGCACGACGCGGTCGCGGAGCTGGTTGTCCGCGCTGAGCGCCCACTCGGAATATTGCGGGCCGAGCTTCACGCGGCCCTCGGCATCGGAATCGTCGGCACTCTCCAATCGCGGCAATTCGCTGCCGGCGAATTTTTCCATCACCCCTCCCGCTCGCGGCGCGGAAAGCAGCCGCCCCGTGAGCGGGTGCACGGCGCGCTCGACGATGGAGTCCGGCCGCGCGAACCACGTCGTGCCGAAACGCAAGTGCAGATATTCCAGCACATCGTGCAGGATCGGCGCGGCCCCGGTGACGCCCGACACCTCGCGCATGGGCGAGCCATTGAAATTTCCCACCCACACGCCGACGGTGAATTCCGGCGTGTAGCCCATCGCCCAGTTGTCGCGAAAATCCGTGCTCGTCCCGGTCTTGCACGCCACGGGAAAATCGAAACGCAGAGCCGAGTTCGCGCCGAAAGCCGGGACGCGCGCGGCGTTGTCCGAGAGCATGTCGGCGATCAGCCAGCAGAGATCGGCGCGCGTCGCCGCGCCCTGTGGGACAGCCGTCTCGGCTGTCGGTGTGCTCTCCCGCGTTTCCCGCGCGCCCGTATCCGCGAGCAGGTGATACGGACGCCACACGCCCATGCGCGCGAGCGTCGCGTAAAGATTCGCCAGCTCGAGCAGCCGCACCTCGGCGTTTCCGATCGTGAGCCCGAGTCCGTATTCCTCCGGCGCCTTCGGCAAAGTCGTCACGCCCCACGCCTGCAGGCGGCGCTGCAAAGGCGCGGCACCGCCGAGCGACTGCAGCACGCGGACCGCCGGGATGTTCAGCGAGCACGCAAGCGCTTCGCGATAACGCGCCGGGCCCTGGCAGTGCCGGTGGTAATTTTCCGGACGGTACGGCCCGGTCGCGGTCGGGAATTCCGTCGGCACATCGGCCACGATGGTCGCGGGCGTGTCGCCGCGTTCGAGCGCGAGCAGGTAGGTGATCGGCTTGATCGTCGAGCCCGCCGAGCGCGCCTGCATCGCGCCATTCACCATCCCGCTGCCCGGTGCGAAATAATTTTCCGAGCCGACGAAGCCGAGTACCTCGCCGGTCCGGTTGTCCAAGACGACCGCCGCCGCATCGCGGACATTCTGCGCACGCAGGCTCGCCAGTCGCTCCGAGACGCTGCGCTCGATGAAGCGATTCAAATCCAGATCCAGCGTCGTTCTCACTTCACCCTGCATCCGCGGACGGAGGGATGCGGACCCTGCTTCGCGCGACTCCAGCACGAGGTCCACAAAATGCGGCGCATTGAACACCCGTCGCGCCCGCTCGTAGCGCAGCGGCTCGGCCAGCGCCCGCTCGCATTCCTCCTGCGCGAGCCACCCGGATTCGCGCATCCGCCGCAGTACGGTCTCCTGACGCCGCTTCGCGCCCGCGGGATTTGTGTGCGGATTCAGCCGCGACGAATTCAGAGGCAGCCCGGCGAGCAGCGCGGCCTCGGCATTGCTCAGATCGGACAGCGGTTTTCCAAAATAGTAGTTCGCCGCCGCCGCGATGCCGAAATTCAGATTCCCAAAATCGAGCCGGTTCAAATACGCCGCGAGGATTTCCTCCTTCGGCCAAATCTGCTCGAGCCGCAGCGCCGTCGCCATCTCGATCACTTTCGTCGCGAATGTGCGCGGACGCGGCACCGAGAGCTTGATGAGCTGCTGCGAAATGGTGGACGCGCCGGACGTCGTGCGCCCCGCGCGCACGCTCGTGAGCGCCGCTCGTCCCGCCGCCCTCCAGTCCACGCCGCCGTGGGAAAAGAAACGCTTGTCCTCCGCCGCGAGCATGGCGTGGACGACGTTCGCGGGAATTTCCGCGTAGCTCACCTCGCGGCGAAATCGTTCGCCGACGCGCGTCTCGCGCAGCGTCTTCCCATTCCGATCCGTAAACTCGATGCTCACCGGCGGCGTGCGCAGCAGCGCCTCGGGGACGGGGACGAACTTCAGTCCGATCCAAGCCGCGAGGATGAGTGCGAGCAAGGCCAGCGCGCCACGCTTCACCCATTTCCGACCACGCCGCCGAGGAATCTGCGGCTCGCTCATATCAGCGCAGCGCCTTTCCTTTCACCACGAGCGACGCGCTCAGGCCGAAGCGATCCGGATGATACATCTCTTCGATCTTCGCCGGCGGCGCGGTCGCGGTGCCGGTGGCGCGCACGCGGGCGAGGTAGCGGATCTGATGTTTGCCCGGCCACATCGAATTCGAGAAAAACAACGCGCGGTCGTCGCGCAGTTCCGTGAAATCCGATGCGTACACATTCGACAGATCGCGCCCCGCCATGGCCTGCGATTTGAACGTCGGATTCACCGCCTCGAAAACCGCCGGCAGCGGATCATCGATCACCACATAGCTCGCCCGCCCCGGTGAAACGAACTCCAGCGTGACCAGCACGCGGTCGCCGATGCGCGCGTCGTCGAGATCCGAGAGCGAGCTGTCGTCGTTGATGCGCTGGTAGCGGCGCGTGATCGAGTAGCCGCGATCCTTCCGCTCCGCGACGAGCGTCCTCGGGCGCGACTCGACTTTCACGTGCGTGAAAATGCGGCCCTTGCCGGGATTGCTGAGTTGGATTGCGTTTGCGGAATCGAAGGAAAACTCCTTCTCGAAAAACGCGCCCTTCGCCGGCAGGCGGAAATCCGCCGGCGCACCGCCCGCACCACTGGCGACGAGCGCGCCCTTCACCTCCTTGCGATCCGTCTCCGTGCGCCGGATGAATTCCGCGAGCCCGAGCGTCGCCCATGCATTGCCCTGCGTGGTCATCCAGTGGCCGTCGGTGCGCAGATCAAACAGCGCGGTCGCGATCGCTTCCGCCGCAGCCGATTTTGGCGCGAGCTTCGACCACGCGAGCAGCCGCACGCCCTGCGCACGCGCGACGGAGCCAAACCAAAAATCCTCCTCCACCGCCTTGTCCTGCATCTTGAGCAGCGCGTCCGCCACCTTCGCGGAGCCCTTGCTCTCCATCACCGCGAGGGCGAGCAGCGCGCGACTTTCCTGCGTGAGCACATCGCGCTTTTTGAAAAGCGCCTCATGGTATGCCGCCTCCGGACGGCCCGCGAGCGCGAGCGTGTAGCACGCGAGCACGCGCGGCGAGAGCTGCCACGGATCATTCGAGTCCGCCGCGCCGCGCAGTTCCTTGCTGAGGTAATCGAGCAGCCGCTTCAGCTCCTCTTCGCCGACCTCGATGCCCGCCTTCTTCGCCATCACGAGCCCGAGTCCGCCGTACGCGCTGCCCCAATAATCCGGCGTGTGCCCGCCCGGCCAGTACGCGAGCCCGCCCGCCGAGGTCTGCATCGTGAAAATTCGCGCCACGCCCTTTTCGATCACCGCCTGGAATTCCGCATCCGTGCGTTTCAGCTCCGGCAGCACGTCGCGGAAATCGCGCAGCGACATCCACGGCAACATGGACGACACGGTCTGCTCGACGCACCCGTACGGGTAGTGCAGCAGCTCGCCGACGCTCTCGCGCAGCTCGAAGATGCGCGAATTTGCGAGGCTCACGCGCACGGTGCCCTTGCCCTGCATGAGCGTCGGATCGAAGCCCGCGAGCACGTTCGTCTCCGCTGCATCCACGCGCTGCTGCTTGATTTCATGCAGCAGCGGCGCGGGAAAAGTGACCTTCATTTTCGTTTCCACCGCGTCGCGGAATTTCCCCGCCGCGCTCGTGAATTCCGCCGTCCACAGCCACTTCGCCTCGCCCGTCTCGCGCACGTCGATCGGGAAATCCACCGCGACGGATCCCTTCGCTGGAATCTTCACCGTGCGCTCCGTCTCGCTCGCCGTCGCCGTCGCATCGAGCTTAATTCGCACCGTCGCCTCGCCCGCCTGCTCGGTCGTGTTGTGGACGACCGCGCGCAGCACCATCGCGTCACCGACATTCGCAAAGCGCGGCGTCGCCGGCTCGAGCATCACGGGCTTGTTGATTTCAAACGCGCTCTCCGCGTGGCCAAACTGATCGCGCTTCGTCTGCACCACCGCCATCACGCGGTAGCGCGTGAGCCCGTCCGGCACCGTAAATTCCGCGCGCACCTTCCCCGCCGCGTCGCTGCGCAGCGACGCAGCCCAGTACGCGGTGCCGAGAAAATTCCGCCGCACACCCGTCTCGCCGCCTTTGCCGAAGCCGCCGACGAGGTAGCCCTTGTTTTCAAAAAGCCCCTCGGCGATCGCGTCCGATCCTTCGCGGAGCAGCTTCTCGATTGTCAGCCCCGTCGAGACATCGAGCCGCAGCAGCTTGCTGAAAAATGTGAGCGGGTCCGGCGTTTCAAATCCCGTGAGGCTCAGCACGCCCTCGTCCGCGGCCCACAGCGTGACCTCCGCGTTTGCGACCGGCTTGCCGTCCACGTCGCGCACTTCGCAGACGATCGCGGCCTGCTCGCCGGGCTGGTACCGCGGACGTTCGGGCTTCACGTTCACGTAAAGTTTTGCATCCGGCCGCGCGATGCGCACCTGCGTGTAGCCGATGCGATACTCGGGCATCTTGAATTTTTTCGGACTGTCCTCCGAGCCGCGCAGCACGACCACGGAGACGAAGGCATTCGGCGCATCGCCCTCCTCGAGCGGCACGCGGATCGCGGGTGCATTGCCTTCGAGCTTGGTGAAAAAGTAGCGCTTCACATTCTCGCGCTCCACCGTCACGAGCGCGGGTCCATTGATCGGCGTCTTCACCAAAATCACCGCCTCTTCGCCGCCGCGATATTCGGGTTTGTCGGCGGCGAGTTCGATTTGGAAACGGTTGCGATAATTCCACGCGAGCGCGTCCTTGCCGTACACACTCACCGTCGTCGTGGTGATCACATCGTGCCCCGAGCCATCGCGCGCGACGGCGGAAATGAGGTAGAGCCCCGGCTTTTCGACCTTCAGCGAAGTGTCGCTCCTGTCCGGCTCCGCGAGCAGCCACTTGCCGCCTTTTTGCACCACTTTCGCCGTGCGCACTTCCGACTGGCCGACGAATTGCGTGATCGGCTCGCTGCGGAAATTTTCCGTCTCGTCCGCGTCCTCCATGCGGTTCGTCTGCCACTCGATGCGCGTGAGCTTCACCGTCGTCTGCACCGCGTCGGGATTCGGCGTGCCGTCCGTCCGCACCGCGACGATCTGCAGCGGCAGCGCGTCGCCCTCGCGCACGACTTCCGGCATGCGGCGGATGCCGAGGTAAAAGTCCGAACTGTGCGCGAGAAATTCCGAGCGTTCCGCGACGGTCTGCTGATTGATGTCCGTGATCTCCGAGAGGAAACGCACGCGGCGCGGCTGCGGGAGACGCGTGTTCCGCGGCACGCTGAACGACACTTTCACCGCGCCCTCTGCGCCGATGTCCGCTCGCCCCTGCGCGGAAAAGCGCGGCTCGCCGCCGAGCTTTTGCTGGAGCCGCCAGTCGAAGAGCGCCTCGGTGAAGACGAAATTCTCGAAGCCCTCCGGCGCAAAATGTTCGTCCATCGCGCGCACCGACCACGAGAGCTGCGCCTTCGAGAGCGGCGTGCCCATGTAGTATTTCGCGGTCACGGGCAGCTCGATCGGCGCGCCGAGCATCGGCGTTTGTGGCGGCGTGATTTTCACCTCGAAGGCGTTCGGCGAATATTCCTGCACCTGCCAGCCGCACGAAATCCCGCTCCAGTTCTCGTCTTCATTTTTCGCGAAGAAGAGCTGCGCGGAAAATCCGCCGACTGCTTCCTTCGGGAGCTGGATGTCCGTGCTGAATGATCCCGTGTCCGACAGCGTGAGCTTGCGCTCGAGGAACACGCGCCCGCGCGGGCCTTTCACGCGCAGCTTCGCCGCGAGACCCGCGGCCATGTGCGACTCGGCGGGCGTGTAGCTGCGGACGATGCCCTTCACGTGGACGAGTTCGCCGGGGCGATACACGGGCCGATCGGTGAAAAGAAAACCGCGCCGCTTTCCGCCGTCCGCGAGGTCTTCGTGCATGATGTCCTCCTCCTCACCGAAGACATTGATGCGGAAGCGGCCGAATTCGAGTTCGCTCCGCTCGGAATCGAAACGCACGAGGTGCTGATCCTCGCCGTGCGAGACGAGCAGCCACTTCGGATCGGTGTCCTGCTTCGGCACGCGCACCGTGCCGTCGGCACCGGTCTTCATTTCGATAATTTTCGCACCATCTTCGCCGAGCAGCCGCACCGTCGCGCCGCTGATCGGCGCGGCGGTCGTGAGGGAAAAAACGTGCAGAAACGAATCCGCGCCCTGCTTCCACAGCACGCCGAGATCGGTCACCTGCACCAGCGCCTGCGTGCCGACGCGCTTCACATTCGGCGCGGGTTTCGCCGGCTGTTCGGCGGTGAGGAAGACTGCGCCCGTTTTTCCGGGGCCGAGGATTTCGTCCCAGTTCAGGCTGATCACTTTGCGCTCATCCACCTGCGCATCCGTCGTGAAATCCTGCTGCCACGCGATCGCTCCGGGCACCGTTTTGTCGTCCACCTTTTGATAGAACTCATCGTCCTTCGGATCTGCGCTGGTGTACTTTCCGTATGCATCGAATGCCGCGATCACCTTGTCCGCCGGGACGCGCTTTGCCGTCACGCGCAGCTTCGAGACGTTTACGCTCATCAGCCCGAATTGCCGCGTGCCTGCGCGCTGCTGCTGCGCCGCGAAGCCCTGAAAATACAGCCGCGAGGCCACCGGCGCGAAGCTCACTTTCCGCACCGCCGGCTGCCCGAGCGTGAAGGGCTCGGAGGCGGCGGTCTCGCCCGCGACGGTGATCGTGTAATCCGTCCCGAGCGCAAAGTCTCCGCGGACGAGGATCGAATTCACATCGGTGAAAAGATCGTCGCTGATCCTGATTTTCAAATTCGCAGGCGCAGGTTCGACCTTCACAAATTTCGCCGGTTCCTTCTTCACGGTTTTGCCGAGGCGCTTGCTGAAAAGCAGCGTCACTCTTTTCCCCGACACCGCGAGATTTTCCACCTGCGCACTGGCCAAAGTGAAGGGCTTCACGTCGCCGATCACGGTCACGTTTTTCTCCGCGAGCTTGAACGCACCGTCCGCGGACGGCGCGCCCTGCGCGATGATGAGCTGCCACTTTTTCCCCGGCGGGAGCGGCTTCGCGGGAGATACCACGATCAGATTTTTCAGCACCGGCTCGGGCTTCGAGGTCTTCGGCGCGTCGTCGTCGCTCTCGTCCTCGGACTCCGCCTTTTTCGCCGGGCTGCCTGCGAGATGGTCGCGCACCTGCGTCTCCCACGGGAGGAGATTGCGATCGTCGCTGCGGTAGGCGGGGAAAGCTTCGTCCTTCTCGTTCGGATGCCGCACCGTCGCATCGATGACGTGCCTGTCCGCGTCCACAAATTTCACGAGTGGCGTGAGCGCCGCCGGGTCCACGTTGGCGTTGAAAAGCAGCATCGTCTTCGGCTGCGAGAGCGCGTCCGCGGCGTCGAAATAATCGAGCATGTTCATCCCTTTCACGTGGAAGGCCGGCGTGCTGAATTTTTCTCCCACCGCACCGCGGAACACCCGGCCATCCGCGGTCTTCAGCCCGCTCGCGAGCGTGACGGAAAAAGTCGCGCCCAGCGGCGGCGGCGCGCTCGGCTGGAAGATGCCGCTCTGAGTCGAGACCCAGCGCCAGGCGCCCGCGATCGCGGGCTTGATCACGAGCGGCGGCTCGCGGTCCGGTTTGCCCACGGCATCATCCGCGACCATCGGCTCGGCGAAGCGAAGCTCGAAGGCGGAGGAAGGCTTGAGCACGTGATTTTCCAGCGTGTCCACAAGGAGGGTGACGGGAGCATCCTTCGGCGCGGCGAGGAGCGGCAGGACGAGCGAGAGGCAGAGAGTGAGGGAGAGTTTCATGGCGGCAGGGAGGTGAACGTTTCGGAGCCCGCGATTCTTTCGGAAAAGATCGCCTTGGGCGAGCTTGGTTTTTCCGGTGTCGGGCCGCGCGGCGGATGGGAAAGTCGCGCCGCTGCGCGCATCGGATTCGATCCCACTGCAACCTTCGCGCGCTTGCTGTGTTTGAATCAGCGTCGCCGCGGAAAACGTAACCTCATGCGGGTCGCGCGCGTCCTTGAAGCCAACTTTCCCACACCATGAATCCGATGAACTCGAACACCTGCGGAGACATCACGCCTTTGCTCACGCGCCGCGCGGTGCTGGGCAATCTCGCCTGCGGCTTTGGCTGGCTCGCGTTCGCGGGGCTCGCGGGGAAGACCGCCTTTGCGGGGGAAGCGAATCCGCTCGCGCCGAAGCTGCCGCATTTTCCGGCACGGGCGAAGCGCGTCATTTTCCTCTGCATGCGCGGGGGGCCGTCGCATGTGGACACGTTCGACTACAAGCCGAAGCTGATCGCGGACACGGACAAACCGGGCAAGCGGCCGGGGACAAAGCTGCTCGGCTCGAAGTGGAAATTTGCGCAGCACGGGAAAAGCGGGCAGTGGATTTCCGAGCTGTTTCCAAATGTCGCGCAGCACGCGGATGAAATGGCGCTCGTGCGCTCGATGCAGACGGATCTGCCGGCGCATCCGCAGGCGTTTTTGAAAATGCACACGGGCAACTCGCAGTTCGTGCGGCCGTCGCTCGGCGCGTGGACGACGTACGGGCTCGGCACGGAAAATCAGAATCTGCCGGGCTTCATCACGCTCTCGCCGCCGAGCGGATTTGGCGGGTCGCAAAATTACGGCAGCGCTTTTCTCCCGGCGATCTACCAGGCCACGCGCATCGGAGCGGACAACCGCTCGGTCGCGGGCGCGCAGGTGCGCAACATCCAGACGACGCTCGGCCCGACGGCGCAGCGCGCGGAACTCGAATTGATCCAGACTTTGAACCGCGAGGCGCTGCGGCGGGACAAGTACAACCCGGAAGTCGAAGGCGTGATCGAGAGCTATGAACTGGCGTTCAAGATGCAGAGCCAGATGCCGGCGGTGATGGACCTCGACAAGGAATCCGAGGCGACGAAAAAACTCTACGGCATCGGCGCTGCGAGCCGCGGTACGGGGAGCTATTTCGGCGGCGGCGGACCGGGCGGTGCGGGCACGGACGACATGGGGCGGAAGTGTCTGCTCGCGCGGAAATTCATCGAGGCCGGCGTGCGCTTTGTGGAGATCAACCACGGCAACTGGGATCAGCATTTCAATCTCGGCACGGCGCTGCAGGCGAACTGCTCGGCGGTGGATCTCCCGATCGCGGGGCTGCTCACGGACCTCAAGCAGCGCGGACTTTTGAAGGACACGCTCGTCGTGTGGAGCGGGGAATTCGGCCGCACGCCGCACGCGCAGGGCGGGGACGGACGCGACCACAACAACAAGGGCTTCACGCTGTGGATGGCGGGCGGCGGAGTGCGCGGCGGCATGAGTTACGGGCAGACGGACGAGTACGGCTACGAGGCGGTGGAGAACAAGGTGCAGATCCACGATCTGCACGCGACGATTCTCGCGCTGCTCGGGCTGAATCACGAGAAGCTGACGTTCAACTATGCGGGGCGCGACTTCAGGCTCACGGACATCGAGGGCACGGTGGTGAAGGCGCTGATGACGTAGGCGCGGAGATTCGCGCGGGAGCGGGACGGTGTGCCTCGGGTAGGGTGGGCGTCCCGCCTGCCGTATTTCGCGTCCCGCGGAATACACACGGACACCACTGGCATACGGATTGTCCGGGATCGTCTGCCGGGTGCTGCGCGAGACGCGCAGCACGGCAGGCGGGACGCCCACCCTACCCGAGGCACGCCGCTCGCTTCACCGTGTGGCTCGCAAATTGCAGACGACGGTATCCGGAAACCGCCCGCTCAGTTTCGTGGCTTCATGGCTTCCAAATTCAAAGTCAGATTTCGTCCGCGCGAGGAATGGCTTGCCCGCCGCGACGCTCACGTATGGGCTGATTGCACACTTATGAAAAAGTTCCCCATGCTGTTTCGCTGCGTGCTCTGCATTTTCGCGGCTGCACTCCCGTGCATCGCCGCGGATGCGAAGAAACCAAACGTCCTCTTCATCGCGGTGGACGATTTGCGCGACTGGGTCGGCTACCTGCATCACAACGAGCAGACGAAGACGCCGAACATCGATCGCCTCGCGAAGATGGGCGTGGCCTTCACGCACAGCTATTGCGCGGCGCCGGTGTGCAATCCTTCGCGCGCGGCGCTCATGAGCGGGCTGCGGCCATTTTCCAGCGGCGTGTACGAGAACAACAACGACTGGCGCACGGTGATCCCGGAGCCGCTCACGCTCACGCATCAGTTCCGCGGCGCGGGCTACTTTGTGTGCGGTGCAGGGAAAATTTACCACGAGGCGTACAAGCGCGTGAGCGACTGGGACGACTACCTCGCGAACGAGGGCGGCAAGGGCGCGGCAAAACTTTCGCCGCAGGCGAAAAACGACGGCGTGGGCGGGATCAAATTCGCGCCGCTCGACTGTGCCGACAGCGATCTGCCGGACTACAAAATCACCGACTACGGCATCGCACAGCTCGGCAAGACGCACGACATGCCGTTCTTCCTCGCGGTCGGCCTGCACAAGCCGCACATGCCCTGGAACGTCCCGCAGAAATATTACGACATGTTCCCCGCGGACAAAATCGTACTGCCGCCGTATCTCGAAAACGACCTCGACGACATCCCGCCCGCCGGTGTGCGGATGGCGAAACCCGAGGGCGATCACGCGGCGATGCTGAAATCCGGACGCTGGAAGGAAGCCGTGCAGGGCTACCTCGCGGCCATCGCCTACACGGACATGAACATCGGCCGCCTGCTCGATGCGCTGGAAAAATCCGCGTATCGCGACAACACGATCATTTGTTTCTGGTGCGACCACGGATGGCATCTCGGCGAGAAGCACCACTGGCGGAAATTTGCGTTGTGGGAGGAGGCCACGCGCTCGCCGCTGATCTGGGTCGTGCCCGGCGTGACGAAGCCCGGCAGCGTGTCTGAGCGCACGGTGGATTTCATGACGATCTACCCGACGCTCTGCGATCTCGCGGGCATCGCGGTGCCGCAGCACGTCGAGGGAAAAAGCATCCGCAGTCTGCTCAGCGATCCGAAGTCGGAATGGAGCGCGCCGGGCGTGACGACGTATCGTTTCAAAAATCACACAGTGCGCACCGAGGACTGGCGGCTGATCCGATACGCGAATGGCGACGAGGAATTTTACGACGAGCACGCGGACCCGAACGAGTGGAAGAACCTCGCGGGCGATCCGAAATACGCGGAGCAAAAGGCGAAGCTCGCGAAGCTGCTGCCCGACCACGACCACGCGGACATCGGCGGCGGAGCGGGTGCGGGCGCGGAGGATTTTGGCGACGGAAAAAAGGCCGAGAAGAAGCGCCTGAAGAAGGAAGCAAAACAGTAGCGCCGACGAGCCGTCGGCCAAAGTAGGCGAGGTTTTCAACCTCGCGCGAGCGAGCGCAGCGAGGTGGCAGGGTTTTTGGGTAGGGCGGGTTTTCAACCCGCCGTGCCGGGTATCCTACCCGGCGCTTCGAGCGCAGGATGGGACATCTCCGCACTCACGCTCTTGTGACGTCCGAAAGGCCGGGTTGAAAACCCGGCCCGGCAGGTTGGAAACCTGCCCTACCCGCACCATCCAGCCGCCTTCGCCCATCCTCCCGCGCGAGGTTGGAAACCTCGCCTACTTTGCGACCACCTCGACGATCAGCGCGACGGTCTCGCCATCGTCCGTCTTCACGTTCACGACTTTCACGAGCGGCAGGGGCTTTTTTTCAAAATCCACCCGCACGACGACCGCGCCGCCCTCACCCGGCGCGAGTTTTTTCCTCGTCGCGTTCGCCGCGGTGCAGCAGACGCACGCGCCGCGCACGCTCTCGATGCGCACCGGCGCCTTGCCCGGGTTGCGGTAGGAAAATTGCGTGTGGATTTCCTTCTCGGCCGCGCTGACTTCGATGCGCTTCGTCGTGCCCTCCCATTTCAGCCCCGCGCCGAATGCGGATTGCGCGACGAGCAGAAGGACGAGGAAAAATTTCATGCGTCGCGGAGGATGCGCGAAGTGCCGCTGGTGAGGCACGGAGAAAATTGAAAGCTCGCCGGATGTGCGCGGTGGCGAGCGAGGCGGATGTCCGTTGACGCGCATTTTTGAAATCGGTAGCACCGCGACCGTGGCAACTGCCTTCCGTGATTTCCGCCGATTTTTCGTACTCACCAATTTCGTGGTGGGAGTCGTGACGGCGGTGGCCGCATTTTTCCCGGGTCGGCTCTCGGCCTGCGATTTTTGCTCGTGCGAATTGCCGAACATGGGCCTCGGGAATCACCTCGGCTGGAACGTGCGCGTGAGCGAGCAGTTCACGCACTTCGGCACGCTCCTGCAGGACGGCGAGCGCATCGCGAATCCCGCGGGGGAGCGGCTCGAGAGCAGCGTCACGCAGATCATCATCGGCTACGATTTCGCGCATGCGCTCAGCGTGCAGTTGAGCGTGCCGCTCGTCGAGCGGTCGTTCCAGCGCTGGCGCAACGGCGTGCTCGAACGCGGCCAGGTCGGCGGCGTCGGCGATGTGTCTTTCCTCGCGCACTGGGCGACGATCCACTTAGTGCGTTCGGATTATCTGGCGAGCATGCGGTTCTTCGCCGGGGTGAGTCTGCCGACGGGGGACAGCCGCCGCGTGCTCGAGGAAGGCGCGGAAGCGGACAGCGCGGGGGCGGAAGGCGAAGGCGGTGCGACGCTGGCGAGCGGCATTCACGGGCACGATCTCGCGCTCGGCACGGGGAGCGTGAGCGGCATTTTCGGCTGGGATGCGCGGGTGCAGTGGAAACGGCTTTTCGCGACTGCGGGGATCGAGGGCACGGCGCGGACGAGGGGCGCGCACGGCTACACTTTTGCGGATGAAATGAGCTGGCGCGGCGAGGTCGGCGGCTTCCTCGTGGACGGGGATGATTTCAATCTCGCGCTCTCGGCGGAGTGCACCGGCGCGAGCAAGGGCGAGGATGTCTTTCAGGGCACGAGGGCGACGGACACGGCGGCGACTTTCGTTTTCCTCGGGCCGAAAATCGCCGTGAACTGGCGCAAGCGCTATCATGCGGATGTGGCGGTGGATTTCCCCGGGGCGCGCGAAAACAGCGGCGTGCAGGCGGTGCCGGACTACCGCATTTCCGCGACGGTGGGCATCCGGTTTTAGCAGAATTTCCAACGAGAGTTCGGGGCGTGGTGATGTTCATAGATCCCGCGCTCCCGCTCGACGGAGAACGGAGCCGGTCGTCGCCCTGCAGCGGCCGGCTCTTGTCGTCGGGAGATGTTTTTTCCGGCAGCGGACCATCGCGGAAGCGGCACTTTCCATTTGCCACACCCCGGTGCCGTGCGGAGGATGAGCGACTTTTTCAACCAACCTGTATGAGCCAACAACGCCGGGTAGTCGTCACGGGAATCGGGCTCCTCACGCCAGTGGGGAATGACCTCGCGACTTTTTGGAGGAACATCACAAATGGCGTGAGCGGGATCGGGGCGGTGACGCAGTTCGACACTGCGGACTACGACTGCAAAATCGCGGGCGAGGTGCGCGGATTCGATCCGGTGAAATTTTTCAAAGTGCCCAAGGACGTGCGGCGCGCGGATCGCTACACGCAGCTCGCCGTGGGCGCGGCACGTCTCGCGATGGAGGATGCGGGATTCACGGAACGCGTGTCGAATCCCGAGCGCTTCGGCTGCATGATCGGCAGCGGCATCGGCGGGCTCGCGACGCTCGAGGCGCAGCATACGATTCTGATGACCAAGGGCCCGAGCCGGCTTTCGCCTTTCGTGATCCCGATGCTGATCAGCAATATGGCGAGCGGGACCGTCTCGATGGAATGGGGTCTGCAGGGGCCGAACTTCGCGACGACGAGCGCGTGCTCGACGAGCGCGCATTCGCTCGGGGAAGCGTGGCGGATGCTGCGCGACGGGGATGCGGACATGTTTGTCGCGGGCGGCAGTGAATCCACGATCGTGCCGATGGGCATCGGCGGCTTTGCGGCGATGAAGGCGCTGAGCACGCGCAACGACGAGCCGACGAAAGCGAGCCGCCCGTGGGATCGCGATCGTGATGGTTTCGTGATGAGCGAAGGCGCGGGCGTGGTGGTGATGGAGGAACTCGAGGCCGCGAAAAAGCGCGGTGCGAAAATTTACGGTGAAATCGCCGGCTACGGACTGAGCGCGGACGCGTATCACATGAGCGCGCCGCTGCCCGAGGGCGAAGGCGCCGCGCGCTGCATGAACATGGCGCTGCGCAAAGCCGGGCTGAACACGACCGACGTGGACTACGTGAATGCGCACGGCACCTCGACGCCGATGGGCGATGTGTGCGAGACGAAGGCGCTGAAACTGGTCTTCGGCGAGCACGCGAAAAAGCTGCAGGTGAGCTCGAGCAAGAGCATGACCGGCCATATGCTCGGCGCAGCCGGCGTGGTGGAAAGCATCGTGTGCCTGAAGGCGATGCAGGACGGGATCATCCCGCCGACGCTCAATCTCGATCATCCCGGAGAAGGCTGCGACCTCGACTACGTGCCGCACACGGCGCGAGAAGCAAAGGTGCGCGTGGCGATCAACAACAGCTTCGGCTTCGGCGGGCACAATGCGACGCTGGTGCTGCGGAAATTCGAGGGCTGACCGGTCGGTCGCCGCGCGCTTCCCGTCGTGCGGCGAAAGATTTCCCGAGAAACTTCTTGCCGGGTCCCAGGGCGTCCACTAAACAGCGCGTCCCTTTTTCTCCGCGCTCTGGCGTGAACAACGCGCACCGCGGTTTCCCGGCGACGGGCCAGCATCATGATGGCCCCGAGTTTGGACACCGCAGGACGTGTCGCCGGAAGTGGAGAAAAAAGAAAAAGTGCGGATGTGAAGAAAAGTGCTTGCCAAAGCTTGCCCGATTCCTAGTGTCCGCGCCCCGCCGCAGGTGGCTCGCACCAAACCACGGCGGATTTGTTGTCCTTCACAGGATGTCAAAGGGTCCAGTCGGACCGGTCTTTGGGGCGAACGTTCACCGAATTTTTTTCAATGCCAACCATCAACCAACTCGTCCGTCACGGACGCACGAAGGTCAAATACAAGTCGAAGTCGCCCGCGCTGAAGAACTGCCCGTTCCGACGCGGCGTGTGCCTTCAGGTGATGACTCGTACGCCCAAGAAGCCGAACTCGGCTCTCCGCAAAGTGGCTAAGGTGCGTCTGACGAATGGCTTTGAAGTCATCGCCTACATCCCCGGCGAAGGTCACAATTTGCAGGAGCATTCGATTGTGCTCATCCGCGGTGGCCGCGTGAAGGATCTCCCCGGCGTCCGATATCATATCGTTCGTGGCGCACTCGACTCTCTCGGGGTTGAAGGGCGTCGCCGCAGCCGTTCCAAGTACGGTGGCAAGCGTCCGAAGGCCGGTGCAGCCGCTGCTGAAGCTGGCAAGAAGAAGAAGTAAGCAACCAATTTTACCGTCATGTCACGTCGTCGTCGCGTCATTCACAAGGAAGAGAAACTGGACAGCCGTTATGGCTCGCCTCTCGTCGCCCGTCTCATCGGGACGGTGATGAAGAGCGGCAAGAAGTCGCTCGCCGAGCGCGTCGTTTATGACGCCATCGAGCAAAGCCGCCAGGGCAGCGATGTCGTGGACCCGCTCGAGACGCTGAACAAGGCCGTCGAGAACGTGAAGCCGCGTCTCGAAACGAAGAGCCGCCGCGTCGGTGGCGCAACTTATCAGGTGCCGATGGAAGTCGCGCCGGCCCGTGCTGTGGCACTGGCATTCCGCTGGATTGTGAACTACGCCTCGGCGCGCAAGGGTTCCTTTAAAAAAGCGCTCGCGACCGAGCTGAAGGAAGCGGCGGCAGGGCAGGGGAACGCGATCAAGAAGCGCGACGACACCCATAAGATGGCGCAGGCCAATCGCGCTTTCGCTCATTTCCGATTCTAGCCCCCGACGAAACCCAGACTCTCGCCGAGCTATTTCCATGTCTTCCGCCGTCGCCGAAAAACCAGCAACTAATCCGAACTCGCCCGATCGCGCCTATCCGCTCGAGAAGACGCGGAACATCGGCATTGCCGCGCACATTGACGCTGGCAAGACGACGCTGACCGAGCGCATCCTTTTCTACACCGGCTCAATTCATAGGATCGGTGAAGTGCATGAAGGCACGACCGTCACTGATTGGATGGAGCAGGAGCGCGAGCGCGGCATCACGATTACGTCGGCGGCGACGACGTGCTTCTGGGAGCAGAAAAAGGCCGAGGGCGTACTGAAGCTTTACGAAGGGCAGAAGATGCGGGTGAACATCATTGACACGCCCGGTCACGTGGATTTCACGGCCGAGGTGGAGCGCTCGCTCCGCGTGCTTGATGGAGCGATTGCAGTATTCTGCGCGGTCGCCGGTGTGCAGCCGCAGTCCGAGACGGTGTGGCGCCAAGCGACTAAATATGGCGTGCCGCGGATCGCGTTCGTCAACAAGATGGACCGCACGGGTGCGAACTTCCAGAATGCGGTGAATGACATGCGCAACAAGCTGAAGGCGAACGCGCATCCGGTGCTCATCCCCATCGGTGCCGAGGATCAGCTCCGCGGCCAGTATGACATCATCAACCGCAAGGCCATCGTCTACCTGGACGACGAGAAGATGGGATCGAACTACGTCGTCGAGGAACTCGACGAGGCCGGGAAGGCCATCGTGGAGCCTGCACGTGCGTCGCTGATTTCCGCGCTGTGCGACGTGGATGACGAACTCGGAACGGCATATCTCGAAGAGAAGCCGATCTCAGTGGAGATGATCAAGAAGGCCATCCGCCGCGTGACCATCGCCAATAAATTTGTCCCCGTCGTCGGCGGCTCTGCCTTTAAGAACAAGGGTGTGCAGTATCTCGTGGACGCGGTGATTGATTACCTCCCATCGCCGATTGACATCCCGCCGCAGCAGGGCATCAACCCGGACAACCTTGAGGAGAAAATCCCCGCGCCGCCGGATGACTCTGCTAAGTTCATCGGCCTCGCATTCAAGCTTTGGAGCGACCCCTTTGTCGGCAAGCTCGTGTTTTTCCGCGTCTATCGCGGCAAGCTCACGAAGGGCGACACCATTTACAACCCGCGCACCCGCAAGAGCGACCGCGTCAGCCGCCTGATTCAGATTCAGGCTGACAAGCGCGAGGACATCGACACCTGCTACTCTGGCGACATCGCCGCCATCGTCGGCCTGCGCAACATCACCACCGGCGACACGCTTTGCAACGAGGACGTCGAGATCATGCTCGAGCCGCCGTCCTTCCCGGACCCGGTTATTAGCATGTCCGTCGAGCCGAAGACCAAGGCCGATCAGGAAAAGATGAGCATTGCGCTCCAGCGACTCGCTGAGGAGGACCCGACATTCCGTGTCAAGACCGATGAGGAAACCGGTCAGACCATCATCGCCGGAATGGGCGAACTGCATTTGGAAATCATCCGAGATCGGATGCTCCGCGAATTCAAAGTCGAGGCGAACTCCGGCAAGCCGCAGATCGCGTATCGCGAGACGATCACGAAGCCTGCGAACGGCGACGGTAAACTAATCAAGCAGTCCGGTGGTCGCGGCCAGTATGGTCACGTCATCGTGGATGTCCGCCCCGGTGAGCGCGGCAAGGGCATCATCATCGAGAACAAAGTCGTCGGTGGCACAATTCCGAAGGATTACATTCCCGCCTGTAAGAAGGGGGTCGAAGAAGCAGTGCTGAATGGCGTGCTCGGTGGTTACCCGGTGATTGATGTCGAAGTGGACATCATTGACGGCAGCTATCACGAGGTGGACTCGAATGAAATGGCGTTCAAGATGGCCGCAATTTTCGCCGTGAAGGATGCCTTCAAAAAGGCGACCCCGATTCTTCTTGAGCCGATCATGAAGGTGGAGAACTCGACGCCCGAAGAGTATCAGGGCGACATCATGGGCGACTTGAACCGCCGCCGCGGTGTCATTCAGGGCATGGAGTCCAAGCTCGGACTCTGCCTCATCAACGCGCAGGTGCCGCTCGCCGAAATGTTCGGTTACTCGACCGCCATCCGCTCGCTTTCCAAAGGCCGTTCCAGCTACACGATGGAGCCTTCCCACTTCCAACAGGTGCCTGAAAACGTGAAGGCAGCCGTGCTCGACCAGAAAGGCAAATAATTACCCATGAACGGACAACGCATACGCATTCGCCTCAAGGCATTTGACCACCGCGTGCTCGACGCATCGGCCATCGACATC
>JBBSEI010000086.1:0-19836 GCA_038239865.1 Chthoniobacterales bacterium
ACGGCAGGAAGCGCTCGGCTTCCTCGATCAAATCCTCGACGCACTCCGCGCCAGCGACATCAGGCGCGTCGGCGAAATCACCACGCGCAATTTTTCCGGCCCGATCCAAGCGATCATCCCGTGGGCCTCGACCTACTACACCGAGCGGCTCATCGAGGCCGCGCGCGCGGAATTCGGTGCGGACTTCTGGGGCTTCTGGATGCTCGGCGGAATGAGCGGCGGCGGCATGGGCTTCATCTTCGCGCCGCACCGCAAGGCCGAGGCGCAGCGCCGCATGGCCGCGATCATGAGCGCGACGAAAAAGGAACTTTCGGCGTCGCTCCCGTTCGCGATGGAGCCGGTCGTGTATGATTTCAAAATCAACGAGAACGGCACCTTCGCCGATCTCCTCGACGGCGGTACGCACGCGCCGCTGATGCCGAAAGGCTACTACCTCCTTCTCGCGCCGAAGCTGCTGCGGCAGGACCCGAAGACGCTCTCGCACACGCGCCGCATCGAGCTCGACAGCTTCGCCACCGCGTGCCGCACGCAGCCCGATCTCCGCGACGTGGTGCAGGAACTTTTCCACTCGCTGATCCCTCGCGCCGCCGAAGATCGCGGCAGCGGCCAGAGCCTCGAGACGCTGCTCGAGGAAAATGGCTTCGACCGCGAGGCGCACGAGCAAATCCGCGCCGACCTCCGCGCCGGCCGCATCGGCCTCGCGCAAAATCGTCTGCCCGCGAATGCTGTCATCGAGGATGTGCAGCCCGGCGATGTGGTGGACGCGAGCGCGGCCGACGCAAGTGAACCGGACGGCTGGCCCGAGCCCAGTGAGGCAGGCGACTCGCTTGGCAAAAGTGGGGCAGGCGACTCGCCTGCCGCAGTCTCTTCCGGCGACTCGCCGGAAGCTCCTCAGCAAGCCGCACCCACGTTCCGCCACTTTCAGCCGGAACAGCGTGCCGAAATCACACGCCGCCGCCTCCCACACTGGCGTCAGGACGGCTGCACCTATTTCGTCACATTTCGCCTCTCCGACTCTCTCCCGCGCGATGCGTACGAGCGCTGGCGCACCGAGCGTGACGATTACTTCGCCAGCACCGCGGGCGATCGAAAAGCGATTCAAGCGGCAACCACTCTGTTCACCGATCGAATCGAACGCGAGTTCGACAGGGGATTCGGGACATGCGAACTCGCGATGCCCGGAATCGGCGATGAAATGGAAAACGTGCTCCGTTTCCACGACGGGAAGCACTACCGGCTCGGCGCATTTGTCGTAATGCCGAACCATGTGCATGTCCTGGTCGCACCCGCGCCGGGGCGCACTTTGCAGAGCATTCTCCAAAACTGGAAATCGGTCTCCGCCCACAACATCAACAAACTCCTGAAGCGAACAGGTACTTTGTGGGAGGATGAGTCCTTTGACCACATCGTGAGGGACGAATGGCACCTGCGCAGATTCTCCCACTACATCGAAAAAAATCCCGCGAAGGCAGGACTGGGGGAAGGCAGGTATCTCGTCAGCAATGGGAGCGCGGGCGAGTCGCCCGCGGAGACTCGGCAGGCGGGGTCGCCTGCCCCACTCCGGCCTCGGCAGGCATCACCGGGGTTGACTGAACAGCGCGGGCTTGAATCGTTGCGCGGAGGCGAGGTCGCGGTCGTCACGCTTGCCGCTGGTGCGGCATCGCGCTGGACGCAGGGTGCGGGCGTCGTGAAGTCGCTGCATCCATTTTGCAAACTCGCGGGCAAGCACCGCACCTTCCTCGAGACGCATCTCGCAAAATCGCGGCGCACTTCACGGATCGCCGGAGCACCGGTGCCGCACATTTTCACCACGAGCTACCTCACGCACGAGCCCATCTCTGCCATTCTCGCCGCGCGGAAAAATTACGGCTACGAAGGCCCGCTGCTGCTCAGCCGCGGACGCAGCGTCGGCCTGCGGATGATTCCCGCGACGCGCGACCTGCGTTTCGCGTGGGAGGAAATGCCGCAGCAGGTGCTCGACGAGCAGCAGCAGAAAGTCCGCGACTCCCTGCGCGCCGCGCTCATCCGCTGGGCCGAGGGCGCGGGCGAGACCGGCGACTACCGTGGCAATCTCCCGCTCCAGTGCATGCACCCCATCGGGCATTTCTACGAAATCCCGAACCTCCTCCGCAACGGCACGCTCGCCGCGATGCTGCGCGACCGCCCGCAATTGAAGACGCTGATGCTGCACAACATCGACACCGCCGGCGCAAACCTCGACCCGTCGCTGCTCGGCCAGCATCTCGAAAGCGGCGCGACGCTGAGCTTCGAGGTCATCACCCGCCGCCTCGAAGATCGCGGCGGCGGCCTCGCGCGCGTGGACGGCCGCCTGCGCCTCGTCGAGGGCCTCGCGATGCCGCGCGAGGAACTCGAATTCAACCTCACCTACTACAACACGCTCACGACGTGGGTGGACATTGACACGCTGCTCACCGCATTCGGCCTCAGCCGCGCCGACCTCGACAACGAGGCGCGCGTGCTCGCCGCCATCCGCGCACTCGCCGCGCGCGTGCCCACCTACATCACGCTCAAGGACGTGAAAAAGCGCTGGGGCCACGGACAGGAAGACGTCTTCCCCGTCGCGCAATTCGAGAAGCTCTGGGGCGATCTCACCGCACTGCCCGAGATCAATTCCAAGTTCCTCGTAGTCCCCCGCCTCCGCGGCCAGCAGCTCAAGGAGCAAGCGCAGCTCGACGGCTGGCTGCGCGACGGCTCGGCGGCGCACGTCGAATCGCTCTGCGATTTCCGCCACTGAGCTAAACGGGATGCGCTCACAAGGAGCGGCGACATTCCTGTCGCCGACCCCATCTCGCATCGGAGATGCCATGCCTCCTGGGAAAGCGGCGGATGCGATGGGCGGCTTTCCGTGCGCGTGTACTCGGGATTTGTACGCCTGCGGCGCACTCACGCACGGCGACAGAAATGTCGCCGCTCCATGTGGGCCGCGCTCCCATCGCCGCGTGAAGAATCCGTGAAACAGTTAAGCCGACTCACTGCCGCTCGACCTTCATCGGCGTGACCGGCGTGCCATCACTCCACGCGCCCATGCTCGGATCCACGGCAAGCGGCTTCCCGGCAAATGCTGCGTCCATCAGCGCGTCAAACGTCTTCCAAAAGCCGAACCAGTCGAGCGCGTCCGTTGCCGCGCGACTCCAACTGATCGGTGCGAGATGGTTTGCATTCAGCGGGGGCATCCCGTGCGCATCGCTGCCCAGCGTCACGAACGCCCGCTCGCGCACATGCTTTGTCTCGCGCCAGATTGTCCGGGCGCAACCTGTGCCCACCATCCCGTCCGCATCGCCGACCATGACGATCAGTTTCAGCGACGCGGAAAATTTTCCGCAATCCTCCATCGGGATGAGCCTGAAGCCGCCGTCCTTCCCCTGCCCCGGCTCGACGATCATCGCGGCCTTCGGCACGGGAAGTTTTTCCGACGCCGCGAGCACCGCATAATTCGCCACCTGCACGCCGCCCGCCGAATGCCCGACGACCGCCACGCGTTCGAGGTCCGGCGTCACGTGGCCGGGCTTTGCGAGCACATTGAGCGCATCGCGCACGGATGCTGCGACATTCGGAAAATATTCCGTCGCCGGGGAGAAGAGCTTCGCCTGATAGCGCGGATACACGACGATATTGCCGCGCTTCGCGAGGTGGTCCACCCACCCACGATACGTGTCGGGCGCCATCGCACTCCAGCCGTGAAGAAAAATCACGAGCGGTGCCTTTTTCGGTGCAGGCTGCGCCGGCTCGATGATCCAAAATTGCCGCCCTTCCTCGCCGTGTTTGGTCTGTTTCACAGAGGGGTGCGCATATTGCGATCCGCCCGGTCCGTTCGCAGGCTGCTTCGGAGGTGTTGCCTTCGCAGCGACGTCTGTGTGCCCGGAAAATGGCGCGTCATTTTCCGCTGCCGCACAAAGCGCAGGACAGAGCGACATCGCGGCAAGGGCGAGACAGATCATTTTCATCGGGGGCGCTTCTTTCGCTCAGACACCGCACGCAACCAAGCACGCTTTCACGGCGGGCACTGGCTGCCGCAGCCGCCGACGGCAGGAGGCGACCGATCCTTTTTTTCGCAACTCACAATTGAGCGTGCTCGTCTCGTTCGCTCGGCGGCTACTGCGAGGACTTCCTTGCTGCACGCAGCGTGAACGCCTTTCATCCGCGCATGTTCACTCGCTCGGCTGGCAGTCCCATCTCCGTCGTCACCGGTTCCGCAGGTTTTCTCGGCTCACATCTCACCGACCGCCTGCTCGCCGAAGGTCACCGCGTCATCGGCATCGACAATTTCATCACCGGCAATGTCGCGAACTTCGCACACCTCGCGGGCAACGAGCGCTTCCGCTTCATCAAGCATGATGTGTCGAACTTCATCTACCTGCCCGACGACGTGGACTTCGTCTTCCACTTCGCGTCGCCCGCATCGCCGGTTGATTACCTCGAGTTTCCGATCCAGACGCTGAAGGTCGGATCGCTCGGCACGCACAACACGCTCGGCCTCGCGAAGGACAAAGGCGCCGGCTACCTCATCGCCAGCACGAGCGAATGCTACGGCGATCCGCTCGAGCATCCGCAAAAGGAAAGCTACTGGGGCAACGTGAATCCCGTCGGCCCGCGCGGCTGCTACGACGAGGCCAAGCGCTTCGCCGAGGCGATGACGATGGCCTACCACCGCGCACACAAGGTGAACACGCACATCGTCCGCATCTTTAACACATATGGCCCGCGCATGCGCTTGCGCGACGGACGCGTGGTGCCCGCATTCATCGGCCAAGCGCTCACGAACAAACCACTCACCGTCTTCGGCGACGGCTCACAGACGCGCTCATTCTGCTACTGCTCCGATCTCATCGACGGCATTTTCAAACTCTCGCAATCAGACTTTCACGAGCCCGTGAACATCGGCAACCCGCGCGAGATGACGATCAAGGAATTCGGCGAGCACATCATCAAATTCACCGGCACGACGGCGAAGCTAGACTTCAAGCCGCTGCCCGTGGACGACCCGAAGGTCCGCCGCCCGGACATCACGCGCGCAAAGTCGCTCCTCGGCTGGGATCCGAAGGTCAGCTTCGAGGAAGGCATCGCGAAGACCATCGAGTTCTTCCGCGGCCGCGTCGCGGCTGGCGATCCGGTGGCGTAGCGTCGGGAAAAATCAGCGCACCGCGACCGGCCACGGCAGGAGGCGGGCTGATCTTTTTTCTCCGTTTGAAAAGTGCCCGCCTCGTTCCCTCGGCGGCGATGGAGAAGCGCCACGGCCTCGCCCTCCGCGTCCCGCTTTACTGATCGTGCGCGAGGCACGCGGCGATGAAGCCCTTGAAAAGCGGGTGCGGCGACGTGGGCTTGCTCTTGAATTCCGGGTGATACTGGCAGGCGAGGAACCACGGATGATCGCGCAGCTCGATGAGCTCGACGAGGCGGCCATCGGGCGACGTGCCCGCGATGATGAATCCCGCCGCCTCCATTTTTTCGCGGTAGGCTTGATTGAATTCGTAGCGATGCCGGTGCCGCTCGCGGATCTCGGGGACGCCGTAGAGCAACTGCCCGCGCGTGCCGGCTTTCAGCAGAGTCGGCCACGTGCCGAGGCGCATGGTCGCCCCCTTGCCCTTCACCTTTTTCTGATCGGGCAAAAGGTCGATCACCGGGTCGGGCGACTTCGCGTCGAATTCCGTGCTGTTCGCTTTCGCGAGTCCGAGGACGTTGCGCGCAAACTCGATCGTCGCGATTTGCATCCCGAGGCAGAGGCCGAGATAGGGCACATTGTTTTTGCGCGCGAAGGCGGCGGCGGCGATTTTTCCCTCGATGCCACGCTCGCCAAATCCGCCGGGAACCAGAATGCCGGCGACATCATGCAGGTGCTTCGCGGCGTCTTCGGTTTCGAGTTTCTCGGCGTCCACGTCCACCACTTCGACTCCGCAATCGAGCGCGGCAGCGGCGTGGTTGATCGATTCATCGATGCTCTTGTACGCGTCCTTGTGATCCAGATATTTTCCGACCATCGCGATGCGCACGCGCTTTTTTGGATTCACGAGCCGCTTCACGAAGCGCTCCCACTCGGTCATGTTCGCGGGCGGGACATTCAGCCCGAGCCGCTCGCATACGATGTCGTCGAGCTTCTCCTTTTGCAGCAAAAGCGGGACGCTGTAGATGCTGCCTTCGACATCGAGGCCCTCGATGACGGCCTTCAGCGGCACGTTGCAGAAAGTGGAGAGCTTCTGGCGCACATCTTCGGTGAGCGGGCGCTCGGTGCGCGCGATGAGCACATCGGGATGCAGGCCGATCTCGCGGAGCTTCGCGATGCTCTGCTGCGAGGGCTTCGTCTTCAGTTCGCCCGCGGCCTTGAGGTATGGAATCAGCGTCGCGTGCATGATCATGGAATTTTGCGAGCCGACTTCGAATTGGAACTGCCGGATCGCCTCGAGAAAAGGCAGACCCTCGATGTCCCCGACCGTCCCGCCGATTTCCGTGATGAGCACGTCGCACTGGTGCTCCGCGACGACCTTGCGGATGCGCGACTGGATTTCATCCGTGATGTGCGGAATGACCTGCACGGTCTTGCCGAGAAATTCGCCGGCGCGCTCCTTCGCGAGCACCGCCTCATAAATTTGCCCGCTCGTGGAATTGTTCGCCCGCGTGAGCACCGAGTGCGTGAAGCGCTCGTAGTGCCCGAGGTCGAGGTCCGTCTCCGCGCCGTCGTCGAGCACATACACCTCGCCGTGCTCGAAGGGATTCATCGTGCCGGGATCCACGTTCAGATACGGGTCGAGCTTCTGCATCGTGACCTTCAGCCCGCGACGCTCCAGCAAGGTGGCGAGGGACGCCGCGGCGATCCCTTTGCCGAGCGAGCTGACGACGCCGCCGGTGACGAAGATGTATTTCATGGAATGTGGTGCGCTCATTTTTTCAGCAGAGTTTTCAAAAGTGGTGCCACGGCCTCCGCATCCGCCGGTGTGTCCACGCCGACACTAAGGTGCTTCACCGTGATGACACGGATTTTCACGCCGTTCTCCAGCGCGCGGAGCTGCTCGAGCGACTCCGCTTTTTCGAGGAGCGTCGGCTTCCATTTCACGAACTGAAACAGCAGCTCCAGCGTGTAGCCGTAAATGCCCTGGTGGCGGAAAAATTTCAGCCCCGCGACTTCGTTGCGCACGAAGGGGATCGGCGAACGCGAGAAGTAGAGCGCGTCGCCGCTGCGATCCACGACGACCTTCACGGCATTCGCATTCACCACATCGTCGCCCGGCTCGAAGACGCTCGCCGAAGTGATCATCGCGATGTCGCGCGACTCCGCCATCGCCTTCGCGAGCTTTGTGATCGTACCAGGGTCCACGAGCGGCTCGTCGCCCTGCACGTTGATCACGTGCGTGAAGCCCTTGAGTTTTTTCCGCGCGACCTCCGCGACGCGATCCGTGCCGCTCATGCATTTTTCCGAGGTCATCACGCATTCCGCACCGAACGCCGCGCACGCCTCCGCGATGCGCTGATCCTCGGTCGCCACGATCACGCGGCTCACACCTTTCGCTCGCGAGCAGCGCTCCCACACGTGCTGGATCATCGGCTTGCCCGCGAGGAGGAAGAGCGGCTTCCCGGGGAAACGGGTCGAGGCGTAGCGCGCGGGGATGACGACGGCGATTTTAGCTGGCACCCGAATCGGATAGGATGAACTCGGCGGCACTGGCAATGTCCTTTGCAACAAAGTGCGCTCCGTTCGCATCCTCGCCCGCACCATGCCCCGTGCGCACGAGCACCGCGCGCGTCCCGGCTGCGAGGCCGCACTGGACGTCAATCGCCTTGTCTCCGATGAACCACGAACGCGACAGATCGATCCCGAGATCGCGCGCCGCCTCCTGCACCATCGCGGGCGAAGGCTTGCGCCGTCCCGACTCGCCCGCCGGCCCATCGGGGCACATGTACGTCGCGGCGATCAGATCGTCGCCGATCAGCCCGAGCAGCCGCGCCTGCACTTTTTGAAAATCCACCTCGGTGAGCAGGTCGCGCGCGATGCCGCTTTGATTCGTGATGATCACAAGCAAAAAGCCCGCCGTCTTCAGTCTGCGCAGCGCACCGTTTACGCCGTCGAAGAGGCGCACCTCCGCCGGGTCGCGGCAGTAGTTCACCTCGTGCATCAGCGTCCCGTCGCGATCGAGAAAGATGGCAGCTTGGCTCATTTCCAGACTGAATTGTCGGAAGGGCGTGCGCCCGTCGAGCGGCTTTCCCTTTACTCGCCGACGGCGTTCGCTTTCCTCCGCGCCATGCTTGCCTGGCTCTCCAATCCCGACGCGTGGCTCAGCCTCATCACGCTCACCGTCCTCGAAATCGTCCTCGGCGTGGACAACATCATCTTCATCTCGATCCTCTCGGGCAAACTCCCCGCGGAACAGCAGGGCAAGGCACGCAACATCGGCCTCGCGCTCGCACTCATCACTCGGATTCTCCTGCTGAGTTTCATCTTCGTCCTCACGAAGCTGACCACGCCGCTCTTCACCGTGCCATTCCTGCACGAGCACGGCACCGATGCGCCGCTCGCGATCACCGGGCAGCGACTCGTGCTCCTCGTCGGCGGCCTTTTTCTGATGTGGAAAAGCGTCCGCGAAATCCACGGCAATCTCGAGGGCGAGGATCACGCGGGCTCCTCGAAAGTGAAGGGCGCACTCGCCGCCGTCATCGCGCAGATCGTCGTGGTGGACATCATCTTCTCGCTCGATTCCGTCATCACCGCGGTGGGAATGGCGCGCGACATCGGCGTGATGATCACCGCGGTGGTGCTCGCGATGATCGTGATGTTCTTCGCCGCGAAATCCATCGCCGACTTCGTCAACAAACACCCGACGATCAAAATGCTCGCCCTGAGTTTCCTCATGCTCGTCGGCGTCGTGCTCGTTGCCGAGGGTTGTGGGCAGCACATCGAGAAAGGCTACATCTACTTTGCGATGGCATTCTCCTTCGCCGTCGAGGTGCTGAACATCCGCGCCCGCGCCAAGCGCGCGCCGACGCCGGTCGCCCTGCATTCGGAATACTGAGGGAGCCGCGGCCTCAAATGAGCAGTCCGGCAGCCGCGAGCGCCGCCGCATCCGAACGCGCGGCCGGATCGATGAGCGCGCGTTTCCCGTCCGGCGTGAGCGCGATGGGCTCGTGCCAGCGGTTCGTGAGCGGGAGATCGTGCTGCACCTGAAATCGCATCAGCGCACTCAGTCCCGGTTGCGAACTTTTCCGCAGCCACTCGCCGTCGCCGCAGAGCATCACATCCAGCGCATCGAGCGCGAACAGGCGGTGCAGAAATTCATGCAGCGCGGAAAAATCGGCGATGCACGGCAGCCCCCATTCGGTGAGCGACTGATTCGCCATCGAGCACAGACTCGGAAATGTGAGCCGCTCCGGAAACGCCGTCGCGAGCACCGTGAGCACCGCTTTTTCCACCGGCTCCCGCGCCTCGAGCACGAGCCCATGGACGCCGGTGAACTGCATCGGCGTGCCGGCGGTGAAATCGATCGCGCCCGCGTCCACTTTCATCCTCAGCCCGAGCGCGCCATCGGCCATCACGCCCGCGCGCACTGCGCGCTCCGCCGAAACCGGCGCGCGGCTGAGGAGGCTGTTGCGCAGCCAGCGCTGGAAAAGCACATCCATGAATTGCTGCGTGCGCATGAAGTCCGCGTGCAGCGGAGCAAGCGCGGACTGCATCGCCGCGGGCAGGTGCGCGGATTGCATCGTCGCGTAGTGCGCCTCGCCCACGTAGTGCAGCGCGTGGTCTGCGGCATGAGCGGTGAACTCCGTGAAAGTGCAGGGCTCATTCACCTCGGCGAGTTCATCGTGAAACAGCAGACCCGGCGCTTTTGCGCGCATGTCCGCCAGCGTATCGCGCAGATTTGCGGCATACGATCCCGGCTGATCCGCCATGCACTCCGCGAGCGAAGCGAGCACCTGCGCCGCCCGCGCGATCTGCGCATCCGGCGAGGCGATGCCGGCGATTTCGGAGAGCAAAATTTTCCGCACAGCGCCGGGCAGCGCCCAGCCGGGAAGCGTGTTGTAGCTCACGTACGCGACGCCATTCGGCGACAGCGCCGCAGCGCAAAGTGCGAGGAGCCTGTCGCGCACTTCGCGCGGAACCCACGAGTACATGCCGTGCGCGATGAGGTAGTCGAAGGTGGCGCCCTCCGGTTTCCAAGTGCGCAGATCCGCGCAGACGAAGCGCGCATTTCCGATCCCGCACGCCGCGCGCGCAGCCTCCGCGACCGCGATCTGCTTCCCGGAAAAATCCACGCCGACGAATTCCGATTGCGGAAAACGTTCCGCGAGCGGCAGCAGGTTCATCCCCTCGCCGCAGCCGAGCTCCAGCACGCGGCAGTGATCCGGCGGCGCAGCGGAAATCCCAAACAGCCGCGCAATCGCTCCGATGCGCGCAGGATGCGAATCCGAAACCGCGCCATGCCGGTACGGCACCGCGTCGTAACGCTCGCGAATCGTGTCGGTGGTCATGTGCAGTTCGCGGGGCTGTGATGCCGCTGCATGGGATCAGGTTGCCGCCTCCAGCGCTGCGCGCAGGGCAGGAAATGCGATATCGAAGCTGGCTTCGAGAATGCCGTGATGTTTGCGAGCGATGGGGACGGGCGGGACATCGCCACCGCTGCTGTTGTCGAAGACGTAAGCATGGGTCGCGTGCCGAATGAACCACGGAAGATTGTCGAGCGAACGGATCCAACGTTCGCGGATCTTCTTCGCCGGAACATCGTGGCCGCCCAGAGCCACGCGGTGAGCGACACGCTGACAGGCAATCTCAGGCGAGTTCAATGCAACATAGATGAGGCCGAACGTGCCGCGCGCTTCGGTGACGGACTTGACGAAACGCTGATACTTCGTCGTGCTAAGCACCGTTTCAATTCCGGTCGCGATGCCGGCAGACAATCGCCGTCCTGTCTCCTCCTCCAATGCCGTGGCCGCTTTGACGAAGGCTAACTTTTGGACAGGGAGCGGTGCATCTGCAAACCCGCGATAACCCTGTGCCATCAGCAAATGTCGCGCGTGTTCGTCGGGATTGATGAACGTGACCTCTGGCACCAACTTTGAAAGCAAGTGCCGGTGCTCACCGACGATAGTTGATTTGCCCGCGCCGTTTGGCCCCGCGATCAACCACAGCTCCGGCTTGCTCATGCGCGGGCGCCTTCACTCCAGCCCGAGCGCTGCGCGCTTCGCCGCGTAGAAGTGGCCGGTGAGGGCCATGAAAAACTCGGGCGAGTCAAAGTCGGGGCGATTGCCTTGTTCCTTACGATCCTTGCGATCCTCGGGGATGATCTGCTTCGACTTCTTCAAGTCGGGCGTCTTGCCGGTGACGGCAGCGCGCGTCGTGTAAGATCCGCGATCGGGACTGTCGCTCTTGAGCGGTCCCGCAGCGGATTGCCCCGAGCGCTGGCCGGCGTCGGCCGGCGACGGCTCGGCGAGATCGTCGAGGAGCCGCTTCTGCTCACCCGTCACGCGCGCGATGCGCCGCGCGAGCTCGTCGCGCTGGCGCGTGAGCGCCTCGTTCGCGGCGCGGGCCTCCGCCATCTCGCGTTCGAGCGCCGCGTTTTCGAAGGTCGCGCCGGTGAGCCTCGATATCTCGGCGTCCACCGCGGCCAGCTCCGCATGGAGCACCTTGCGCCGCCCGGTGAGTTCCGCGACGGCACCCTGCTCCAGTGCGGCGATTTGGGCTTTGAGGTCGGCGATGCGGACGGCAGCTTTGTCAGTCGCCTTTTTCTCTCCTTCCAATTTTGTTGCCGAGAGCTTCATTTATGAGAATTAGCGCAGTTTCACACCGCGAGCAACTGCCGCAGCACAAATGGCAGGATGCCGCCGTGGCGGTAGTAATCCACCTCGATGGCCGTATCGATGCGGCAGCGGACCTTCACCTTTTCCGTCGTGCCACTGGCGCGGTGGATGACGAGCGTCACGTCGCTCAGCGGCTTGAGATCGTCGCTCAGGCCGAGCACGTCGAACGTCTCGGTGCCGTCGAGTTTCAGCGTCTGCGCGCTCACGCCGTCCGCAAATTGCAGCGGCACCACGCCCATGCCGCAGAGATTGCTGCGATGGATGCGCTCAAAGCTCTGCGCGACGACCGCCTTCACGCCGAGAAGCGCGGTGCCCTTCGCGGCCCAGTCACGCGAACTGCCCGTGCCATATTCCTGCCCGGCGAGGACGATGAGCGGCGTTTTCGTCTCAACGTATTTCATCGCGGCGTCGTAGATGGGCATCACCTCTCCGTTGAATTTCGTCACGCCGCCCTCGGTGCCGGGCACCATGAGATTTTTGATCCGCACATTGGCGAAAGTGCCGCGCGTCATGATCTGATCGTTGCCGCGGCGGCTGCCGTAGCTGTTGAAATCCGCAAACTCGACTCCGTGATCGGTCAGAAATTTTCCGGCGGGACTTTCCTTCTTGATCGCGCCGGCGGGCGAGATGTGATCCGTCGTCACGCTGTCGCCGAAGATGCCGAGCGGGCGCGCGCCTTTGATCTCCGCGATGTGGCCGGGCGTCATCGAGAAGCCGCGGAAGAATGGCGGCTCCTGCACGTACGTGCTCGCGCGATTCCACGCGAAGACCTCGCCGACCGTGCCGGGGATTTCATTCCACTTCGGATTCAGCGTCGCGAAATCCGTGTAGAGCCTGCGGAAAACCTCCGGCGAAAGCGCGCTGCTCATCGCGGTGCGCACCTCGGCGAGCGTCGGCCAGATGTCCTTCAAAAAGACCGGCTGCCCGTCCTTGCCCGTGCCGAGCGGTTCCGTCGTGAGGTCAATATCGACGCGGCCCGCGAGCGCGAAGGCGACGACGAGCGGCGGCGACATGAGGAAGTTCGCCTTGATGTTTTGATGCACGCGCGCCTCGAAGTTGCGGTTGCCCGAGAGCACGCTCGCGGTGATGAGATCGTTGCCGATGATCGCCTCCTCCAACTGCGGATGCAGCGGCCCGGAATTCCCGATGCACGTCGTGCAGCCGTACCCGACGGTCTGAAAACCGAGCGCGTCGAGATACGTCTGCAGGCCCGTCTTCGTGAGGTAGTCCGTGACGACGCGTGAGCCCGGCCCGAGCGAAGTTTTCACCGCGGGATTCACTTTCAGTCCGCGCTCTACGGCCTTTTTCGCGAGCAGCCCCGCGCCGAGCATCACGCTCGGATTGCTCGTGTTCGTGCAACTCGTGATCGCAGCGATGAGCACAGAGCCGTGGCCGATTTTCACGTTCGCGGTTTGATACGGCGAAGAGGACAAATCGGACGCGGCATCGGGTGTCGGGCGATTCGTGATCATCTCCGCGACGTTTCGCGGCGCGCCTTCCACCATGTGCCGCGCGTCGGAACGATCGTCGGTGGAAAACATCTCGTGCTTGCCATCGCCGACATGGTTGTTCAGCCGGACGTCAAACTTTTTGGAAAGATCTGCCGCGGCTTTGCCGTATCCGCCCTCGGACAGCGCCTTGCTGAAAAGCGAAACGAACGACTTTTTCAGATCGGGCAGATCGATGTGATCCTGCGGGCGCTTCGGGCCGGCCACGCCCGGCACCACGGTCGAGACGTCGAGTTCCAGTTCCACGCTGTATTCGCACTGGCCCTTCGCGGGAATGCCCCACAGGCCTTGCGCCTTGTAGTAATTTTCAAACGTCTTGCAGTGCTCGTCGCTGCGGCCCGTGCCGCGGAGGTAGGCGACCGTTTCCTCATCGATGCCGAAGAAGCCCATCGTCGCGCCGTACTCCGGCGCCATGTTCGCGATCGTCGCGCGATCCACGACGGCCAGCGACTTCGCGCCGGGGCCGTAGAACTCCACAAATTTCCCGACGACCTTCGCCTTGCGCAGCATCTGCGTGATGTGCAGCACGAGGTCGGTCGCGGTCACGCCTTCGCGCACCGCGCCGGTGAGATGCACGCCGACGACTTCCGGCGTGAGAAAATAGACGGGCTGCCCGAGCATCGCGGCCTCCGCCTCGATGCCACCGACGCCCCAGCCGACGACGCCGAGGCCGTTGATCATCGTCGTGTGCGAGTCGGTGCCGACGAGCGTGTCCGGGTAAAAAGTATCACCGGTCGAGAGCACACCCTTCGCGAGATATTCGAGGTTCACCTGATGCACGATTCCAATGCCCGGCGGCACGACGCCGAAAGTCTGGAACGCCTGCTGGCCCCATTTCAGCAGTTCGTACCGCTCGCGATTGCGCGAAAATTCGAGGTCGAGATTTTTGCTGAGCGCATCGGCACTGCCGAAAAAATCCACCTGCACCGAGTGATCCACGACGAGATCCACGGGCACGAGCGGCTCGATCATTTTCGGATCGCGGCCGAGGCCATGCACCGTCGAGCGCATCGCGGCGAGATCCACCAGGAGCGGCACGCCGGTGAAATCTTGCAGCACCACGCGCGCAACCACGAACGGGATTTCGACCTGCGCGGGCGCTTTCGCATTCCAGTTCGCGAGGGTCTCCACGTCCTTGGCCGTCACTTTTTTTCCGTCGCAATTCCGCAGCACCGATTCCAGCACGATGCGGATCGGGATCGGCAGTTTGGAAATCGGCCCGACGCCCGCTTTTTCCAGCGCGGGCAGGCTGAAGAGTCTGCCCTGTTTTCCGTTGCCCAGTTCGAAGTTCGTCAGCGTCTTGAATGCGTCGTTGCTCATGTCGTGTGGTGAAGGGGCGAGAGCGAAGCCGACTGCCGCGCGCGGGGCAAGCCTGCGGCGCGCCCGCTTATTTTCCGCCGAGCAGGCGGGTGATTTGCGCCGCCGGATCCTCGAGCGCGTCGAGCGAGCGCAGCACGCCTTTCGGATCGAGCAGCCACGCCGTCGGCACGGCATTGATGCCGAGCGCCTGCATGAGCGGGCCGTCCCAGCCCTTGCCGTCCCACGCGACGGGACAGGTGATCGCCTTTTCGCGCAGGAAATTTTCGAGTTCCGCGCGATTCGAATCCAAGCTCACGGCGGCAAGCTCCGCGCGGCCGCCACTCGCCTCCACCGCGCGCGCGATGTCCATGAGTCCGATCTCGGACGCTCCGGACCACGTCGCAAAAAACACGACGGCGACCACTTTTCCCCGCCATGCCGCCACGTCCACGCGACGTCCATCGAGCGCGGTGAATCGCAGCGGCACCGGCAGGCCGAGAAATCCGAGCCGGCGGAGATCGTCCGCGATTTGCGCCGTCAGGCCGGGATCCTTCGCGAGCTTTTTTGCGCGGAGCAGCAGGCCCTCCTTCGTCCCCGGATCGCTGTCGAAGAGTGACGCGATCTCCGCGAGCAGCGACGCGATCCGGCGGTCGCCGGGATGCGCCGTCTCGAAATTTTTCGCCTGCTCCAGCAGCGCGCGCCGCTCCTCGGGGGGCGGGCGTTGCGCGCGCCATTGGCGCATCCGCCGCGAGAGCAGGGCGAATTCAAACTCCGTCTTGCGCGCGGGCGTCGTCGCCATCTGCCGCGCTTTTTCGAGAAGTTCGGGCACCTCCGCAGACTCCGTGCCGATCTTCATTTGCGCGCGGAGATCGAGGACGCGCGCGAACCGGAGCGTGGCTTCAAAGGCGTTCGCGTCGTCCGCGTGCGCGGCGAGAAATCCCCGCAGCGCCTGCTCCTGTTTCGCCGAATGGCCCTTCGCCGCTGCGAGAGCCTCCTCGGCATTTTTCGGCTGCACGCCGGGGCCGGCATCGAGCGCGATCACCGCCGCCCAGTCGTCGCGCGCATCGCCCGCGAGCAGGCTCGCGGAGGACAAAAGCAGAATGCAGCGGAAAATGCGGAACATGCGGGCAAGCGTCCGAATTTGCATCGGGGAAGGCAAGACCCCGGGAGCCGTGCGGACACTTTTCGCGCCGCCACTTTGAACGCCGCGCACGCCAGCGGCGTCCAAGCCAGCCAACCCAAAACCACGCACCATGAAAACCCTTCTGACCCTCTGCACCGCCGCGGCACTTTCGCTCTCGGCCAACTTCACCGCATCTGCCGCGCCCGAAGAATGGGTCGGCAAGGAACTGCCCGCGCTCGGCGTCACTTTCCTCGGCACGCAGCCGGACTGGAAGGGCAAGGTGGCGATTGTGGAATTCTGGGCGACGTGGTGCCCGCCGTGCCGCGCCTCGATCCCGCACCTCAACGAGATCAACAAGAAATTCAAGGACAAGGGGCTCGTCGTCGTCGGCATCACCGACGAGAAAAAAGAGACGGTCGAGAAATTTCAAAAGACGCTGCCGATGGAATACAACGTCGCGATCGGCGGCGCGGAGATTGAGAAAAAAATCGGCATCAACGGCATCCCGCACGCCTTCATCGTGGGGAAGGATGGCAAGGTTCTGTGGCAGGGACATCCGATGCAGTTGAAGGACGCAGACATCGAGAAGGCGCTGCAGTAGGCGCAACTCGCAGGAGGTGGAACGCGACCTCCGGGCGCATTTTTTTGCTCGCGATACGGTGCGATTTCAGATCGCAGCCGAAGCGTGAGCGGAGCGCCCGCTCCACCGTGTCACCGCGATTTTTCCACGGGCGTGATCGTCACGAAGACCGGGCGGTGATCGCTCGCGTCCTCCCATGTGTCGGAGCGGAAAATCGTCGCCGAATCGCGTTTCACCTCCGGCAGCAAGCCGCGTGAGGCGAAAAGATAATCGATCCGCGAATATTCGTCGGCAACCGGCCAGTGATGGGTCCAGCGATCGCCGTGGGCATCGCGCGCGGGCAGATCGGTCATGTGATTCGGAGTCCCGCGCACGCCGCTCACTTCGCTGAACATCGGCTGGTTTTTCGCGTCGTTGAAATCGCCGTAGCAGAGCAAATTCACGGCGGGATTCGCATTCAGAATTCCGTCGAGGTGCTCGCGCAGTTTCGCCGCCTCGTGCCGGCGGATGAGCGCCTCGCCCTCGGGCGCGGGGAGCTTCGATTTCAAATGCACGCCCACGCAGCGGAGTGCGTAGCCCGGCAGGATTTGCAGCGTCACATCGAGGAAGCCGCGCTTCACCGGCTGCTGCGTGCCGTTCAGCGCGAAGCGCACCTTCGACACCGAGTCGCGCCGCACGATCGGAAATCGGCTCACGAGCGCGAGGTGGCGATCCTCGTCGTCCGCCTGCACGTATTCGCTGTCGGTAAAACCGAGGCCCGCTTTTTCCAGCCGCGCTTTGAAGTCCTCGAAAGCCGCCGGCGATCCCATCTCGCAAACCCCGAGCACGTCCGGATGAATCGCGGCGATGACGCCGATGAGCGCCTCGATTTCCGCCTCCGGTTTCGCCTTCGTCTTGCGCGCAGCGGAGGCCTGATCGCGGCCAATATAGTTGCGCACATTGTACGAGCAAAAGACGATGCCCTTCGCGGGATTTCGCTCCTCGCCCACGAGCGGGGCGAGCCATGCGAAGAACAACGCGAGGACAAGACGTTTCATACCGCCCGGCACAAAAGAAAAGGCCCGCCATGACGGCGAGCCTTTTCTGGAAAAACGTTGACGGTGTTTTTTTAGACGTGCGTCTCGGTGTGCGGAACCGTCGAAGAAGCTGGCTGCGTCGAGGTCGTTTGCACTCCGCCGGGATGCGAGGTGGACGCGGTCTGCGCGGGAGTCTCGATCTGCCGCGGAGGTGCCGGCGGGTTCGCGGATTCACGCATGATTTCATCCGTGATGTCATTTTTCGCCTTCGAGAATTCGCGAATCGCCTGACCGAGGCCCTTGGCGAGTTCAGGCAGCTTTTTCGCCCCGAAAAGCAGGAGCAGCACGAACATGATGAAGATGCTCTGCGGTCCCATGAGATTCGCGACGATGGGGATGAATGGGATGCTCATAAATGTGATTCGGGTTTGGTGCTGATTAACACCACCGCCACGGATGCGCAACGGTGAATGCTCGCAGCGGAACAACCCGGCACGGTGCGCGCAACTTAGACTGCACCGCACCGGAAACCCCTCCTACCCCTCCATCGCCTTCGCGATGCTGTCGGACCATGTGGGCGTGATCTCGGCGAGCGGGGATGAGAGCGTGGCTTTGTGCGCGGTGATGGTCAGCGCGTCGCCGCCGACGGTGCCGAGGCGGCTGTGCGGGATGCTGGCTTTGGCGAGTTCGGCGAGGACGCGGTCGGCGTTTTCGGGCGCGACTCCGAGGATGATGCGGCTCTGGCTTTCGCCGAAGAGCAGTGCGGCGCGGGCGGCGTGAGCGGGATATTTGTCGAGCGCGGGGCCGCTGGGGAGTTCGACGGTCGCGCCGAGTTTGCCGCCGATGCAGCTCTCGGCGAGCGCGACGGCGAGGCCGCCTTCGCTGCAATCGTGCGCGCTTTTCAGGAGGCCGGCGCGGATGAGCGCGAGCACGGCGGACTGCACGCGCTTTTCCAAATCGAACGACAGGCGCGGCGTGCGTCCGGCTTTCTGGCCGTGGACGACTTTCATGTAGTGCGATGCGCCGAGCGAGAGATCGCCGGCAGCGGGATCGAGCACGGGGCCGGCGAGGATGATGACGTCGCCCGCGGACTTGAACGCCTGCGTGGTCACGTGCTTCGCGTCGTCAATGATGCCGACCATGCCGACCGTCGGCGTGGGATCGATGGGGCCGGCGGGCGACTGGTTGTAGAGCGACACGTTGCCGCCGGTGACGGGCGTGCCGAATTCGCGGCAGCCCTCGGCGAGTCCCTCGACGCTCTCGCGGAGCTGCCAGAACAGCTCGGCATTGTGCGGGTTTCCGAAATTCAGATTGTCCGTCACCGCGAGCAGGCGCGCGCCGCTGCACGTGAGATTCCGCGCGGCCTCGGCGATGGCGATGCGCGCGCCCTCGCGCGGATCCTGCAGCACGTAGAGCGAATTGCAGTCGCTCGTCGCCGCGAGAATTTTCCCCGCCTCGCGCACGATGAACACCGCGGCGTCGCTCCCCGGCAGCACCGCGCAGCCGAGGCGCACCATGTGATCGTATTGACGCCACACCCATTGCTTGCTCGCGATGGTCGGGTGCGCGAGCAGCTTCAGCAGCGCGGCTTTTTCGTCCACGGCGGCGAGCTTGGAAAAATCGAGCGCGGCGGGCTCCGAGCGCGGCGTCCACTCGCGCGAGTAAAGCGGCGCGTCGTCCGCGAGTTTCGCCGCGGGGATTTCCACGACGATTTCGCCGTGGTTGCGCACGCGCATCATGCCGTCGTCCTTCACCACGCCGACCTCCGCGTAGGGCAGGTCCCACTTTTCAAAAATGTCCACCACGGTCTGCTCGTGGCCCTTCTTCACGATGATGAGCATGCGCTCCTGCGACTCGCTCAGCAGCGTCTCGTAAGGCGTCATGCCCGTCTCGCGCTGCGGCACTTTGGCGAGATCGATTTCCACGCCCGTGCCGCCGCGGCTCGCCGTCTCGCACGTCGAGCACGTGAGCCCCGCCGCACCCATGTCCTGGATGCCCGCGACGGCGTCGGTCGCGAGCAATTCGAGGCACGCCTCGAGCAGCAGCTTCTCGCAAAAAGGATCGCCCACCTGCACCGCGGGCCGGTCCTGTTTTGACTCCTCCGTGAGATCACGCGACGCGAACGCCGCGCCCGCGAGCCCGTCGCGTCCCGTCGGAGCGCCGACGTAGAAAACCGGATTGCCCACGCCGCGCGCCGCGCCGCGCGCGATCTGCTCGTGCCGCAGGATGCCGAGGCAGAACACATTCACGAGCGGGTTGCCGTTGTAGCTGTCGTCGAAATACACCTCGCCGCCGATGGTCGGCACGCCGATGCAATTCCCGTAGTGCGCGATGCCGCTCACCACGCCGGCGAAGCGCGAGCGGTTCCACTTGTGCTGCGCCGTGTCTCCGTGGATCGGCCCGAAGCGCAGCGAGTCCAGCGAGAACACCGGCCGCGCGCCCATCGTGAAAATGTCCCGGATGATCCCGCCCACGCCCGTCGCCGCGCCCTGGAACGGCTCGATGGCGCTCGGG
>JBBSEI010000087.1:0-19318 GCA_038239865.1 Chthoniobacterales bacterium
ACAAGAACCGCGGGGCCGTCGTGGAAATGTTCGGCGAACTGCAGCGGTCCACGGATCTGGCAGAACATTGGCTGGTGATGGTCGGCAAGCCGCTGGGGCCGGCATTGTGGGAGATGATTTGGGAAACCGGAGTCGCGGAGCGCGTGGTGGAACTCACGGGCGTCGAGCACGAGGATTTGTGCGCGCTTTACTCCGCGGCGGAGGTGCTGTTTTTCCCGTCGTTGCAGGAGGGATTTGGCTGGCCGATCATTGAGGCGCAGGCGTGCGGCTGCCGCGTGGTCACCACGGATCGTCCGCCGATGAATGACGTGGGCGGGACGGCGGCAGCCTACTTTCAGCCGGAGGATTTCGGCTCGGCGCTCGAGGTGCTGCTGAACGTGCTGTACGAGCAGGGAGCGCCGCGGCAGGCGAGGATCGAGGGAGGGCTCGCGAATGCGGACAACCATTCCACGGATCGGATGATCGGAAATTATCTCGCGCTCTACGAACGCGTCCTCGCGCAGGAGTGATGAGGCGATTGTCACAGAAATTTCACCCCACCTCCTCCGGAATCTGCGAAGCTGCGCGGCTGAAATGACTGACTAAAAAAATGTGTGGAATCGCCGCAGTGATCGTTGCAGACGGGCAGGCCCGGCCGATGGACCTCGGGTGCCTGAGACACCGCGGTCCGGATGCGCAGGGGGAGTGGACTTCGCCGGATGGAAAAATCTGGCTGGGGCACACACGGCTCGCGATCGTGGATCTGTCGCCGACGGGCGCGCAGCCGATGCACGATCCGGAGACGGGGAACGTGATCATTTTCAACGGCGAAATCTACAACCACGCCAAGTTGCGCGAGGAGATGCGCGGCGCGCAGGTGAAGTGGGCGGGGACTTCGGACACGGAGACGCTGCTCGTGGCCTACCGGCTGTGGGGAAAGGCGATGCTCTGCCGCTTGAAGGGGATGTTTGCGTTCGTGATTTTCGATGCGGCGACGGAGGGGCTTTTCGTGGCGCGCGGCCCCGCCGGGATCAAGCCGCTCTACTTCACCCGCACGCAGGGTGCGGTCCGATTTTCTTCGGAAGCGCGGCCGCTTTTTGCCGGGACGCTGCCGGCGTATGATCGGCGCAGTGTCAGCTCGTATCTCCAGTGGGGCTCGTGTCCGGAGGACGGTTTTATTTTTCCACGCGTGCGCATCGTGCCGAGCGGCAGCTCGATGATCGTGCATGCGGATGCATCCGTGGAGAGCGAGCACTACTGGCCGCAAAAATCATACCCGCAAAATTCCGGGGAGGATGCGCCGAAGCGCGTGCGGAAACTTTTGGAAGCGGCCGTCGAGGAACACCTGATGGCCGATGTGCCCGTGGCGTCGTTTCTCAGCGGAGGGATCGATTCCTCCGTGATCACCGCGCTCGCCTCCCGGGCGATGGGCGCAGGGAAGCTGCAAACTTTCACCGTCGGATTTTCTGAAGCCGAATTCGATGAAACGCAGATCGCGGAGTTGGTCGCCCGCCGGTATCAGACCGATCACCATCGCATCGAGCTGGGCGAGGAGGAAATCCTGCGGCTGGTCCGCGAGGCCGTGAGCCGGATGGATGCGCCGTCGCAGGACGCCATCAACACCTACATCGTGTCGAAGAAAGTCGCGGAGTCCGGGATCAAGGTCGCGCTCTCCGGCTTGGGCGGGGATGAATTGTTCGGCGGCTATCCCAGTTTTCGCGATGCGCCGATCCTCCGGCGGCTCGCCGAGATGCCGCAATGGGTCCGCCGGCTTTCCGGAAAACTCGGCAAGCTCGGCGAGCGCATCGCCGATCTCCCCGGCGGCGATCTCACGGCGATCGCGATCTGGCGGCGCCGGCTGTGGACGGATGCGATGCTCCGGCGCGCGGGATTGCCAGTCAGCGCGCTGCGCACGCTTCCCGCGCCTGAGCTGGGCGATGATTTTGCCAAAATAAGCTGGGCGGAATTTTCCGTGTACATGCGCCAGACGCTGCTCCGCGATTCCGATCAGATGAGCATGGCGGTCTCGCTGGAACTGCGCGTGCCGTTCCTCGATTCGGATCTCCTCCAGTACATGCTCAGCCTCCCCGCGCGCGAAAAGACGCGGTATCGGATCACCAAAGGGCTGCTCGTCGAGGCGTGCAAGGACCTGCTCCCGGAGCAGGTTTACAAGCGGCGGAAAATGGGATTCGCGCTGCCGATGGCGGCATGGATGCGCGGGCCGCTGAAGGCTTTCAAACTCGAAGGCCTGGACGAAATCGATCGCCTCGGCATCCTCGCGGCTGGATCGGTGGAATGGATCCGACTGGAATTTGAAGCCGGGAGAATCCACTGGACGCGGCTCTGGTCGCTCGTGACTTTGGGCCACTACCTGAAGAAAAATTCGACGGTCGCGGGGACGCCGCTCGGCGTGGCACTCGCGGCCTGAGTGACGGCACGAAAACTCGGGCCAGCGTGAAGGCGCGTTGATCGTTCCGCCGCGTGCGAGAGGCACGGGCACCCTCCGCGTTTCCGCCCTTGCGCCGTCGCAGGTGATGGGCAATCTCCGCGACTCATTTTTCCACACATGGACGCACCACTCGAACAACTCCGGGCCGAAGCCATCGCCGCCATCGCCGCCGCCGCGGATGAAGCGATGATCGAGCAGGCGCGCATCAAATTCCTCGGCCAGCAGGGCGCGCTGACGGCGCTGAGCAAGGGGATGAAGGACGTGACCAAGGACGACAAGCCGCGCATCGGGAAGCTGCTGAACGACGTGCGCTCGGCGGTGACGGCGGCGCTCGACGAGCGCAAGGCCGCGCTGCAAGGCGATGCGGACAAGGCGGCGTTCGCCGGAGTGGATGTGACGCTGCCGGGCACGCCCGCGGGCTTCGCGGGGAAGGGGACGCTGCACCCGATCACGCAGCTCCTCGATCGCACGATCGCGATTTTCCGCCGCATGGGCTTCGCGCTCGCGGACGGGCCGGACATCGAGACGGAGTGGCATTGCTTCGACGCGCTGAACACGCCCGCCGATCATCCCGCGCGCAACGAGCAGGACACTTTCTACATGCCGGACGGTCGCTTGCTCCGCACGCACACGAGCACCGTGCAGATTCGCACGATGGAAAAAAGCGCGCCGCCGATCCGCATCATCGCGCCCGGCGCGGCGTATCGGCGCGACGAAATTGATGCGACGCATCTCGCACAGTTCACGCAGATGGAAGGGCTCTGCGTGGACGAGGGCGTGAGCGTCGCGGATTTGAAAGGCACGCTGGAATTTTTCTTCCGCGAGCTGTTTGGCAACGACGCGAAGTTCCGCTTCCGGCCGCACTTTTTCCCATTCACCGAGCCGAGCTATGAGGTGGACATCAAGACGAGCGCGCTCGGCTCCGGCGACCGCTGGCTGGAGATTGCCGGCTGCGGCATGGTGGACCCCGCCGTGCTGGAATCCATCAACACGAAACGCGGCGATCGCGCATTCGATCCGGAAAAATTCACCGGCTTCGCCTTCGGCTTCGGGCTCGACCGGCTCGCGATGATCATGAGCGGCACGCCGGACATCCGCTATTTCACGAACAGCGACCAGCGCTTCCTCGCGCAGTTTTAATTTACCGATGAAAGTCTCACTCAACTGGCTCCGTGAACTTGTCGAACTCCCTCCGACCGTCCCCGCACTCGTGGATCTGCTCACGATGGCAGGCGTGGAAGTCGAGGGCATCGAGACCACCGGCTGCTCGATCGCAAATATCGTCGTCGGCGAAATCCAGGAATCCGCGCAGCACCCGAATGCGGATCGCCTGAGCGTCTGCCAAGTGGACGATGGCAGCGGCACGCCGCGGCGGATCGTATGCGGCGCGAAAAATTACCGCGTCGGCGACAAGGTGCCCGTCGCGCTGCCGGGCGCGCAGCTCGCGCCGGATTTTGTGATCAAAGTGGGAAAACTGCGTGGCATCGAGAGCCAGGGCATGCTGTGCAGCGCGGATGAACTCGGCCTGCCCGCGACGCTCGGCACCCGCGGCGCGGAGGATGGCCTGCTGATTCTTCCCGCGGACGCAAAGCCCGGCACGCCATTCAGCGAAGTGTTTCATTCGGACACCGTGCTCGATTTGGAAATCACGCCGAACCGCGCGGACTTGCTGAGCCATTTCGGCCTCGCCCGCGAGGTCGCTGCGCTCACGGATCGAACTGCAAAAAATCCGCTGGCCGCGCTCCGCGAAGCGAAGGCAAAACCGTTCGCGCGGATCGAGACGCCGCTGTGCCAGTGCTACTCGCTGCACCGGATCGAAGGCATCGCGGTTGGCGCGAGCCCTGATTGGCTGCGCGAAAAATTGGAGGCGGTTGGCTTGAGATCGATCAACAGCATCGTGGACCTTACGAATTTTGTGATGATGAATGTCGGGCAGCCGCTCCACGCGTTTGATGCTGACAAGATCACCGGCGCGATCTGCGTGCGGATGGCGCGCGCAGGCGAAGAGTTTGCGGCACTCGACGGGAAGACTTACCGGCTCGCTGAGGAAGACATCGTGATCGCGGATGCGGGCGGGCCAATCGCGCTCGCCGGCGTCATGGGCGGCGCAGTCTCGGGCGTGACGGCGGTCACGCAAAACATCCTTTTGGAAAGCGCGGATTTTGAGCGCGCCGCGATCCGCCGGACTTCGCGGCGACTAGGCCTGCACTCGGATTCGAGCTACCGCTTCGAGCGCGGGGTGGATGATGTCGCGGTGGTTCCAGCGGGCTTTCTTGCGAGCGCGAAAATCGTCGATCTCGCGGGCGGTGCGGTCGCATCCTCCTTGCTCGGGTACTCTCACGACGACGCGAAACCCGCTGACGCCGAAATGATCGTGAACTTGGACGTCCCGACTTTTTGCTCGCAGGTTCCTTTCCGTCACGAGCGCTGCCGTAAATTGCTCGGGATAGAAGTGACGGATGCTCGGATGGACTCGATCCTCACGGGTTTCGGATTGGAAAAAAGCGGAAACGAATGGCTCATTCCCTCGTGGCGCGGCGGCGATTTGTGGCGAGAGGTGGACCTCATCGAGGAAGTCGCGCGCGTCGTCGGCATGGATGCGATCCCGCCGCGCACGCAGGCGCGCTTCTCCGGCGCGAGCGGGACGGACCGAAATTACGATCGCGCGATGGCGCTGCGGCACGCATTCGTCGCGCAGGGTTTCCACGAGGCGCGGAGCATCACGCTCGTGCCGGCGGAACCGCTCGGGCTGAAGTTCACGCAGACCGACGCCGCGAGCCTGCTGCGCGTGAAAAATCCGATGAATGACGATCAGGTCGTGCTGCGTCCGGGCCTGCTGCACGGGTTGCTCACTGCGGTGCGCGACAATGTGCGCGCGGGTGCGAAGAGCGTGCGGCTGTTCGAGATTGGCCGCGTCTTCAGCACGCAATGGCCGGAGGAATTCACGCACGCCGCCGCGGTGCTCGCGGGTCCGCTCGGGGAACGAAACTGGCGCGCAGGCGAAGGACGCGGGGCGGACATTTTTGATCTGAAGTCCGTCGTGTGCGCCGTGCTCGGAGAGGGCATCACGTTCGATGCGGAGGAAAATCCCGCGCTCGCGCTGTCGCTCACCGTGAGGGCGAACGGCAAGCCCGTCGGCTTCGCCGGACAGCTCTGGCCCGCGGATGCCCGCGCACTTGATGCGGATGTGCCGGTGCTTTTCATCGAGGTGGATCTCGCCGCGCTGTGGAAAGCCACCGCGCCGGACAGCGCGCGGAAGTATCGCGAGATCGCGCGCTTCCCCTCGACCTCGCGCGACATCGCGATGCTCGTGCCGCTCACACTTTCGCACGCCGCCATCTCCGCCGTGCTCGCGAAGGCGAAGGAGCCGCTGCTCGCGGAGGTGGAGCTGTTCGATGTCTTCACCGACGCGACCGGCGCGAAAGTCCCTGCGGACAAAAAATCGCTCGCCTACTCGCTCACGTATCGCAGTGCCGAGCGTACGCTCACCGCCGACGAGGTGAACGCTGCGCACTCGCGATTGAAGAAACGCCTCACGGAGGAGCTGGCCGTCGCGCTGCGCGAGTAGCGGCTGTCGCGGACAGACTGGCCTTGAGAAATTTCGAGCGGCAGGATGGCGGTGAAGATTTTCCCCATCCATCATCTTGCCGTCATTTGCGGCATGGAAGAAAAGGCGCGTTGCCACGCGTTCCGCGCGGCGCATTCACAAAACCAAACCGACAAAACTCCCAAGAAGATGAAAACTCCCACGACCTTCATCGCCGCGCTCTGCGCGGCGCTCACGTTTGCATTCACCGCCACCGCCGATGACGCGGCGATCCCGGGCATGAAGAAGACTCCCGCTGCCGCAGCCGAGGCTTTAAAAAAATACGCGGCAGAAGCGGGGATGAAGATCGAGAAGGTCGCGGTGGAGAAGCATGGCAAGGTGACGGTGTATGAGGCGGAGTTGAAAGCCGACGGCAAAGCGGATCGCGAGGTCGCGGTGACCGCCGATGGCAAGGTGAAGGGCGAGGAGGAGACGGTGCCGCTCGACAAGGTTCCCGAGGCTGCGCGCAAGGCGATCGAGGCGAATGCAAAGGGCGCGAAGGTCGAGCGCGTGCAGCGGATCAAGGAAGACGGTGCGATCACTTTCGAGGCTGCGTATGTGCTGAAGGGCAAGACGACGGAGGTCGTGTTTTTCGCGGACGGAAAGATCAAGCCGGAGGAGAAATAGGGACGCGGGCGACGGCTCGCTGACATCCAGAAACGCAGTGGCGAACCGCAGTTTGGATCGCCGTGAGCGCGCTTGCTGCGAGTGCGCGCGCTGCTGCCGGTGCGGCGAGCGGAGGCAATGGCAGAGGATTTTCCCGCTCCATCATCTTCGCGTCATTTGCAGGATGGGAGAAGGTGCGCTTCGCCCGGCACCCGTCGCGGCGGCGCAAAAAAGACACACCAACAACCGACAACCCATCCATCCGATGAAAATCAAAACTCACAGGGCGGCGACGATGATCGCCGCATTTGCCCTCAGTTGCGCCATGGCGCTCGTGTGCTTTGCGGGCAAACCGCAGCAGTGGGAGGACGTGCCGGAGGCGGTGCGCAAGACGATCCTCGCGAACGGCGGCACTGCGAAGAACCGCGTGGATCTCGAGGGAAAACGCAGCGACGGCAAATCCGTATATGAGGCTGAGGTGAAGGACAAGGATGGCAGCATCGCGGATCTCGTCATCACTTCCGACGGGAAGCTGGTGAAGACCAAGCACGACGGCGCGGCGGACGCTGCGGAGGAAAAGGCGGCGGGCGCGAAGAAAAAGGACATCCTCGCGGGCGTGAAGTTCCGCCATCCGAGGGAGATCACGAATGCATACCTGCCGCTGGCTTTGCTGAGGCAGGACATCCTCGAAGGCACGGAGGATGGAAAAAAGATCCGCATCGAGCGCACGATGAAGGCGGAGATTCACAAGACATTCCAAGTCGGCGACAAAACGGTGGAGGTGCTCGTGATGGAGGATCGCGAGATCGAGGACGGCGAACTGAGCGAGGTGGCGCTCGATTATTTCGCGCAGTCCGACGACGGCACGGTGTATTACTTCGGCGAGGATGTGGACGAGTACAAGGACGGGAAAGTGATCAGCCACAAGGGATCGTGGCTGTATGGAAAGGACACGCAGACTCCCGGCATCATCATCCCTGGGAATCCAAAAGTCGGCGACAAGTTCAAGTCGGAGGATGTCTCCGAGACCATCAACGAATCGAACGAAGTGGTTTCCATTTCTGAGACGGTGACGACGCCGGCCGGGGTTTACCACGACTGCGTGAGAATCCGGGAGGCGCTGGCCGACGGCAGTATCGAATACAAATGCTACGCGAAAGGCGTCGGCGTCGTGCGGGAGCAGAGCCCGCCGGAAGGCGACGTGCTGCTGAAATCGCACACGGCGAAGTAACCTGACATTTGCGGAAATTTCCCGGCTGCCGCCCTGACTGGGCAGTGGGCTGCAGCCGGGGTTCTGCTTGTGTTCATGCTTTCAAAATGCGCGTCCTCTTTGTCGAAGATTCCCCGGTGCTGCGCCGTTCGGTGCGCCGCGCGCTGCGGCACGAGGGCTACGCGGTGGACGTGGCGGAGGATGGCGAGGACGGGCTCGCGGCGGCGGAGACGAATGAATACGACGCGATCGTGCTCGATGTGATGCTGCCAAAACTCGACGGTCTCACGGTGCTGCGCCGTCTGCGCGCGGCGGGACGGCAGACGCATGTGCTCCTGCTCACGGCGCGCGATACGATCGCGGATCGGGTCGAGGGGCTGCGGCTCGGCGCGGATGATTATTTGGTGAAGCCATTCGCTCTCGACGAACTGCTCGCGCGAGTGGCCGCGCTGTGCCGTCGCGCGTACGGCGCGAAGGAAAGCGCGCTGCGAGTCGGCGCGCTGGAACTCGATTTCGCTGCGCGCCGCGTGAGTCGCGACGGATCGCCGGTCGAAGTCACCGCGCGCGAGTGGCGGTTGCTGGAATATCTTGCGCGGCGGCTCGGCGAAGTCGTGCCGCGGGCGGAGATCGAGGCGCACATTTACGATGAGCAGGTCGAGCCGATGAGCAATGTCGTGGACACCGCGATCTACGCGCTGCGGCAGAAACTCGGGCCGGGGCTCATTCACACACGGCGCGGGCTCGGCTACGTGCTGGAGGCGCGCGAGGAATGAAGACGCTCCGCGGACAACTCACGCTGCGGCTCGTGATCGCAGGCGCGCTGCTGCTCGGCGCGGCGGGTGTCGCGCTGCACTGGCAGGGGAAGCGCGCGCTGGGCGCGGAGTTTGACACCGGCTTGCGTGGCATCCTCCAGACGGTCGCGACGCTCACCGAAGAGCTGCCCGGCGGGAAAATTGAGATTGATGTGGCGCATGAAAGCGCGCCGCAATTCCAGCGGGATGCCGGAGGCGATGTGTTCCTCCTGCGTGCCGAGGATGGACGCGAGATTCAGCGTTCGCGATCGCTCGGCGATGCGGCGCTGACGTCCGTCGGGGGATCGCCCGGGCAGCCGGGATTCTTGGACGCGACGCTGCCGGATGGACGCGTCCTCCGGCTTGCGGGCGCTCACTTTTTTCCCGCGGTGGAGGACGAGGATCGGCTCTCGGACACGAAGGTGGCGCTCGTCGTCGGGCGGGATCGTGCGCCGATGGAGCATTCGCTCGCGATGCTGCGTGCCGCGCTTTTCATCATCGGTGCGAGCGCGCTGGCGCTGCTCGCCGTTGCGACCGCGTGGGGCGTGAATTCCGGCCTCGCGCCGGTGCGCCGGTTGCGCGACGAGGTGGGTGCGGTGGATGCCGGAAACTTGAGCGCGCGATTCGAGGCCGTGGCATTGCCTGCGGAGTTGCAGCCGGTCGCGGCGAATCTGAACGAGTTGCTCGCGCGCCTTCAGGCTGCATTCGATCGCGAGCGGCGATTCACCGGCATGGCGGCTCATGAACTGCGGACGCCGATTGCGGAACTCCGCACGCTCGCCGAGGTGAATCTGAAAACGCCCGCGACGGTGGCGGAGCAGGCGGAATCGTGGCGCGATGTGCTCACGACGACGCGGAGGATGGAATTGCTCGCGGCGCAGTTGCTCGACCTCGCCCGCACGGAGGATGCGAGCGCTGTCGTCCAGCGCGTTTCGGTGGATGTGGCAAAAGCGGTGGCTGAAGCTTGGAAGCAGCACGCATCGCATGCGGCATCGCGCGGCGTGGCGATCGAGAACGCACTTCCGATTTCCCTCGCAGTGCGAAGTGATCCGACCTTGCTGCGAGTCGTGCTCGGCAACATCTGCGGCAACGCGGCAGAGCATGCGCCGGTGGGAACCCGGGTCCGCGTCAGCGCGAGCGCGGAGAAGGGCGGTGCGTTCGTGCGTTTTCGCAATCGCGCGGATGGACTCGCGGCGGAGGACATGGGGCATTTGTTCGAGCGCTTTTGGAGAAAGGATGCGGCTCGCTCGGATGCGCGGCATCACGGACTCGGGCTCGCCCTCGCGCGGGAATTTGCGAAGCTCATCGGCGGTGAACTGACTGCGCGGCTGTGTCCCGCGACGGCGGATTCCAGCGCGCAGGAGGTCGAATTCACCCTGAGGCTGCCATGCGCGTGACGACGATTTTCGCTGCAATGACGAGGCGCTCTCCGGCAGTCTCGGCGCACGTGTTGAATTCCCGAATCCTCCTCGCATCGCTGGTGCTGGTTTGCGCTGGTTGCGCACATTTTGTGGCGCAGCCGCTGAATGCCTCGCGCAGCGCGGCGAAAATGACCGGGCGCCGGCTCGCGGCGAAAACGTGGACGCTGCGAGCGCTGACGGATGAGGCGGTGCGGAATCATCCCGAAATCGCGCTCGCCCGCGCGCAGTACCAATCCGCGAGGGCCACGGTGCGCACGGCGGCGGAGCGGCCGAATCCCACGCTCGTGCTCACGCCGCAACTCGTCGGGCCGTTCAATTTCATGGCAGGGGCATACGGTGTGGAACTCGACTGGACGATCGAGACGGCGGGCAAGCGGGCGAAGCGCGGCGACGTGGCGCGCGAAAATGTGAACGCGGCGGCGTGCCGGGTGGTGGATGCAATTTGGAAAGTCCGCGGGGCGGTGCGCAAGGCGATGCTGGAATTGTACGCCGCGGAGCGCCGCGGGACGTTCGTGGCGAACTCCATCGCGAAGCAGCAGGAACTGGTGAATCTCATCGGTGCGCGGGTGCAAGCGGGCGCGGTCTCACACATTGAGATGGCGCAGCCGCGGTTGATGCTCGTGCAGCTCCGGATGCAGCAGGCGGACGCGGGAAAAGGCGCGGCGATCGCGCAGGCTTCGCTCGCGGAGGCGCTGGGCATGAGCACGGCGGGACTGGGCGATGCGAAGTTTTCGTTCGCGGCCTTTGAAATCACGCGCGGACTCGGCTCTTCGCACCGCCGCGCGGCGCTCACGCATCGCGCGGATGTGCTCGCGGCGCTGTCGGACTACGCGGCGGCGGAGGCGATGCTGCGGCTGGAAATTGCGAAGCAGTACCCGGATGTCCATTTCAACCCGGGCTACCAATTCGACGCGGGCACGGACAAGTGGGGTCTCGGGCTCAGCGTCACGCTGCCGATTTTGAATCAAAACCAGGGAGCGATCGGCGAAGCGGAGGCGAAGCGGCGCGAGGCGGCGGCGAGGTTCAATGTCGTGCAGACGAAGGTGCTCGCGGAGTGCGATCGCGCGGCGGCGGGCGTGAATGCGGCGCGGGTAAAAATCGCGACGGCGGAAAATCTGATCAGCGAGCAGCAGCGGCGATTCGAGACGGAGAAGCGGCTCGTGGCGGCGGGCGAGGGCGACAAGCTCACGCTGCTGACCGCCGAGGTGGAGCGCGCGATGACGGAACTCACGCGGCTCGATGCGGCGATCGAATTGCAGGCGGCGCTCGGCGCGCTGGAGGAGACCACGCAGTCACCCCGCGAAAAATGAAATGAAGAGGCTGCTCAATTTTCTGATCACGCTGCTGCTGCTCGCCGCGCTCGGGTGGACGCTGTGGCGCGGATTTTCCATGCACCGCGAAAAGGACGAGGAGGCGCGGAAGGAGAAGGAGAAGGAGGTGGCGGAAAAAAAGGACGAGCCGGTGCCTTTCGTGGTGAAACTGGAGAAGGGGAAGTGGAAGGCACTCGGCGTGGAGATGACCGCGCCGGAGAAGATGGAACTGAAGCCGGTGCGCGTCGCATTCGGCCGCGTGATGGATCCGACGCCGCTCGTGACGCTCGATGGCGAACTCGCTGGCGCGGACGCGGCGCTCGCGGCATCGCGCGCGGAGCACGAGCGCACGCAGTCGCTGATGAAGGCGGGCGAGAGTTTGTCGCGCAAAGTCGCGGAGACGGCGGAGGCGCAATTTCGCGGCGACGAAATCAAGGCGGACGGCCTGCGGCGGCGCGCGCAGCTCGAGTGGGGTGCGGCATTTTCCGCGATGAAAGCGGCGGAGCGGCGGAGCTTCGTGGAGGAGCTCGTGTGCGGCGAGGCGGCGCTCGTGCGCGTGGAGGTGCTGCCCGGCGACGCGCTCGCGGAGATGCCTGCGGCCGCGCGACTGAGCGTGCTCGGTCGCGAGAGTGAGACGATTTTGACGGGCAACATCACGCCCGCCGCGGACACGGATCTGAAAACGCAGGCGCAGGGATTCGTCCTGCGCGTGGAAAAGCCGGCGTTTGCACTGCGACCGGGCATGGCGCTCACGGCGTGGCTCGAACTCGCGAAGGCGCCGCAGCCGGGCTTCGCGCTGCCGCGCGCGGCGGTGCTGCGGCACGACGGGGCGACGTGGATTTTTGTGCAGGAGGAAGAGGAGCGCTTCGTGCGCAAGCCGGTGACGCTGGTCGCGCCGCTCGAGGGCGAGAAGGGTTGGTTCGTCGCGGAGGGCGGAGGCATCAAGGCGGATGAACTGATCGTCGAGACGGGCGCGCAGGCGCTGCTGTCGGAGGAACTGAAGGCGCAGGGCGGGGGAGAGAAGGAGTAGTCCGTGCGATGCAAATGCGATCCTTTCATGAGATAAAATGCGAGGAACTGTGCGCTGGTTGTCGCGACGGGTGCGCGAGGGCCAAAGGCCCGGCAACAAGCCAGCCCAGGGCAAGCGAGGCACGAGCACAGCCCTGGGTTTCGTGTCGTCCGAAAGTCAAAGTCCTGAAGGGGCGGAACAACTTGTCGCGCCCCATTGGGGCTTTGTCCTTTTTGGTTTCGGTTTCCCAGGGCGATGCCCTGGGCTGGCTTGTTTTCGGGCCTTTGGCCCTCGTGGAATCCGAGTCCATGAAGTCGCGGGCAATCACTCCGTGAAGCTCAAGACTTCCGTCTCATGCTGACCCGCATCGTCCAGATTTCCCTGCGCTACCGCGGTGTCGTGCTCGCGCTCGCGGCGATGCTGCTCGCGTGGGGCGGCTACGTGGCGTCGCGCGCGCCACTGGATGTGTTTCCGGAATTCGTGCAGCCGCAGGTGACGATCCAGGCGGAGGCGCCGGGGCTCGCGCCGGAGCAGGTGGAGACGCTCGTGACGCGGCCGATCGAGAGCGCGGTGAATGGTGCGGCGGATCTCGAATCGGTGCGCTCGGAGAGCATCCAGGGGCTGAGCGTGGTGACGGCTGTGTTCAAGGCGAACGCGAACATTTACACAGCGCGTCAGGCGCTCTCGGAAAAGCTCTCGACGCTCGCGCGACAGCTCCCGGACGGGGTGCGCGCGCCCGCGCTTTCGGCGCTGACTTCCTCGACGATGGACCTTTTGAAAATCGGCCTTGTCTCGGAAAAGATGACGCCGCGCGAGCTGCGCACCTTTGTGGACTGGACGCTGAAGCCGCGGCTGCTCGCGGTGCCCGGCGTGGCGCGCGCGAATGTCTTCGGCGGCGAAGTCGAGCAGCTTCAGGTGCAGGTGCTGCCGGAGCGGCTCACGGCATTTGAACTCTCGATCACCGATGTGCTCGAAGCGGCGAAGGCGGCGACGGGCGTGCGCGGGGCGGGGTTCATCGAGACGCCCGGGCAGCGCGTGGTGATTCAGACGGACGGGCAGATTTTCACGCCGGAGCAGCTTGGCGAGGTCGCGGTGCGAAAGGGCGCGCCGATCGTGCGGCTGCGCGACGTGGCGCGTGTCGTGATCGGGCATGAGCCGAAATTTGGCGACGCGCTCGTGATGGGGAAACCGGGGTGCCTGCTCACGCTGTCGAGCCAGTTCGGGGCGAATACGCTCACAGTCACGCACGCGCTGGAGGACGCGCTTGCGGAACTGCAGCCGCTCTTTGCGCGGCAGGGGATCACCGTCTATCCGGCGCTGCACCGGCCTGCGACTTTCATCGAGACGGCGCTGGCGAATGTGCAGTCGTCGCTGATGATCGGCGGCGCGCTCGTGGGCATCGTGCTGCTGCTGTTCCTGCTCGATTTTCGCACGGCGTTCATTTCGTTCATCTCGATCCCGCTGTCGCTGCTCACGGCGGTGCTCGTGCTCGATGCGTTTGGCGTCTCGCTGAACACGATGACGCTGGGCGGCTTCGCGGTGGCGATCGGCGTCGTGGTGGATGATGCGATCATTGACGTGGAAAACATCCTGCGCCGCCTGCGCGAGAACGCGGTGCTCGCGGTGCCGCGTCCGCTGTGGCGCGTGGTGCTCGATGCCTCGCTCGAAGTGCGGAGCGCGGTCGTGTATGCGACGTTTGTCGTCACGGTGGTCTTCCTGCCGGTGCTCACGATGTCGGGATTGCAGGGGCGATTTTTCGGGCCGCTCGGCGTGGCGTTCATCCTCTCGGTGCTCGCGTCGCTCGTCGTCGCGCTCACCGTCACGCCGGCGATGTGCCTCGTGTTTTTGAAAAGTGCGAAGGCGCACGACGAGCCGGCGTGGGTGCGGGGATTGAAGTCGCTGCATCGCGACTGGTGCCTCTTTTTCGCGCAGCGGACGAGGGCGACGATCCTCGGGGCGCTCGTGCTGGTGGCTGGCGCGTGTCTGCTGGTGACACGCTTCGGCGGGCAGTTGCTGCCGGATTTTCGCGAGGGGCATTTTGTCGTGCAGGTCACGGCGCGGCCTGGCACTTCGCTCGGGGAAATGCTGCGGCAGGGCGAGCGCATTTCCACGATGATGCTCGCGAACGAACGCATCGCGACGGTCGAGCAGCAGATCGGGCGCGCGGAGGCGGGCGAGGATACCTGGGGGCCGCACAAGAGTGAATTTCACATCGAGCTGAAGCGCGGCACGACGCCGGAGCAGGAGATCGAGACGCAGAAGGCGCTGCGCGAAATGCTGGAGGATTTCCCGGGAGTCACGGGCGAGGTGCTGACTTTTCTCGGCGACCGCATCGGTGAGACGCTGACTGGCGAAACCGCGCAGGTGGTGGTGAATGTCTTCGGCGACAATCTCGATCTGCTCGACGCCACGGCGCGTGATGTCGCGAAGGAACTCGGCGCGGTGATGGGCAGCGCCGATGTGCAGGTGAAATCGCCGCCGGGCCTGCCCGTGCTCGCGGTGCATCTGCGTCCGGAGCGGCTCACGCAATTTGGATTCCGTCCGCTGGAAGTTCTCGACGCGGTGCAGGTGGCGTTTCAGGGCGCGGATGTCGCGCAGATGGTGCGCGGGAGCCGCATTTTCGAACTCGCCGTGATCCTCGCCGACGAGGCGCGGCGCGAACCGGAGAGCGTGGGGGATTTGCTCGTGACGAATGGCGACGGCCTGCGGATGCCGCTGCGCCAGCTCGCGGACGTGGAGCTGACGAACGGGCGATACAGCATCCAGCACGACGGCGCGCGGCGACGGCAGACGGTGACGTGCAATGTGACGAAGCGCGACGTGTCGTCCTTCGTCGCCGAGGCGCGGAAGCGCGTGGATGAAAAGGTGAAGAGATCCGCGGGCGTGTATCTCGAATGGAGCGGTGCGGCGGAGGAGCAGGCGAAGGCGCGGAGTGAACTGCTGGTGCATTCGCTCGTTGCCGGTCTCGCGGTGATCATCTTGCTCACGCTTGTTTTCCGGAAGGCGCGCCACGTCGCGCTCGTGCTCGCGAATCTGCCATTCGCGCTCGTCGGTGGTGTGCTCGCTGTTTTTGCAGGCGGCGGATCACTCAGCATCGGATCGCTGGTGGGCTTTGTGACGCTTTTCGGAATCAGCACGCGGAACAGCATCATGCTGATCTCGCACTACGAGCATCTCGTCGGCGATGAAGGTGCGTCGTGGACTCTCGATACTGTCGTGCGCGGCGCGGGCGAGCGGCTCGTGCCGATCCTGATGACCGCGCTCGTCACCGCGCTCGGCGTGGTGCCGCTGGCGCTCGGCAGCGGTGAGGCGGGACGCGAGATCGAGGGGCCGATGGCGATTGTGATCCTCGGCGGGCTGATCACTTCCACCGCGCTGAACCTGCTCGTGCTGCCAGCGCTCGCGTGGAAGTGGGGGCGCTTCGCCAAAGTCATCAGCGACGACGGACCGTAGCGCGAGTGACGCGTGAGCACCGGGGGGCTTTGGACTGCGCCGGCTTCACGCCGCTTTCGATCTGCGTTCGCCACATGCACGGATCGGCATTGCAGCCGCCGTCTTGTTTCGGATCGTTCCATCGCGCGGAGAGCGCTAGCGCCGTCCAGTCGGCGCAGTCCAAAGGCTCGCGCACCCGCTGAGGTGCGTCGCAGAAGGGAGATCATTTTTCCCAAAAAATACCTGCATGACAGAGGTCGAGGCGGGCTGGGTCGCACCATGTTTTTGCCGTTACGTCCTGAGTCCGCCGTTGACTTCGCGGACATGCAGGCGAACACTTCGCGCAGTTCTTTCACAACGATTTTCGAGTGTGGTGCGAGGCCCGCGTGCAGCGCGGATTTTCAGCACAAAGCTCAATCAATTTGCCCTGCGTTGTCCGAGTAGAAGGTGGAAAATCCGAACCGGTAATTAAAACAACACAAGAGGGTCAGGGTGGGCGCGTTTAGGTCATGCCTTCATTGGAAGACCGAACGCGCGCCCCAGGCTTCTCGCCCGTAACCATTGGGGGAACGGAGCATCCGCCGTGACGGCAAAGGTGGGGCAATCCCTTCGCAACCGCTCCAGTCGCTTTTTTGGTGACTGGAGCGTTTTTGCGTTTTTCGGGGCAGGGCTGCTTCGCCGAAGCCGCCGGCGTTTTTTTAAAATGTGCGCGTCGGGTGGAAATCGTTCTGTTTCCCCTGCTCCTGCCCCCCTGCGGCGCAACCTCGGGAGGATGGTTAAAAACACGGACAGGAGTGCTGTCGCGAGGGGGTGAATCCCGGGCGGAAAATCTGGGCATTTTTGGCGAAAGCGTCCTGCCGGGATTCCGCAATTCCTTGGGGCAGCGGGTTGCAGGCCTCCGCAATAGGATGTGTTTTTCGTGGAAATTGCTGTTGAGCGGAGGAGCGGTGTCCGGTAACTTCCACGCCTCCAATTTTCCAACACACGAAGACCTCCATTTTTCCAATCAAAATGACCGAAGAAAAGTCCGAAAACACCAACAGGAAAGTCGAGAAACAATACAACGCCGACGACCTTCGCACGATGAAGGGTCTCGAGGCCGTGCGCGAAAAACCGGGCATGTATATCGGCGGCACGGATGAGCGCGCGCTGCATCATTGCATCAATGAGGTGCTCGACAATTCGGTGGACGAATTTCTCGCGGGGCACTGCTCGCACATTGATGTGAACATTCACAGCGACGGCTCGATTTCGATCAAGGACAACGGGCGCGGCATTCCGGTGGACATCAACAAGGACTCGGGCCTGCCGGGCGTGGAGGTCGCGCTCACGGTGCTGCACACGGGCGGCAAGTACGGGCAGGGGAATTACGAGTATTCCGGCGGCACGCACGGCGTCGGCGCGAAATGTGTGAATGCGGTGAGCGAGTGGTTCAAGGTCGAGGTGCTGCGTGACGGAAAGATCTACGCGATCGGATTCGAACGCGGAAAGACGACGCAAAAGCTGAAGGTGATCGGCGATCTGAAGAACAAGAAAACGACAGGCACGCACATCACGTTCAAGCCGGACCCGCAGATTTTTAAGGACACGACGGAATATAAGACGGAGCGCATCCGGCATCGGCTGCACGAGCTGGCCTACATCAATGCGCCGCTGATTTTCAATTTTCTCGACGAGCGCGTCGAGGGGATGAAGCCGGAGATGATCCAGCACAAGCGGGGCATCGAGGAGTTCGTGGAGTCGCTCGCGGAGAACAAGGACAAGGTGCATCCCAAGCCCATCGTGATCAAAGGCGGGAAGGACAAAATCATGGCCGAAGTCGTGCTGCAATACGTGGACACGTACAACGACCAGCTCCTGTGCTTCACGAATGCGATTCCGAATGCGGACGGTGGCGCGCACAGCACGGGGTTCCGCGGTGCGCTCACGCGTGCGGTGAACCAGTACGCGAAGAACAACAATTTGCTGAAGGACAAGGATCCCGCGATCTCGGGGCCGGACGTGCTGGAGGGAATTGCGGCGGTCGTTTCGATCAAGCATCCCGATCCGAAATTCGAGAGCCAGACGAAGGTGAAGCTCATCTCGCCGGAGGTCGAGAGCATCGTCGGCTCAATCACCTACGAAGGGCTGATGCTGCACTTTGACCAAAACCCGAACGTCGCCAAGCGCGTGCTCGACAAGTGCCTCATGGCTGCGCGCGCCCGCGAGGCCGCGCGCAAGGCCCGCGAGACGGTTCGCAAGTCCGCGCTCACCGGCGGCGGACTGCCGGGCAAGCTGGCCGATTGCTCCGAGCGCGATCCGGAACTGACGGAGCTGTATGTCGTCGAGGGCGACTCCGCAGGCGGCTCCGCGAAGCAGGGGCGCGACCGGCGCTATCAGGCGATCCTTCCCATCAAGGGCAAGATCATCAATGTCGAGAAGGCGCGGCTCGACAAGGTGCTGCAGAATACGGAAATCCAGACGCTCATCACCGCCATCGGCACGGGCATCGGCGGCGGCGATATGGAGGGATCGTTCCGAATGGAGAAGCTGCGCTACGGCCGCATCATCATCATGACCGACGCCGACGTGGACGGCTCGCACATCCGCACGCTGCTGCTCACATTCTTCTACCGCCAGATGCCGGAACTCGTGAAGCAGGGAAAAATCTACATCGCCTGCCCGCCGCTCTACAAAATCACGCGCAAGAAACGCGAGCAGTACGTGGACGACGACGCCGCGCTGAACAAGATGCTCATCCAGCTCGGCGCGGAGGAGCTGAAATTGAAGAACCTCGCCGACGGCAAGGAAATCCCCGCCGCCGCGCTGAAGGAATTGCTCACGCTGCTCGATCGTCTCTCGCGTTTCAGCGACGCGATCCGACGCCACGGCGGGGACTTCGAGGACTTCCTGATCAACCGCAGCGCGAGCGGCAAGCTGCCCGAGTATCTCGTCCGCATCCGCGAGGGCAACGAGGATCACGTGCAGTATTTCCCAAATCAGGACAGCCTCCGCGCCTTTCACGAAAACAATCCCGACCTGAGCCTCTTCGAAGCCGAGCCTGAACCGGTGCCGGAGAACGCGGACCCCTCCGCGCCCGCCGCCGCGACACCTGTCGCAGCCGCGAAGAAAAAGGACGAAGGTCCGCGCCGCCGTGCGCGGCTCGTCGAGCTGTATGAAAGCACCGCCGTCGAGAAGCTCATCGCCGAACTTGCGAAGAAGGGCCTCAAGATCGAGCACTACAGCAACAGCGACAAACCCATCTTCGAGATCATCGAGGGCGAGGGCGACAAGGCCGTGAAGACGCCGCTCTTTGCCATCCCGGACATCCTCAACAAGGTGCTCGAAGTCGGCAAAAAGGGTCTCTCGATCTCGCGCTTCAAAGGCCTCGGCGAAATGAACGCAAAGGAACTCTTCGAGACCACGATGAACCCCGAGAAGCGCCGCATGATGAAAGTGGACCTCAACGAGGACAACGCCGTGCAAGCCGACCGCATGTTCACCATCCTCATGGGCGACATCGTCGAGCCGCGCAGGCAGTTCATC
>JBBSEI010000088.1:0-19252 GCA_038239865.1 Chthoniobacterales bacterium
AGAAGCCGTTCTTCCTCTACATTGCGCAAGGGGCCGCGCATTTCCCGCTGCGCGCACCTGCCGACGTAATCGCGAAGTATCGCGGAAAATATCTCGCGGGCTGGGACGCGTTGCGCGAAGCGCGGTTTGCCAAGCAGAAGCAGCTCGGAGTCGTGGACGCAAAATGGACGCTCGCGCCGCGCCCGCCGGAAGTCGCCGCGTGGGATTCACTGAACGAAAAGCAAAAGGATCGCTTCGATCAAATGATGGCGACCTACGCCGCGATGATTGACCGGATTGATTTTTCGATCGGCACGCTCGTGGCCGGATTGAAGGAGCGCGGCGAACTCGACAACACGCTCATCCTTTTCCTCCACGACAACGGCGGCAACGCCGAGGGCGGTCCGAACGGCACCACCAAAGGCCCCGGCGCGATCGGCACGCCGCAGAGTTACGTGCAGCTCGGCATGAGCTGGGCGACGCTGAACAACACTCCCTTCTCGCGGTACAAGCACTTCACGCACGAGGGCGGCGTGAGCACGCCGCTCATCGCGCACTGGCCGGCGGGCATCGCCGCATCGCGCAACGGCGCGCTCGAAAATCAGGCGGGGCATCTCGTGGACATCATGGCGACGTGCGTGGATCTCGGCGGCGCGAAATATCCCGCGGAATTCAAGGGCAACAAGATCGAGCCGCTGCAGGGCGTGAGCCTGCGTCCGGGCTTCGACGGAAAATCGCTCGGCCGCACCGAGCCGATTTTCTGGGAGCACGAGGGGAACAAGGCGGTGCGCGAGGGAAAATGGAAACTCGTGCTGCGCCACAAACTCGCGTGGCAGCTCTTCGATATGGAGGCCGATCGCACCGAGCAGCACGACGTGAGCAAGGAGCATCCCGAGATCGCCTCACGCCTCGAAGCCGCGTGGACCGGCTGGGCGCTGCGCACCTACGTGGATGACTGGAACGGCCCCGACCACACGGACTGGGGCGCGGACATCCGGCGCGCGGCGGACTGAATTTTTCCCGCGCACAAATGCATTCCTCAAAGCCACCCGCCGCGGGCGTCACCATCATGAAAACCACACTGTTCTCCCTCCTCGCGCTGGGCGCGATTTTTCTCCCACTCCGCGCCGGGGGCGCATCGCCGCAGCGGCCGAACATCCTCCACATTCACGCCGACGACCATCGCGCGGACGGGCTCGGCGCGTTCGGGCATCCCGTGGTGAAGACGCCGAATCTCGACACGCTGGTCGCGCGCGGATTCACCTTCGCGCACTGCTACACGATGGGCTCGATGGTCGGTGCGGTCTGCCAGCCGAGCCGCACGATGATGCTCACGGGAAAATCGTGGCTGCGCATCCCGAAGGCGCGCGCGGGCGAGGGCGAGGCGGAAAAATCGCTGCCGCGCGTGATGAGCCGCGCGGGCTATGAGACGTGGCACTGCGGCAAGGGCGGCAACGAATACACCGCGGGCCTGAAGGCCTTCGACACGAACATCCTCATGGATGATCACACGCCGGATCTGCGTCGCGGCAGCAGCGAGCGGCACGCGGATGCGGCGATCCAATTTTTGCACGAGCGCAAAAATGAGCGGCCGTTCTACATTTACCTCGCACCGCCCGTGCCGCACGACCCGCGCGTGGCCGCACCGGAATTTCACAAGTTTTACGACGCCGCAAAAGTGCCGCTGCCGCCCGCGTTCATGCCGCTGCATCCCTTTGACAATGGCGAGATGACCGTGCGCGACGAAGCGCTCGCGCCGTGGCCACGCACGCCGGAGGACACGAAGCAGCAACTTGCCGACTACTACGCGTGCATCACGGGGCTCGACCACCACGTCGGCCGCATTTTTGCGGAGCTGAAAAAGAACGGGCAGTGGGAAAATACGATCATCATTTTCACCGGCGACAACGGCCTGTCGATCGGCGAACACGGCCTTTTTGGAAAACAGAATCTGTACGAATTTGGCGGCATGCACGTGCCGTGCGTCATCGCCGGGCCGGGCATTCCGCTGGGGAAAAGCGCGGCGTTCGTCTATCTCATGGATTTGTTTCCGACGTTCGCCGAGTTCGCCGGCGCGACGCTGCCGGAAGCGATCGAGGGCAAGAGTCTCGTGCCGATCATCGCGGGGAGGGAGACGAAAGTGCGCGACGTGTGCTACACCGGCTATCGCGATTGCCAGCGCGCGGTGCGCGACCAGCGGTGGAAATTGATCCGCTACCCGCTCGTGGATCAGACGCAGCTTTTCGATCTGCAAGCCGACCCACATGAACTCACCAACCTCGCCGGCAGACCCGAGCACGCTGCGAAAGTCGCGGAGATGACGACCTTGCTCGCGCAGGAAATGGCCGCGCACGGCGACACCGCTCCGCTCACCGTCGCGAATCCGCAGCCGGCCGCGTGGACGCCGCCCGCGCGCGGCGCGAAAGTCCAAAACTAGACGAGCGCGGAAGCCCGCGTCCGCGCCGGCGACCGCCTACACCACCTCGAAGCGGTGGACCTCGACGGCGTTCTTCCCGGCCTTCGCGATGGGGCGCGGCTCGGGCTGCGCGAAGCCATTCCGATCCACGGCGCGCGCGCGGAATTCATATTTTCCCGGCTGCAAATCGCGCAGCGTGGCGGACCACGAAATCATGCTATAGCGCAGCGGCCACGTCGCGGGTTGGCCGGTCTTCGGATCAAAGCCGAGCACGTCCTTCGCGGAGATTCCTGCTGGAAAAACTGCAGACCAATCCGCGGGCGGCGCTTCGAGTTCGCACGGCGCCCACTTTGCTGCGCGATAAGTTTCGTCGTCGAGCGCGACGGGTTTCGCGTCCGGCTCCACGCGGTGCAGCCACCATTCCACGCGCTGCAATCCCGAGAGTCCCGCGAGCGCGAGGCCGCTCATGAAGATCGGCTGGCCTGCGGAAAATTTCTCCGGCGCGGGATCGATGTAGGCGGCGGTCTTGAGGTGCGACTCGGGATCGTTGTTCGCGTTCGCATACGTGTCGTTTGTCTTGAAGTCATTCGTCACGGCGATGCGCTGAAGCCACTTGATCGATTTGAAGCCGTACGCCCACGGCACGATCATGCGCACGGGGCCGCCGCGAAGGAGCGGGATGGGCTCGCCATTCAGCCGCCACGCGATGAACGCCGGCAGCTCGCCGGGCGCGGTTTCCATCGCCTCGGTGTAGCTGAGCGACGACTGGAAAAGCTGCTTCGCATCGCCGTTGTGAAAGCCGGAAAAATACACGCGCCGCACGTTGCGCATCGGTCCGCAAAGCCGCAGCACTTCGCGCAGTGGCACGCCTTCCCAAAGCCCCTGCCCGAGCGGCGCGGCGATGTTCAGGCACTGCATGGCTTTCAAAAAACGGACGCGGTGTTTTTTTCCCAGTTCGATGAGCGCGGGCAGATCGAGCGCGTTCCCGCCGTCGAGCGTGAACTGTTTGCCGAGGCTCGCGGGCTCCTTCACGACATCACTCACGAAGGGATCCGCGGTGATCTCCAGCCGCCAAGTTTCCGGGGTGAGCCGCGCCTGCACGAGCGCGCCGCCGGTGAGCGTGTGCGGCTTGGGATTCCCGCGCGACACGTCGGTAAAATCACCCGCCTTCGTGAGCAGGGGATGCGGTGCGGGCGCGGAGGACTCGGGCGCGGTGGGCGTGCCCGGGAGTTCCGGCGCGAGCGCAGTCGCCGCGAGCACCGAAGTCGCGCGCACGAAGTCGCGGCGGGAAAGTGGCGGGGGGTTCGGATTCATGGCGGGCGGTTTTTACCACCTATGAACTGAATGCAAACGCTTCACTTTTCGTTCGCCCGCGCGCGCGCGGAGGCGTCTCGCTCTGACTTTCCGGAAATCGGCGGGCGCGTGCCGCGAATTATTTCCGGTCGAGGTGCCGGTGAAACCACGCCGCCGCGAGCCGTGTGCCGGCGGGAAGCGCTTTCATGAGATCGAGCGGAGAGTGGAGGCGCTCACCTTTCCCGCAGCATCGGACCGCGCTTGGAAGGCAGATTGCGCCACGGCTTCACGTGGACTTTCGGCGCGGGCGGCGTCGAGTCCGGAGGCGGCAGCGGGGCGACTTCGGCGACGTAGATCATGTGCGCGGCACGCTTCGCGCGCTCGTGGGCTTTGGCGGGATAGGCCGTGGCGTTGAAACCATGCCGCTTCAGATCGCCGACGAATTGCGGCTCGGGACAGGCGGACCAAAATGCGACCTCGCCCTCGGGGCGCAGCGAACGCGCGATGAGGCCGAAGCCGCGGCTGCCGTAGATGCGCGAATTTTTCTTCTGCACGAACGACGTGGGGCCGTTGTCCACGTCGAGGAGGATGGCGTCGTAGCTCGGCTTCGGGGCATTGAGCAGCACGTCGAAGACATCCTTGACGATCACTTTCACGCGCGGATCATCGAGCAGGCGGCCATTCACATGGCCGAGGAATTCGCGGTTCCACGCGGCGACTTCGGGGAGCAGTTCCGCGACGTGGACGGTCGCGTCGGGGCCAACGATCTCGAGCACGCGCTGGAGGCTGTAGCCGAGGCCGAGGCCGCCGATGAGCACCGCCGGTTTTGCATGGCCGCGCAGCCGGCGGCATGGGAGTTCCGCGAGCTGCAGCTCGGAAGCCGTGGAGGTCGTGCTCATGAGCTGGCGGCCATTCAGCTTCAGAAAATATTCGCCGTCGTGCTCGTGCAGCGTGAAGCGCGATCCGTCGGGCGTGTGGGTTTCTGCGAGTGTGCGAAAGGGTTTCAAAATGGCGCGGCGCTGGTCCGCAGCGATTGAATAGTCGCGCCTGCGCGAAAGGGCACGCGAATAACCGTGCGGCAGGTCGGGCCGTGGACGGGGGTCGCTTTTTAAATCGTGACGATCCGCATTTTTCACGCAGAGGCGCGCGCATCGGAGGGCGACCGTGAGCTGCCGCGCGCACTTGCTTTGTTCCGCACGGGTGCCGGCTTTCTCGCCAGCGCTTTCAGGCTTGCCACCTCGTCGCGGCTGACGGAGCGTCGCGGGCGGAAAGCATCGGCAAGTTTCGTGAACGGCAAACTTCAAAGACACTCCTCCTATGAATCATGGTCCTACTCTCAGCAGCGGTTCCACCGGGCAGGATGTCCGGCGGCTTCAGCGAATCCTCGTGATGATCAAGCTCCTCGATTACACGCACATCAACGCGACCTTCGGCCCGGAGACGGTGCAGGCGGTGAAAGATTTCCAGACGGGCGCCGGGCTGACGCCGGACGGCGTGGTCGGAAATCAAACCTGGCAGAAGCTGCCCGCCGATCCGAACACGCCGCGGCTCGCGCGGCATGCGAGCGGCGCGGCGGTCACGGCGCTGCAGCAGGGGCTCAGGAAATTTTCCGCGGCACCGGGCGATCCGACGGATCCGGGCGTGGCGGACGGGCACTTCGGACCGATGACGGAATCCGCCGTGCGCGCATATCAGACCGCACACGGCGTGACGGCGGACGGCGTCGTGGGCGATCGGACGTGGTGGGTGCCCGCCGGCGGCGCGGGTGCGACGCTGGCTTCGCTGGCGGGCGTGACGACAGCGTGAGCCGGAGCGATCGAACGCGCTCGGAAAAGCGCATCTCCGCAACGCATTGAGCCACGCAACCGATTCGCGGAAATCGGACGCGACACGCAGGAAAATGGGAGCACACGCTTCCAGCGTGTTCTTTCCGGCATCCTGCCGGAAAGCGGCGCGAGGGTGCAGAACTGCGCTCGGTGCTGCCTTTGCGGAAATCGCCCAGACCCGCCACCTTCGTCCTGCGTCCGGCAAGGATGCCGGACGCGCCACGCTGGAAGCGTGCGCTCCCGTTTTCCTTCGGGCTTTCGTTTCCTTCGGGCTTTCGTTTCCTTCGGGCTTTCGTTTTCTTCGGGGCTTCCTTTTTCGCTTTCGTTCGTTCGGGCTTTCGTTCCTGCGACCTCGGGATCCCCTCAGTGCTGCTCGCTCGGCGGTCGCAGGAATTCCAGAGTGTCGCCGGGCTGCTTTTTTTCCCAAAGCTGCTTTTCCACCATCACGTCGTATTCGCGCTTTTCGGATTCGACCCACACCTTCAGCGAGTAGCCCGTGTCGGCGGTTTTTTCGGTCACTCCCTTGCGGCTCACGGTCATGAGCGTCTCGCGCGGCTCAGGCGCGCTGCGGGTGCGCACGACTCCGGTGAGCAGGTTGCCCGGTGGCTTGGCGGATTGGAAAATCGCAGCGGTGATGAAGCCGATCGCGATGAGGGCGATGAGCGTGCCGATGATCATGTCGCGGCGATTGACGCGCGGGACGACGATGCGCGGGCGGGGCGGCTGGGGGGCGGAGGGAGCGGGATTTGCGTTCACGAAAGTTCAGGTGGTTCGACCGCGAGCACGGACAGATTTTCCGGAGAGGGTGCCACGATGGTACGCTCCCAGACGTAGCGTTTCAAGAGCACTTTCATCGCGGCGGTGAGCGGGACGGCGAGGATCGCGCCGAGCAATCCGCCGAGCAGCAGCGACCACAGGAAGACGGAAAAAATCACCGTGACCGGATGCAGGCCGACGCGTTCGCCGACGATCTTCGGCGTGACGAAAAGTCCGTCCACTTGCTGCACGACGACGAAGACGCCCGTGACCACAAGCGGGAAAACCCACCACGCCGCAGTCGCCGGCACGAGCCAGCTCCCGCCTTGCACGGAGGCGATGATGACGGCGGGAATCCAACACAGCGTGATGCCGATGTACGGGATGATGCCGAGCACGCAGAGCCCGAGGCCGATGAGGATGCCGAAATCCAGCCCGACGGTGCCAAGAAAAATGCCGGTGGCGATGCCATTGATCGTGCTCACCACGAGCTGGCCGCGGAAGAACGCGATGAGGTAGCTGTTCACCTCGATGAGGCACGCGACGACCTCGTCCTTGAATTCGCTCGCGCGCAGCGGGAGATACTTCGTCCACGACGCGGCGATGTGCGGCGACTCGGCGAGAAAATAAAACAGGTAGAGCGGGACGATGATCAGCGAGAGCAGGAAACCGAAGAGGCCGAGGAAGCCGCCGAGGCTGGAATTAAAAAAGCCCCAGACCGAATCGAAGATGCGGGGGAGCGCTTTGTTCAGCCATTCGCCGGTGCTGAGGTTGCGGAGCACTTCCTCGGTTTTCGCTCCGTCCCGCGCACGGGTGCCGGGTTTCGGCTGGGGTTCTGCGGCAGCGGTCGCCGTCGCGCCGGGCTCGGGTTCCGCGCCGATGGGCGCGGGCTTTTCCGCCGTGACGGAAAGTGCGGGCGCGGCGTCCGGCTTCACCGGCGCGGGTGCGGGGACGGGCGCGGGAGGGGAAGGATTGGCGATTTCGTACAGCTCATCGGGGATGATGCGGAGGCCGTATTTTTCCCGCATTTCGAGGGCGAAACTGGAAATGCCGTGGCGAACCTGCCGGGTGATCACGGGGACTTTTTTCGCGAGCTTCGCACTCTGCCCGGAGACGACCGGGACGATCCAAAACATGATGCCGACAAAGACCAGCGAGGTGACGAGGAACACCGCCGCGACCGCGCGGCGGCGCGTGGTGCCGAAACGCACGAGCCGCGCGACCACGGGCTCGAGCAGGTAGGCGAGCACGCCGGCGATGGCGAACGGCACGAGGATCGGCTGCAGGAAGGCCATCACCTGCGAGAAAATGGAGATGAAGCCGACGACGAGGGAGAGGATCGCCGCGAAGGACACAGCCGCGAGCGCCGTCCACATCGTCTTGCGCTGCCATGGCGTCGGGAATTCCTGCGGATTCATCGCGGGCACCGTGCGCGGGGCGTGCGTGGGCAGCAAGCACAAGTCGAGGGGGAGAGCGGGCGAGGGGGAGAGTGGGAGAAAAGAATACACCATCCCACTCTCCCATTCTGCCTCCCAACCCCGGCGCCCTTAACAATCTCTTAAACACTCACCGCTCGCCTTTTCGCGCTGCGCGGGCACCTTGGCAGGTTCATGCGACGCCCTTCCTCCAGCCGCGGCTTCACGCTCATCGAGCTCATGCTCGCGATCGCCATCGCGATCACGGTCACGGTGCTCGCGGTGCCGAACATGCGCGGCGTGGCGCGCGAGCGGCGGCTGCACGACACGTTTGAAAAATTCGACACGTTTGCGCGCAAGGCGCAGCTCAATGCCGTGCGCGAGCAGCGCTCGTGGTCGCTCGTGTGGCTGCCGGGGCAGATCGCGTTGCAGCCGGATGATCCCACACCCGAGGAGCAGCAGGCGGGCAGCGGCGCTCCGCGCGAAAATTTTCCCGTGACCGAGGATGAAGTGATCACCGTGGAGCGGCACGCCTCGCTGCTCGCGGTGAAGGACACGCCGGGCGCGTGGACCTTCTGGCGCAGCGGCACGTGCGAACCCGTGATCGTGAGCTACGCCGGGCCGGATGGCACATGGTCGGCGCAGTACAATGCGCTCACGGGCCACGGGGAGATCACCGATCAGACCGTGAAATGAAATTGCTCCGCCATGCCAAAAAATCCGCGGGCTTCATGCTGCTCGAGAGCATGCTGGCCGTCGCCATTTTCGGCCTCGGCGTGGTCGCGCTCGGGCGCTGCGTGGAAAACTTGCTGCGCGCCGAACGCATCCGCCGCGAGGAGGGTCTCGCGCAGCGGCTGCTGGCGAATTACCTCGTGCAGATCGAGACCGAGGCGCTGCCACTCTCGGACAAAATGACCGAGCAGCTCAAGGGCGCGTGGGCTGGCATGACAATGAACATCACGCGCGAGCAGATGAAGCTGCAGAATGAAAAGGAGCAGGAGCTTTTCGGCCTGTACAAAGTCACGCTCGACGTGAGCTGGACGACCGGCCGCGAGACGATCCACCGCGATCTGTCGTTCGTCTTTTATCCCAAGCAGCGATGAAGATGATCCCGCTCATGCATTCGGAAAATTCGCCGTGCGACGGCGCGCGGGCGGAGGCGGGCAGCGTTCACTTCAACGCCCAACGCCCAACGCCCAACGCCCAACTTCCAAGGTTGGATGCAATCGGCGGCGGCACGCTTCCCTGGGCGTTGGGCGTTGGGCGTTGGGCGTTGGGCGTTGATCTCCGTGCCACTCGCCGCGCCGGTTTCACTTTGATCGAGGTCATGCTCGCGATCGCGATCATGACGCTGACGACGCTCGGCATTTTCCGTTTCGTGCAATCCACGGTGCGCGCCGTGGCGGAGTCGGTCACGGATACGGAGGAGCAGCTTTCCGTCGAGCGGCTCGTGGCGCTGGTGCAGGAGGAATTTTACAGCATCCCGGCGCGCGGGCAGACGAACATCTCGGGCGAAAGCATCAAGCTGAACGGCGCGGATTTTGATTGGATCGAATGGCGTTCGCGCGGCGGGCCGGGGCTGATGACGACGGCGGCCACGGGCGAGTACCGCGTGAAGCTGCGCATCCAGCCGGTGGAGAAAAACTCCAACAAGTACGAGATCGGATTTTGGCGCCGCCCGGCACTGCTCGACACTGCCGGCGGACTCGTCTCGGGCGGAAGCGACAACGACGCGACATGGGTCCCGTTGCTGCCGCGCGCCGCGGCACTGCGCATCCGGTACTGGGACTCGCGGCTCGGGCAGCTCGTGGATGCGTGGCGCGATCCGTCGGTGCGACCGGCCTTCGTCATCCTGAGCATCACGCGCGAAGGCGAGGACACGCCGTACGAGGCGGTGCTGCGCATCCCCATTTCCGCCGTGCAATGATCGCTCCGCTGAAAAATCCCGGTCTTCGTTTTTCGCAGCGCGGCGCGGCACTGCTCATCGCGCTGTGGGCGATCATCGTGCTCACGACCGCGGTGCTGCTATGGGCGGCGTACATTCGCCAGACGATCTATGTCTCCGGCGAAAGCTACAACGACACCGAGGCCCGCGCGATGGCGCACAGCGGGCTGGCGATCGCGATGCACCCGCTCGCGAGCAAGGAGACGGAGGCGCTCACGCTGGAGGAGGGCAACGACCCCGGCTACCGCGTGCGCATGGTCAGCGAAGGCGGGAAGCTGAATCTCAACTTCCTTTTCGCCGGCGAGGACGCGCGCAAGCAGGACATTTTCAAACGCTGGCTGGAGGCGCGCGGCATCGAGTACCAGGCGCGCGATCGCATGGTGGACTGCATCCTCGACTGGCTGGATGCGGACAACGTCAAGCGCACGAACGGGCAGGAGGACGGGCCGAATTATCATCCGCCGAACCGCGGGCAGTTCCTCACCGTCGAGGAACTCGCCGAGGTCGCCGGCACGGAACCGCTCACCTCGCAGGCGGGATGGAAGGACGACCTCACCGTGTATTCGCAGGGGCCGATCGATCTCTCGAGCGCGGATGCGCACATCCTCCGGCTGCTCCCCGGCATCGGCGATCTCGGCATCGATCGCTTTTTGGAATGGCGGCGCGGCGGCGACGGCATCGACGGGACGAAGGACGACCCGGTGATCCAGAAGCTCGAAACGGTGCAGGGATTTCTCGGGCTGAACAAGACGCAGTGGAATTCGCTCGGCGGCCTCATCATGCTGCGCGACAACACGTGGCAGATCATTTCCGAGGGCTGGTCGGGAAAAGTCGTTCGACAAGTGACCGTCGTGGTCCGTAAAGGAAGCCAGAACCCGCAGATCTTGAACTGGAAAGAATGAAGCAAAACGGCGCCACCCCAGCGTTCCTCGGACCGGATGCCCACGGCTGGCGCGTGAGCGCGGGCAGTGGCGCGGAGCAGAGCGTCGCCACGCTGGGAGAGGCGATCGCCGCGCTGCCGGCGGATGCAAAGATCGAACTCGCGCTGCCCTGCCAGTCCGTGATCATCGAGCGCCACAAGCTGCCCTCCACCGACAGCGCGGAGCTCGCCGACATGCTCCAGCTCCAGCTCGAAAAAACGCTTCCCTACCCGCTCGAGGACGTGAGCCACGGCTTCGAGATTCTCGGGCAGAGTGAAAGTGAAAGCACGGTGCTCACTTTCGCCGCCTCGCGCGCGCAGCTCGACACGCTCTGCGCGCCGCTGCGGGAAAAGGGACGCCTGCCCGCGCGCATCACGCTCCAGGCCTTGCGCGTCGCGTCGTCCTGCCCGGAGACCGGCACCATCCTCGCGCTGTGGCCTGAGCAGGAACAAACCGCGTGCGCGATCATTCACGATGGCAAACTCGCCTGGGCGCAGCCGATCCCCGGCCTGAGCAAAGACGCCGTGCTCAGCGAACTGCCCGGCCTCCTGCTTTCCGCCGAACTCCAGGGCGTGCCGGCGGATTTTTCCGAAATCCGGATCGCCGACGAAGCCGCAAATCTCACCGATGCGCTCACGCAGCACTTTGGAAAACCGGTGCTCCCGCTCGGTCCGCTCGCCAGCGCGAAGTCCGCGCTCGACCTGCTGCCGACCGCGTGGAACGCCGAACTCCGCCGCCGCGAGCGAGGCAACAACCTGAAGCAAAATCTCCTCGTCGCGGGCGTCGCCTACCTCGTGCTCGTCGCCGCGGCCTTCGGCTACCTCGCGTGGGTGAAGCACTCCGTGCAGGCCACGCAGCGCGAGCACGACACGATGAAGCCGCGCTTTGCCAGCATCGAAAAACAAATGGGCCGCTGGGAATCGCTCGCGCCCGTGCTCGAGCCGAAGCGCTACGCCGTCGAGGTCCTGCACCAGCTTTGGAAGGCGTGGCCGCAGACGGAAAAACTTCAGTTCACGTCCTTCACCTTCGGCCCGCGCGAGTGGATCGTGAAGGGCGAAGGCACGACCGATGCCCGCTTTGAACTCGTGACGCGGCTGAAGAAAAACAAGGAGTTCGACGCCTTCGATCTGCAGTTCCCGCCCGAGCAGCCGATCAAGGACGATCGGTTTTCCTTCATGGTCACCGGCAAACCCCACTGATGCTCGCCACGATGAACAAGCGGGAGAAATTCCTCCTCACCGTCACCGCGGTGGTGATCGGCGTGCTCGTGAATTTCTATCTGATCAAATTCTTTGTCTCCTCGCGCGCCGAGCTTTTGCGCACGCTCGCGATGACGCAGTCGAAAATCGACATCCTCAAAAAACGCGAGTCCGAGCGCGAACTCTGGGCGAAACGCGAGGTGCTCCTGGACGCAAAATTGCCCGTGCTCGGCGACCCGGATGTCGCGAGCAAGGCGCTGCGCGAGTCCATCCTCGAGATCGCGAAAAAGCACACCGTCACCCTCGAAGCGCCCTCGCCCGGCACGCCGATCAATCACGCGACGTACACTTCGCTCGGAGTGAAATTCGACGCGAAGGCGCCGTGGGAGGCGATGTTCAATTTCCTCTACGAACTGCAGGGCCCCGAGCAATTCATCGCGCTCGAAAACTGCGACATCAAAGTGAACCGCGAGGACAAGACGCAGCTCCGCGCCACGCTCACGATCGCGCGCTGGTACGCGCCGAAGTAGCCCGCGCCCACCTTGCCCGACTCCGCAGTCCGTGCCACCTTCCGCCCCATGAAAACCCTCGCCATTTTCCTCACTCTCACCGCCGCCGCGCGTGCGGAGGATCTGCTCCCGCAGCCCTTCAGCAAAGATCGGTATGCCGAGACGATCGTGAAAAGTCCTTTCGTGCTCGAGACCAAGGCCGAGGCGCCGGCTGCGGAAAAAATCAATCCCTTCCAAAATCTTTTCCTGCGCGGCATCGGCAAGGCGGATGGAAAAGATTACGTCCTCGTCCAGCGGCTCGGCGAGGAACGGCCGATGCGTTTCATCGGCAATGATCCCGGGCCCGATGATCTCACCGTGCAGTCCGTGCGCATCGGCAACACCTTTCGCGAGACGCGCGTCGTGCTGAAAAAAGGCGCGGACATCGGCGAGATCGGTTTCAAGGAAGACACGCTGAACGCCCCGCCGCCCGCCGCCGCGGGAGCGCCGCGGAATCCCGGATTGCCCGGACAATTTCCAAAACCCGGCGGGACGATGCCGCAGCAAGTCCCCGCCGTCCGTCCGCCGCAGCCGCCCGGACCGCAGCAGGCCGTGCCCCGCCCGAGCGCGGTGCCGATGCCGCAGCCCCTGGCGATCCCGCAGACGCCCGGCGCGCCGAAGGGCCGCGTCCGCGTGATCAACAACTGAGCGGCGTCAGCCTTCGCGAAGCTGTTCCCACAGCGCGCGCTGCGTATCGCCGAGGCTCGTCGGCAGCAACACTTTTGCCTCCGCAAAAAGATCGCCGCGCGTGTCTTTGCCGGAGGGCAGGCCGCGGCCTTTCAGGCGAAATTTCTGACCCGGCTGCGTGCCCGCGGGGATCTTCATTTTCACCGCTCCATCCGGCGTCGGCACCTCGACATCGCCGCCGAGCACTGCCGACCACACGGGGATCAGCACGGGGCGAATCAGATCAAAACCATCCATGCGGTAATCCACGTGCGGCGCGATTTTCACGAGCAAGTAGAGGTCGCCGCGTTCGCCGCCGCCGATGCCTTCGCCGCCCTGTCCCGCAAGGCGGATTTTTTGCCCGGCCCGCACGGCGCGCGGGATATTCACCGTCACCGTCTCCGCGCGCACGCCACGCTCGAGGTTGAACGCCTTGCGCCCGCCATGCAGCGCTTCCTCGATCGTCACGGGCAGCTCGAGTTCCACGTCGCTCCCGCGCTGCGCAAAGGCGCCGAAGCCCGCCTTGCGCTTGCGCCCGCCGCCGCCGCCGCCGCCGAAAAACGCCTCGAAAAAATCGCTGAACGCGCCGCCATTTCCTCCGCCGAAATCCATCCCGCCCGGCTGCTGCCAGCCCTGCGGCGGACCCTGGTGGCCCGGGCGATTCCAGTCCGCGCCGAGTTCGTCGTACTTCTTCCGTTTCTCCACATCGCTGAGCACCTCGTTCGCCTCGTTGATCTCCTTAAATTTCGCCTCCGCGGTTTTCTTGTCCTTGGCGACGTCGGGATGATGCTGGCGCGCAAGTTTGCGAAACGCCTTCCGGATTTCGTCCTTCGTCGCCGTCTTCTCGACCCCGAGCACTGCGTAGTAGTCCTTGAACTGCACGCGGGCATGAAAGCGAACGCGCCGATTGATTCAACCATGCAAATGCGGCGGGTGAAAATGCAGGCCTTCCTCTGCGCCTCCGCATCTCTGCGTTTTAAAAAAAATAAAACGGGCGAACTACGCCGCGGCCGCGACGCGCCGGACTTTCGCGGCGATCTCCGGCACGATCTCCAGCGCGCGCGCGACATCCGCCGCCGTGTTGAACCGCCCGAAGGAAAACCGCAGGCTGCTGCGCGCGCGTGTGTCGTCGTAGCCCATCGCGCGCAATACGTGCGACGGCTCGTGCTGCCCGGTCGTGCACGCCGATCCCGCGGAACAGCAGATGCCGCGCTGATCCAGCAGCATGAGCATCGCCTCGCTCTCGACTCCGGCGAACGCGAGGCTCGTCGTGTTCGGCAGACGGTTCACGGGATCGCCATTCACCTGCACGTCCGCGACACGCGCGAGGATGCCGGCTTCAAAATCATCGCGCATCTTTTTCACCGCCGTCTCCTCGTGGCCGATTTGCTGCATCGCGATTGCGCACGCCTTCCCGAGGCCGATGATGCTCGCGGTGTTCTGCGTGCCGGCGCGGCGTCCGCCCTCCTGCCCGCCGCCGGTCATGAACGGCACGAACTTCGTCCGGCGATTCACGTAGAGCACGCCGACGCCTTTCGGCGCATGGAGTTTGTGACCGCTGAGCGAGAGGAGATTCACCTTCATGTCGCGGAGCGCGAAGGGAATCTTGCCGACGACCTGCACGGCGTCGCTGTGAAAGACCGCGCCTTTTTCCCGCACGATGTCGGCGATTTTCCCGACGGGAAAAGTCACGCCGGTCTCGTTGTTCGCCCACATGATCGAGACGAGCGCCGTCTCGTCCGTGATCGCGCGATCGAGTTCGCCGAGATCGATCTGACCGTCGGAATTCACGCCGAGCCACGTCACGGGATGGCCGCGTTTTGCGAGCAGTTCGCATGTTTTCAAAGTCGCACTGTGCTCGACCCGCGTGGTCACGATGTGCTGCCGATCGCGATCCATCGCGAGCGCCGAGTGGATCGCCGCATTCGTGCTCTCCGTCCCGCAGCTCGTGAAAAGGACCTCGCCCGGCTCGCATCCGATCAGCGCCGCGACGCGATCGCGGGCGAGTTCCAGCGCATCATTGACCTTTTGCCCGAAGCGATAGCCGGACGAAGGATTCCCGTAATTTTCCGAGAGCCACGGCAGCATTTCCTCGACGACGGCAGGGTCCACGCGCGTGGTCGCGTTGTTGTCGAGATAGATGAGATCGCTGGCTGTGCTCATGGAAAAGGGCGGGAATCTAGGGTGCGATTCCCCGGCTGTCATTCCGGAATCTTGCTCTTTGTCTTGCTCCTGCTCTTGCTCTCTTTCCGAGCGCGGTTCGGCGAAAACACGAGCAGGAGCAAGGCAAAGAATACGAGCGGACCGCGAGGCGACGGGGCGTTGTCCGAATTTTCAAGCTCCGCTCTCCGCCCGCAGCCCGCGCCGGTGGAGGACAAAGCTCCGCGTCGAAGTGAACAGCGACGCGACCGCACCGAAGATCAGCGGCGCCTTCCAGAGGTGCAGCGAGTAGAGCAAATTCAGCGAGCCGCCGATGATGCTGAAGTGCCAGAATTGGATCGGCATGACGAATTTCTGCTGCTTCTCCGAGGCGAGCCACTGGATGAGGAAGCGCATCGAAAAAAGCCCCTGCGCCGCGAAGCCCAGCGCCGTCCAGCCCCAGTGTTCGTGGCGGAGTTGGTCGAAAATTGTGGCGAGGAAAATGGCCGGGATGATCACGCGCCCCGTATTTCATCCGCGTGCTGGGGCGGCAAGCGGCAATCCCGACGCGACGCGTGGTCACTTCGCCTTCTTCGGCGTGGGCGCGTTGTTTTGCCCGATGGTCGGCGTGATGAAGCAGAACCACACGTTCTGTTCTGTACGCGCTGCGAGTCCGTTCCCGAAAACCGGATTCAACGTTCCGACAAGACGTGGCGAGCCGACTATTGCCGTGATGTTGGCAGACAGTCTTTGCGTCTCAAGCTGTGGCTGTTCCACCTCCGCAACTCCCTGCCCCCATTTTTCCCTTTTCGCAAGTGCGACATGGCTCACGCTGAGATGGAAGTCCACGGACATCGCATCCGGTGAAAGAGTGGGTTCCGCTTCGAACGTGTCACCGACTTCCTTTTTTTTCATAGGCAGTCGCCGCAATCGGCAACGAGATGGATTGCTTTCTTGGCGAGGGGATCTCGGGCATCATGAACTCCGTTGGGTAGATGTAGTAGGTAGTGTTTTCCAAGACTGCCCTCTGGGCTGATTTGGTGCGCAGGATGAGCAGGCGCTCCAGCTTTCCCGCAGCGATCACCTCCTTGTAGAGTTCCTCATCCGTCATTCCCTTGCGCTGAAGTTCGCCCGCCTTCGCAATCGGGAGTGAAAACGCCTCGTAGCAGAGGGAGACATTCATGGAACTCAAGTCTGCACCTTGTGTCTCCCCGGCCTGAGCAGGCGCAGGCGTGGCGGCTTTGTTCTCCACCTTCGGGTTGGATGCGCCACTGGCAGAAGTCTGCGCCAGAATGTTTGGAACGAAAGCCAGCACGAGCGCGGCGACGGTGGATTTGATGACGGCGGGAGTATTCATGGGGAAGCGTTCCCTCGGACTGACCTGCGGGAGCGGAACAAACGAGCACAAAAGGGAACTGTCTCGTGCGCATCCGCGACGAGGCGTCTCGGTGGCTTTCTTATTTCGTCAATTTTGCGGAGCCCTTGGTCCTGATGCTGAGAATCAGGAACACGTCCATCATCTCAAACTCCTCGTCTTCAATCGTGACGATGACCGTGCGACCAGCGCGCGAAATCGAAATGAAATCCGGGTGCGGCACATGAATTTTTCGGCCATCTGCGAGGCAGAGAGTGAACGGCTTCCACGGCGAAGCGTGCATGAATTTTTTCACTGCGTCGGGACTCATGCGCCGTTGATACACCGGCTGCACCACCTGCGCAAGACGCGCCTCCGCGGGTGCATCCATGTCGGTGGGCAGTGCGTTTTCGCGATGGCATTTAGCCAAACGCGCGGGAATGCTTCCGGGTCGCTTGTCTGCCCCAGCACACGGGCGCGGATACTTCTTACAAACCCCATTTCCAAAAAGGCACGCACACCATGAAACTCATCCTCACATTCCTCGCCGTCGTCCTGTCCATCGTGAGCGCGCAGGCTGAGCCGCTGCGCGTGTTCATCCGCGGCGGGAAAAAATCGCATGGGCCGGAGCAGCACGAGCATCAGCGCTTCCTTGAAAAGTGGACGCCGCTGCTGACGGAACGCGGGATGAAGGTGGATGGGGCGCTCGAATTTCCGAGCGAGGCGCAGCTCGATCAGACGGATGTGCTCGTGATGTATGCGCAGGATGGCGGGAACATTTTGCCCGAGCAGCGGCCGCGGCTGGAGAAGTTCATCAAGCGTGGCGGCGGGATCGTGGTGATTCACACGGCTTCGGTGGCGAACAAGCCGGATACGTCGCCGTATTGGAAATCCATCATCGGTGGGTCGTGGGTCGCGGGGCAGACGAAGTGGAAGGAGGGGCCGATGGATCTCTACTTCACGGAAAGTCAGCGGCTCGATGGCGGGCATCCGATCACGCGCGGGGCTTCGAATTTTCACTTCGACGACGAGATTTACTACGACATGGACATCTCGCCGGATGTGCGCGTGCTCGCGACGAGCTACACGCCGAATGTGCGTGAGGGGAAAAAGCCGGCGGCGGGCGGCAAGGCGAACATCTACGACATCCAGCCGCAGATGTGGGTGTACGAGCGGAACACAGACTTCCAGTCTGTGGGAGGGAAAGGCTGCGCGGGCTTCCAGCCCGCGCAGGCAGGCGAGACGCCTGCTGCCCCTGTCCCGCCCGCAGGCAGGATGCCTGTGATCCAGCCCGGCGGCGCGGCGCAGACTTACCGCGTCTTCGTTTCGATCCCCGGCCATTTGTGGAGCACGTTTGAGCGGCCAAATTTCCGCGCGCTCCTGCTGCGCGGGATCGCCTGGGCGGGGAAGCGCTCGAATTTGGATGAGTTTTGCAAGCCGGAGGAAATTTCCTCGCTCACGTATCCCGACGGCGGGCCGGAGAAGCCGGAGCAGACGCTCGCGAATCTCGAAGTGCATCCCGATTTCAAGATGAGCATCGTTGCGAGCGAACCGCTCATCACGAAGCCGATCAATTTCGACTGGGATCCCGCGGGCCGGCTGTGGGTCGCGGAGACGCCGGAATATCCGAATGGACGGCGCGGAATGCGGCCCGACTACCGCGGCAAGGAGTGGAAGGATCACGGCGGCATTGACCCGACGCCCGGCGAGCAGACGCGCAAGGGGCAGGACAAAATCAGCATCCTCACTTCGAGCAAGGGCGACGGCGTGATGGACACGAAGCAGGTCTTTTACGAGGGGCTCGAACTCGTCACGGGCTTCGTCTTTCACAAGGACGGCGTGATCGTCACGCAGGCGCCGGACATTCTTTTCATCCACGACGCGGGGCCGGACGGCAAGGCGCGCAAAGTCGAGAAGCTCTACACCGGCCTCGGCACCGGCGACACGCACGCGGTCATCAATAACCCGCGCTGGGGCTGGGACGGCTGGGTTTATTGCACGCACGGCTACAGCGGCAGCGGCGATGTGACGAATGGCGACGGCACAAAACACTTTGGGCGCATCGGCTCCGGCGTCGTGCGCTTCAAGCCCGACGGCTCCGCCTTTGAGCAATACAGCTCGAAGGGCGGCAACACGTGGGGGCTCACGATCACCGCGGACAATCGCGTGATGTGGACGCAGCCCACGAGCGGCCAGCTCCTCATGCAGACGGTGCTCCCCGAGTATGCGCTCGCGCGCGGAAAAATCGGCAACACGCCGAGCTTCAACGTCGTCGAGCCGTCGCTGAAAACTTTCCCGCTCATGTCGTGGGAACAGATGGCGTATGTGCAGATTGACTGGGTCGGCAGCTTCACCGCGGCGGCGGGCTGCGCGATTTACGACGGCGGCACGTGGCCCGCGGAATACAATGGCGACTACTTTTGCACCGAGCCGACGATCAACATCATCCACCACGCGCGCCTCACGCCGCAGGGCAGCAGCTCCACTTTTCACAAGCTGCCGGGGCGCGAGGAGACGGAGTTCGTCCGCAGCAAGGACATGTGGTGGCGGCCCATCGAGGCACGCGTCGGCCCCGACGGCGCGCTCTACATCGCGGACTTCTACAACCAGGCCGTCATCCACAACGACACGCGCGGCCCCGACCACAACAAGGTGAACGCCGCCGTGCGCCCCGACCGCGACCACTACTTCGGGCGGATCTGGAAAATCGATCACAAGGACGCGAAGAAGATCGCGGTGCCGGATTTGTCGAAGGCTTCGGTGGAGGAACTCGTCGCGGCACTCGAACACCCGAAC
>JBBSEI010000089.1:0-18558 GCA_038239865.1 Chthoniobacterales bacterium
GCAAATCCGGCGGCAGGAGCATCGGGGTGTCGTGATCGATCGAGACAAAGCGCGCGGGCATCCTGCTTCAACCCGCCATTTCAAAATCCGTCGCGCGGAAAGTCCGACAGGCTGCTAGAGCCGCGCAAATAATGTCCCAGCGGTTTTCGGACGCGCTCGGAAGACAGCCGCCTGTCTTCCGCAGGAAGCGCCGCCGGGTGGAGCGGGCGCTCTGCGCAGGTTGCGCGCGGCAGAGGCCAACGCGGTTCAGAGTTCGCATCGCATCGCACGGCATTTTGCGTGCGAATCAGTGCGCATTCGGCTGGTTCGCCCGCGCTACTTTTCCGCCGCCTGCGGCGAAATGATCCGCCACTCGCCGGGCGCCAGATCTTCCACGGTGAAATTTCCGAATCGGCTGCGGTGCAGACGCACGACCGGGCAGCCCTGGCTCGCGAACATCCGCTTCACCTGATGGTAGCGGCCCTCGATGATCTCCAGCCGCGCGGCGCGCGGGCCGAGCACTTCGACGCGCGCGGGCAGGCACGGCTTGTCTTCGCCGTCGAGCATCAGCATCCCGCTTGCGAAAATTTCCGCGATGCTCCCGGGCAGATCTTCCGCGACGGTGACCTCGTAGATTTTCGCGACCTTGTGCTTCGGCGAAGTCCAGCGATGCACGAGCGCACCGTCATCCGTCACGAGCAGCACGCCGGTCACATCCTTGTCGAGGCGGCCGATGCTCGTCACCGGCGGATTGCGCGCGAGCCAGCGCGGTGGGAGCAGATCGTAGATCGTCGGGCCTTGCTCCGTGTCGTGCGAACACACGCAGCCCTCGGGCTTGTGCAGCAGCGCGAGGATGCCGTGCGGATGCTCCACCGGTTCACCGTCCACGAGGACGTTTGCGGGCGCAGCTTTGTCCGAAACGGACTTCGCAGGCGCACCGCCGACGCGCACGCGACCCGCCTTCACCCACGCGCGCGCCTCGCTCCGCGAGCAGTAGCCGAAACGCGAGAGCAGTGCGTCGAGACGGAGCAGCGCGCTCATGCGAGTCGGAAAAAGTGCGACTGCAGCGCGGGCGGCATGCGTCGGGTAGGGTGGGCGCCCCGCCTGCCGTATTTCGCGTCCCGCGGAATACACTCGAACGTCGAGACGGATTCGTTCGCGCAAGGACGTCCGCCGGGTGCCGCGCGGGACGCGCGGCACGGCAGGCGGGACGCCCACCCTACCCGGGGCATGCCTTCCCGTTTCATCGCGCAGCCGTTTTCAGGTCCCACGATTTTCGTTCACACGCGCTCTTTGAACGGCTCGAAGCCGAGCTCGAAAAAGTTCACCGAGTTTTCCATCACATGCACGAGCGAGCCGATGAAGGTCTCCCATTCCTGGTCGTTCACGAACTGCGTATCCCACGCGACGAAGACGCAGTTCGGCGCGGCATTCGACAGCTCGATGAGCACGCGGATGTCCTTTTCCCAGTCGGGAATCTTCACGTAGCCGAGCGCGCACGGCTTGTGGACGAGCGCATTGTGCGAGAACTGATCGAGCCACTTGTCGCGCTCCTCGGGCGTGTCGAACTTCGCATGCACATGCGTGGAAAGGTGCGACACGCTCTTCTTGTCGAACTTCATCAGCGTGTAAAAGCGCGTGAGCGTCTGCGCGATGATCGTCCAGTCACCCTCCGTGCGCGCATTGCGCACGCCGAGTTTCACGCGCTCGGCGGTGCGGTTGAGCGAGCCGTTGTCGCCGAAGAAAACCGCCTTCAGCTCGTAGTCGAAAAGGTCGTCCACTTTCCGCAGGTGGATCTGGTCCGGGCGCAGTGAAATGCCGGTCTGCGGATCGCAGAGCTTCGCGGCAAAGTCGTCGAGCTTCGCGCTCTGGTAGCCGAGCGGCGCGGGGAACGGCACATCAACGGCGACGCCAAAAATTTCAATCGGGAGCACTTCCATGGAGCGCGGACGGTAGCGGGAATGGTGCGGATGCAAAACCTGATTTTCCCCTCGCGCCCCGTGCGCTCCGCTCTGCGCACTTGCCACACGCGGCGGTCGCGATTCTAAAAGTCGCGATGGCTACGATTCGACCGCGACGTGCTGGCGTGCTCATTCCGACTTTTGCGATTCGGACGGAGAATGATCTCGGCATCGGCGACACGGGCGGCGTGCGCGAGCTGATCGACTGGGCGGCGGACACGGGACTCGGGTTTGTGCAATTTTTGCCGATCAATGCGACGGGCAGCGACACGAGTCCGTACAATGCGATCAGCTCCGTCGCGCTCGACTACCTCACGCTCGATCTGCAGCCGGACGCGGTGCCGGAACTCGATGCGGATTTTTTTGACGAGACGATCGCGAAGTTCGATGTCGCGAAACTGCGCGCGGGCACGGTGCAATATCCGCGCGTGCGCGAGCTGAAGGGCGTGCTGCTGCGGCATGCGTTCGGGCGGCTGCGCGCCATCACGCGGCGCGGGCGGGAGTTTGCCAAATTCCGCGCGGAGGAGGCGGAGTGGCTGGAGGATTTTTGTCTCTTCCGCGTGCTCATGGAGGAAATCGGACACGGGGACTGGACGAGCTGGCCGGAGTCGCTGAACACGGCGGCGAAGGCGCGCGCGTGGCTCGCGGCGGAGCGCGCGAAGAGCATGAAGGCGATCGATTCGCGAATGCGGTTCCACGCGTATGCGCAGTGGCTGTGCTTCAGCCAGTGGCGCGCGGTGCGGGCGTACGCGGACTCGCGCGGCGTGAAGCTGATGGGCGATGTGCCGTTCGGGATCTCGTGGTGCAGTGCGGATGTTTTTTTTCAGCCCGAGCAGTTCGACCTCGACTGGTGCGGCGGCGCGCCGCCGGAGACGTATTTCAAGGACGATGTCTTCGTGCAGCGCTGGGGGCAAAATTGGGGCATCCCGCTCTACCGCTGGCAGGCGATGGAGGCGGACGGCTTCGCGTGGTGGCGGCGGCGCGTGGGCAAACTCACGGAGGTGTTCGACATTTTCCGGATCGATCACACGCTCGGCTTTTACCGCATCTACAGCTTCCCGTGGCGGCCAAAATTCAACGCGGAATTTCTCCATCTTTCCGACGACGAGGCGCGTGCCCGCACGGGCGGGAGGCTCCCTCATTTCCAGCAAAATGCGGACGACACGCCGGAGCATCGCGCGGCGAATCTCGCGGCGGGCGACAAGTATCTGCGGATGATCGTGGAGGCGGCGGCGGCGCATGAAGTCGTCGCGGAAGACCTCGGCATCGTGCCGGAATATGTGCGCCCGCACTTGCTCACCCTCGATGTGCCGGGCTTCAAAATTCCGCAGTGGGAATCCGATGCGGAGGGCAACGTGGTGCTCGGGCGCGACTACGACAACTGCGCCTTCACGACGTACGCGACGCACGATCACGAGCCGATGAAAACGCACTGGGAACACCGCCGCCGCGATGCGAACAATCCCGCGGCACCCGACCACTGGCTCGGCAACAAGGAGCTGCGGTTCCTCGCGAATTTCGCGGGGCTGCCGGTGCAGGAAAATCACTGGCCGGCGTACGACGACACGATCCGCCACGCGCTGATCGAGGCGCTGCTCGCGAGCAACGCGCGCCACGCGGCGTTCATGCTCACGGATCTTTTTGCGCTGGAGGAACGATTCAATGTGCCGGGCATCGAGAGCGGGAAAAACTGGGCGGCGCGGATGCCGATGACCGTCCGCGAAATGCGCGCGCGCAGCCCGTGGCAGGGCGAATGCGGATGGCTCGCGGAGGCGATCCGCCGGACCGGGCGCAGCCGATCGTAGGCGCGCTCGGGAGAGCGTGCCCGCGGGCTCCCGCCCGCGGTTACGGATGTTCCGCCGCCGCTGGACTCCGCCGCGCACTGCGGCTAATTTTCTCCTCCACATGAACACTGCCGCTCTCGCTGAATCCATCGCCGACAAGGTGCTCGCGGGCGAACGCATTTCACGGGAGGACGCGCTGGAGCTTTACCGGCTGCCGCTGAACGAACTCGGCGAACTGGCGCACACACGCCGCCTCCGGGCGTCGCCGCAAGGGCGCGATCGCATCGTGACCTACATCGTGGATCGGAACATCAACTACACGAATGTCTGCAACGTGTACTGCAAGTTCTGCGCGTTTTACCGGACGGAGAAAGACGACGACCACTACGTGCTCACGCTGGAGCAGCTCGATCAAAAACTCGATGAGCTGACGGCGATCGGCGGCGTGCAGATTTTGCTGCAAGGCGGGCATCATCCGAAGCTCGGCATCGAGCACTACCTCACGATGCTCGCGCACATCCGCGCGAAATATCCGCACATCAACATCCACGGATTTTCGCCGCCGGAGTTTCAGCACTTCTCGGAGGTTTTCAAAATGCCGCTGCGCGAGGTCATCGTGAAATTCATGGAGGCCGGGCTCGGCAGCATCCCCGGCGGCGGCGGCGAGATCCTCGTGGACGCGGTGCGCGAGCGGATCGCGCCTTTGAAATGCAAGAGCGATGCGTGGCTGGAAGTAATGCGCGTGGCGCACGGGCTCGGGCTGAATTCGAGTTGCACGATGATGTTCGGTCACGTCGAGACGATCGAGGATCGCATCGAGCATCTGCAGCGGCTGCGCGACACGCAGGACGAGACGGGCGGCTTCACCGCGTTCATCTGCTGGACGTTCCAGCCTGAGCACACGCGGCTGCGCGCGGAGCCCGTCGGCAGCAGCGAATACCTGCGGATGCAGGCGCTCAGCCGCATCTTCCTCGACAACATCCCGAACGTGCAAAGCTCATGGGTGACGCAAGGCCCGCGCATCGGGCAGATCGCGCTGCGCTACGGCGCGAATGATTTCGGCAGCGTGATGATGGAGGAGAATGTGGTGTCGAGCGCGGGCACGTCGTTCCGCCTGAACACGGCGCAGATCGAGCGGCTGATCGGCGAAGCGGGATTCGAGGCGCGACAGAGGGATAATTGGTATCGGCTGCAGAGCTGAACTGCCCGCTCTGCGCGTGCTGAATGTAAGAAAATAAACGCGGAGGCGCGGAGGGAGGCAGGGAAAAGTCTTCTGCAGATCGTTCCTGTTTCTCTCCGCGCCTCTGCGTCTCTGCGTTAAAAAATGCGTCTTCCGCGGGGGGCGTTTGCCGTGCTCTTAGATCGTCTGCGTCAGCGCGAGCCACGTGTGCTCGCCGAATTGCGCGCGCGCCTTTTCCGCCAGCGCGGGGCCGTGCGACTTTTCGCCGAGCACGGCGAACATCGTGCTGCCGCTGCCGGACATGACCGCGGCGGCGGTCTCGGGCTGCTCGAGCAGCCAGCGTTTCATCTCGGCGAGCTGGATGAATTTTTCGAAGACCGGGCGCTCGAGATCGTTCACGAGCGTGATGTCCCCCGCCGTCTGCGACGCGTACGGCACGCCGGGGATTTCAAGCGAGTCGCGCCAGCGCTGGTAGGCCCATGGCGTGGGCACGCCGAAGGGCGGCTTGACGAGCAGCAGCGGGAGCGAGACCGGGAGCGCGCGCGGCTCGACAATTTCGCCGCGCCCGCGGCACCACGCGGCGGTGCGCGCGAGGAAGAAGGGGATGTCGCTGCCGATCTCCGCGGCGATGCGCGTGAGTTCCGCGAGCGGGAGCTGCGTCTCGAAAATTTCGTCCAGCGCGAGCAGCGTGGCCGCTGCGTCGGAGCTGCCGCCGCCGAGGCCTGCGCCGTGTGGGGTTTCTTTTTGCAAAAAAATGCGGATGTGCGGCTCGATGCCCGCGCGTGCGGCGAACGCTTCGGCGGCGCGCACGACGAGGTTCGTGCCGTCGATCGGCAGCGTGCGGTCGCTGCACTCGAACTCGATCCCGCCGCCGTTCTGCCGCTCGATGTCGAGCGTGTCGCGGATGCCGATCGGCGCCATGAGCGTCTCGATTTCGTGGAAGCCGTCCGCGCGCCGGCGCAGGACGCGGAGCGAGAGATTGATCTTCGCCGGGGCGGAAAAAAGCATGGCTTACGGCGAGGTCGCGCGGCGTTTCAGCAGGCCCGCGAATCTGGAATCTCCCGCGCGCACCTTGCCCGTCGCACCCCCGCTGCCGGTGAGCGGCAATCCGCGATTTGCCCATTCAAAAATGCCGCCTTCCAGCACTTGCACGCGCTGAAACCCGCGCTGCCCGAGACTCGCGGCGACGGCAAACGCATCCTCGCCGACCGCGTCATACACCACGAACGACTCCTCCGCTTTTTCCGAAAAACCGAGCGACTCCGGCGTGTCCGAAAGCGCCATGTGAAGCGCGCCGTCGAGGTGGCTGAAGTCAAACTCCGCCTGCGGCCGCACATCGATCAGCACAGGCTTCGGACCTCCACTTTTTGCGAACCACTCGTGCAGTCCGTCCACATCGACGCGATGCACGGTCGGGTAGCGGTTGCGCAAATCTTCCTTCGTCCGCTCCCAACGCCACGGCGTGTAAGCGAGCCAAAGCGCGACGGCGGCTGCGCCGAAAAGCACCAGCACCGTGAGCGCGAACGGCGTAAAAAGCGGGCCGCGTCCGGCTTTCTTCATCGCTCAGGACTTCACCGGCACCGCGCGCTTTTTCGGGCCGGACTTGTCCTCGATGAGGAAGGAGACCGAGCCGTCGAGCTTCACGCGCATGCCCACTTCCCGGTTCCCGTCCGCGAGGATGGGGCGGGAAAAGCGCACGATCCACGAGGTCTTGCCGCCCAGGAGGGCCTCGTTTTCCAGCACGATGGAAGTGACGTGCGCGGCATCCCGGCCGTGCGTGGCGAGGTAGTCCGTGGCGATCTTTGCGACGTGGAGCGCGTCGATGCGCGGCGCATTTTCCGCCTGCGCATCGGCGAGGAAAACGACGGCGAGGGCGGCGAACGCCGCGCGGCCGCGATGGAGAATGGAGGCGATTTTCATAGTCCGAGCGATTTGCGGATTTCGGGGATCGTGCCGGCGCTGCCGAGGAGTCGGTTCCGGCCAGCGATGAACTTGCAGTATTCGTTTTGAAAGATGATGCCCGGCGGGCGGAAGTCGAAATCGCCGGGCTTGTCGCGGAAATATTCGCGGTGCACGCGCGTCCACACGAGGCGTCCGTCGGTGTCGATGTTCACCTTCGTCACGCCGAGTTTTGCGGCGGGGAGATATTCGTTTTCGTTCACGCCGCACGCGCTCGGATCGAGCTTGCCGCCGGCGGCGTTGATGCGCGCGACTTCCTCCTTCGGGACGGACGACGAGCCGTGCATGACGATCGGCACGGGCGCGTGGCCCGCGGCTTTCAGGATGTCGCGGATTTTTTCGATCACGTCGAAGTGCAGCGACTGCTGCCCTTTGAATTTGTACGCGCCGTGCGAGGTGCCGATCGCCGCGGCGAGCGCGTCGCAGCCGGTCTTTTGGATGAACTCGAGCGCCTCGTCGGGATTCGTGAGGCATTCATTTCCCTCCTCGACCACGATGTCCTCCTCGACGCCGCCGAGCATGCCGAGTTCCGCCTCGACGCTGATGCCCTTCGCGTGCGCGCGGTCGCAGACGCGCTTCGTGATCTCGATGTTCTTCTCGAACGGATCGTGCGACGCATCGATCATCACCGAGGAGTAGAAGCCGGAGTCGATGCAGTCGTAGCACGTGTCTTCATCGCCGTGATCGAGATGCACCGCGAAGATCGCATCCGGGAAAATCTCGCTGGCGCTGCGGATGATCGCCTCAAGCATGCGCTTGTCGGTGTATTTGCGCGCGCCTTTGGAAATCTGGATGATGAAAGGAGCCTGGCTCTCGACGCATCCGCGGAAGAGACCCATGGTCTGCTCGGCATTGTTGATATTGTACGCGCCGACGGCGAATTTGCCGTAGGCGACCTTGTAGAGTTGCGCGGTGGTGACGATCATGTCCCCCAAGTGGAAGGGCAACGCGCGCCATCCGGCAAGAGGCAAAATTCCCGCGCGGCGCGGATCGGGCGGGGGCGCATTTTGCGGAGGGAAATCGGGACGCACGCCGCAATTCGTGTTGCGCGGCGGGCGCCGCACGGCGTAACCACTGCGGCGCAAACCAGCACTTCCAACTCCACCTCACACCATGAACAAACGATTCCGAACCTTCATCGCCGCCGGCACCGTCCTCGCATTTTGCGCCTGCGCAAATCCGTACGCCGACCAGCTCGCGCGCCTCGATGCACGCTATGCCGCGGGCAAAATCAGCCGCCGGGAATACCTCGCCCAGCGTGACTACCTCGCCGTGGAAAAAGCGCGCGTGGATCGTGAAAACCTCCGCACCGGACTCGCCGCCGCCGCCATCGGCACCGCGATCGCCGGCACCGTCGTCGCCGCGAATCAGGATCACGGACCTCGTGGCGGCGCGCCCGTCCGCCGCGGCGCCGCGCCGCCGCGCTAGGCTGCTTCTGAAAAAATTTGCGTCGCGAAGCGCGGCGCGCACGCTCCGCCTTGCCGCCAAAACGGCAAGGCGGTTTCGCGTCCGGGCGCGGTGCGGCACCGCCGAAATGCCACGCCGCCGTGCAATGGAAAATTGGCGCGATTTTCACCGCCTGCACGGCGCAACCTGCGCCCATTTTGTTCGTGCAACTCCCGGCGCGTCCGGCATAACAACCGCCCTTCCCGCGGACGATTTTTCCGCGGTTTTTTTAATCCCATCGGAAACCACTCTTATGAAACGCCGTTCACTCCACGCGATTTTCGCGTTCACCGCCGCCCTCGCGGTCGCCACCACTTTTGTCGCCTGCGACAAAAAAAACACCGACCAATCCGCCTCGCCTCCAGGCACCACGCCCGCCGCGCCGATGACCGCCGGCGAGAAGGTAAAGAGCGCGGTGAAGGAAACCATCGCCGCCGTCGCCCCCGCTGCGGATCTCGCCAGCATCCGCGGCACGTACGGCATCGCCGCGCAGCTCCCGAAGGACGTCGAAGCCTTCTCCATCAATCTGAATCTGCACGATCTCTGGGTGAAGCTGAGCAGCAGCAAGTGGGCGTCCACTTTCATGAATCTGCCCGCGCTCCGGGAGGAGCCGAAATTCCAGGAGTTCGTCCAGCAGTGGAATTCGCCGCAGATGGTGAAGGTGAAGGATCTGGTCGAGGCGCTCCTCGGCAATGAAATCGCCGTCGCATATCCCGCCGGATTCACGGACAAGGCGATGCCGTGGATCGACCTCGCAAGCGAGCTGCAGGGCCTGCAAATGCAGCGCGCCTTCATGACCGCGATGAGCGGCGGGCGTCCGCCGGATTCGGCGAAAGTGTTCCGCGAAGCCGCGCCGGAGATCATCCCCGCGCTCGTGAAATGCGACCTGCCGCCGGTGCTCCTCGCGTTCAAGGCGGTGAAGGCGAAGGCGGACATCGATGGCGGCATCGGCATGGCGCTGCAGCAGCTCGGCATGAGACTGCCGCCCGGCGTGGAGCTCGGCAAATTTCAGCTCGCGGACAAATACGATTTTCAAAACATCACCCTCAGCGGCGCGAAGCTCGTCGAGGCGATGCAGGAGGAAATGATCCGCGGCCAGCTCGCGGAACTGCTCGGCGACGAGGCGAAAGCCAAGCAGACCGTGCAGACTCTGAAGACCAAGCGCATCGAAATCGCGTGGGGCTGGGTGGGCGACTACCTCGTCCTGTCGCTCGGCACGGATCACGCGCACGTCAAATTCGCCGGCAGCGATGCCGACAGCGCGCTCGGCATCCCCGCCGTCTCGCGCCGCGCCTCGGAATTCTCCGCGAAAAAACCGCTGGGCCTCGGCTACGCGACCGCCGCGATGTTTGAAAAACTGCACGGCAAACTCGAATTCGCGGACTCCTTCAAGAAGCTCTCCGACGAACTCGCCGGCCTGATCAAGCCCGAGCAAATCGCCGCGATGCAGGCCGACGTAAAGCGCTTCGAAGGCAAGGCGCAGGGACTCTACGCGGCGAAGTTCGACCCGATGGTGTCCGTCAGTTTTTGGGATTCCGGCATCCGCGCCGAGTCCTTCGGCGGCACGCGCCAGACGACCTTTGACACCTCGAAACCGCTCGGCTTTGCCGCGCTGCTCTCGAGGTCCGCGTTCATTTTCGCCGACGGTCGCGGCAACCCCGCCAACGACGGAAAATACGCCGACCTCATCGAAGACGGCGCGACGATGCTCTGGTCCTGGTACGAAAAATACGGCCGCACGATGGTGCCCGACAGCGAGCGCCAGGGCGCCGCGATGGTCGAGACGATGGCGCTGCCGATGGTGAAGGAACTCTGGGCCTCGAGCCGGAAAATGTCGAAGGCGCTCGGCAACGAATCCGCGCTCATCCTCGATCTGAACGGCAACATGCCGAAGATCCCCGGCCTCCCGCCGGCCCTCGCCGACGGCAAGGTCCCGCGCTTTGCCTGGATCGCCGAACTGCGCGATCGCGCCGGTGTGAGCGAGGCGTGGAAGGGATTTGAGCGCATCATCAAGCAGCTCGCCGCCTTCGCTCCCGGCGGCTCGCCGGTGCCGGAGCCGCAGATGAAAAAGGACGGCGATGTGGAAATCCACTTCATCGAACTGCCGATCCCCACGGACGACTTCCTGCCGCACATCGCGATCTCGAAGGACCGCTGGGTGTTCAGCACCGCGCCGAGCCTCACGAAGGAAATCACCGCCAAGCCCGCCGCCTCCACCGGCGCGCCGCTCGGCAGCGAATGGCACCTGCAAGTCCCCGCCTTCTGCGACCTCGCCGAAGCGTGGCTCAGGGTGATGGAGAAGGACCCGCAGACCTTTTTCCACAGCACTTATGAGCAGCAGCAATTCGCGAAGCTCCGCCCGACCTTCGGCGATCTCGTGAAGCTCGGCCGCAGCATCCAGTCGCTCGAATGGCGCGTCTTCAGTGACGCCAGCGAGACGCGCAACAGCGCCTACCTGAAGCTCGAAGATCTCAAGTAGGCGCACGGACGCCACCGAGGTGGAACGCGCGGGTCCGCGCGCGTTCCCTGCGCTCAGTACCGCAGCACCTTCGCCAGAAAATCACGGCACTCCGCCGACTGCGGCGCATCGAAAAGGTGCGCCGCAGTTTTTTTTTCCACGATCTTCCCGTCCGCGAGAAACGCCACCGTGTCACCGACACGCCGCGCGAATCCCATCTCGTGCGTGACGAGGATGAAGCTGCGGCCTTCCGCCTTCAGCTCCTCGATCAGTTCGAGAACTTCCGCCGTCATTTCCGGATCGAGCGCGGAGGTCGGCTCGTCAAAAAGCAGCAGCCGCGGCTGCGCGGCGATCGCGCGCGCGATGGCCACGCGCTGCTTTTGCCCGCCGGAAAGCTCCGCCGATTTTTTCATCGCGTGCGCGTCGAGCGCGAAGCGCCGCAGCGTCGTCATCGCCGTCTCGCGCGCCTGCTCCGGCGAATGGCCATGCACCTTTTCGAGCGCGAGCGTGATATTCTCCAGCGCTGTGAGATGCGGGAAAAGATTGAACGCCTGAAACACGATCCCGAGCCGCCGCCGGTGCGCGCGCAACTTTTCCTCCGACGAATAATCCACCGTCTCGCCATCGAACGAAACGCTCCCCTCCTCCGGCGCCTCCAACCCCGCGATCGTCCGCAGCAGCGTGCTCTTCCCGCCGCCCGACGGCCCGATGAAAACAACCGCGTTCGCATCGCCGAAGTCGGCGGAGATCCCGTCGAGCACCGTCTTTCCCGCGAAACCTTTTCGCACGCCATCGAGCCGCAGCTTCATCGCTTCATGCCGGATTGGCGCGGAGGATTTCCGCGATGACCTCGTCGCTCGTGCGGCCCTCGGCCTCGCCCTCGAAGTTCAAAATAATCCGGTGCCGCAGCGCCGCGTGTGCCGCCTTCGAGATGTCCGCCTTCGCGACGTGGCAGCGCCCGTCGAGCAGCGCGTAGATTTTCCCCGCGAGGATCAGCGCCTGCGCGCCACGCGGACTCGCGCCGTAGCGCACGAATTTCTTCGCGAGCGGCGACGCGCCCGGATCGTCCGGGTGCGTGGAGAGGACGAGCCGGACCGCGTGCTCCTGCACCTCGCGGACGATCGGCACCTGCCGCACCACGTCGCGCAGGGCGAGCACCTCCGCCGCGTCCGTCACCACTTTTTCCACGCGCGGGATCGCCGCGCTCGTCGTGCGATCAAGGATCGTGTGCAGCTCGTCGCCACTCGGGAAACGCACTTTCACTTTCAACAAAAACCGATCGAGCTGCGCCTCCGGCAGCGGATACGTGCCCTCCATCTCCAGCGGATTTTGCGTCGCGAGCACGAGGAACGGCTGCGGCAGTTCGTGCTGCACGCCACCCACAGTCACCTGCGCCTCCTGCATCGCCTCGAGCAGCGCGCTCTGCGTCTTCGGCGTCGCGCGGTTGATTTCATCCGCGAGCAGCAGATTCGCAAACACCGGCCCCGCGCGGAACTGAAACGTGCGCCGTCCGTCCTCGCCCTCGTGGATGATATTTGTGCCGACGATGTCCGCCGGCATGAGATCCGGCGTGAACTGGATGCGGTGAAATTGCAGATTCACCGCCTCGCCGAGCATCCGCACGAGCATCGTCTTGCCGAGCCCCGGCACGCCTTCGAGCAACACGTGCCCGCCGGTGAAAAGTGCGACGAGCACGCTCTCGATCACATCGTCCTGCCCGACGATCATCTTGCCCATCTCCTGCTGGATGCGGCGGAAAGTGGTGCGGAATTGCGCGAGGCGCGGTTCGAGGGATTCGCTCATGTGGTGTAAAAAAATTTGCGTCTACTGCTTCGGCCGGATTGCCTGAAAGTAACGCCTGATCAGGAAGCGCGCGCCAAGCGGGATGTTCTCCTGCGCGACCGCATCTTCCGCGGCGGAGGATGCGGTGTCGTAAAGTTCGCGATAGCGCCGCATCGCTTTTTCGTCGCCCGCCGCCGCGCTCGGAATCAGCGCGGAAAGCGACTCGCCCGCGCCGAGCTGCACGGCGTCCTGCTCCTTGCGCGCAGCAGGTTTCGGGTTCGCCGATTTTGCGCCGAACGGATCTTTCGTCGTTCCTCCCTCACCGTCGCGGCCGGGTTTTCCCGAGGGAAAATTGACGCCGTCCTCTGCATCGCGGCCCGGCTTTTCGCTGCCTGAGAAATTCAGCATCGCCACTTTGCCCTCGCGATCCGCGTCGCCTTCCCCCGGTGCGCCGGGCTGCGGGGCTCCGCCCTGCGGACCCTCGCCCTGCTGCTGCTGATCCTTCAGATTTTCCAGCGCACCGAGCAGGCGCTTCAGATCGTCATCGGTCATTTTTTTCCGTTCGTCCGACCCCGCTTTTCCCCTGCCGTCGCGTGCGATGTTTTTCCCCTCCTGCTGGAGTTCGTTCAGCGCATCCGCGATTTGTTTCAGCAAATCCTGCCGCCCGCCCGCGGCCTGCTGCTGCAATTTCTCGATCTGCTTCGAGGCCTGTCCGCGCTGCTCCGCGAGGTGATCGAGCGCCTGCTTTAGCGTCTCGCGCACTGCTTCCGCATCCGGTGCGTCGTCTTGCACGGCGGCCTGCGCGAGCTTCTTCGCCGCGTCCGCGAGATTTCCACCTGCGATGTCCTTTGCCGCTTCGCGCGTCTGCTCGTGCTTCGCCATCGCGTCGGCGAGCGCCTTCAGCTCCTCCGGCGTTGCGGTCTCGGGGCGGCGGAGTTCCTTCACGAGTTCTTCGAGCATCGCGAGTTCGCGGAGCGCAGTCTTGCGTGCGTCCTTTCCATCCGCAGCTTCCGCGCGCATCTGCTCCGCGCTCTGCCGCAGACGATCGGCGATGAGCTTCAGCATGTCCTCCCTGTTCTCGCCCGCCTGGAGGTCCGTCAGCTTCGCGATGTGTTCGAGCTGTTTTGCCGTCTCGGAAATCGCCGCCGTCGCCAGCGCGGCGCGCTCGTCTTTCGTCGCCGCGACGCGCATCGCATCCCACCACAGCAGCGCGAGCATCGTGACGGGCGCAGCGATCCACGGCAGCTCGCGCGGGATGCGGACCCGCAGCAGCGTTCCCAATTTCCGCCCGCGCGCCCAGCCCGCGATCTCGTGCATCGCAACGGCGTCGAGTTCGGATGTGCTCGGCTTTTCCGCCAGCCGCAGCCCGGTGACAAACCGATCGCGCGTCGCACCGGCCACGTCGAGCACGCGGGCGACGCGGGCGAGCTTTGGAAACTTCAGCACCGTCAGCAGCAGCGCCGCGAATCCGCCGAACACGAATGGCCACGTGAGCACGACCGGGATGTCCGCGGGATTTGGACGGAACCCGCCGTGCCCCCACACCACCGCCGTGAGCACGACGAGGATCGCAAAAAAGAAAAGCGTCGCGCGCACCGCGACCCGCAGGAAATCGCCGAGCGCCATCCGCCATCGCAGCCCGCGCAGGATGCGGATGATTTCGTCGGCGGGTTTCATGCAGTCGCGCAGGCTAAACTAACGCCACGGCCATGCAACCGCCCCGTGGCTGAAGCGAATCGAACCGCGAAGGAGCGGAGAAGCGAAGGGCAGAGAATGGAAACGGAGAGGTGCGGGATTCTCGTCACCGCTCATTTTTCAACCACGGAGGACATGAAGAGCACGAAGGAAAAGGCAACTCCGTGCTCTCCGTGGCCTCCGTGATTTTAATCCCGTCTTCTTCGCTGCTTCGCTCCTTCGCGGTGAAAAACTTCCGCCCGCCGGCCGCTTGCCCCGCTCCCCCGGACTGTGCGATGGATTTCCTCATGAACATCCCGACCACCGATCTCACCCAGCGTCCCCCGCGCAGCGTGCGCGTCCGCCTCGGCGGGTACTCGCTGCTCCCCCGCATGCTCGACAAATGCCGCGCGGAAATCGCCGGCACGCCGGGCTCCTTCCGCTACGCCTGCCCGAACGACCAGCGCATCCTCACCTTTCCCGGCATCGATGCCGACGCGCTAAAAACCGAGGTCGCGAAAGGCAAGGGCGACGGCGAAGTCCTCGCATGGATCACCTCAAACCAGCGCAACAGGCACACGCCGGCGGAAATCGAGGCATGGAGTGACTCGATGGACAAGCGCACGCCCACTCCGGACGACAAGGAGACCTTCGACAAATATCTCGCCGAGGCCGGCCCGAACCGCAGCGACATCACGCGCTGGCCCGACCTGCTCGATCTCGACGACTTCGTCTCGTACGGCGGCAAAGCCTGAGCACCGCGCCTCCCCCATGCGCAAATAACGCGTCGGCATCATCGGCTCCACGAATCGCGGCGGCTATGGGCACGGGATCGATACGGCGTTCAAGGACGCCGCGCAGTTTGAAATGATCGCCATCGCGGATGACGATCCCGCCGGGCTCGCCGCGACAGGAAGGCGCCTCGGCGTCACGAGGCTCCACGCAAACTGGCGCGATCTGCTCGCGCAGGAGAAGCCGGACATCGTCGCCATCGGCCCGCGCTGGATCACGGATCGCGTCGCGATGGTCGCTGCTGCCGCGGAAGCGGGGTGCCACATTTTTTTGGAGAAGCCTCTCGCCGCCACGCTGCGCGATGCGGATGCGATGCTCGCCGCGTGCGAGCGTGCAAAAGTGAAATGCTGCCTCGCGCACCAGCTTCGCGCACTGCCGCCGGTGCGCGCGGCATTCGCCGACATCCGTGCGGGGAAATTTGGAAAAATGCTGCGCCTTTCCGCACGGCCCACCGACGATGCGCGCGGCGGCGGCGAGGAACTGATCGTCCATGGCACGCATTTTTTCGATCTCATGATCTCGCTCGCCGGCATACCGCGCTGGGTCAGCGCGCATCTCGCGACCGGTGATCGTGACGCCACGCTCGCCGACAAACACGAGGGCCGCGAGCCCGTCGGCCCCATCGCGGGCGACTCTGCGGAACTTATGATCGGCTTCGACCACGGCGTGCGCGGCTGCTGGCATTCCACCGCGAATCTCAACAAACACGGCACGATCTACGGACTCATGATCGCGTGCGAGCAGGCCATCGTCTGCGCGAGGACGCGGAGCGACGTGTTCATTTATCCCGGCCTCGTCATCGAGCCGGAGAATGAAAAGCGCGCATGGGAAAAGGTGTGGGTCGCGGACTGGCACTTCACCGCGGAGCACAAGCCAGCGCCGCTGAATGACTACATCCTGCGCGGCAACCACACGCTCGTGCACGAACTCGTCGCCGCCATCGAGCACGACACCGAGCCGACCGCGAGTCTGCGTGATGCCGTGTTCGTCACCGAGATCATCCAGGGCGCGTACGCGTCACATTTTTCCGGAGGAAAAAGGATGCCCATTCCGCTTGCTGAACGGCGGCATCCACTCGACGCGGCGTAGGTGCCTGGGATTTTTTCGGGCGGCTTGTCGCTTGCGCGCACTGCGGCGCAGGCGCAGCGATATGGAGAGCAGGGACACGAGCAGCGCGGCGTCTTCGAGCTTATGCGGAAATACGCGATCAGCGAGGACGGCGCGCTGCACGCGGAGAAATACTACCGCACGGTGAGCGAGGAATTCGCGAGCACACGTCCCGCATTCCGCTGGCGTCAGCTCTGCGCGCTGGCCCGCGTGACCGCGAGCGAAAATGGCCGGCCCGCGGCAGGCATGGCGGAGGCCGTGGCGCTGCTGAAGGTGCAGGCTGGTCTTAAACAGCGCCCACCCGCCGCACCTACTTCGCCGCCTTCGCGCCGATGCAATAGACCGTGCTCTGCGAGCGCGCGAACCACTGGCCGTGGATCGGGCTCAGGCTGGCGCGGAAAATCTCGTCGCTCGCGGAATCCACTTTGTTGCGCGACACGATCTCCAGCGTCTTGCCCGGCTTCACCACGATCACCTCGCCGTTTTCCATCTGGAAATAGACGAGGCCATTCGCCACCACCGGCGAAGCGGAAACCTGCGAGCCGAGACGCTCGCTGAAAAGGATCGCGCCCGTCTTTGCGTCGTAGGTCGTGAGCATCCCGGAGAGGCTCACGACGAGATCGTAGTCGCCGACCACCGCGGGCGTCGGGAGATCGCGGCCGCCGACGACCTTCGCATTCCACACGCGGTTGGTCTCGCTCACGTCGCCGCTGCCGCCGGGCTTCACCACGTAGGTGTTTCCGGGCTGGCCGTTCACCACGTAGAGCAGGCCGTTCGCGAGCACCGGGATCGGCTCGCCGCGTCCGGCGTAGCCTTTGCAAAACCACAGGTCCTTGCCCGTCGCGGGATCGTAGGCGTTCACGCCGGCCTCGCCGTTTAGGATCAGCTCGCGGCGGCCTGCGGCGCTGATGAGCACGGGCGTGGACCAGCCGCCCTTCGGCTTGTCCTCGCGCTTCGCCGTCCACACGGGCGCGCCGGTTTTTTTGTCGAGCGCCACCAGCGACGACGCCCCCTCGGCGTCGCAATTCTGAATCACGAGATTGCCATCCATGATCGGCGACGAGCCGATGCCCCACGTGCCGGGGAACCCGCCGAGATTGCGCTGCCATATCGGCTTTCCGTCCATGTCAAAGCAATGGATTCCGCCCGGCCCGAAGAACGCGATCACGCGCTCGCCATCCGTCGCGCATGTCGGCGTCGCCCAAGTGTTCATCTTGTGAATCTGCTCCGGCGCCGCGCACGCGACCTCGCGCTCCCAGATCAATTTCCCAGTCTTGCGGTCGAGACAGTGCACCCAGCGTTTCGCGCCCTTCTCCGTCGCGCTCGTGAGGAAAAGCTTGTCTCCCCAATTCACCACGGACGACTGCCCCTCGCCCTTCAGCTTCACCTTCCACGCCACGGACGCCGCGTCCCACTTCACCGGCAACGCCGTTTCTGCCGAGCGCCCATTCCCCTCCGGCCCGCCGAACTGCGCCCAGTTCTCCTCCGCGTTGAGAGTGGCGAGCGCGCCGTATGCGGCGAAAATTGCGAGCGAGAGTGGCAGGGAGGATTTCATGGATGCAGGAGGATTGGGTGAAATGTTCGGCATCCTGCATGACCCGGAACGCCGCGCTTTCCGAGGGAGAAAGTCGCGCGCCGCGATGGCCGCTGATTTTCCGTGCCGACTGGGGAAAGATGGTGTCGAGTGGTCGGCTCGCAAAAAATGCTGACCATTTCCTCGATCTCCAAATCCTTCGGCGGACGCCTGCTTTTCCAGGAGGCTTCGCTGCAGGTGAACCGCGGGGATCGCATCGGGCTCGTGGGCGCGAATGGCGCGGGGAAGTCCACGCTGTTCTCGATCATCCTCGGCGAGGATTCGCCGGACGAGGGGCGCATCTCGATGGAGCGCGGGATCACGTTTGGCTTCCTGCCGCAGGAGAGCGCGGCGGTGGGCAATGAGACGGTGGTGGACCTCGCGACGGGCGCGACGCCGGAGATCATCAAGGCGCGGGACACGATCCGCCGCTGCGAGGCCGCGGGCGAGACAGACAGCGAGGAGTATCACGAGGCGCTCGGCGATTTTGCGGAAAATGACGGGCATGCGCTGACGGCGAAGGCGAAGCGCATCCTCGCGGGACTGGCCTTTCGTGAGCGTGATGTGGAGCGTCCGGCGGCGGCGCTGAGCGGCGGCTGGGTGATGCGCGCGCATCTCGCGCGACTGCTCACGCAGGAGCCGGATTTGCTGCTGCTCGACGAGCCGACGAACCATCTCGATCTCGAGTCGCTCGAGTGGTTCCGCGAATATCTGCGCGGCTATCCCGGCGCGATCCTCATGATTTCGCATGACCGTGATTTTCTGAATCAGCTCGTGCGCGACATCGTGGAAATCTCGCGCTGCCAGATGTTCCGCTACCGCGGAAACTACGATTCCTACGTCGCGCAGAAAGTGGCGCGCGA
>JBBSEI010000090.1:0-18525 GCA_038239865.1 Chthoniobacterales bacterium
CTGCTTATCCGGTTGCGTGACAAAGGCATCTCAGGAAGGCAGGAAAGCAGGAAAAGTGAGCGGCCAGCCCGGTGAATTCCTGCCTTCCTGCCTTCCTCAGAGCCTCCTTCCGCTGTTGTGTCATGCAACCGGATAAGCAGGAAAGGTTCCTTCGGCATCATCTGCGAGTCGCTGGAGAAGGACAGCGTGGCGTATTTCAAATGGATCATCGCGTTCCTGAAATCGAAGAACGTGGTCTTCATGACGCCTTCGGAATATCTCGCGAGTCTCGGTGGGCAGGCGAGGTGATGGGATCTTTCGCTCGATCGCGAGCTTCGCGAGTCTCAGGAAAAATTCCGTTCGCCGCGTGAGAGGATTTCGCGGATAGACTGGGCGACATGAAGCTGGCGCAAAACCAAGTGTGGAAGCAGGGCGATGAATTCCTCCGGATCGTCGCGCTGGAGCGGCTGGAGGTGCAGTACAAGTCCATGGCAAATCTCACCACTGGCGAAGGGAAGCATCACCGCGTGACGAAGAAGGAATTCTGCCGGCTCATCAAAGGCGCGACGCTGCTCACGCCGTCCGAAGAGACCGACATCCGGACGCATTCCGAGTCGTGACCTCAGCTCGCGCGCGGCTTCCTCGCATCGAGGATCGCGACGATCACGAAAAGTCCGGCGGCGACGCAGATGCAGGAGTCGGCGACATTGAACGCCGGCCACGGGTCTGCAAAACGGATGTGCAGATCAAAGAGGAGAAAATCCACGACGTAGCCGTGGACGAAGCGGTCGGTGACGTTCCCGAGAATCCCGCCGAGCAGCAGCGGCACTGCGAGGCGCGACGGGGCATCGGTGAAGACGTTTCTTTTCCACGCGATGAGCAGGCCGATGAATGCGCCGATGGAAAGCAGGATGAACACCCACGGGTGGTCGCTCAGGAAGCTGAACGCCGCGCCGGTGTTGCCCCAGTGGACGATCGAAAACCAGCCGGGGATCACTTCGTGCGCGAGCGGCAGATGCGAGGTCTTCGCGACGGCCTCGGGGAAGAGCGCGAGGTTCCGCTCATCCGGCCTGAGTGCGAAGTGGGTGAAGACCCACCACTTCGTGAGCTGGTCGAGCGCGTAGATGGGCAGCGCGATGGCGGCGAGGAATTTCATCACGCGGGCAGCGCCTCGTCGCAGCGCGCGCAGACGCCCTTCGCGGTGAGCGGCTGGTGGCGCCAGCAACGCGGGCATTGCGGCTGGCCGCTGCGGAAGACTTTCGCGGCGGGCTCGGCGCCGGGCGCGAGGGTGAGTTCGCTGACGATGAGGAATTCCTCCAGCTCGGCCTTGTCGGCATTCAGCGCGGCGTGCTGCGTGTCGGCGATTTCGAGCGTGATCGCGGCTTCGAGGGACTTCGCGATCGTCTTCGCCTGACGCGCAGGCTCGATGGCTTGCTGGTAAATGGCGGCGCGGAGTTTCAGCCACTCGTCCACTTTCGCTTCGGCAGCCTCGTCGCGCAGCGCGGCGTTTGCCTCGGGGAATTTCTCGATGTGGATGCTCGTCTTGTGACCCGCAAATTCCCACGCCTCGTCGGCGGTGTAGGCGAGGATGGGCGCGAGCAGTTTCGTCAGCGCGTCGAAGCACGCGTGCATGACGGCCTGTGTGGCGCGGCGGCGCGGCGAGTTTGCGGCGTCGCAGTAGAGGCGGTCCTTCGTGATGTCCACGTAGAGCGCGCTGAGGTCCACGGTGCAGAATTGGTTCAGCGTCTCGAACACGCGGCGGAAGTCGTAGGCCTCATACGCCGCGCGGCACGTGGCGATGACGCCCTGCAATTTCGAGAGCACCCACTTGTCCACGGTCGTCGCGCCCTTCGCGTCTTCGCTGCTTTGCGGCTCAAAGCCGGAGATGTTCGCCAGCAGGATGCGCAGCACATTGCGGAAGCTGCGATACGCCTCACTCGTGCGCGCGAAGCCGTCCTCGGAAAACGGCACGTCGTTCGTGAACTCCACGCTCGCGGCCCACAGGCGCACGATGTCCGCGCCGTATTTGCCCACGAAATACTCGGCCTCCATCGGCTTCTTGTAGGTGCCCTGGTCGCTCTTGCTGACTTTCTTCTTCGTGTCCTTGTCCACGACGAAGCCGTGCGTGATGACCGTCTTATACGGCGCGTGGCCGGTGATGGCGACGCTCGTCATGAGCGACGACTGGAACCATCCGCGATGCTGGTCGGTCGCCTCGAGGTAAACGTCGGCGACACCGCCGCACGCCTTCAGCTCCGGATGCCGCGAAGTCACGGCCTGATGCGACACGCCGGAATCAATCCACACATCGAGCGTGTCGTTGCGGCGCGAAGTGCCGGCGGGCAGTCCGAGCTGCGCGGCCCACCACGCGTCGTCCTTTTCAAACCACAGATTCGTCACGCCGGTCTCGACGAGGTCGGCGACCTTCGCGGCGATGTCCGCCTTCACGATGGGCACGCCCTTCTCGTCGTAAAAAACGGGCAGCGGCACGCCCCACGTGCGCTGGCGCGAGATGCACCAGTCGGGCCGCGCCTCGACGGTGCCGTAGATGCGGTTGCGAGCCGACTGCGGGAGCCAGTTCACGCCATCAATCGCCGCGAGCGCCTCCGTGCGGAATGCTTCAATGCGGATGAAAAACTGCTCCACCGCGCGGAAGACGATCGGCGTCTTGCTGCGCCAGCAATGCGGGTAGTCGTGCGTGTATTTCTGCTCCGCGAGCAGCGCGCCGTTCTCGCGGAGGAAAGTGACGATCTCCGCGTTGGCGTCGAAGACGTATTTGCCGACCCACGCGGGCACGCCGACATCCTCGGTGAATTTGCCGAAGTCATCCACGGGCGAGAGGATTTCGAGTTTCGGCTCCTGTTGCTGCGAGGCAATGTAGTCGTCCTTGCCATGACCGGGCGCGATGTGGACCTGACCAGTGCCAGTTTCCATCGTGACGAAATCAGCGGTGATGATGCGCGAGGTGCGATTGAGGAATGGATGCTGGGCTTCGCTGTCGGCGAGTTCAGTTCCGGTTCTGCTATCAACCTCACAGCAGAGAATCTCGGAGTCTTCCCGTAACGGAAAGGGCATTTGCAAAACGCTCTTTTTGCCAAGCGCCTTTTGATCAGCCATCCACTGAGTAGCTTCCGCGCCAATTCTAATCTCACCAATTAGAGTCCAACCCGTTTGATCCGAGAAATCAGTTCGTAGGTTGCTCGCGATAACAAAAGTTTCCTCTCTGCCGTTTGGATCACGGAATCTGCCGATCTCGTAAGTTGCTTTAGGATGAACCGCGATCGCCACATTTGCCGGCAACGTCCACGGCGTCGTTGTCCAGATCACCATGCTCGCCTTGCCTGCGAGCGGGCCGCTCACGAGCGGGAACTTCACATAGATCGCCGGGTCCGTCCGCTGCGCGTATTCCACCTCCGCCTCCGCGAGCGCCGTCTGCGCGCCGGTGCTCCAATACACGGGCTTCTTCGACTGATACACGAGGCCCTTCTCCACGAACTTCCCGAACGCGCGGATGATGTCCGCCTCGTAGCCCGGCGCGAGCGTGAGATACGGATCCTCCCACGAGCCGAACACGCCCAGCCGCTTGAACTGCGCGCGCTGGATCTCAATGTATTTGCGCGCGAACGCCTCCGCGCGGCGGCGGATTTCCGCGGGCTCCAGGCCGCGCTGCTCCTTCACCACCTTGAACTCAATCGGCAGCCCGTGGCAGTCCCAGCCCGGCACGAACGGCGCGCGGAAGCCGAGCATCGAGCGCGACTTCACCACGAGGTCCTTCAGGATTTTGTTCAGCGCCGTGCCCATGTGGACGTCGCCATTCGCGAACGGCGGCCCGTCGTGCAGCACGAAAAGCGGCGCGCCGATGCGCGCATCGAGAATCTGCTGATACAGTCCGGCGGCCTCCCATTTTGCCAGCCGCTCCGGCTCGCGCTTCACGAGGTCCGCCTTCATCGGGAAGTCGGTCTTCGGCAGCAGCAGGGTGTCTTTGTAATTCGCGCTCATGGTAGAAAGGGCGCGGACGATGGCGACCTGCGCGGCGGTTGTCAAAGCGCGCGGCGGCTTCCGTTTGGCGTTGAGCGTTGGAAGTTGAGCACCGCGCAGCGGATTTGCCGGTGTCACAGATTTCACCCGTTGAGAGAGGTGCCTGCGGCAGGCTCAACGTTAAACTCCCAACTTCTAACTTTTAACTTCCAACGCGAGCGGCAACAAACAGCCCGCTGCTTTGACAAGCGATGCCCCGGTCTGGCAGGCATCGGTTGTGAAAATGTTCCTCATGCTCCTGCTCACCGTCATCGTCGCCCACGCTGCGGATCGCTTACCGAATGTGACCATTTTCTGCGACATGGTCTCTGAGCCCGCCCTGAACTAGGAGCCCATAAAGACGGTGAATTCCAACACTCGCAGCCAGACTTCCGCCCGCGGCAAATGGCTGCTGCTCGGCGCGGCGCTGCTCACGGTTCCCGCGCTCGTCGGCATCGCGGAAATGGCCGTGCGCCTTTTCGGGCAGCGGATCGATCCGCTGTCCATTTTCGTGACTTCGCCGCAGCTTCGCTCGGACACGCAAGGGGCGACAACGGGCGGCATGTTTGAGTTTGATCCCCTGCTCTGCTGGCGGCTGAAAGCAAACCTGCGCGGGCTGTGGTGGGACTTCACGCCCGTGACGACGAACGCGCAGCACCTGCGCATGGATCGCGACATCAGCACGAAACGCGGCGTCCGCATCGTCGTGCTCGGCGACTCGGTGACATTCGGCTACCGCGTTCCGGTCGCTCGGAATCGAGAGCAACCGGTGCAGTTCGACGCGACGGAAAAAACGTATCCGGCGCTGCTCGAAACGGCGCTGCGTGAAAAGTTTCCCGACCGCGAAATCGAAGTCCTCCCCCTCGCCTGCCCCGGCTACACGAGCGGCCAGGGCCTTGCCTGGCTGCGGCGCGACATCGCATCGCTCTCGCCGGACATCGTCGTCGCGTGCTTCGGCTGGAATGACGTGCGCGCCGCGGGCCTGCCGGACAGCGCGACGATGCCGTCGGGCGGCGCGCAGGTCTTCGTGCGCAGACTGATCAGCCACAGCCAGCTTTTGCTGAACATCGCGGAATCCGCGCAACGCCGCACGGCCGCCGTGACTGCACCGCCGCAACCGGAGCCGCGAAGTTCCGAGGAGGAATACGTCGCGCACTTTCTCGAGATGGAAAAAATCTGCCGCGGGCGCGGCGCGTGGTTTGGGATTCTCCTGCCGGTGTATCGCGATCCCAACACCGCCGGCATTGACCCGGAGCATGGCGACGATCCCGCGGATCCTGAGGAGGCCCGGCGGATGTCCCGCTACCGAGCAAAGCTGCGCGAAAGTGCAATCGAGAAACACATCCCGGCGCTCGAGATTTTCGAACTCACCGAGCAATCGTGGCCGGCGAACAAGGCGCTGTTTGGCGAGCGCCTTCATCCTAATGCCGCGGGCCATCGCCTCGTGGCGGAACGGCTCGCGGTATTTCTATCGGAGCCGGTCAGCCAGCTCAAATAGGGTGCAAGTCGCATGCGGAACGAAACCGCGAATCCAAAAATTTAACTCCATCGGAATGCCCGTCCGCAGATTGGATTGAAAAGCACATTCCCCCATGAAATTCCTCCCCGCCCTCTGCATCGCACTGATCACGACCATCGCCCGCGCCGACGGCATCAAGGCCGGTTTCGCCGATCGCGAAGTCACTCCCGACATCGGAATGGAAGTCCCCGGTGGCTACGGCAAGTCATTCGGCAAGCAAGTCCACGACGCGCCGAAAGTGCGCGCCGCGGTGTTCGACGACGGCAGGCATCGCGTCGCGCTGGTCGGACTGGATTCGCTCATCATCCGCCGCGAGACCGCACTCGAAGCACGCCGGCGCATCGCGGAACGCACGGGCATCCCGGCGGAGTGCGTGCTGCTCGGCGCGTCGCATTCGCACACGTCCGGGCCGGTCGGCATGGTGCTGCCGGGCGAATACGATCACGCGTCGAAATTCGTCCAGGATCTCGCGTACGAAAAATCCTCGGACGCCGACGCGAAGTATCTCGAGCGCTTCATCACCGGCATCGTGGACGCCGTCGCGGCGGCGGATTCCGGGAAAGTGGACGCGCTGCTCAGCTTCGGTACCGGCCGCGCCGAGGGCGTCGCTTTCAACCGCCGCCAGCGGATGAAAAACGGACTCAGCTACAGCCACGCGCGCCAGGGAAATCCCGACATCGTCGGCTACGCGGGCCCGGTCGATCCGGAAGTCTCGACGATCGGCGCGTGGAGCAAGGACGGGAAGCCGCTCGGCGTCATCGTGAATTTCGCCTGCCACGCGACCACTGGGCCGACGGCATTTTCCGCAAACTGGATCTACTTCCTCGAGCGCACGGTGCGCGGCGGCTTGGGCACCGAGGGCGCGAATGTGCCGGTCGTCTTTTTGCAAGGCTGCTGCGGCGACATCACGCAAGTGGACAATCTCGATCCCTTTGCCACGCGGGCCGGCGACTACTACGGCCAGCTCATCGGTGGCAGCGTCGGCGCAGAGGCGCTGAAAATTTTGTTCCGTGCGGAGCGGGGTGCGGGGCCATTTCCCGTCGAGGCAAAAACGAAAACGTGGAAAGTGAAGCGCCGCGTGCCCGACCCCGCGCGCGTGCAGCGCTGCCTCGCCGACACGCAAAAAAATCCGAAGGAAGTCGGCGCGGCCGAGTGGACTTTTGCCAAGGAGATCGTGCTGCTCGATGCGCTCATCGCGAAGCAGCCCGAAGTCGAAGTGGAAGTGCAGGCGATCCAGGTCGGCCCCGCGGTGTTCATCACGAATGAAGCGGAGTTCTTCGTGGAGTACGGACTCGATTTGAAAAAACGCAGCAACTTCAAGATGACGATCCCCGTCGAACTCGCGAATGGCTGCGTCGGCTACGTGCCGACCGAGGAGGCATTCGGCCCGCACGGCGGCGGCTACGAGACGCGCCTCACGAGCTACTCGAATCTCGAAATCACCGCCGGCCGGCAATTCGTGGACGCCGGGCTCGAACTCGCGCGCCAGCTCACGCCGTCCAATTTTCCCGAGCCCGCAAAAGCCCCGCCCTTCAAGGAAGGATGGGCGTACGGCACCGTCCCGCCGGAGCTGAAATAATCGCTACGCCCGCGAAGTCTGAACGGAAAAAACTTCGCCAGGCTCGCACTCGTAATCGATCGCGATCGGGCGGCAGCACACGGTGCAATCCTCGATCGTCGAGCCGCTGCCCTGCGACGTATCCAGCGTGGAGGCGAACGCTTCGCCGCAATACGGGCACTCGATTTGCACCTCGACGATGTAGTTCATGGGGAAATGTGGACGGCGGAATGACGATGTGCGGCACCGGCGTGCGGTCACTCCGCAGTCCGAATTCCGCCTTCCGCCTTCGCTACACCTTCAGCCGCGGCGCGTCGTTCCACATGTCCTCCAGCCGGTAGAGCGCGCGCTTCTCGGGGTGGAAGATGTGGACGACCACGTCGCCGTAATCGGCGATGACCCACTGGCTGAGCGGATAGCCGTCGGTGCCGAGCGGGCGGATCTTGTGCTCCTTTTTCAGGCGGTCCTCGATGTCACTCGCGATGGCCTTGAGCTGCGGCTCGGAAGCGCCGGTGCAGATGACGAAAAAATCCGTGAACGATGAGAGCTTGCGCAGATCGATGATGACGATGTCCTCCGCCTTTTTGTCGGCGGCGATGCTGGCACAGAGCTTGGCGAGTTTGTCTGATTTAATGGGAGTCTCCTTGGTAAAGGCGGTGCGTCTCGATGATCTCGCGCACCGCTTCGGGCACGAGATAGCGGATGCTTCGCCCCTGTGCAACGCGCTTGCGCACTTCGGTCGCGGAAATATCCACCCGGCGATTCACGCACGGGAAGTCGTGCGGTGGCGCGGAGGCATCGCGGCCGAAGACGACGAATTGCACCATGCCGCGCAGCTCGTCGTAGCGCCGCCACGTCGGGAGTTCGCGCACATTGTCTTCGCCGATGAGGCAGAAAAATTCGTCCTGCGCTGCCTTCGCGCGCCATGCCTCGACGGTGTCCAGCGTGAAGCTCGGCCCTTCGCGCTCGGTCTCGGATGCGTCGCATTCGAAGCGCGGCTCGCCCGTGATCGCCGCGCGCACCATCGCGAGCCGCACCGCCGGCGGCGCGGGAATGCGCGTGAGCTTGTGCGGCGACTGCGCGGCAGGGATGAAGATCACGCGGTCGAGCACAAGCTGCTCCATCGCCTCGCGCGCGAGGATGAGATGCCCGTGGTGGATCGGATCAAAACTGCCGCCGTAGAGTGCCGTGCGCATCGCCCGATTCATCGCGCGCTAGTAGAGCAGGTAGGGCTGCCGCGCCGCGCGGAATTGCGCGACGCCCGGCTGCCAGCTCGCGATGATCGCCGCGGGGCTCACGCCTTTTTCGATCTGCGAGCGGAGGCCGGTGCTGCCGTAGATTTTCCAAAAAATCTCATCCTTGTCGCAGTAGCGCGCGAAGATGCTGCCGCGCGACTGCCGCTGCGCGGCGGTGAGCAGATGGATGTTCAGCGCGGCGAGATTTGTCTCGGTGTCCGCGCTGAGAATCAGGCGCGCGCCCGCGAATTCCTCGCGGCGGTACGGCTCGGCGCGCACGCCGCTCAGCAGCAGGTCACCCACGAACGCACGCGGATCCATCCCGCATTTTCCCGCCATCTGAAACGGCTCCGTCGTGCCGATGCCGACATCGAGCGCCGCGCCTTCCAGCGATCCGAAAATGCTCGTCGCCGCGTAGTACGCCACCGATGCGGCACGCGGGATGTTCGGCGAAGTCTGCACCCAGCGCAGGCCGGTGCGGCTCCACGTCATGTCGCGGCTCCAGCCCTGCATCGGGATCACCGTGAGCTGGCAGCGCTCGCCCGACCAGCCGTGCGCATTCGCCATTTTCGCGAGTTCGCCGACCGTCATCCCGTGCAGATACGGCACGGGCAACTGCCCCACGAAGCTCTTCCATTTTTCCTCGATGCCCGGCCCCTCGATGCGCACGCCGCCGAGCGGGTTTGGCCGATCGAGCACGATGAATGGAATCCTCTGCTCGCCGCACGCCTCCATGCATTTCGCCATCGTGGAGACATACGTGTAGCTGCGCACGCCGATGTCCTGCATGTCGAAAACCAGCACATCGATGCCGCGCAGCATCTCCGCCGTCGGCTTGCGCGTGGGGCCGTAAAGTGAATGCACAATGAGCCCCGTCGCCGCGTCCTTGCGGTTGGCCACGTATTTTCCCGCGAGCACCGTGCCGTCGATGCCGTGCTCCGGGGAGTAGAGTGCGACGAGTTGAAAATTCGACGCGCGGCGCAACAGCACGCGCGTCTTCGTGCCGGAGGAATCGACGCCGGTCTGATTCGTGACGAGTCCCACGCGCTTCCCCGCGAGCGGCGCGAAGTTTTGCGCGCGGAGGTTGTCGATCCCGAGTTCCACGGCTGCACGCAGCGGAAGCCCTGCGAGGACGAGGAGAAGGAGGAGAATGCGAAACATTGCGCGCATTCTAGCACTCGCACGTCCTGCGCCGCCACTTCGTTTCTCGGAGCATCTGCCGAAACTTGTGCGTCGGAGACAGAGGACAGGATTACCGGGATTTGCAGGATGAACATGATTTCAAAGGCTGCGCTCCATCCTGTGAATCCTCCAAATCTTGGAAATCCTGTCCTTCTTCACCACTGACGTTCGAGTTGCGCCGCATGTTTTCACAGCGACACGCCGCGCTTCCACGGGATGAAATCATCCTGCCCGAGCCGCACCGCCGCGGGCGTCGCGCGGCCGCTGGCGACTTCGATCAGATGGTCGAGCAGCTCCTCCCCCACCGCGGCGATCGTCCTTTCGCCGGTCACGATCGCGCCGGCGTCGAAGTCAATGATGTCCGCCATGCGCGTCGCGAGTTCGGTGTTCGTGGACATTTTGATCACGGGGCAAATCGGATTGCCCGTCGGCGTGCCGAGGCCGGTCGTGAAGACGATCAGATTGCAGCCGCTCCCGGTGAGCGCGGTCGTCGCCTCGACGTCGTTGCCCGGCGTGCAGAGCAGCGTGAGGCCGCCGCGCTTCGTGACGGGCTCGGGATAGTCCACCACATCGAGCACCGGCGCACTGCCGCCCTTGCGCGCTGCGCCGAGGCTTTTCATCGCATCCGTGATGAGCCCGTCGCGGATATTTCCCGGCGAGGGATTCATGTCGAAGCCGGAGCCGACGGCGCGCGCGCGCTCGGCGTAGCGCTGCATGAGATCGAGAAATTTTTCCGCCAGCGCGGGCTCGGCGCAGCGATCGCAGAGCCACTGCTCCGCGCCGCACAACTCGGGGAATTCGCACAGCACGCCCGTGCCGCCAAGCGCGGCGAGCAAGTCCGCGCAGTGCCCGAGCGCAGGATTCGCGGAGATGCCGGAGAAGCCATCCGAGCCGCCGCACTTCAGCCCGAGCACGAGTTCCCTCAGCGGCAGCGGCTCGCGGCGCAGTTCGTTCGCCTGCGCGATGCCGCGGAAAGTTTCGCGCAGCGCGCGTTCGAGCAGATCGCGTTCGGATGAACTTTTCTGCTGCTCGAAAACCAGCAGTGGCTTCGCATCGCCGCCATTCTTCAAAGGACAGCGTCTCGCGATTTCTTCGCGCAGCATTTCGGTCTCAGCATTTTGGCAGCCGAGGCTGAGCACCGTCGCGCCCGCGACATTTGGATGCGTGATGTAGCCCGCGAGCAGCCCGCACAGCGCGCGGGCATCCTGCCGCGTGCCGCCGCAGCCGAGGCTGTGCGACAAAAATTTGACGCCATCGACATGCGGAAAAACGCGCGAGGCCACGGCGGATTTTTCCAGCCTCGCAGCGTCGAGCGATGCGCCCGCGCGCCACGCGCTCGCGAGGCTCGACACGAACTCCGAATACGGCGTGGTCACCGCGTAGCCGAGTCCCTTCGTGAGCGCCTCGCGCATCACTTCGATGTTGCGATTTTCGCAAAACACCAGCGGCACCACGAGCCAGTGATTCGCCGTGCCGCCGCGTCCGTCCGCGCGGCGGAAGCCATCGAACGTGCGCCCGCGCCAGCGCGAGACATCCGGCGGCTGCCAGCAGTAATCGCTCGCGCGCACGACCGGCGACGCCGTGGCGTGCGTAAGATTTTCGCGCGTGAGCAATTCGCCCGCGGCAAGCGTGCGCGTCGTCTTCCCCGCAATCGTGCCGTACATTTTCACGAGGTCCCCTTCCGCAAAATCGCGCGCGGCAAACTTGTGCTTCGCCGCCACGTCGCTGCGCAGCGTCCACGATTTTCCGTCGAGCGAAACCGTCTCGCCCGCACGCAAATTTCGCAGCGCCACGATGGCGTCGTCGTCCGGGTGGAGTTTCTGGATCAGCATTCTTCGCGAGCCTCGCCGGATGCCCTGCGCGGACGCAACGCGCGAATTCTTCCCCATCACAAAATCTCCATGAAAGGCAGCGCAGCAGGCAATGACAGGATTCGCCGAAGGGGCAGGATTGCGGCACGCGTTCTCAAATCCTGTGCATCCTGCCCCCCTTCACTTCACGCGTCGCAGCGAACGCGAAAAAATGTTTTCCGATTGAACCGCCTCACCCGCCTCCGCATGCTCGCGCAAGACATCTTTTTCCCGTGAGCAACGAAACGCATCCAACCAATCCCCTCCGCGAGGGGCTCTCCTCGCGGCCCATGCCGCAGCCGTGCAATGTGGTGATCTTCGGCGCGTCCGGCGATCTCACTTTTCGCAAGCTGATCCCGGCGCTCTACAATCTCGCCGCCGACGGCGACCTCCCGGCCTCGACGAATATCGTCGGTTTTGCACGGCGCGAAAAGACCGACGAGTCGTGGCGCACAGAGCTGCGCGACTCCACGGAGAAATGCTCGCGATCGGGCAGCAACGACGACGTGTGGGGCGGCTTCTCGAAGCGGATTTATTACCAGACCAGCGACTTCACGAATGCCGTGGGCTACCGCGCGCTGCGCGAAAAGCTCGACGAGATTGACTCCGCGGGCAGCGCGATCGGCAACCGCCTTTTCTACCTCTCCGTCTCGCCGACGGACTACGATCTCATCCTGCGCATGATCGCCGAGAGCGGGCTGAACAAGCCGCGGCCCGGCGCTTGGACCCGCGTGATCGTCGAGAAGCCATTCGGCACCGACTTCGCCACGGCGGAGGCGCTGAACGAATCCATCGCGCGCGCCTTCGCCGAGCGCGACACGTTCCGCATAGACCACTACCTCGGCAAGGAGACCGCGCAGAACATCATGGTGCTGCGGTTCGCGAACCAGATCTTCGAGAGCCAGTGGAACAGCCGTTACATTGACCATGTGCAGATCACCTCGGCGGAGACGCTCGGCGTCGAGGCGCGCGGGCCGTATTATGAAAAGGCGGGCGCGCTGCGCGACATGGTGCAGAGCCATCTGCTCCAGCTCATGTGCCTCACCGCGATGGAGCCGCCCACGAGCCTCAGCGCCGATTCCGTGCGCGATGAAAAGGCGAAGGTCGTGCGCTCACTGCGCCGTCTCTCGCCGGAGGACGTCGCGACCGACATCGTGCGCGGGCAATACGCCGCGGGTGCGATCAATGGCAAGCCCGTCCCCGCATACCGCGCGGAGGAGCGCGTGAGCCCGGCCTCGATGACCGAGAGCTACGTCGCGCTGAAGCTCCACATTGACAACTGGCGCTGGCACGGCGTGCCGTTCTACATGCGCGTCGGCAAGCGCCTCGCGAAGGGCGGCGCGGAGATCGCCGTGCAGTTCAAGGAAGCGCCGCGCGTGCTTTTCAACACCGACGCCGATGCGCCGCTCGGGCCGAACCAGCTCGTCATCCGCATCCAGCCCGACGAGGGCATCTCGCTGCGCCTCCAGTGCAAAGTGCCCGGCAGCGTGCTGCGCATCGAGCCGGTGAAAATGGATTTCCACTACGGCGCGAGCTTCGGCAAGCAGAGCCCCGAGGCCTACGAGCGCCTCATCCTCGACGCGATGAGCGGCGACGCCACGCTCTTCGCCCGCCGCGACGAAGTGCAGGAGGCGTGGAAGTTCGTGGACGCCATCGAGAACGCGTGGCACGCGAATGAAAACAAAGACAAAGCGCCGGGACTTTTCGAATACGCATCCGGCAGTTGGGGCCCGAAGGAGGCCGACGAACTCCTCGCCCGCGACGGCCACGCGTGGCGGAGGATGTGAGGCGTGCCGACTGAAACCGCGCTCCGTTCCCTCTCCGCCGCCGAGCCGCTCGTGTGAGGAGCTTCACTCAAAAAACGATGGAATGCACGACGGCTTTCATGTAGATGGAATCCATGACTGACGAAGTTCGCAAACTGATGAATGCCGAGCCATTCGTGCCTTTCCTGATCAAGACCTCGGATGGGAAACAGTATCGGGTGAAGCATCCGGACTACGTGGCGATCAGCCCCAAGGGCGGGCGGGTCACGGTCTTTGCTGACGAGGAAGTGACCACGACGCTGAGCGCGCTGCACATGGTCGCCGTTGAACCGCAGTTGCGCCGCTCCCGGGCGCATTAGGCCAATGCGTGCGCGGAGGACGGCGTGAATAATTAGTCCCTCGTTTTGTTCCAAGGACAACAATCAGCCGCCCCCGGCAATGCACGTCATCACACGCAAGCGGCTAAATGAATTTGCGCAACGGCATCCGGCCACCCGCAGCGCACTCGCACACTGGTATTCGCTCATGAAGCGCGGGACGTTCCGCACCTTCGCCCACCTGCGTGAGACGTTCCCCGCTGCGGACATCGTCGGGAAACTCACCGTCTTCAACATCGGCGGCAACAAGACCCGCCTCATCGCCGCACTTCACTTCAACCGCAACAAGGTCTATATTCGCGCGGTCCTCACCCACGCCGAATACGACACCGGAGCCTGGAAACCATGACCGCCACACTCAAAAAATCCCTCGCCCACTGGCCGGAACTCTCGCACGCCGTCTTCGTCCCGCACTCCGAAGCCGAATACCGGCGTCTCGTCCGCCTGCTCGACCAGCTCACGGATGAGGTGGGCAACGACGAAACCCATCCGCTCGCCTCGCTCATGGAAGTCATCGGCCTGCTCGTCGAAAAGTATGAGGACGAGAACGTGCCGGAATTGGAGGAAAGCTGCATCCTCCGCGAGGAGCCGCCGAAGAAATAATCAGTCTGTCCCTCGTTCCTGTCCCCCGTCCCTACTAACCTATGAAATCCACATTTCTTCTCACACTTATCATCCCGATGCTCGCAATCACGGGATGCAACAAACGTAAAGGAGAACTCACACGGGAACTCGCTGCAGAACTCTTGAACGAGCATCTTGCCGCTCACCCAGTTTTGTGGTGCAGGTTCAAGGATGGTTACTTTGATCCCGCAATCCGAGACGGGGTAATTGAAAGGGTTTGGGTAGGTGAAGGCTATCGCTTCACGTATAAGGGCATCAAGATGGTTGGAGCGGTCATCGCAGAGAATCACATGGAAATTGAATTCAGTCCCCCGTTAGGCATGAAGCCACTCAAGTTCTGGCTCAAGAAAGACTTCGGCGAGCGCGTGCAGAAAGTAACCGGCATTAAGGAAGGCCAGTCCCCCGGCACAAAAGAAGTCGAGTACGAAACAGAACACCCATTCCCCCCCGAAATGCAGTCGATGAAGCATTATATTACCAACGGGCAAATCATGAAAAGTGTCTTCCAAAAATACGACGACGGATGGCGTATAACCAAAGCAACCGAATGAAACTGGTTATGCATTTCATGCGATGGAATGACCTCACGATGGCAATTATGCACAACGATATGTGCGCGTTTGACCATTTTTCTGAAGAAGACCTTATCGCAACATAGAGAGCCTAGGCTGGCGTGAGGACGTAACTCGCACTTTCGCGCTATTTCACCATGCTCCAGACCGAGGAACTTCACGCGTCCAGCGGACGAATGTCCGGCGCATTCCCCTGCGGCGGGCGTGTAAATGCCGCATCCTCAATCCGAATCGCCTCGAAAAATCCATCGGGCCACGAGTTGCCCGCATCGTTCTCAGGTTCAAAAAGCACGATGACACGGCACTCCCGCGAAGCCGCACGCGGCACGGGCTCGCGCAGAGAAAGGTGCGACGAGTCCTCGATGACGGCGGCGGTTTCAAAGGCGTTCATGCGCGGAGAATGCACGCGTTCAGCCTGCCAGTCAACGCGACGCTTGTTAGCGACGAAGGACTGATTATTCCATGGGATTGTCAGCCCACTCGCGCTTGCACGATTCCGATGTGGAGAGCAGGGTTACGAGTCGCCGCGTTCGGTTTTCCGAATCCGCGCTCCACTTTTCCACACCATGCCGACTGACACTTTACCCAGCGCACCCGCCGCCACCTTCGGCACCCCCGTCGAAATCACCGCCATCGCCCGCGAGCTGAAGAAGCTCTGGCAGGCCGACCAGACGCGCACGCGTGCATCGCTCATCAATTTCGCCATCATCTGCGAGGGCGAGGCTGCGATGCAGGACAGCACCGAACTGCTCGCGCGCTTCGTGCGCCACCACTCCTTCCACGCGCTCCTCATCGGCATCGAGCCGCATCTCGAAGACAAAGCCGAGACCTCCGTGCGCGCCTGGATCAATGCCAACTGCTACCTCCCGAAGGCCGGCGCGAAGCACGTGTGCTGCGAGCAGGTCACCCTCTTCGTGCGGGGAAAAGTGCGCGAGCTTCTGCCGAATCTCATCTTCTCGCAGCTCGACTACGACCTTCCCCTCACCCTCTGGTGGCGCTGCGAGTGCCCCGAGCAGGTGGACTCCGAAATCTGGCGCTGGGTGGACCGCCTCATCTTCGACAGCGGCACTTGGAAAAACCCGCGCGCGCAATTTGCCGCCGTGCGCGCGGCGCTCGAGAGCAACCGCTCCGCACACGACACCGCGAGCCGCACCGTCCTCAGCGACCTAAACTGGGTCCGCGCCGGCAACCTCCGCCAGGCCGTCGCGCAGATGTATGACCTCCCCGGCGGCGCCGTGCGCCTCCGCAAAATGCGCAGCCTCGCCATCAGCCACGCGCCCGGCTCGCGCACCACCGCGCTGCTTTTCCTCGGCTGGTTCGCCGCATTGCTCGGCTGGAGCAATGGCCACGCGCCCGCACGCATCGAGGCCGCGACCGGAGTCGCCAGCCGCGTCGCCTTCACCACGCCCGAGGGCGGCAAAGTCGCGTGCGAACTCAGCGAATCCTCCGGCGCGCCCATCCACCGCGTCATCCTCGAGCACGACGACGTGAGCATCACCGTGGACCACCCCGCCCACTCCACCTACCTGAACCTCACCCTCGTGTGGAAGGACGGCCGCCTCACGCGCCACCTCGTCCCCGCCGACTCCACCGACCTCGCCGACATCCTCGACGAGGAACTCTCCCGCGGCAGCCGCCACGGCATCTACCTCCGCGCCCTCGCCGCCGCCGAACCGCTGCTGTGAAAAGTGGAAAGCCAATGATCAGTCTTGTCCTCCGTTCCATTTGTCGAGATGACGAGGACGGCACGATTCACCCATGAAACTCCAGACTAACAGACTGAAAGACGCAATCTTAGCTTATGGATCATTTCTGGTCTGCTTTTCAGCCCTTGCAAAAGCGCCAGAGCTCATAAAAATCGCTGATCTTCCAAGTCCGGTTACGATTGCAGGACCGTTGCTGTTCATGCCTAAAGGCGAGATTTATGGAACCTCAATCACTGGCGGTAAACATCAGGACGGATTCGTTTATGTCATTCGAGCCGACGGGACGACGGCCACGCTGGTCGATTTTGATCACAAGACTTGCGGCGCTTATCCAACAGGAAAACTCGTTGAACATCCAGACGGGGGCATTTTAGGAACCACCCTCGACGGCGGGGAGTGGCAACTCGGCACAATCTACCATATAAGTGAGAATGGCAACTTTCGCACGCTCTACTCTTTTCGGCTTGGAGGCCCAGAGCATCCAGAAACAGGGTTATTCATTGCTCCGTGGGAACCAAATCCAATCCTCGGCACCGCAAATGACGCAGGCAAGTTTGGCTTCGGGGTTTTATTTGAAATCAACATCAAGGGACAGATGGCAAGGATAGCCAAGCTACCTCGTGACCCTTCTGCGGTTGTGGTTGAATCAGAACAGAAACGCATTTACGGACTATCCGCGCATGGCGGAACTCTCACAGTGGGAAATTCACATTTTGGAATGGGCTCTGTCTTCCGCTACATCCCCGGCCTCGATTACGACGCGATTCTGCCAATTCGTGCTCGTGGCGGAGACTCCGTTACTTCATTCCGCCACATCTACAGGCAATGGCCGGTCATGACTTCAAACAAGTCATTGATTTTCTCGACGTTTCAAGGCGGCAAATGGGGGGAAGGAGAGCTGGTTGTGTTAAACGCCGATAAGCATGCGACAACCATCAGGGCATTCCATTTGAACGAAGCCCTTAGTGCCTCAATTGGATCAATGGCCGTTGATTCCGATGATGTTGTTTATGGCGTCCTGGACAAAACTTTCACATATGACGCCAACAACCGAAAAATCGAATTGCCATTCGGTGCTGTCTGTCGGATCGCTCCATCAGGTGCGCCACAGTTGGTCTACGCTCTTAACAACGGAGGACCCGGACAGGCATTGCAGTGGCGGAGTAACGCGCTGTATGGGGTTGACGCAAAAGCATTGTATCGCCTAGTTCTAAACTCGCCAAACAAATAGCCTCCTACATTTCGATGACAAACCTTCCCATGAAAACGTTGTATACCGCGGTCACATTTTGGCTCTTTTTCTTCGTGATTAACACAGGCCGCGCGCAGACACCCACTTTTGCCAAGTTCGCGCAGGACGTCATTTTGTCTCCAGACTTTCCTAATTGCACTCGTTGGTTAGACAGCCCTGCCATTGCTTGCTTCGGTGCAAACACCCAAGAGGAGAAGTTGTTCAGCTACGCTGTGGAGCAAATCAACCAGACGCTTGCTCCATCACGCATCCAACTCAGGGTAGTTTTATCTGATGACCCAAACGCCACCATAAAGCTTTACTTCTCGAAGCAAACAGCGATGCCCGCCATTATCAAGAAGGAGTCCATGCTGCGATCGAGCGCAGGGGGATTTACTTGGTACTTCTGGCGTGGTAAAAAGAATGAAATCACAAAATCAGTTGGTGTTGTCTCTACGGAATTGAAACCTAAAGAATTACAGCACGCCGTTTTTCGGACAATTTTGGGTTGCATCGGATTCTATGGTGACCCCAAAAATCCGAAAGACAGTATCTTTGTAGGATGGGATGCCGTCGAACTCAGCCCCATCGATAAGCGATTAGTGGCCTTTTACTACGAACACGTCATGCCCGGATTTAGGCTTAACGAACTGCGTCAAGCAATTAAAACTTACGCGCAATAGAACAATAGCAAGGGATGGATCATCCCTTCTTCCGCGATTAACCGTTGAGGCGTTCAAGGCACAACATCGCGCTCTTCTCTCCGAGCGAACAGCGGGAGGTGTGTGCGTTTCTTTTCCACCCTGCAGTGGCCTGCTCCCCGAAAGTTGGTCCAGGCGCTATGAGAGATGGCGGCGCGCGAGCGCCGCCGGACTCTCAACATGAAACGCAAACGACACACACCCGAAG
>JBBSEI010000091.1:0-18516 GCA_038239865.1 Chthoniobacterales bacterium
CCGCAAACGGTCGGGGCGCGAGGACATCCGCGCCAGACTCCCGCTCGGATCCAGCTTTTTCCACCCGCCGCACCACACCCCCCCTCGTCGGCCATCAAGTCCGACAGGCTGCTAGAGCGGTTCAATTTATTCTGTAGCCGCTTTGATCAACAGAACGTCTGCGCGTGCTGAGGGCCAAAGGCCCGCAAACATGCCAGCCCAGGGCAACGCCCTGGGTCATCGGAAACAAAGGAATCAAAGCCCTGAAGGGGCGCGATAACTTGTGCCGCCCCTTCAGGGCTTTGTCCGTTCTCATCCGATTTCCCAGGGCGTTGCCCTGGGCTGGTTTGGGTCGCACCGTTGGTGCTAATGGCGCCGCGCACCGGCTACGACATTACTTGAAACGCTCTAGCGCAGCAGGCGTGGACGGGAGCCCGCGGCTGCGCCCGTCCGGGCGCACCAATACTCACACCAGAACGCGCTCGGGCGCGACGACCTCGCGGCGCTGCGTGAGCCGCGCGATCATCCGGTCCCAGTACTCCTGCCCGGCGATGATCTCGATTTCCACGCGCAGAAAATAAATCGGCACCTCGGGCTTATCCTGCTCGCCGATGCGCGCGGGGAAGCGCACGCAGTCCTTCTCCGTCGTCACGATGAAATCCGTGTCGCGTCGTGCGCAACGCGCGACGAAATCCTCCAGCTCCCTCCCGCGAAAGCGATGATGATCGGCGAAGCGCGTCGTGATCTCGATGTTCGCGCCGAGGTCGCGCAGCGTGCCCTCGAAGCTCTCCGGCCGCGCGATGCCGCTGAGCACGCCGAGGTATTTGCCCCGCAGATCCGAGAGCGGCAGGCAGTCGGCGGCATCGTAGATGTTCTGCAGATACTTCGGCTTGTGGACGCATTCGACGATGTCGGCGGTGCGATTGTATTGGCGGATGCGTTTGATCAGCGCGCCGCTTTCGCCCGGCACGGCCTTCGTGATCAGGATCAAATTTGCGCGCCGGAGATTCGACGGCGGCTCGCGGAGCGTGCCGCGCGGGAGGAGGAACTCATTTCCAAACGGCGCCTGCCGATCGATGAGGCAGATGTCGAGGCGATGCTCGATGTCGAGGTACTGCATCCCGTCATCGAGGAGGAGAATGTCGGCCTTGAACTCCGACACGGCAGCCAGCCCGGCGCGGGCGCGATTTTTATGCACGAGCACCGGCACATCGCCGAGGCTGCGCGCGAGCATGAACGGCTCATCGCCGGCCCACGCGGAATCGAGCAGCATTTTTTTTCCGTCATGCACCACGCGCGGTTTGAACTTGCCGAAAAAACTCCGCCGCAGCCGGCGCAGCACGGGCAGCTTCCGGCTTTTGTAGCCGCGGCTGAGGATCGCGACGTTGCGTCCGCCGTCCTTCAGCTCGCGCGCGAGGCGCTCCACGACCGGTGTTTTTCCCGTCCCGCCGACGGTCAGATTTCCGATGCTGACGACCATGACGCCGAGCTGCCGCGCCTTGCGGATGCGCATCCGCGAGAGCCAGAGCCGCGCCTGCACGATGCCGCGGAAAAGCCACGACAGTGCGTAGAGCAGCCAGCGGAGCAGCAGCGCGCGCTTGCCGAAGCGACGCTCGAGGATGACGGCGGTCGCGAACTGCTCGAAGCGATCCAGCTTGTCACGAAAGGACATGTTCATCCGCGACGGTGCGCGTGCCTTCATTATCCGCCGTGGCGACGACGATGTGCGAGCCCGGCGGCGCCGCATCGAGCATCGCGGAGGCGACGCCATCCGTCTCGCCGAGCGTGAGGCAGCAGATCGTCGAGCCGCTGCCGCTGAGGAATCCGCCGAGCGCGCCCGCCCGTTCGCCCGCGGCGATCGCTTTGAAAAGAAACGGAATCAGCGGCTGGCGGAATGGCTGGTGCAGCCCGTCGGCGAAACAGCCGCGGAGCAGTTCGTAGCGCTGCTGGAGAAATGCCGCGGTGATGCGGCACGCATTCGACACGCTCGCCACCGCGCCGGAGCGGGGCAGCGCATCGGGCAGGACGCTGCGCGCCTCGGGCGTGGAGACTTCAAAATCGGGAATGAGCAGGACGAATTTAAGCGCGGGATCCACGTCCGCGCGCAGCGTCTCGGCATCCGCACGTGCGACGGTGAAACCGCCGAAGGCGGCGGGCGCGGCGTTGTCCGGGTGGCCTTCGAGTTGCGCGCACAGCTCGTAAAGTCGCACCGGCCCGAGCTTGCCGCCGCCGAGAGCGTCGAGGCCATGGAGCACGCCGAGCCGCACGGTGACGCTGCTGCCGAGGCCGCGCGACCGCGGCACTTCGCCCTCGATTTTCCATGAAAAATCAAACGGCTCGATCGCCGCATTTTTAAAAAAGAGCACCGCGGCGTCCGCGACGATCTTCGGGTGCTCGCCGCGCGCCGCGCGCTGCACGGTCACGCGATTCGCGATGCTCAGCGCGATGCCGAGGCAGTCGAATCCGGGGCCGAGATTGGCCGTCGTCGCAGGCACGCGCGTGGTCACACTTTTCATCGCGACCATGAAACGGTCGCAGGCGCATCGCGGTCAAACGTCGAATGCAGCGCGAGCCGCGCGTTTGACCCGGCGCGGCGCGGCGGCTAGGTGTCCGCGGATGCCCGCTCCCTCGCTCCGCGCCACCGTCGCCGAAGTCGTCGAAAAGACGCCCGTCTTCGACATTCATACGCACCTCTACGATCCCGCGTTCGGCGATTTGCTGCTGTGGGGGATCGATGAACTGCTCATCTATCACTACCTCGTGAGCGAGTCGTTCCGCTGGATGGATGTGCCATATGAAAAATTCTGGGCCGCGCCGAAAACGCAGCAAACAGATTGGATCTGGAACGAGCTTTTCCTCAAACACTCGCCCGTGAGCGAGGCGTGCCGCGGCGTGCTCACGGTGCTGAACAAGCACGGGCTCGACGTAAACCACCGAGACCTGCCCGCACTGCGAAAATGGTTCGCGGGCTGGAAACCGGAGGATTACGTGACGCGCTGCTGCGAACTCGCGAACGTGCGGAAAATCGCGATGACCAACTCGCCCTTCGACGACACCGAGACGCCCGTGTGGGAACGCGGCTTCACGCGCGATCCGCGCTTCGTCGCCGCGCTGCGAATCGATCCGCTGCTCGTGGACTGGCCGAACGCGGCGAAGCGTCTGCACGGCTGGGGCTACAGGGTGAGCGCGGATTTTTCCGGGCAGACCTTCGCCGAGGTGCGGCGCTTCCTCGCGGATTGGACGCGGAAAATTGACGCGCAGTATTGCATGGTGTCGCTGCCGCCGGACTTCGCATTCCCCGCGCAGACGGACGCAGCGAAAATCATCGAGCACGCGATCATGCCGCACGGACGCGAGCACAACCAGGCCTTCGCACTGATGATCGGCGTGCGCCGGAATGTGAACCCACAGCTCCAACTCGCGGGCGACAGCGTAGGCGTCGCGGATGTCACCGCCGTCGAGCGGCTGTGCGCGGCATTTCCGCAAAACAAATTCCTCTGCACGATGCTCGCTCGCGAAAACCAGCACGCGCTCTGCATCGCTGCGCGGAAATTCCGCAACCTGCATGTCTTCGGCTGCTGGTGGTTCATGAATGTGCCGAGCATCATCGAGGAAATCACGCGCATGAGGCTGGAGCTGATCGGCCTGAGCGTGACGCCGCAGCACAGCGACTGCCGCGTGCTCGATCAGCTCACCTACAAATGGGCGCACAGCCGCCCGATCCTCGCGAAGGTGCTCGCGGAAAAATACGACGACCTCGCCGCGACCGGCTGGCAGCCGACGCGCGCGGAGATCGAGCGCGATGTCCACGGTCTGCTCGGCGGCGCGTTCGAGGAATTCCTCGCGCGGTAGCCTTCGCTTTCCATCGTCCTCGGCGCTCTCCCGAGCGCGCGTCCGGGAGCACATTTGCGCGCCGCGCAAGAGGGCGTCACTGCAACTGCAACTGCGTCTCGCTCGACGGGGCGACGCGGAAAATCCGCACCGGGTGGCCCTGCGGCTCGCCGTCGCGGATGAGCGGGGTGTCGAAGATCGGCCAGAAGGTGCGGACGTTTCCTTCGATCACGCGAGTGACCTGATCGTGATAGCCGGCGCGCACATTTTGCGGGACCGCGCTGTCGAGCACGATGAAACGGATGCGCCCGGATGTGAGATGCGCGAAGAGTTCCTCGTCGTCGAGAAACCGCTCGAAGGGCCTGCCGTGCAACGCAGCACTTTCGGATTCCACGATCGTTTCGGTGGCGCGTTCGACGATGATTTTTTTGTCGTGATCCCGCATCGCGAGTTCGGACAGCAGCATCCCTTCGCCGCTCGGATCCGAGACGACGAGCACATGCGACGGGCCGGGCGCCTTCTCGATCAGCGCGAGCGCGATCGCACCAAATCCGCTCCAATCCTTCTGCCGCGGATGCAGCAGATCCGCGGGCACGGCGAGCAGCAGCAGCAGGAAGTTCCAGAGCGCGCGGCGGCGCGAATTTTCGGCGGCAATCGCCGCCGGCGATCCGACGATCCTGGCGAGCAGGACTGCGCCGCACGCGGCGAGCATGGCGAGCGCAGGCGTCGCGATGATGAGCACGCGCGCATCGGGGGTGCTGCGCTTCATCCAGGCAACGGAGAGCACCGTCGTGACGACCGCGATCAGCGCAATCCAGACGGTGCCCGTTGGGCTGTCGGAGCGCCGTCGCAGCGCCACGCCTGCGATGGCAAATGCGGTGACGCCGATTCCGAGCGCGCACGCACTCTCTCTCAAAAAGCCGGAGACGAGCACGGCAATCGCGATGGCCAGCACGATCCCTCCGGAAATCGCGGCGGGGGAAATCCCGCCGGATGCCGCAGGCCGCTGCACATTTCTGTCGCCGATCACCCGTGCCGCGAGCAACGCCGCAGCCGTCCACGCCAGCGCGAAAAATTGCCCTGGCAAAATCGTCTCGTACGATTCGCGCACGACGGGCGCGCAGAGCCACACGAGCGACGCGACGACTGCAGCCCATGCGCCGAATTCGCGGCGCACGGTGCAAAAAATCAGCGTGGTCGTGACGGCGGCGAGTGCGGCCATGAAGAGCAGCACGGCGAGGCGCGAGCTCCCGAAAGCCAGCATCCATGCGCCTTCCATGGCGTCGAAGACGCGCGTGCGCCGGAGCGCCGCCAGCGGATGATGCTCACCGGCGGAGTCGTCGCGACGGACGAAATGCGACGCGGCATCGCGCACGCGGACACCCGCGAGGTAGTGAGCGGCTTCATCGGGATGGCCGCCGAACTCGCTTTGGAACGCGCCGTCCGCCCATTGAAAAAACGCGGCGACATCGAAGGCGATGACGAGCGCGATCAGGACGCGCAGCCAGCCGCGGGACTTTGGGACGGATTCGGGTTCGTTCGACATCGGAGGAAAATGAAAGTGCGCAGCCACCGCGAACGTTGCGGATAACTGCGCACCTTCGACTTCGTGACCAGCGCTGCAAGCCCGATCGCCAGCGTCGCGCGCTGCTTCGATGGACGCAGGGGAAAGCTAGATGCTCGCCGCCGAATACTCGTAGCCCTTGCGGTACGCCTTGCGCTTGATGAAGGCGTTCGCGGCCTCGTCGTTCGTGACCTTGAGCCTCGCGGAATCCCACGCGAGGCGCTTGCCGGGGAAGCGCATGGAGAGGCCGCCGATGAGCGTGAGCTCGGTGAGCGGCGAGGAATAATCGAAGTGGCCGGCATACGGGAATTCGCTGCCGCGCTTGATCGCCTCGGTCCATTCCTGCTGCGGATTGCCGGGCGTCACGCTGCGCGGCTCGGTCTTCGCCGTCGGCTTGGCGAGGAATTCTTCGCGGCGCTTCAGCGGCCAGATTTGCGGATCCTTGGCCTGATCGTTTTTGTTAAAGATGATGCCTTCGGTGCCGACGATGAACCAGCCGCCGGGCGAAACGGTGCCGCTTTTCTCCGGGTTCTTCTCGTTCTTGAAGGCTTGCTTCAGGTCGATGATGTCCGGGAAATTCGGGAGGTAAGGCGTGCCGTCGGGCTTCTTGCCTTCGTACCAGGTGAGCGTCACGTCGCCGTGCGAGTTGCCGGGGAATTCCATTTTCACCACCGAGCCGGTCGGCCACGCGATGTCCGTGAGGTCGTCCACCTGCGTCGCGGTGACGAAGCTCGGCACGCCGAGGCCGAGGGACATCGAGGGCGCATCGATGAGATGGCAGCCCATGTCGCCGAATGCGCCCGCGCCGTATTCGAGGAAGCCGCGCCATTTGAAGGGATGGATGGTCGGCGAATAGGGCGCGTCGGGCGTGGCGGCGAGCCAGTGCTCCCAGTCGAGGTATTCGGGCACCGGCGTGGGAGTGATGATCGCGCTTTTTCCCTGCGGCCAAATCGGGCGGTTCGTCCAGACGTGGACTTCCTTCACTTTGCCGATGGCACCGGCGGCGATCCATTCCCTCACCACGCGGTTGTCCTCGTAGGTGTGGCCCTGGTTGCCCATCTGCGTGATCACTTTTTTCTTCCGCGCGCCGAGGTGGAGCTGGCGGTTTTCCCAGAGCGTATTCGTGAGCGGCTTCTGGATGAAGATGTGCTTGCCGTGGCTGAGCGCGTGCATCGCGGCGGGATAGTGCGCGTGGTCCGGCGTGCTGATGGTCACGGCTTCGATGCCGTTCACTTCATCGAGCATTTTGCGGAAATCGGAAAACGGCTTCGCGTTCGGATACTTCTCCTGCGCCTTCGCGAGGCTCTTCGCATCGACATCGCAAATGGCCACGATCTCATTGTTCTCGGCCGCGGCCGAGGCGTCGGACTGGCCCTTGCCCATCACGCCGATCACACCGATGGCGACCTTCTTCGAGGCGCCTTGCGCGAGGAGGAGATTCGGAAACATGCCGGCCGCGGTGATGGTGCCGATGCCTTTGATGAATGAACGACGGGAGGTGCGTGGATGAGTCATGAGTGGTGTGGAGGTGAGCGTGCGTGGATGAGTCATGAGTGGTGTGGAGGTGAGCGAGTGTTGCAGCATCATCCGCCACACGAGGGAAGCTTAGAGTGCGAACCGGAGTGCGCGGCAGCCGCAAAAGCGCAGCCGCATTCGCGCGTGGCGGACTGCGCTGCGCGCTCTGAAACGGCGACGCCGCCGCGCGCGCCGCCGAGGCTAAAGCTTCACGCCGATCTTCTTGAAGCCCTCGCGGATGTCCTTTTCGAGCGCCGCAGCGTCGCGACCGTCGAAAAGGATGCTCAATTTTTCGATGCCAAATTCTTCGGAATGCTTCGCCTTCGGCTGAGGAAGGCTCCTCGGAAAAGTGTAGCTGCCGTCGGCATTCATCTTCACCTGCGGGTCCTTGAAAAACCGACCCCACTCGTCGCGCGCCTCGGCGATGGCGTCGAGATACTTCATGAAGCGCGTACCTTTCCCATCGCCATCGAGGTGGCAGAAAAAATAGACGAGCGCGTAGGACTGCGCGTAGAGCAGGTGCTGCGCGTGCTGCTGCGAGGAGAGGCTTTCCCAATTGTCGCGCTTCATCGCGATGTGCTCGCCGAACGGGCGGAACTCCGAGGTGAGCACGCGATGGCTGGCGGCCTTCGCGAGGTATTCCTTCAGCCCGCGCGCGTGCGAGCCGGCGATGAATTTGCCCGCATTGTACGGCAGGCTCTCGGTGTATTCCGCGGTGCCCTCGATGATCCACTTCGGCAGGAAGCCGAGGAAGTCATGCATCATCTGATGCGTGACTTCATGCACGAGCGTGTCGCCGTGGTAGTCGGGTTTCTTGAACCAAGTCTTGCCCTGCAGTTGCAGCCCGAGACTCGGAAACGGGATGCGGAAAATGCGGTCCTTGGAAAAATACACGCCGCCGGAATTCTGCGGCCCGCCGTCGGCAAAATAATCCTCGCGCGTGACGTAAAGCCGCGCCTGATAAAATCCGAGATCGGTCGGCGGCGTCGGATTGATGCCCCAGGGCAGCGCGGAGACCAGCGAGCGCGTCGCCTCGAAAGTGCGCGCCACTTCCTTCATCACGCTGCCCGCGAGCTTGTCCTGCGAGACGAATTCAAACGACTGCGACTTGTACACGTAGCGGCGTTTCGCGGCGTCCTGCTCGCCCAGCGTGATCTCGATCGAGTTTGGCGGGACCTCGACGATCACCGGCCAGGTGCGCGGCTTCGCGGAGGAAGGTGCGCCGGGTTTTGCTGTCGTCGCCGTGGCTGGATTTGCCGGCTTCGTCGCGGTCGTGGATGGCACTGCGCCCGGGGCTGCGGGTGCGCCGGGATTCGCCGCCGCGCCGCCGCGGATCGTCGCCTGATCCGCAGGCGCGAGAAGATTCAATGCGACCTTCGTGGTCTGCCCGTTCGCGAGTTGGAACACGGCATTCGCACCCTCGATGCCGGTGAACTTCGCCTGGAATTTCTGGCCGTTCGCGGCGGTCCACACCCGCATCGCAGGCGCAGGCTGCTGCGCGATGGCGAGCGGGGATGCCGCGAGAAACATGGAAATACCAAACCAACGCACGATCGGGGGAATCATGGCGCGTGGGTAGCGGAGCGCCCGCAAACGGTCAATCGCGCCGGGCGCATTCCGGAAAAACGAATCCCTCGCGTGGCGCTCGTCGGCTGCCGTGTGCGGCGGGTTTTCCGATTTTACAAAACACGCATCCCGCCTACGATTCCCGCATGATTTCCCGGATCCGTGACCTGATGCATCAGATGCCATTTGTGCCATTCGTGATCCACACCACCGATGGCCGGAGGATCAGTGTGCCCACCACCGATCATGTGGCCATCAGCGGAAAATTTTCCGTGGTGGTGACGCACGACGACGGTCGCATTGACTACCTGCCGGCGCTGCATCTCGCCGGTTTCAGCATCGAGCCAAGCTCGGCCGCCGCGTGACGTCCGCCTAAACGTGAATCGCGTGCCCCGCCGCGACTTCCGCCGCTTCCTTCACGCCCTCGCTCAGCGTCGGGTGCGCGTGGATCGTTGCTTCGATTTCCTCCAAAGTTGCCTCGAGCGTGATGGCGAGGCTGAGTTCCGCGATCATCTCGGTCGCTTCCGATCCGATGATGTGCGCGCCGAGGATTTCGCCGTGCGGCTCGCCGACGATGAGCTTCACAAAGCCCTCGCTCTCGCCGATGGCGCGCGCCTTGCCACTCGCCATGAACGGGAACTTGCCGACCTTGAATTTCTTCCCCGCCTCCTTCGCCGCGCGCTCGGTGAGGCCGACGCTCGCGATCTGCGGCTGGCAGTACGTGCAGCCGGGGAAAATCGTGACCTTCTTCGGCTTAAACTTCGGCTCAAACATCCCCTCCACCGCCTGCACCGCCTCGAAGCTCGCGACGTGCGCGAGCCACGGCGGCCCGATGATGTCGCCCGCGGCGAACACGCCTTTCACGCTCGTCTCGTAGCGATCGTTCGTCTTCACGTAGCCCTTCACCAGTTCATATTTCAGCGCACCCGCGGGCAGCACCGGCTGGATGCCGATGGCCACGAGCACCATCTCGGCCTCGATGGTTTTCTCCGCGCCCGCTGCGTCCGCGACGGTGATTTTCACGCCCGCGTCGCTCACATCGGTTTTCACCGTCTTGTGCCCGAGCAGCGAGGTGATGCCCTGCTTCGCAAAAGATTTCTCCAGCGCCTGCGAGACCTCCGTGTCCTCGACCGGCAGAAGATTCGGCAGCATCTCGACGATGGTGACCTTCGTCCCGAACGCATTGAAAAAATACGCGAACTCCACGCCGATCGCACCGGCGCCGATAATCACGATTGATTTCGGCTGCGCCGGAAGTGCGAGCGCTTCCTTCGAGCCGATCACCGTCTTGCCGTTGAACTCCAGCCCCGGCAGCGGACGCGACACGCAGCCCGTCGCGATGAGGATGTTCTTCGCCGTGTGGGTCTCCTCTTTTCCGTCCGCACCTTTCACGCGCACCTCGCCCGCCTTGTCGAGCGACGCCTCACCTTTGATCGAATCAATCTTGTTCTTTTTGAAAAGGTAATCCACGCCCGCCGCGCCCTTGTCCGAGACGACCCGCGAGCGCTTGATGATCGCATTCCAGTCGTATTCGAGCCCCGCGATCTTGAAGCCAAACTCCGCCGCACGGTGCTTCATCGTGTGGAAAAGCTCCGCGTTTTTCAACAGCGCCTTCGTCGGGATGCAGCCCCAGTTGTTGCAAGTTCCGCCGCCGCGTTCCTTCTCCACGCACGCGACCTTTTTGCCGAGTTGCGCCGCCTTGATCGCTGCGACGTAGCCCGCAGGTCCCGCTCCGATGACGATGAGATCGTAGTTTGCCATAGAAAAATTTTGAGAACGGCGACCATGCGGGCGCAGCCGCGCGGGCGTCAAACGGCATTTTGCCGTGCTCGCCGGGTGAACGTGCGAACGATCCCTGGATTTCCGCAAAGCGTGGAAAAGGTCACCAGCTTCACCGGCATCGCGCCTGCCCTACCGGCGCGGCTGCTGGTAGAGCGCCGTGATTTCCGCCGGAGTGAGGGCGCGTTTGTACACCCTTACTTCATCCATGATGCCGTTGAAATTTTGCCACGTCCCGTCGTCCACTGCGCCGACGGTGGTCCACATTTTTTGCGTCGGATAATTCACCGTTTCCTCAGTCTGCACTTCATCCGCGAGCTCGCCGTTCACGTAGAGACGGAGCGCGAACTTGCGGGCCGAAATTTTCCCAATCGTGCCCGCGACAAAATACCAGGTGTCCCGCGCGAGTGTCTTTGGGGAGGACACGCCGACATGCTGGTTGAGCATCGGCTTGCCCTTCGGAGAAAGGTAGATTTCGTCTTCAAAGACCGTGAATTTCGGCCCTCCGGTCACGGAGCGATCCGATCGCATTTCCAAAGTCCCGTCCTGCAGGAGATGCAAAACCCACGGGTCGCGTCCGAACTGCTTGTCCCCGTGAAAGACAATCTGGCTGCCCCAAGTGGGCGCGAGGCTCGTGTATTTCACCCACGCAGAGATGGTGAGATTGTCGGTCAGATCGAGCTTCGTGCTGGCAGGGACGGTCATCGAGTCCCACTGCCGCGTGCGTGCGGCGGACGGGTTTTTCCGGAGCTGGATGGCTTTGCCAAAGAGCCCGTCCACAGTCTGCACGCTGCCATTCATCGTGCCCGTGAGCTGGTTCCCGCTGCTGTCGGTGCCGTCTCCGAGGTCGAAACTCCAGCGCGCCACGAGGTCGGCAGTCGCGGGTTCCGAAAACACCTGTCCGGCTGCGGGCACGACCGCAGCCGCGTACACGCCACGCGGTGCCGGCGTGGCCGAAGGACCCGGCTTGGCAGCATCCGCTTTTGCAGTGACCTCCTTCGTGGGAGCGATGGATACCTTGCTGGCGACGGCGACTTGCTGGATGCCATTTACGAGCGGGTTTTCCGGGCTTAGCGGGTCTCCGAGAACGCGCGCAAGTTCCTCCATCGCCTCCTTCACCGGCGTCCCCTCGATGACGACCGGGTAGAGCACCACGCCGTGGACATTCACCTCCCCCTTGATCCGCCGGATCACGATCCGCTCGGCAGTCGGGTACTTCTTCAGCGGGATGACGAAGGTGTCCGTCGCCACCTCATTACCCACATCCACGATATTGCCGAAAAGATCCACGGCCACGACCCGGCCTTGCGCATCCGCGAGCTGGATGGCGATGTCCGCTTTTGCATCCCCGTCAAAAAGGATCGTCGCGACGAGATTGTGCGGCATCTTTGCGCGATCGATCACGAGCGTGAGCCGCCCGACGCCCTCGGCCTCTCCCGCCGCGACTTGCCAGCGACCCGGTTCATCCAGAAAGCGCCCGCCCTGCTGTTCGACACGACTCAGCCACGCCGGGGTGTCCTTGGCGGTGACGACATCGCCGCTATTAAAGTGAGCGTCAAAGGTCAGCTCCGCGGTCTCTGGTGCAGCAGCCGCAAGCGTAAACTGAAGGGCAGCCGCGAGGCTGAGGCACATGGGGAGGACGCGCATTGGCCGGAAAAGTCCCATCGCTGCCGCCAGCCATCAAGCGCCAAATCTGCGGCACTTCAGCGTGCGACTCGCCCAATGTTCCGGCGAGTCGCCGGAACAGACTGCCGCAGGCGGGGTCGCCCGCGCCACTGCCACGGGATCCAACGTGCAACATCAAGCAATGGCGCAGTCCCCAGTATCCGTGAAAACGGGCCGGGAAATGCGCTCCTTGCGCAAACGGGCGGCATCCATAGAGTCCGCGGCCCTATGAGTACGACCACTGCACCCGAGAAACATGAGTTCCAAGCCGAGATCGCGCAGCTTCTCGATCTCGTTGTCCACTCGCTTTACACCGACAAGGAGATTTTCGTCCGCGAGCTGATTTCCAATGCTGCGGATGCTTCCGAGAAGCTGCGATTTTTGAAGACGAGCGGGACGGAGATCACGGAGCCGGATGCGCCGCTGAAAGTCACCATCGCGACGGATGACACAGCGAAGACAATCACTTTCACCGACGCCGGGATCGGCATGACGCACAGCGAGCTGATCGAAAATCTCGGCACGATCGCGCACTCGGGATCGAAGGCGTTTTTGGATCAGCTCAAAGCGAAAGCGCAGGGCGGGGCGGTGGATGCGACGCTCATCGGGCAGTTTGGCGTGGGCTTTTATTCAGCGTTCATGGTGGCGGATAAGGTCACGGTTTTCTCGCGGAGCAGCCGTCCGGGTGAGACGGGCTGGAAGTGGGAGAGCGATGGGAAGACGGGCTACGAGATCGAGCCGGCGGACGATCTGCCGCGCGGGACGAAAGTCGTGCTGCATCTCAAGGACGATGAGTTTGCGAAGGCGTATCGCGTCGAGAACATCATCAAGCGGTACTCGAATTTCGTGCCGCTGCCGATCGAGGTGAACGGCAAGGAGGTGAACACGGTGCAGGCGCTGTGGACGCGCAACAAGGCGGAGATCAAGGACGCGGAATACGACGAGTTTTACAAATACATCGGGCACGACGCGGATGCGCCGCTCTACCGGCTGCATTTCAATGCGGATGCGCCGCTGGCGATTCGCGCGCTGCTCTTCATCCCGTCGAAAAATCTCGAGCTGGCGACGTTCACGCGCGAGGAGCATCACGTTGATTTGTACTGCAAAAAAATCCTGATACAGTCGCGCGCGAAGACGCTGCTGCCGGAGTGGACGCGCTTCCTGCGCGGCGTGGTGGACAGCGAGGATCTGCCGCTGAACATTTCGCGCGAGACGATGCAGGACAGCGCGCTCATCGCGAAGCTGCGCGAGGTGCTCGTGAAGCGGCTGCTGAAATTCCTCGACGAGGAGTCGCGTGCCGATGCGGAAAAGTATGCGCGCTTTTTCAATGAGCACGGGCACTGCCTGAAGGAGGGCGTGTCGAACGACTGGGCGCATCGCGAGGCGCTGGCGAAGCTGCTGCGGTTCGAGTCGAGCGCGACGGAGAGCGGGAAATTCACGAGCCTCGCGGACTACATTTCGCGGATGCCGGCAGAGCAGACGGAGATTTATTTTCTGAGCGCCGCGAACCGCGAGGCGTGCGAGGCCGCGCCGAGCTACGAGGTGTTCCGCGAGAAGAAGTGGGAGATGTTTTTCCTCACGGATGCGCGGGATGAATTTGTGCTGGAGCAACTGCGCGAGTTCGACGGCAAAAAGCTCGTGGCCGCGGAAAAGTCAGACGTGAAGCTGGAGCGCGAATCGAAGGGGCTCGACACGGACGCGGCGGCGAAGCTGGCGGAGTTCATCAAGGAGACCGTGGGCGAGCGCATCGGCGAAGTGCGCGTGTCGAAGCGTCTCGTCGGCAGCCCGGCGATCGCGCTGAGTTCGGATTCCGAGATGACGGTGAACATGCGGCGCATGATGAAGGCGCTCAATCGCGACGGAGAAGCCGGGCCGGAACCGAAGCCGGACATTGAAATCAATCCCGAGCACGCGCTCATCGTGAGCCTCGAAAAGCTGCGCGGCTCGGATGCGGAACTCGGCAAAATCGTCGCGCAGCAAGTCGCCGACCAGGCGCTCGCGGCGGCGGGATTGCTGGATGATCCGCGGACGATGCTCGGGCGGATGACGGGGCTGCTGGAAAAACTCTGCGCGAAGTGAACGGACTGAATTTTTGAATGCTGAATTTTGAATTCCTCATTCACAATTCTAAATTCCCCGTGATTGACCCCGGTGCCGCCGGGCTGTCACATTCGCGGGGACTGCCGTCGGCGGTCTCCAAACAACAACTACACACCCTTATGAAACATTACACCATCATCGCCGCCATCGCCGCGCTGGGCTTCACCGCCTGCGAGGAAAAGAGCATGGACGCCAAGAAAGACGACGCCAAGAAGTCCGTGGAAAAACAAGCGGACAAGGCGAAGGACGCCATCAGCAAGACCACGGACAAAGCCGCTGACGCTGCCGCCAAAGTCGGCGGTGCGGATGCCGCAAATACCGTGAAAGCCGGCGGCGCGAGCGCCACCGAAAAAGTGGACACCGCCGCTGCGACCGCGAAAGGCAAGATCGACGCCGCTGGCGCGCCTTCGCCTTCCGCTCCCGTTCCCTCCGCGCCGAAGCCGATGAAGCCCGCGCCGAGCACCGATGAAGTGATCAACGCTCCGCCGGACGCCGCGCCCGCACCCGCGCCGAAGCCCCCGGTGCCGGACGCGAAGTAAGCGACCGCGAAAAGCATTCCAGACAAACCCCGGCTTCGAGAGAGGCCGGGGTTTTCTTTTTTCGCACGGGAACTTTTTCCAATCCGTGCGCGGGGATTCAAACGCCGGTGAAGCCGCGGCCCTTCGCAGCAGACAGCGCGGCGTCCGTGAACCTCGCATTCGCTCGGCGCGGAGGAGATGCCGGCGGAGTCTCCGGAGCCCGCGGGGCGGATGCCGGGATCGCCGGTGGGTTTTCTTTTTTCCCAAATGCAGATCCGGGCGAATAGCGATCACTGTGGCCTCGCAAGGACGCAGCCTTCGACGGTGCGGACGGCGTCTGCGGACCGGCGGTGCGGACCGGCGATGGGGATACTTTTCTCCCCGCTGCGGGCCGCGGAGCGACCGGAGCAGAGGGAGCATGAACCGGCGCGACCTTCGCAGGCGGCGGCGACGATGGCCGAGCGGATGCGCGAATCGCGGAGGCGATTTTGTTTTTTTCGGATGAAGGTTGGGGCACGCGGAGTTCGTGGGTTCCGCGCGGCGGCGCGACCAGGACAGGTGGCAGCGGAGGGGGCGGTTCCGCGGCCAGAATCGCCGGTGCCGTTTCACTCTTTTCGGCGGATGCCGGTTTGCGTTGTTTGCGCGCGTTGCGGCGTCCGCGACATTCGGGTCGCTGGCTGCAGACCCATCCCGAGACAGTTCCCTCGCTGAGTTGCTCCATTGCCGCCTCACACGCCGGGCAGAGCGGCGGCGTGAGCTGCACTTTGCTCATCAGCTTCTGCGCCCACTGCGAGACGGCGAGCAGGTCCTCCTCCGGCGTCTCGCGCGCCGCGGTGATCAGCGCGTCGAGCGTCCGCGCGTTGATCGCGGTCATCCCTTTTGACTTGGCAAAATTCCGCGCATCCCACGTGAAGCCGCCGCACGTCACATACATTCCGCGGGTCGCCCCGGCGGCGGTCGCCGCCTCGTGCAGTTCGCGCAGGCGCTCCACGGGGACCTTTTGCTCGCCGCTGATTTTTTTGCATTGCACGAGCAGGCGCTCCGACTTCCGCAGCAGCATGAAGTCGCCGCCGCGCCCGCTGCCCAGCGCATTGGGCATGGAGACGCGGTAGCCCTGGCGCTGGTAAATCAATGCCACGAGCAGTTCGAAATCCTCCCCGGTGAGAGAGTTCACCGCGTGCGTCATTTCAAAAGCCTCCGACTCCGGCGGGGGCAGCACGGCCATGTTCGCGGGCGCAAATTCATCCGCCCGCGATCGACGCCGCAGCCGCTGCACGATGAACATCCCGATGAACGCTGCCGGGATGGCGGTCAGTTCCAAGCTGTTCGCCTTCGCCTGCGCCCAGAGCCGGGTCAGGAGAGCGTCGCTGCCGTTGCCCGACGGGCGCTCCGCCGATGGCTGGCCGGCCGCAGTGCGCGCAGTCGCGGGCGATTTCGCGCCGGGCGGAATTTTCACCGCGCTCGCGGTCGGCGGCAGATTTGTGGCGACGGTTCCTTTCGCGGAAGCGGGAGCGCCTGCGCCGGGCTTCACCGATCCTTCCGGGAGGATGGCGCCGCCGCCGGGCTTCACGAGTTCGATGTTGAGTTCGGACATCGTGTCGGCGTCCGCGCGGCCGGAGTAGAGCTTGTCGCTCAGTTCGCCCGCCAATTCCGTGCGAGTCGCCGAGCCCGAGACCAGGCGCATCGCACTTTTCAAGACCGTGCCCATCAGCTCGGACTCGCCGGAGGAAAATTTCGGCGCCTCGATTGCCGGCATTCCCTCGGGCAGCCCGGCGGACTTCATCAAGTACGGTCGCGCATACCGCAGCCCGACGCCCATGAGCACGGCCATGATCGCCAGGGTGAATAATTTGATCGCGAGTTTTTTTAAGAGGCCCATCGCAAAACTGGTTTAGCAAAATGGGTGCCAGTGGAATTCCCGTTTGCGCCGGGCGCGGATGTGCGTACGCTCCCGCCCCATTTTCAAAAATCACGCCGCATTTCCCAACGCCATGACCACGCAACTCGACCAGCTCAAGCAATTCACCAAAGTCGTCGCCGACACGGGCGACTTTGAATCCATGAAGGCCTACAAGCCGCAGGATGCGACGACGAATCCCTCGCTCATCCTCGCCGCCGCGTCGAAGCCGGAGTATGCGCCGCTGGTGGACAAGGCGGTGACCGATCGCAAGGGCAGCGGGCTCGCCGGCGCGAAGCAGGTGGACGACGTGATCGACCACGTGCTCGTGAATTTCGGCGTGGAGATTTTGAAAATCGTGCCGGGGCGCGTGAGCACGGAGACGGATGCGCGGCTGTCGTTCGACACCGCGGGCAGCATCCACAAGGCGCACCAGCTCATCGCACTTTATGAAAAAGCGGGCATCGATCGGAATCGCGTGCTGATCAAAATCGCGAGCACGTGGGAGGGCATCAAGGCCGCGGAGGTGCTGGAAAAGGAAGGCATCCACTGCAATCTCACGCTCCTCTTTTCCCTCGCGCAGGCGGTGGCGTGCGCGGAGGGCGGCATCCAGCTCGTCTCGCCGTTCGTCGGGCGCATTTTGGATTGGTTCAAGGCGAGCACGAAGAAGGACTACGCCCCGGCCGAGGATCCCGGCGTGGTGTCGGTCACGCAGATTTACAACTACTACAAGAAGTTCGGCCACCAGACCGAGGTGATGGGCGCGAGCTTCCGCAACAAGGGCGAGATCACGGAACTTGCGGGCTGCGACCTGCTCACGATCAGCCCCGCGCTGCTTGGCGAATTGCAGGCGAGCACCGAGGCGCTCACGCGCAAGCTCGATCCGGCAGCCGCGAAGGGCATGGACCTTGCGAAGCTGCACTTCGACGAGAAGACGTTCCGCTACGATGTCAACGATGACCAGATGGCGACGGAAAAGACGGCGGACGGCATCCGCAAATTCGCCGCGGACATCGTGAAGCTCGAGGCGCTCGTCGCGAAGAAGCTCGCGTAATTCAGCGCGCGCCCGCGGCGAGGCGCTCAAGGAGGGGACGGTGATCGAACCATCCCGCCGGTCCCGGCGCGGCGGAGATCGTGTGGCCGTCGCCGAGCCAGATTTTTCCCGCGCGCAGAGCGGCGGCGGCATCGTCGTTGAAGGCAAAATATTTCTCCGGCCGCGTGCCGCCGTGCAGCGCGACGAGCGCGGTCATGCTCCAGTGATCCATCGGTGTCCGCGCGACCCACGGCACGGCGCTCCGCGGGACCACGAGACGCGCGTCCTTTGCGACGTCGCTGAGCAGCCGATCGCTGAGCCGCCGCCAGCCAAGTGACTGGAGCGTGATCACCATGCAAAACACGACGCCGACCAGCGGCGCGAAAAGGTAAAAATCCGTCCTCGGCTTCGGTGCGGCGAAGCTGAATGCGACGTGCATTTGCGGCTTGGCGACCGTGACTCCGCCGCTGAATGCCACGGGCATTTCCAGCGAACGCCGCGCGGCGATGAATGCGGCGAGCATGAACGGCGCTGCGAGCGGCACGACCCATCGGCGGAAATTGATCGCTCCGGCCCAGCGCGCGGGCTCCGCCGCCCACCACGCCCAAAGCACGCCCGCGGCGAGGACCGCGACGAAGCCGAGCCGCCGCACGGATCGCTGCGGCGCGAACGGCGAAAACGCGGCGAACCACATCGCGACCATGCCGTAGAGCGGCGGCCCGAGCACGCCGTCGCGGAAGGTCGTCCGCATCTCGCTGACGGACATCCGCTGCGCGGCGTAGCTGTCGTGCAGCGCACCCGAGAGCGCGGGGAAGCCGATCCAAATCGCCTTCAAAACTGCGAGGAGGAAAATCACCGAGAAGAGCGCAAATTTTCCAAGCTGGGCGTGCAGCGCCGCGGGCGTCGGCACTTCGATGGCGATTGCGGCGATGGCCGCGGCGAAAAGAAGAAGGATGCCGGCCTGGTGCGAGAGTTGGAAAAGCGCGAGCGCGGCGAGCACGAACTTCCCGCGGCGCGAGAGCGGCACCATCGCGCCGAGGAAAAGCGGCCAGAACATCGTCTGCTGCCA
>JBBSEI010000092.1:0-17146 GCA_038239865.1 Chthoniobacterales bacterium
TCTGCGCGGCGGCGGCGCTGCCGTCCTTTTCCTGGAAGAAGGCGTTGTAGTTCTGCGCGCTGTTGAAGGGCGGGTCGAGATAGACGAGGTCCACGGACTCGTCGGCGATGTAGCGGGTGAGGATGTCGAGGTTGTCCCCGTAGTAGAGCGTGCCCATGCGCGCGATGTAGCAACGCGAGGGGCGGATGGCGAGAAGGCAATGCTCATTCCACCACAAGACAGCCTCGACGGAGATGCCGCGCGCCTGACATTCTTTCCAGCCATGAATGCCCCCCGCTGCTCTCCCTCACGGTCGTGCTTCCGATTCTTCCCCCGTGTCTTCGTGGCGCTCGCGCTTTTTGCCGGGCTCGCACGCGCGGAGGATGCGCCGCGATGGAACATCCTTTTTGTCTTCGCCGACGACTGGGGGCGCTATGCGAGCTGCTACCGGGGGCTCGATGGGCGGCCCACGCTGAATGACGTGGTGCAGACGCCGAATGTGGATCGCGTGGCGCGGGAGGGCGTGCTTTTTCGCCATGCCTTTGTGAACGCGCCGAGCTGCACGCCGTGCCGGAGTTCGCTGCTCACGGGGCGCTACTTTTTCAACTGCAATCGCGGCGCGATCCTGAGCGGCGCGGTGTGGGATGAGTCGGTCCCGACTTATCCGCTGATGCTCCGCGAGGCGGGCTACAGCATCGGCAAAAGCCACAAGGTGTGGAGCCCCGGCACGCCGGCGGATGCGCCGTTCGGCGGGCAGAAGTATGCGTATGAGAAGCACGGGAACTTTGCGCAGCATTTCTCCAATCACGTCGCGCCGATGGTGAAGGGCGGCATGAGCGTGGAGGCGGCGCGCGCGACGGTGCTCGATCAGGTGCGGGGGAATTTCGACGACTTCCTCGCGGCGCGGGAGAAGGAGGGAAAGGACGCGAATGGCCAAGCGAAACCGTGGCACTATTTCTTTGGCCCGACGACGACGCATCGCGCGTGGGTGAAGGGCTCGGGCAAGCTGCTGTGGGGCATCGATCCGGATGCGCTGAAGGGCAAGATGCCGAAATTCCTGCCCGACGTGCCGGAGGTGCGCGAGGACGTGGCGGACTACCTCGGCGAGTGTCAGGCGGTGGATGCGTACGTGGGTGAACTGCTGAAGCGGCTCGACGAAACGGGCGAGGCGGATCGCACGCTCGTGGTGCTGAGTGGCGACCACGGGATGCCGGGCGTGCCGTCGGGAAAATGCAATCTCTACGATCACGGCGTGAGTGTGGCGCTGGTGATGCGCGTGCCCGGCAGTCATGGGGCGGCGGCGCCGGCGGGAGGGCGGGTGATTGATGACTTTGTGCGGCTGCCGGACCTCGCGCCCACTTTCATGGAAATCGCGGGAGTGAAGCCGCCCGACGATCTCTATGGGCGCTCGCTCCTGCCGCTGCTGCTCTCCGGCAAAACCGGCACGAATGACGCGACGCGCAACTGGGTGATCACCGGTCGCGAGCGGCACGTCGGCAATGCGCGCGAGGGCAATCTCCCCTTCCCCATGCGCTCGCTGCGCACGCCGGAATACGCGTACATCCGGAACTTCGCGCCGGACCGCTGGCCGATGGGATCGCCGAAGGGGGTGAACGCCACGGACGCGCCGTCGGCTGAAGCGCTGCAGGACGATACTTACGCCGCATTCGCCGACATGGATGCGAGCCCGACGAAGGCGTGGCTCATCGCGCATCGGAATGATCCGGAGTGGCAAAAATATTACGACATCGCCTTTGGCAAACGCGTCGCGGAGGAGCTCTACGACGTGCAGAAGGATCCCGACATGGTGAACAATCTCGCGGGCAACACGGACTTTGCGAAAGTGAAGCAGAAGCTCGCGGACCAGCTCATGCAGGAGCTCACGCGCGCGAAGGATCCGCGCGTGGTCGAGCAGCCGCCGCGCTTCGAGAAGCCGCCATTCACCGATGTCGGCGAGGCGGGCGGCGCGAGGAAAAAGCTGGCGCAGCCGCAGCCGCCAGCGGAGACCAAGTAATGCATTCCGATCCCGAAGCACCCCAATGAAGCTCGCGCAAATCGCTATTTTCCTGCTGCTTTCGCTCGCAGAAGTCTCCGCAGCCGACGCGACAAAGCGACTGAACATTCTCTGGCTCATCGCCGAGGACATGGGGCCGGAGGCGCTGAGCCGCTCCGGGACGCCCGAGGCTTCGACGCCGCACATCGATCGGCTCGCGCGGGAAGGCGTGTCCTATTCGCACTTCTACGACGGCACGGTGTGCTCGGTGAGCCGCAGTTCGTTCATGACCGGCATGTATGCGGTGAGCATCGGCGCGCACAATCACCGCACGAAGCCGAAGCCGCCGCTGCCCGATGGCGTGCGCGTGCTCACGGAGTGGCTGCGCGATGCGGGCTATTTCACGGCGAATGTGGTCACGCTGCCCGCGGAGTGCGGCTTCAAGGGGACGGGGAAGACGGACTGGAATTTCGTCGCGCCGGAGAAGGCGTTCGACTCGGCGAATTGGGGCGATCTGAAATCGCACCAGCCCTTTTACGCGCAGATCAATTTCAATGAGACGCACCGCAATTACCACGCACCCGCGAAGGCGGACCCGGCGAAGGTCGTGCTGCCGCCGTACTATCCCGATCATCCCGTCGCGCGGAAGGACTGGGCGGAGTATTTGGATTCCGCGGCGGAACTCGATCGGAAGGTCGGCGCAGTGCTCGCGCAATTGCAAAAGGACGGATTGGCGGATGACACGGTGATCGTCTTTTTCGGCGACAACGGAGCGTCCGTGGCGCGCGCCAAGCAGTTCTGCTACGAGGAGAGCTTCCACGTCCCGCTGATCATCCGCTGGCCGAAAAGTGTCACGCCGCCTGCGAACTTCAAGCCCGGCACCGAGGACGCGCGCTTCCTCGACGGCATTGATCTCGCGCCCACGATGCTCGCGATCGCCGGCGCGCCGAAGCCTGCAAAAATGCAGGGCCGCACCTTTCTCGGTGACCACACCGAGGCGTCGCGCGAATATGTCTTCGGCACGCGCGACCGCTGCGACGAGACCGTCATGCGCATCCGCAGCGTGCGCGACGCGCGCTGGCGCTACATCAGGAACTTCACGCCCGGCACGCCCTTCCTCGCGCCGAACAACTACAAGGAGACGCAGTATCCCGTCTGGAATCTGCTCAAGGAACTGCACGCGCAGGGCAGGCTCACGCCCGCGCAGGAATTCCTCTGCCAGCCGCGCATGCCCGACGAGGAACTCTACGACCTCGACACCGACCCGCACGAAATCACGAACCTCGCGGCGTCCACCACACCGGAGCATCAGGCCGCACTGAAACGCCTGCGCGGCGTGCTGGAGAAATGGATCGATGAAGTCGGCGATCAAGGCCATGTCTTCGAGTCGGCGGAGGCCGTGAAGGAAGCCTCGGCGAAACCCGACGGCAAACCGAAGCGCAAACCCGACGCTGCAAACTGAGTCAATTTTTTCCTCCCATGATCATGACCCGCACACTCCTCGCCATCGCGCTCGCGTTTTTCGCGACGCGCGTCCCCTCGCCCGCTGCCGATGCTCCGGCGAAAAAGCCGAACGTCCTCTTCATCATCGCCGATGATCTGAACACCAGCATCGGTGCATACGGGCATCCGCTCGTGAAGACGCCGAACATTGACCGACTCGCGGCGCGCGGCGTGCGCTTTGACCGCGCGTATTGCCAGTTCCCGCTCTGCGGACCGAGCCGGAATTCGTTTCTCACGGGGCTGTATCCGAACAGCACGGGCATCCTCGCGAACGCGCAGATTTTCCGGCAGACGATCCCGTCGGCGATCAGTTTGCCGCAGGCGTTCCGGCTCGCGGGTTACCTCGCCGTGCGCATCGGCAAGCTCTACCACTACAATGTGCCAAACTCGATCGGCACGAACGGCCACGACGATCCCGGCTCGTGGGAAATGGAGATGAATCCCGCAGGCGTGGATCGGCTCGACGAGGAGCCGCTCATCTACAGCCTCACGCCGGGATCATTCGGCGGCACGCTGAGCTGGCATGCATCAAAAAATCCCGACGAGAAACATACCGACGGCATCGAGGCCGAGAACGCCGAGTGGGTGCTCGAACGCTGCGCGAAGCACAAGGATCGGCCGTTCTTTCTCGCCGTGGGATTCTTCCGCCCGCACACGCCCTACGTCTCTCCCGAGGCGTATTTTCAAAAATACCCCGTCGCAAAAATGCCCGTCGTGCCCGGCACTGTGTATGACCAGAAGGGCGTCCCCGCCGCGGCGCTGATGAGCTACAAAAAGGAGCAGGACAAGCTGACGGACGATCTGCGGCGGCAGGCGATGCAGGCGTATTTCGCGGCGATCAGCTTCATGGATGCGCAGGCGGGCAAGGTGCTCGACGCGCTCGATCGCCTCGGCCTGAGCGACAACACGATCGTGGTCTTCACGAGCGACCACGGCTATCATCTCGGCGAGCACGGGCTGTGGCAGAAGCAGAGCCTCTTCGAGGAAAGCACGCGCGTCCCGCTCATCATCGCCGGCCCCGGCGTGGCAAAGCCGGGCGTCGCCGCGACCCCGGTGCAGATGCTCGATCTGTATCCCACGCTCGCGGATCTCTGCGGCGTGAAAGCGCCCGCGAATCTGCAAGGCCAGAGCCTCGTGGCGATTTTAAACGACACGACCGCGACCGGCCGCGGCTGGGCACTCAGCGAAGTCGTGCGCGGCGGGGGCTTCAAGCGCTTCGGCGCAAGCGCCGCGACCGGCGACAATGTCGGGCGCTTCCTCGGCTACACGCTGCGCACCGCGCGCTGGCGCTACACCGAGTGGGACGAAGGCAGGCAAGGTCGCCAGCTTTACGATCACGACAAGGACCCGAAGGAGCAGACGAATCTCGCCGAAGATCCCGCGCACGCAGCGACCGTCGCCGAGCTTTCCGCCAAGCTGCGCGAAGCCGTGAAGACCACGTTCCCCGCCGACGGCAAGACGCCCGAGGTGCGCGGCGACATGTGGCAGCCGAATCTCACGAATCCGTGAGCCGCGCCGATCAGGTATCGACTTTTGCAAGCGGAGCAGCGGTGTCGGACCGATCCTCCCAAAAGGCCCGGACGCCTGCATAGGACGTGAGCGGAAGCTCACGTCCGCGCTATTCCAAGCGCGCCTACGAAGCAAACGTTGCGGCCTTGGATTTCGAGTGCTTTTCGAAAGCGCGCATCACATCGCGGGCTGCACTTCGGCGCGGAAGATTTCGAGCGCCTTGCGGATCAGCGGGTCGCGTTTGAATTCCTCCATCGGGTCGAGCTTCGCCACCGGCGGCGGCTGCGCGACGGGCGTCGCGACGAGGCCTTCGCGCACTTCGAGCGAGACATTCACTTTCCGCCCGAGGATCGCGCTCGCGGCACCCGCGAGGAAATCGAGATGACCGGCGAGGAAGTCCTTTGAAAACGCCTGGTCTGGCGGGAAGCCGATTTGCACGAGCGACCCCTCGCTGCGCAGCAGCCCGCCGGCCTCCAACCACGCGCTGATGAGCTTCCGATCGCGCCGCACGGACTCCACGAGTGCCTGCCAAAATGCATCGTTGGAAATCGTCGCGACCACGGGAGGCTCGGGCGGAGGCTCCGCGACTTTTGCCGTCTCGGTTGCACGCGGCTGCGCAGGCGGCGGCGGCGGCGCCACCGGCGCGGGAGAGGGCGCGACTGGCGTCGCCGCGGGCGGGCGCGCCGTCGGCGGTTCCCGGCGCGGAGCGACCGGTCTCGGCGGCTGCGTGATCGCCGGCATCGGCTGCCCGCCGCGCAGTGCGGCGAGCGACTCGAGCACCTCGGTGAGCGTCGCACTTTGCAAAATCTGGATCGCACGGATCGCGGCGACCTCAAAGTGCATTTTTTTGTTCACGGCCCACTTCATCCGCCCCTCCGCGCCGGCGAATTGCTCGATGAGATCCAGCACTTTCTCCATCGGCACGCGGCCCGCCTGCTCCTGCATCGCAGCCACGGCCTCGGGCATCCACTCGTCGCCGAGTCCGTCGGGATCGGCCTGCAGCACGAGAAGATTGCGCAAGTGCGTGACGAGGTCGCTCATGAGGCGCGCGAGATCCTTGCCCGCCTCGGCCTGCTCGTGGATCGTCGCGAGCGCGCCGGGCGCGTCGGCCGCGAGGATGGCATCGCACAGCGCCGTGACGGTCTGCGTGCCGGTGAAGCCAAACACGCTGAGCACATCCGCCTCCGTGATCGTGTCGCCGCAAAACGCGACGAGTTGATCGAGCATGGATTCCGCATCGCGCAGCCCGCCCTCCGCGCCGCGTGCGACGGCTTCGGCGGCGCTCGGCTCGAGCGCGAAGCCCTCATTTTTTGCGATGAAAAGAAGATGCTGCGTGATCGTCGCGGCAGGAATGCGCTTCAGATCGAAGCGCTGGCAGCGGCTGAGAATCGTGGTCGGCACCTTCTGCACGTCCGTTGTGGCGAAGAGAAAAATCACGCGCGGCGGCGGCTCCTCGAGCGTCTTCAGCAGCGAATTAAACGACGCGGTCGAGAGCATGTGGACCTCGTCCACGAGGTAGATTTTGAAGCGCCCGTTCACCGGCACGTAGTTCACGCGATCGAGGATCAGGTCGCGCACTTTCTCCACGCCCGTGTTCGACGCGGCGTCAAATTCCAGCACGTCCATCGAGCGCCCCTCGGCGATCTCGCGGCACCCTTCCTCCTCGGGATCGAAGTCCGCCTTCGGCCCGCCGGTGCAGTTCAGCGCCTTCGCGAAAATGCGCGCGGTCGAAGTTTTCCCCGTGCCGCGCGGGCCGACGAAAATGTAGGCATGCGCGATCCGGTTTTGCTCGATGGCGTTGCGCAGCGTGCGCGTGATGTGCTCCTGGCCGAGGACGTCGGCGAAGATCTTGGGGCGATATTTGCGTGCGAAAACCGTGTAGCTGCTCACGCCGCGAAGTCTGTGCGGTGGGACCTCGCGCGCAAATGGAAAAATGCGGGCGTCGGTCGCGTCACGCATTCGACGCCGCAAATTCACGCGACGCCGGTTGCCGCGTCGGCGGAAAATGCGGAGTCTCGGGGCGAATCAAGGTGCCGTGAAAAAATCTGACGACCACCTTTGCCACCTCTCGCGAAATGTAATCGTAGGACCCCCTCCGCATGAAAAAATCCCCTCCCCCCGCAGCGCCCGGAAAAGAACCGCCGCTCCCCGGCAACGCCGACGGTTCGGCCACTTCGCTCGACGCAATCGTGAAGCTCGCCTACCGCCGCCACGCGCGCGGTCGGATCGCGCGGGCAGCGATGCGTTCGTGCCTCGGGAACTGACCGCACGGTTCCGCGCTTCCCTTCTGATCGGGGATGCCGGAAGGTCGGCGGCATGAAACTTGGCTTCATCGGCGGCGGCAAAATGGCTGCGGCCCTCATTAAAGGCGTCATCAAATCCGGGCTGTGCAAAGCGGCGGACATCACGGTCAGCGACGTGCATATTCCATCGGCGGAAAAATTGCGCACGGAGACCAGCGTGACCCTCGCCGCGAGCAATGCCGATGTCGTCTCCGCCAGCGACGCCATCATTCTCGCCGTGAAGCCCGGCGACGCGATCGCCGCGATCCAGAGCGTCTCCACGCAGCAGACAGGATCGTCCATGCGCTGGGCTTCGCAAGGCGGCGGGACGGGCGGCAGCGCCGGAGGCAAGCTCCTCATTTCCATCGTCGCGGGACTTTCCATTCAGAAAATCGAACAGGCCGCGGGTGAAAAGCTCCGCGTGATCCGCGTGATGCCGAACACGCCGGCGCTTGTCCTCGCCGGTGCATCCGCCTTTGCGCTCGGCACGCAGGCTTCCGCGGAGGATGCGAAAATTGCGGAGAGCATTTTTGGCGGCGTCGGCGTCGCGGTGCGCGTGAAAGAGGAACTGCTGGACACCGTGACCGGCCTCAGCGGCAGCGGACCCGCGTATGTGTTCACGATCATCGAGGCGCTCGCCGATGGCGGCGTGCTGATGGGTCTGCCGCGCGAACTCGCGCTCCAACTCGCTGCAAAAACCGTCGCCGGTGCGGCCGAGATGGTCCTGCAGAGCGGCCTGCATCCGGCGGTGCTCCGCGATCAAGTGGCCAGTCCCGGCGGCACGACGATCGCGGGCCTCGAAGCCCTCGAAGCCGGCGGTCTGCGCGCCGCGCTCATCGCCGCCGTGCGCGCCGCCACCGAGCGCGCCACGGCTCTCGGCGCGGGAAAATGAACGCCATTTTTCACTGCTGCGTGCTGAGCCTGGCGACGCTCGCGAATTCCGCCGCGGCGGCTCCGATTCCCAAAGCCGTCCCCGCGAAACCCGCCGTGCCGACGGCCACCGCAGCCAAGCCGATCACGCAGGAGCATCAGACCGCGCAGCAGCTTTACGAAGCAGCGGTGCGTGATTTTGCCGCCGGCCATCTCGAGGCCGCGAAGTCGCTCCTGCAAAAGGTGCTCGCGATCGCGCCGGAGAACGCGCCCGCACTGATCAATCTCGCACTCATCGCGCAGCGCCAGCAGCGCGGCGACGATGCGGAAAAGCTCCTGCGCCGCGTCATTCAGAAAGACACCGCGAACGCAACCGCGTGGCTGCTGCTCGGCATCGGCGCGTATGAGCATGGCGAACTCGAAGCCGCGCTCGCGCACCTCGCCGAGGCCGTCCTCTGCGCACCGCAGGATCCCCGCGCGCACCAGTACCTCGGCGTCACGCTCGGCCGTCGCGGATGGTACGCCGCGGGCGAGGAGGAACTGCGCCGCGCCGTCGAACTCGATCCGAAATCCGCGGACGCGCACTACAATCTCGCGGCGATCTACATGGAGCGCGTGCCGCCCTCGGTCGAGCTCGCGCGGCGGCATTATTCCAGGGCGCTCGAACTCGGCGCCGCGCCGGACGAAGACCTCGCGGCGAAAATCGGAAAATGAATCCGTCCGTCCGTCCGCTTGCGTCGCGGAGTCCTGCCGCTACCCTGCGCCCGCAAAATTTCATGAGCCGACTTGCCGCCATTTTCCTCACTCTCGCACTGCTGCTCGCACCGGCCTCCGCGGCGACGAAGAAAAAACCTTCGCAGACCTCCTCCGCGACGAAGCCCGAATCGCCGGGCATCGCGCGTCCCTTCGCGGTGGATGAAAATGATCCGAGCGTCTTCCCCGAGGTCTCCGCGCAATCCGTCATCCTCTGCGACGCCGCGACCGGCCGCGTGCTCTACGAGAAAAATCCCGATCAACTTCGCCCCGTGGCCAGCACGCAGAAGCTGCTCACCGCGCTCATCATCGCGGAGGCCGGCGACCTTTCCGCAAAAGTGCTCGTCGATCGCGCGGACGGCATGTGCGAGCCGACGAAGCTCGGGCTCAAGGGCGGCGAGACGTACCGCCGCTACGATTTGCTGAAGGTGCTGCTCATCAAAAGCATGAACGACGTCGCCCGCTGTCTCGCGCGCGACAATGCGGGCAGCATCGAGGCCTTTGCCGACAAGATGAATGCGAAGGCCCGCGAGATCGGCATGAGGAATTCGCATTTCGCAAATCCCAACGGCCTCCCCGCACCGGACCAGCACTCCAGCGCGCGCGACATGGCGCGGCTCGCCCTCTTCGCCTACCGCAATCGCATCCTGCGCGGCATCGTGAGCCAGCGCACGCTCGCGTGGCAGTACGCGGATGGCCGCACGGCCGTCTTCGAAAACACGAACAAACTCCTAAAATACATCGGCATCTGCAACGGCATGAAGACCGGCTACACCGAGGCCGCCGGCCACTGTCTCGTCTCGAGCGCCTCGGATGGCGGGCGGCATCTCATCGCCGTCGTCCTCGGCGATCACCGGCGGGATTACATTTGGCAGGACAGCTACCGGCTTTTCAACTGGGGCTTCCATCAAATGAAAAACATGCCCGCCGCCGCCGCCAACTGATCGCGATGGCCGCGAGCATCGAGGATCAGCTTGCCGATTTGCGTTCGCGTTCGCTGCTCCGCCGGCTGCGCACCTTCGACACGCCGCAGCAGCCCGAGATCGCGGAGGGCGGGAAAAGTCTGATCAGTTTTGCCTCGAACGACTACCTCGGCCTCGCAACGGAACCCGCGCTGAAGGAAGCCGCGAAGGCGGCGATCGATCGCTACGGCGTCGGCAGCGGATCGGCGCGGCTCATCTCCGGCAGCCTCGCGCCGCACGCGGAACTCGAACAGGCGATCGCGCGATTCAAGGGCACCGAGGCCGCGCTCGCATTTTCCAGCGGCTACGCCACCGCGCTCGGCACTCTCGGCGCGCTGTGCGGCGCGGAGGATGTCATCATTCTCGACAAGCTCAGCCACGCCTCGCTGATCGACGGCGCGCGACTCAGCGGCGCGGTCGTGCGCGTCTTCCCGCACAACCACCTCGGCAAACTCGAAAGCCATCTCGAATGGGCCGCTGCGAATCATCCGGACGCGAGCGTGATCATCGTGACGGAAGCCGTCTTCAGTATGGATGGCGACCGCGCCCCGCTCGCGGAAATCGTCGCGTTGAAAAACCGCTTCGGCGCGATGCTGCTCGTGGATGAAGCGCACGCCGTCGGCGTCCTCGGCCGCAATGGCCGCGGCCTCGCGGACGCCCTGCGGCTCGAGGGCGAAGTGGACATCCAGATGGGCACGCTGAGCAAGGCGCTCGGCGTCGCCGGCGGCTACATCGCGGGCTCGCGGCGGCTCGTCGAATTGCTCGTGAACCGCGCACGCAGCTTCATCTACTCGACCTCGCCGCCGCCCGCCACCGCCGCGGCCGCGTGCGCCGCGATCGAATTCATGGAGAGCGACGCCGGCGAAAAGCGCCGCGAACAACTCTGGAAAAACCTCGGCATTTTCGGCGAAGAAATGCCGCGGCTTTTTTCCGATGGAGGAAAAATCCAGAGCGCAATCATCCCGCTGGTCCTCGGGGAAAATGGCCGTGCGCTCGAAGCCGCCGACCGGCTCGCGGAGCGCGGCTTTTACGTTCCGGCGATCCGGCATCCCACCGTCCCGCGCGACGCGGCGCGGCTGCGCATCACGCTCTCCGCGCGGCACACGCCGCAGCAGATCGCCGCGCTTTGCGCCGTCCTGCGCTCGCTGTGAGGGGCGGCGGAGTGCGGGGCATTGAAAAATCATCCCGCGCGTTTAGTCTGCAAACCCGCCCCGCATTTTCATGACCGAACCCTCGCCCACCCCACCACCCGGCACTCGACGGACGTGCTCGGATTGCGGTGCGGAATTTGAGGTCTCGTCCCGGCTCGGTGCGACGGTCACCTGCTGCGATGCGTGCCAGAGGAAGCGGCTCGAATCGGTGGCCAACGCGCCGCGCACCGTGGTCGCGCCGGTCGTGGAAACGCCGTGGTGGCGCTCGCGGGCCGTCGTGCTTTGCGTGCTCATCGGCGGTGCACTCGCGACCGCGGGCTTCGTGTGGCGGAAGACGATCTCTCGGCAATATCACGCGTGGTCGCAGGGCGTGCATGCACGGCGGGCGGCCGAGTATTTTGCGAAGAAGGACTACGATCGCGCGGTGCTCGAGGGGCGCAGCGCGCTGGAACTGGATCCGTTCGACATCGAAACGAATCGCATCATCGCGAAGTGCTTCGAGGCGCGCGGGCCGTTCGAGGCGATGCCATGGCGCGCGCGGCTGAATTTCGTCCGCCCCGGCGATCCGGAAAATGCGATCGCTTGGGCGCAGGACGCGCTGAATGCCGGATCGATCGACGTGGCGGAGGATGCACTCGCCGTCCTGCAGCCCGCGGACCGGAACACCGCCGCCTTTCACGACATCGCGGCAAAAATCGCGCTGGCGCGGACGGATTCCGTGAAAGCGGAGTCGCACTGGAGCGAAGCCGTGAAGATCGATCCTGCCTCGGAAGATTACTGGCTGCGCCTCGCGACGCTGCAGGTGCGCTCGCGCTCCGCATCGGTGCGCGCGGCTGCGGCGCAGACGCTGGAATCACTCGGCGAGAAACCGAAATACCGTCTCATCGCCCTGCGCGCGCTGATCGAGGACGCGATGAATCACGAGGAATTCGCGCGCGCACGGGAACTCGCGGACCGTCTCGTCGCGAGCAGCGATGCCACTTTCACCGAGCGCCTCGGACGCCTCGCCGTGCTGCGCACGCAGGAGGCTCCCGATGCGCCGGAATACCTCGAACAACTCCGCGACGAATCGCTGCAAAAGCCCGAGCAGTTTGCGCTGCTGATCCAATGGATGAATCAAAACGGCCTGCCCGTCCTCGTCTCCGACTGGGTGCCGCGCCTGCCGCCCGCGCTCGTCTCGCAGCCGCCGGTGTGTCTCGTCGTGGCGGATTCGTACGGACGCGATCGCGACTGGCCGAAGCTGCGCGCTTTCGTGGAGAAGGCTTCGTGGAAGGACTTCGATCACGTCCGTCTCGCGCACCTCGCGCACGCGCTGGAAAATTTCGGCAACGTGGTCGCCGCCGAGTCCGCGTGGGGCCGCGCCCTCACGGAGTGCCGCGAAAAACCCGAGCGCCTCGCGATGCTCGCCCGTCTCGCGCAATCCTGGCACTGGGATACGCGTGCGGAACTCACGCTGCGCAAACTTTCCGCCGACGAGCGCACGCCGCTCTGGGTGCTTGATGCGCAGTGGGCGATCGCAAAAAAATCTGGCGACACCGCCGAGATGCACCGACTCAGCCGGCTCATCCTCAAATCGCGCCCGAAAAACCCCGTCGCGCGCAACAACTTCATCCGCCTCTCGCTGCTCCGCCGCACGGATGAAGGAACGCCGGAGCAACTCGCCGCCGAGCTTTTCAAAGAGCGGCCGGCCGACATCGCGTGCGCGGTCACGTACGGCCTCGCACTTTTTCTGCAGGACAGGGTCTTCGATGCGGTGGAGATCCTGCGCGCTTTTCCACCCGCGGAACTCCGCGAGCCGGAGGCCGCGCTCTATTACGGCATTTTCCTGCAGGCGTCGGGCGCCTCCGCGAAGGCGGAGGAATTTCTCGCGCTGGCCCGCAGCGCGCCGATGCTTCGCGAAGAGGAGGATCTCATCATGCGAGCGAAGCGCGAGTCGCGCGCGAACACACTCACGCCTTCGCAGAAGACCCCGCCGATCGTGCCGAAAAAAGTGGAGTGAATTTTCTCACGCGGGATGCGGACTCCTCGCGAAACGGAATCCCGCGAGCAATGCGGGAGGGGCGACGCCTTTGGCAAAGGCGGCGACCATGAATGACGTCCCCATGAACTGCGGGTGCATGAGCGTCTGAAATGCGCGGCGCTCCGCGGCATTCGCGCCATCCGCAAAATGCTCCATGCCGAGTCCGACCGTGAAGTGATGCTGATCGGTGAAGCCTTCGAGCCGCAGCCCGGCGGCGGTCGCTGCTTCGATGAGGCTGTCGAATTCCACATGCGCCGTGAGATCGATCTCGCCGGGCCGCGCGAGCGGGTCGCGCTCGCGGCGGTGGTTCGCGTACGCCGAGAGCGTGCCCGCGATGCGCGTTGGCGCGTAGTATTCGAGACGCGGAAAACCGTAGTCCACCGCGAGCACGAAGCCGCGCTGCAACGTCGCCGCGACTTCGCGAATCCACGCGGCGGCGGCGAGATTCACCTCCGTCGTGTAGCCCTCGGGCAGCGGACCGGGAATGCGCGCGCAGGCCTCGCGCAATGCACCGGCGGGTGCCGCGCCCTCCGCGAAAACGAAGCGGCCCTGCTGCGCCACGACCATCTGCTCGCGCCAGGCACCGCCGCTCCATTTCACCAAATGCACGGGGAAGGCGTCCGGGAGTTCGTTGGAAAGATGCACTCCATCCGCGACGTGGACGTCGCCCAGCGCGCGCACCCATTTCATTCTCCCGGCGAATGCGGCGAGCCGCTCGCGCTGTCTCGCTGCGAGTTTCGCGAAAGGTTCCACGACCAGATAGCGGACAGATTCGTGGCATTCTGGAAAAATGTCGCGCAGTCCGCCGAGCACATCCGCCGCGAGATCGCCGCCGTGCGCACCCTGCTCGATGATCGCAAAATCCGCGGGCGCACCGAGCGTGCGCCACATCTCCGCGACCTGTCGCGCGAGCAGCCGGCCAAAAAGCGGACCCACGCTTACGTTTGTAAAAAAATCCCCGCTCCGGCCGATGCGGGCGCGACCGGATGCGTAGTACCCGAATTCCGGATGATAGAGCGCCAGCTCCATGAATCGCCGGAACGGCATCGGCCCGCTCGCGGAAATTTCGGAATGGATGATTTCAGCGAGCGTCGCAGGCATCGGCCTGCCTTTGCTCGCGCGCGCGCTGCGCGCCAACAAAAAAGTCGCGCAGCTCACCACCGCTGCGCGACGGTGGAGCGCAAAACTAAGAACCGCGATTCGTGCGGACTTGTCCCTCGCACAGCACCACCGCACCGTCACGCCATGCCCGCCCGCCTGCTTTTTCTCCTCGCCGTCCTCGGCCTCACCGTGCCGCGCGCCCTCGCCGAAGACTGGCCCGTGTGGCGCGGCCCGCGGAATGACGGGCGCAGCGCGGAAGCCGCATCCCCGACGACCTGGAGCAAGGGCGAAAACGTCGCGTGGCGCACGGAACTTCCCGGCGAAGGCCACGCCTCGCCCATCGTTTTTGGCGGGAAACTTTTCACCGCCGCCGCGATGCCCGACACGCAGGAACGGCTGCTCCTCTGCCTCGATCGCACCACCGGCAAAGTGCTTTGGAAGCAGACCGTCGTGAAGGCTCCGGCCGAGCAGGTGCATCGCGAAAACAGCCATGCCTCCTCCACGCCCGCGTGCGACGGCGAGCGGGTGTTCTGCGCGTTTCTCGACGGCAAGGAAGTCGTCGTCTCCGCGTTCAGCCTCGATGGGAAACCGCTCTGGCAAAAGCGGCCCGGGATTTTCACCAGCGTCCACGGTTTTTGCAGCACGCCGATTCCGTACAAAGACAAAGTGATCGTGAACTGCGATCATGACGGCGACGGCTACATCGTCGCCCTCGCGCGTGCGGATGGCCGGCAGCTCTGGCGTATCCAAAGGCCGAACAAAACCCGCAGCTACTGCACGCCGCTCATCCGCACCGCCGCTGGCCGCACGCAGATGGTTCTCAGCGGATCGAAATGCATCGCGAGCTACGACCCCGACACCGGCAAGCAGCTTTGGATCGTGGATGGCCCGACCGATCAGTTTGTCGCCTCGCCCGTCTATTCGGAAAGAACGGGGCTCTTCTACATCACAGGCGGTTTTCCCGATCATCACATCATGGCGATCCGCCCGGATGGCAGCGGCAATGTCACCGCCACGCATGTCGTGTGGCATCATCACAACGCCGCCGGGGTCGCGTACGTTCCCTCGCCGATCATCGAGGGCGATTGGTTCATCGTCACGGACGACCGCGGCGTCGCGCACGCCTTCGACGCAAAGACCGGCGACATCGTGTGGAGTGAAAAATTCGGCCGCAGCCACGCATCGATCGTCAGCGCCGCGGGGCTGCTCTATTTCATGAATGACGCTGGCGTGTGCCGTGTGGTGAAGCCTGCGGAAAAATTCACGACCATCGCGACCAACGATCTCGGCGAACCCGCCTACGCGTCCCCTGCCCTCAGCGACGGTCAGATTTTTCTCCGCACCGACAAGGCGATCTATTGCATCGGCGCCGCGGCCAGGACCGCCGCGGCGGCGGCCTCGGCGAAAACAAAACCGTCGCCGCGCTGAGCGCCCGAGCGGACGCGGAGCCGCGCGAAAAACACGGCCGTCAAATCACCTCCGCCGAATCCCTCCTGCTGGAAGGGCATTTGCATCGTCCGGTTTTTTGAAAAAAATCCCCCGACATATCTCATGAACCATCTACTCTCGCGGATGATTTTTCGGTCCACCGCGCTGTCGCTCCTCCTCGTGATTCACACGCACGCCGCACCGCCCGCGCCCGCGCACAGCACCGGAGCAGTGCCGCGCCAGACGCCACCCGAAATTATTTCCCTCCCCGGCGGACGCCGCATGGCCGTGTATCAGTTCGGCGATCCGAACGGCAGTCCGGTGCTTTTTTTCCACGGGTGGCCGAGCGATGCGAGCATGGGCCGCCTCCTCGATTCCGCGGCGCGGAAAAATCATCTCCGTGTGATCGCTCCCGATCGTCCCGGCATCGGCCGCAGCGATCCGCAGCCGGGGCGCACGCTCGCGGATTGGCCGGCGGATGTGCGCGAGATCGCCGCGCATTACGGGCTGCGGAAATTTGCAGTGCTCGGTGTCTCCGGCGGCGGTCCGTACGCGCTCGCGACCGTCAGCGCGATGCCGGGAAAAATCACGGGAGCCGCGATCGTCTGCAGCGTGCCGCCGCTCGATGATGTCCACGATGCGAGCGTGCTGCCGCCGATGTACCGCAGCCTGCTGCAAAGTCACAACGCGCACCCCGCCACGCTGCGCGCCGCCTTTCGCGCGGGCCGTCCGCTTTTGAGCCACGTCGTGCCGGATGCGTTCATCCACCTCGCGATGCTGCGGCTGCCCGCGCCCGATCGGGCGACTCTCGCCGACTCGCGGAATTTTTCCATCATCGTCGGCGGCATGCGCCGAAGCTGGGCCTCATGCAGTGACGGCGTGCATGACGATGCGGTGATCTACACGCGCCCCTGGGGCTTTTCCCTCTCGCGCATCCGCACCCGCGTGGACATCTGGCACGGCGAAAAGGACAGCAATTTTCCGCCGGACCTCGCGCGCAAGCTCGCCGCGCGCATCCCCGGCGCGCGCCTGCACATGGTGCCGGGCGAAGGCCACTACTCGCTCCCCGTGAACCACGCGGACGAGATCCTCGCGAACCTCGCGCGGCCTTCCCGCTAGGCGCGCTGCGCATCCGGTCGCGCCACGTACCACTCGTACGTCTGCCGGATGCCGTCCTTCAGCGCGATGCGCGGCTTCCACCCGAGAGCGAGCAGCCGCGAACTGTCCAGGAGCTTGCGCGGCGTGCCGTCCGGTTTCGTCGTGTCGAAAGTGAGCGCGCCGCTGAATCCGAGCACCTCGCAGATCGTCTCCGCGAGTTCGCGGATCGTCACATCGTCGCCGTAGCCCACATTGATCAGCGCGGGGTCCCCGTGATTTTCCAGGAGGAAAACGCAGGCCGCGGCCAGATCGTCCACATGCAGAAATTCGCGCCGCGGCGTGCCCGTGCCCCACACGATGACTTCCTTCGCGCCAGCGGTTTTCGCCTCGTGGACTTTGCGCAGCAGCGCAGGGAGCACATGCGAATTGTTTAGATCAAAATTGTCGCCCGGCCCGTAAAGATTTGTCGGCATCGCGGAGATGAACTTTTTCCCGAA
>JBBSEI010000093.1:0-17008 GCA_038239865.1 Chthoniobacterales bacterium
AAATTTCTCGCGACCGCGGACAAGCTCCAACTGGAGACCGCGAACTACATGGAGACCGCGAAGCAGGAGATGCGGAAGGATATCGAGGCGACGGCGAAGCACCGCGACGGCGATTTGCGCAAGGCGCTGAAGGATCTCCAGACGGAAGTGGACGCGCTCCACGAGCACAACGAAACCGTCAACGCCGATCTCCACAATGCCCGCGTGCGTGCGGCGGAACTCGAAGTGCGGCTCGCGAACGTTTCAGCGCCGGGGGAGCAGACGGCCACGTTGCACCAGCAGACGGTGGATCGGCTGGAGGTGGAAATCGCGGCGTATCGCGAGCGGCTCAAATTGCTCGTGCAGGAGCGCGACACTGCGCGCGCGGAAAAGGAAAAGACGAATTCCGAAACCGAGGCCAAGCTTGAGGCTGCGGCAAAGCTGGCTGCGGAGCGCGAAAAGGAACACGCGGAGGCGGCGAAGCGACTGGCGGAATCGGCGGCGCACGTCGCCTCGCTGGAGCAGCGCGCGGAGGCGAAGGACGCCGAGATTCGCGAGCTGCAGCGTGCGGTCGAGCATCGGGGTGCGGCGGGTGGCGACGTGTCCATTTTGCGCCAGCGCTACGAGACGATCCAGACGGAGCACGCGGATGCGCACTTGGAATTCGGCCGCGAGCGGGAAGCGCTCGTCGCCGAGCGGCAGCAGCTCGCGGGCACGCTGCGCGAGCAGACGGCATCGCTCGAGGGGCAGATCAAGGCGCTGGTGATCGAGCGCGATCGGCTGCGTGCGGAAAAGGAGACGGTGCAGGCGCGCTTCAACACGGAGATCACGGGCCGCGAGCAGATCGCGGCGAAGATCCAGTCCGAACATGCCACGGCACTCCGGGCGCGCGACGAACTTTCCCGGCGGCTCACCGATTCGGAGCGCGCGTTCAAGGAATTGCAAAAGCAGCACGCGCGTCTCGCGCAAGGCCGGCAGGGCCTGCTGGCGGATCCGATGCTGCAATCGGAGGTGGAGAAATTCCGGGTGCAGCTCACGGCGGCGAACGACGCGGAAAAGGCGGCGGCGGCGGCGCAGCAGGCCGCGGCGACGGAACTCGCGCGTCTGCGCGGCGAGCGGCAGGAGGCGCTCGCGAATCTCGAGGAGGAGCGTTCCGCGGCGGAGCGGCTCGGGCTGCAGATGGCGCAGGTGCAGGGTGAAATCGCGAAGCTCCACGCGAAGCTCGAAAATGTGACGCGGGAGCGCGACGAGGCGGAGACGGAAATGCAGCGCGTGGCCATCGCGCTGTCGGACCTTGAAAAATCCGGAAAGAACGATATCGCGGCGCTGGCCGCGGAACGCGACGCGGCGCACCGGGAGAAGGATCTCATCGCTGCGCAACTCGCCGAGGCGCGGGCGCACCACGATCGCCTCGCGGGATCGCTGGACAGCACGCGCGCGACGCTGATCGCGGAGAACGAGAAAGTGCAGGACCGGCTCGCGGAGGCGCAGCGCGTCCACGCAGAACTCCAAACGGGACTGGCCGGCGAACGCGCCGCGCACGCGGAGAAGCTCGCGGGCATGCAGACGAAGCATGAGCAGTCGAAGGACAGCTTCGCGACGGAGTTGGAAAAGGTGCGCAAGGAACTCGCGTCCGCGTACGGCAAGATCGCGTCAAGCGAGCAGACACTTTCGGACACCACGCAATCGGCGAACCAGGAACGCGCGGCACTTTTGCGCGAAAAGGCGGACATCGAGCGGCAGTTTTCGGAACTCCAGCAGGCGATGGCAGAGGCCGCGCGCCGGGCGGGCGAGCAGGAACATGCGCTGCGCGCCGCCGCCGAGGAAGCGGGGCAGCGGCTCGCGCACACGGAGCAGACTTTGGCCGAGGCGCGCCGCGCCGCGGAGGCAGAGCACGCGTCGCACAGCCAGGCGCGATCGGCGCTCGAGGGTCAGCTCGCCGAGGTGCAGGCCGCGCTGGAGCAGACGCGCGAGGAGGCGCAGCACCGGCACGCGACGCTGTCCTCCGAGCGCGATGAAATCCACGGCCGGCTCGCGACGACGCTCCGCTCGCTGGAGGAAATGAAGCGGGGTTCGGACGAGGAAAATTTTGCCCTGATCCAGCAGCGGGAGGAACTCGAGCGCAGCCTCGCCGATGCGGATGCCGCGCAGGCGGAGGCGGTGCGGCTCGCGGGCGAGGAGCGCGCGCGCCTGCTTGAGGCAAAGGAGGAACTGGAGCTGCGACTTTCCGAGACGAATCACGCGCTCGAGGCGGAGCGCCATGCGGCCGAAAATGCGAAGGCGGAACTCGAAAAACGGATCGCCGAACTTTCCGCCGCATCTGCGGAAGCGCAACGCGTGGCGGCGGCGGAGCATGCGGAACTTTCCGCGAAGCGCGACGAACTGAACGCAAATCTGCTCGCGCTCACGCAGACGCTCGATGAGACGCGCCATTCCGCGGAGCAGGCGCACACGGCGCTGTCCGCCGAGAAGACGGAAATCGAGCGTCGTCTCGCGGAGACGGAGAATCATCTGGCGGAAACGAAGCGGCTCGCGGCCGGGGAACATGCGGCGCTGACGGCGAAGCACGGCGAGCTGGGGGGAAATTTGCAGGCGCTGCACGAGACGCTCGCGGAGACGCGGCACACGTCGGCGGAAGCGCACGGCGCGCTGACCGCGGAGAAGACGGACGTGGAGCGGCGGCTCGCGGAGACGGCGCATTTGCTGGTCGAGGCGAAACGGATCGCGAGCGAGGAGATGGCGGCGATTTCCGCGGAGAAACACGATCTGCAGGAGCGCCATTCGGAGACGGTGCAAAATCTCGTGGAGACGCGGCGCGCTGCGGCGGAGGAAGTGATGGCGCTCAATCACGCGAAGGCGGATCTCGAGCAGCGGATCGGCGAGATTGAAAAGGCGCACGCGGAAGCGGAGCTGGCGGCTTCGGAAAAATTTGCGGCGCTGTCGGCGGAGAAAGCGGCGCTGGAAAACCGGCTCGCGGAGTCGGAGAAGGCGCACGCGGATTTGCAGGCGGAGTCGGCGCACAAGGAGGACGCGCTGGAGGCGGCGAAGGTGGCGCTGGAGCTTTCGCTGGCGGGGACGCAGCAGAAGGCGGCGGAGGATCGCAAGAGTTTCGAGGCGCTGAAGGCCGGGCTGCAGCGGCGGCTGGCCGAGCACGAGGAATCGCTGAGCGAACTCAACGAATCCGCGCGGCAGGAAATCAACCAGCTCGAAGCGGAAAAAGCGGACCTCGCGCGGCATCTCGCTTCCACGGAGCACACGCTCGCGGACACGCGGCTGACGACGGACAAGGAGCACGCCGCGCTGGCGACGGAGAAGGGCGAGATCGAGGCGCGTCTCGAGGAAACCGAGCGTACGCTGGCGGAAGCCCGCCGGACGGCGGCGGAGGATCACGGCGCGCTCACGGCCGTGCGCAACGATCTCCAGCACCGGCTCGCGGAGACCGAGCATGCGCTCGCCGAGGCGCAGCGGATCGCGGCGGAAGAGCACGCGGCGCTCGCGGCGGCGAAGGACGATTTGCAGCATCGCTTGACGGCGACGGAGAGCAGCCTGATCGAGGCCCGCCGGGTGGCGACCGAGGAGCACGCGGCACTTTCCGCGCATCGCGACGAGCTGCACCGCAGCGTGGGGGAAATGGAGGGCACGCTCGCCGACACGCACCGCGCCGTGGGCGAGCACAGGACTGCGCTGGAAGGTCGCGCGGCGGAATTGGAGGCGCAGATCGAAGCGACGCGGCACGAGCTGGCGGAGGCGAGGCATTCGCTCGGCGGGGAAAATGCGGCGCTCGTCGCGGCGAAGACGGATTTGGAAAACCACCTCGCGGCGCTGCGCGAGGAAATGGTGAAAACCGCGCATGCCGCGGAGGAACAGCGCGCGCATCTTTCCGCGGAAAAGTCGGAACTCGAACAGCGGCTCGGCGCCTCGGAGCGGTCGCTGTACGAGGCAAGCGCGCTGGCGGAGAAGGAGCACGCCGCGCGGGCGGCGGCGAAGGCGGACGTGGAAACGCGCCTCGCAGAGACGGAACGGCTGCTGCGGGATTTCCGCGCGGCGGCCGCGGAGGAACGTTCCGAGCTCACGGCGGCGCGTGATGAAATCCAGCACAGGCTGGAAGACGCGGAGCGCGCGCTCGCGGAAGCGCGGCAGCACGCGGGCGAAGAACACGCGCTGCTGATCGCTGCGAAGGACGAGATGAATGGGCGCATCAGCTCCGCGGAGGACAGCCTCGCGGAGGCGCATCGCCTCGCGGCAGAGCAGCACGGTGCGCTCGCCGCGGAACGGGATGATCTCCAGCGCCGACTCGACGATGCGGAAAATTCGCTCGCGGAAATGCAGCGCGCGGTGGACGAGAAGCACGCGGCATTTTCCTCGGAAAAGGACGCGCTGCACACGCAGCTCGCGGAGACGGAGACCGCGCTCACCGGCGCGCTGAAACTTTCGGAGGGAAAGCACGCGGCACTTTCCGCGGAGAAAGAGGCGCTGCACCGCCGGCTCGCGGAGACGGAGGCGGCGCTCGCGGACGGGCTGAAGGTCGCGGGCACGTCGCAGTCCGCGCTCGCTGCGGAGAAGGCGGAGATCCAGCACCGGCTGGCCGATGCGGAAAAGGCGCTCGCGGAACACCAGCGCACGGCGGCGGAGGAAAGGTCCGCGCTCGGAGCGCAGCTCGACTCGGGCCGGCGCGAGCTGGCGGAGGCGAAGGATTTTTTCGGACGCGAGATCGCGGCGCTCCGTGCGTCGAAAGCGGATTTGGAAAGCAGCCTCGCGCAGGTGCGCGACGGGATGGCGAGCGGCGTGCAGGGTCTGGAGGAAAAGCACGCTTCACTCGGGGAGGCGAAAGCCGCGCTGGAGCAGGCGCTCGCCGAGGCGGAGCGCAAGGCGGCGGAGGATCGGAAGAGCTTTGCGGCGCTGAAGAACGGACTGCAGCGGCGTCTCGCGGAGCAGGAGGAATCGCTGCGCGAGCTGAATGAATTTGCGCGGACGCGGACGGAATCCCCCGCCGGGAATGCGGATGACTCCCGCGCGCCCGCGGCGGAGCGGGATGCGCTGCGGCACAGTCTCGCGGAGACGGAGCGTGCGCTGGCGGAGACGCGCCGCGCAGCCGATGAAGAACGCGCGACATCAGGCGCGGCGAGGGCGGAACTGGAAAAGAATCTCGCGCGAGTCCGCGATGAAATGGCCGACGCCGCCCACGCGGCGGAGGAACGGCACGCGCAACTTTCCAAGGCCAAATCCGGCCTCGAACAACGCCTGCTGGAAACGGCCCGCGTGATGGATGAGATGCAGCGGAAGCTCGACGCGGCGCAAGGCGAGCTCGCCGGGGCACGGCGTGAAGTCGGCGACGGTCACGCGGGGCTCGCGACGGCGACATCTGATTTGCAGCGCAGGCTGGGCGAAGCGAATCACAAGCTCGCGGAGGCGGAGCGTTCGTCGCGCGACCAAATCACGGCGCTCGCGGCGGCGAAGTCGGAACTCGAAAACCGACTGACGGAAGCCAGCCGCGTCGGCGAGCAGGCGCGCATCGGCGCCGAGCAGGGGCGCACGGCCGCGGAGCAGGCGCACATTGCCGCCGAGCAGGGGCGCGCGACGCTCGTGGCGGAGAAGGATGCGCTGCGGCGTGAATTTTCCGAAGTGCAGGCGACGCTGGCTGCGCTGCAGCACACGGCGGATGGGCGGGCTGCGGAACTCACCGGCACGCGGGCGGAACTCGAAGCGAAGCTCGCCGCGGGGCAGGCGGAATTTTCCGAAGCGAAGGAAAATCTCGGCCGGGAAATCGCCGGGCTGGCTGCGGCAAAGGCGGACGTGCAGCGCAATCTGGAAGAAACCCGGCAGACGCTCGCGCATGCGAGGCAGAGCAGCGGCAGCGCGCAATCGGAAATCGAAAAACAACTGGCGGACGCCGTGGCGAAACACGCGGCGCTGCAACATCGGCTCGACGAAGCCACCCGCGCCGCGGCCGACGGGCGGGCGAATTTTTCCGCGGAAAAATCCGCGCTGGAGCAGCGGCTGCACGCAGCGGATGCGGCGCTCGCTGATTTGCACAGGACGACGGCGGCGGAGATCGGCGCGCTCGTCGCGGGGCGCGACGAAATTCAGCGCCGGCTGACGGCGGCCGAGGCGGCGCACGCGGACTTCCGGCATTCGTCCGAAGCGGGTCACGCACTCGTTTTGGCGGACAAGGAGAAGATCGAATCGGAACTCGAGCAGACCGCGCGGGCGCGGGCCGAACTGGAGGCGCGGTTGCAGGCTGCCGCCGGGCACGAATTGCTCGCGGCGACGGCGCGGACGGAACGCGATCAACTCGCCGCGGCCCTCGGAGAAGCGGAGCGCCATCTGCGCGAGACCATCGCGGCGAATGCGCGCGAGACGGAGCAGCTTCGCGCCGCGGGCGAGGGTCTTCGCGCCGAGCTTCTCGCCGCCCGCACGATGCACGGCGAGGTCACCGCGACGCTGGAAAACGAACGCGCGCGGATGGGCGCGGAGCGTGCGGAACTCGATCGCAAACTCGCCGAGGTGGACGATGCGCGCCAGCAACTCGGACAGACGCTCGCGGGCAGCGAAGAGACGGTGAAGGACCTCGGACAGAAGCTGTCCGAGGCGGCGCGGACTGCCGGCCAGGAATCCGCGCGCCACAAAACGGAACTCGGCGAGCTGCGCACTTCGCTGGAAAACGCGCAGCGTGACGCGGAGCAGTCGCAGGCGAAATCCGAGGCGGCGGCGGAAGATTTTCAACGCCGTCTGCATGCACTCGATGCACAGGTGGCCGCAGCGAATGCAGACCGGCAGCGCCTCACGGCCGAGGCCGCAGCGGCGCGCGAGACGCACGCGACGTCGCTCGCGGAAGCGACCGCGAATGCGGAAGCCGCGCGCGCCCTGCAGGCGTGGTCTGCCGCGGAAGAACTCGGGAAGAAATCCGGCGCACTCGATGCGGCGCACGCGGAAATCGCCGCGCTGGAACGTGAGATCGCGGAGGCCAGGGCGGCGCATGATGCTGTCGAACGCCAGCGCGACGAACTTGCCCGGCGCATCGCGCGCGTGACGGACGAGCAGAAGCGTCTCCTCGATGGCCTCGCCGAACCTCAGCAACCGGACGCGGGCCAGCGTTCCGTGCGGCCCTCGACCGCAAAGCCGCACATCGTCGAGATGTCGGATGCGGATCTTTTGCCCTCGCAAAAGGAGCGCGTGATCAACCTGCCGCCCGCGCGGCCTGTGACGATCGCGCCGCCGAAAGTGCGGACGCTTTGACGGGTGTCACCCTTGCGGATTTTTTCCGCGGAGGGCGTGATAAGCGAGCAGGAGCAGGATCGCGCCGATGATGCTGCCGACGAAGCCGACCCGATCGCCGGGGGCGTAGAAATTCAGCGCTTCGCCGAGGTATTTCGCGATGAGCGAGCCGGCGATGCCGATGGCCGCGGTGATGAGGCAGCCCTGCGGGTCGCGCCCCGGCGTGAGCATTTTTGCGATGACGCCGATGACGAAACCGGCGAGGAGCGTCCAGAGAAAGTGCATGGCGGGATCAGTGAGTGCTCAGCGCGAGCCCGGCTTCGGCTTCCTCCTCGACCTCGATCTCCTCGAGTGGTGCGAAGCGCTCGGATTTGAAGGCAAGCTCCTCGCCGCCCATGTGTGAGGGATCCGGCGGATTGCGAAGCTCCTCAAGCAGCAGCGCGATGGTGGCGGAATCCGATCCGCGCAGCGTCTCGCGGCGGAGGCACACATCGCGGACTGTGTAGGTGCAGCCTTTGATGGGGAGCTGATTGAAAAATTCGACGACCCACTTTGGAAAGCGATCGTCCACGCAGACAACGCGCTGGCCTTTGATCATGGCGGCAATGTGTCTGCGGATCCGCGCGGTGACAAGTCCGCGCGCGCGGTGCTCCGTGCGAAGGGGAGAATAAGCGGTTGACCGCGTGCCGCTCGGTCCTTACCTACACGCCCTCACTTTCCACCACCAAACTTTTACCGAACATGGGCAAGCAATACAACAAGACCGAAAAGAAGCGCCGCCGCCTGAATTACCTCGCACGCCGCAAGGTCAAGGCCGCCGCCGCGGGCAAGGGCGGAGTGAAGAAGGCCGCGAAACGCCCTGCGAAGAAAAAGGCCGCGGCCGCAGCGTAGCCGGGCCCGCGGTGCGGGTGCCGGAAGCGGGAGCGGGCCATGCGCTATCTCCTCGTCGATGCGCATAGCGTGATTTTTTCATGGCCGGAGATCCGTGAACTGCACGAGCGGAACGCCCTCGTGGCACGCGAGGAACTGACGCGCCGGCTCACGGCGTATCAGGACGCGACCGGGGTGCGGGTGGTGGTGGTTTTCGATGGCAAGGGTGTGCGATCGAATTCGGAGAAAATGCCGGGCGGGATTCAGGTGTTCTACTCGGGTGGAGGCAAGACGGCGGACTGCATCATCGAGCGGCTCGCGGCGAAGTACGGGACCGAGCACGAGATCACCGCGGCGACGAATGACCATCTCGTGCAGCAGACGGTGATCACATTTGGAGGGCTGGCGATTTCCGTCGAAGCGCTGCGGGCGCTAATCGAAGAGGGTGACCGCGATGTGACGCGGAGGATCCGGCGGATGCGGCGCGAGTGAAGTCGAGCGAGGGCTTCCGTCCCCGATCGCTGGCGTTCAGCGCATCGACGGCTTTCGGGAAAGTCGCACCGCGATCACTTTCCGCGCTTCCCGCCGATGAGTCGCACGAGGAGTTGCCCGAGGACGACTTCGATTTCCGTGGACGCGGAGACGAGCGCGACGTTCGCGGCGAGGCACGCCTTCAGTCCCGCCTGCAATTCGGCGAGGGTGAAATTGCGCGCGCCGGCTGCGGCGAAGCCGAGAGCGAAGGCGTTCAGCTTGCCTTCCTTCGTGCGCGGGAGGTGCGCGATGGCGGTGGCGGGCAGGCGCTCGAGCGCGATGCCGAACTGAAAGGGATTCGAGGGCAGCGCGAGCTTGTGGCGGACGAGGAGATCCTTGACGAGGAGCAGATTTCGCACGGTTGGGATGATCGTCGCCAGCAGGATGCCGATCGCTTTTTCGCCATGAAAGATGAGCTGCGTGAGGAGCTCCTGTGCGCGCGGGAGCTGGCGCGAGGAGATTGCGTTTCCCATCTCGAAAATGACGGCGGCGCGCGACATCGGCGTGAGCATTCGCACATCGTCCTGCGTCACGCGGCGGGTGTTTTTGCCGAGGTAGAGATCGAGTTTTTCCAACTCCCCCGTGATCGCGTAGCGGTCGCCGCCGGTGTAGAGCGTGAAAAGCTCCAGCGCATCTTCGTCAAAGGTGAGGCCCTTCGGCTCGGCGATTTCGCGGCAGAGGAACATCGCATTGCGCTCCCAGCCTTGCTTCGAGGAATCGAGCCGCTCGAAAAACTGCACGTCGGCGACCTTCCCGAGCGTCTTGTAAAAAGTGCGCCGCTTGTCGATCGCGCCACCGCTGATGAGGAGCCGCGTGCCGTCGGGCAGGCCGCGCTGCAGGAGGGCGGTGAATTTTCCCACCGCGTCGAGCGTCGTCTCCGCTCCGCCGGTGCGATCATCTGCTAAAAAATTAGCATCCTTCAGCCACACGAGTTTTTCGCCGCCGAAAAAGCCGAACGTGTTCAGCGCCTCGATCGTCTGGTAAATCCGCTGCGCCGCCTCGTCCGCATTGTTCGCCTGCCCGCTGATGATCTCGCGGCCGAAGTCGCCCGGGGGCGTGAGTTTTTCCGCGAGTTCCCGCGCCACGCGCTTCACCTCGAAATCGTCCGTGCCGAGGATGGCGTGGATGGGAGCGGTGTCTTTTTTCAAGGGGTCGTGGGGATGAGCGGCGATGTGGCGTAGCTCTTAAACTCACGCTCGACGGCATCCAAGTTCAGAAAGCGGTTTCCAAAATGATTTCGCGCCGCGGTCTCGAACAGCGCGCCCTTTCCCATCGCCTCGAGGAACGCGAGGAACCCGTTGCGATCCGCGGCGCTGAGGAAGCGCACGAGCTTTTGCGACTCCTCGTAAAATGCGAAGACGCGGTCGTCCTCCGCAGGGTAAGTCATCGTGCCGGTCAGTTCGGCAACGGGGAAATACTGGGCCTCCTTCACCGTGTTGGCGCGCGGCCGCGCATTGAATCCGCGCGCCCGGTAGAACGACGCGCGGCATCGCGCCGCGGCGTATTCGGCGAAGCCCTCATTCAGCCAGAGCGGGATGCCGGGACCGAAAAAACGATAGATGACGAGGTGCGTGATTTCGTGCGGCAGCGTCGCGTTTTCCGATTTCCATCCGGGATTGCGGCGGACGAAAAGTGCGCCCTCGGAGTGGATGCCGCCCGTCCACGGATCGAGTCCGCCGAAAGCCTGAAACGCCTTCCAGTCCGTCGCGTCGTCGAACAAAAACAGATGGCATTTCCGCTGCCACGCGGTCGTATCCTTGCCGAGTTCCGTGGCGATGACGCGGTAGGCGAATTCCGCCTCGACGGCGGCGACGGACGCCATCGGGCTGTCGAAAAAATGGTAGATGAAATGCTCGGTCTCCGCGTGCTTCCACTGCCCGGCGCGGACCTGCAGCGCCTTCTGCCCGAGCCCGGTGAGCGCGCGATCGGAGAGCTTTGCAAATTCGATCTCCGTGACCGCGCCGAGCGCCGGTGTGTCGTCCGCACGCGCGGCGAGGATGAGAAAAATGAGGGCGGCGAGAAATCGCATCCTCCGTGGAGAGGCAGACCCCGTGCCACGGTCCCGATGGAATGCCCGGATTTACCTCGGCACCGCGAAGACCACGCACACCGGCGCGCCGATGCCGGCGATTTGCGCGGCGGGCGTGAGTTTTCCGGTCGCGGGATCGACTTTGTGCGAGGCGAGGCTGTCGCTGTTTTGCCCCGCCGCGATCAGCCACGCGCCATCGGGTGAAAGTGCAAAACCCCGCGGCTCCTTCACATTGGCGGCGGCATGTTGCACGGGCGTGACTTTGCCATCATCGCCGATGGCGAAAACCGCGATGGTGTCGTGGCCGCGATTCGAGACGTAGAGGAAGCGGCCATTCGGATGGCAGAAAATTTCCGCGGTGCTGTCCTTCGCGGTTTGCGTGTAGCCCTCGGGCAGCGTGCTAGTGGTCTGCAGCGCGCTCAGCGTGCCGCGCGCCGCATCGTGCGCGAAGACGGTGACGCTGCAGGTTATCTCGTTGTTCACGTACGCGAAGCCGCTCTTCGGATGAAACGCGAGATGCCGCGGCCCGCCGCCTGCCGGCACTTTTCCACTCGGCGGATCGTTCGGCGCGAGCGTGCCACTCGCGGCGTCGAAACGGTACACGAAGACGTCGTCGGTCCCGAGATCGCACGCGTAGGCGAAGGCGCCGTTCACGTAAATCGAATGCGCGTGCGGCTCTTTCTGGCGCGATGGATTCGCGCTGTGGCCGGTGTGCTGCACAAAACCGGTCGCCGCCGCGATCGATCCATCCTCGTGAATCGGCAGACTCGCCACGCTGCCGCCGCCGTAATTCGCGGCGAGTACGTTCCGCCCGCTGGCTTCCACCGTCACGAAGCAGTTCCCCGCGCCGCCGCTGGACTGGTCGTTGAGATGCCGCAGCGTGCCATCCTTCTCGATCGTGAATGCGCCCACGGCACCGCCATCCTGCTCCATCGCGGCGTACAAAAATTTCCCCGCCGGATGCATCGCGAGGAAGCTCGGATTTTTCGCTTCGCCGGCGAGCCCGAGCACGGTGAGCGCGCCGGTCGTCGTGTCGAGCGAGCCGCGGTAGATGCCGCGACTGCCGCCGGGCTTCGTGTACGTGCCGAGGTAAAATTCCGCCGTGCCCGCCAGCGAGGAGACGGAGGCGAGGAGGAAGGGGAGCGCGAAAATCGTGAGGGAAAAGTTCATGGGGAGTCGGGCGGCGTGGGCTGAGGTGCGGGTTATTCGAGGAGACGGCGGATTTTTTTGCGCGTTTGTGCGAGGTCGAAAGGCTTCTGAATGAAATCTATCAGCCTGTCATTTTCAAAGCGGGTCGCGACATCCTCCGCGCTGAAGCCGCTCATGACTAGCACGCGGAGATCGGGCTGCAGCTTGCGCAATTCGCGAAGGGTCTGCGCGCCGTCCATCTGCGGCATCGTGAGATCGAGGAAGACGAACTGCAATTTGCCGAGCGTCGGAAACATCGCGACGGCCTCGCAGCCGTCCTTCGCGGTGACCGTTTGAAATCCGAGAAAAGAGAGCAACCGCGTGACGACCGTGCGGACCGTGTCCTCGTCGTCCACCACGAGCACGGTGCCCGAGCCTTTCCAACTTTCGGAAACGTTCGCCCCGGCAGGAGCCGTTTCCGTCGCGGTGTCGCTCGCCGGCAGCAGGACGCGGAAGCACGTGCCGGAGGCCACGGTGCTCGTGACGGTGAGCGCTCCGCGATGGCCGCGGACGATGCCGAGCACCGCGGCGAGCCCCAGTCCGCGGCCCGTGAATTTCGTCGTGAAGAATGGCTCGAAGATTCGCTGGAGGACTTCGGGATCCATCCCGCAGCCCGTGTCGCTCACCTCGAACCAGACATGGTTGCCCTCGCTCGCTTCGGGCGGGGAATGCGCGCTGGCGAGGTCTGCCGCCGTCACGAGCGCGGTCCCGGTGGAGACGGAGACGACGCCATCGCGATCGCCGAGCGCCTCGCTCGCATTGATCACCAGATTCATCACGATCTGCCGAAGCTGCGTCGCATCCCCCAGCACCGCGGGCAGCGCAGGCGCGAGTTGAAAATCCAGCCGCGCCCGTTTGCTGATCGAGATGCCGAGCAGATTCATCGTCTCGCGAATCAGCGCATTCAGATCGACCGGCTTCACGTCGAAGTGGCCCTTGCCCGAGTACGCGAGCATCTGCCGGCACAGGTCGGCGGCACGGCTCGCGGCTTTTTCGATCTGCAGGAGGAAGCCGTGGGCCTCGGAGTCGGCCGGGATTTCCGAAGCGGCGAGGCTCGCGTTTCCGAGCACGCCGGTCAGCAGGTTGTTAAAATCATGCGCGATGCCGCCCGCGAGCACGCCGAGGCTCTCGAGCTTCTGCGTCTCCTGCAATTTTGTCTCCATGGAACGCCGTTCCTCCAACTCGCGCCGGCGTTCACTGATGTCCCGGCAAAAGACATGGACCCGGATTTCGTCGCCCGCAACCTCCGCGTTGGCGTTGAATTCAAAGGTCGTAATGTGTCCGTCCGTACTGATCAGATCCACCTCGACGTTTTGAAAAGAGCCTTCCGACAACACTCTTGAAAACGCCTGGGCGGCGAGATGGTGATGCCGCGGTGCGACAAGCTCCATGTAGTCGCGCCCGAGCAGCTCCGCATGCTCCTCCGCAGCGAAAAAAGCCAGATACCTCTCGTTCGCCGCGACGATGCGGCCTGTCGCATCGAGCTGCACGTAGCCGATGCCGGTCGCCTGGATGAGCGTGTTCAGCAGGCGGTCGGACGCCTGCAATTTCTCCAGCGTCTCCACGGTGTACGTGATCTCCTCGGCGAGCGTGAGGTACGAGCGCACGGAATTGTCGGGATTGCGCAGCACGGAATTCCACCACAGGCAGTGAATCACGCGTCCGTCCTTCGTGAGATTCCGGCAGCGGATCGTATTTTGATCCTCCTGCCCGCGCTCGAGGCGCTGGATCATCCCGCCGAAGCGGTCGGCTTCATCCGGGTGGTTCGCGCCGAGTTCCTTCAGCGTCCGGCCGATCGCCTGGGTGGGACTCCAGCCGAACATTTTTTCCGCCCGGCCCGCCCACCGGGTGATGCGCAGCGAGGCATCGAGTTCCGCGACGAGGAGCAGCGAGTTGTCGAGGTGCTGCGAAAGGCGCATCCGCGTCTCGGCCAGTTCATCGGCACCGCGCTTGTGCTCGGTGATGTCGCGCGCGATTGCGATCAGGCCGATCAGCCGGCCACCCGTGTCGGCGAGCGGATATTTGCTCGTGAGGAACCAGCCGGGCGTGCCGTCGAGCCGGCGGAAGCGCTCCTCGCGGTTCACGATCGCGACGCGCGTGCGCAGCACCGCGAGATCATCATCGAGGTAGGCGCGGCCGAATTCATCCGGAAAACCGACCTCCGTGGTGCGGCGCCCGAGCACGTTTTCATCCGGGAATCCGGTCAGTTCCCGGTGGGCGCGATTCACCATCGCGTAGCGCGCCTCGGAGTCCTTCAGGATGATGATGTCCGGGATGCCATCCATCACCGTGCGCAGGAGGTGGCGCTCCTCGGAGACGCGCTCAAATTTTTTCCGGCGCGCCGTCACGTCGCGGATGCTCAGCATCGCGCGGTCCTCCGCGACCGGCAGCGCGACGACTTCGCACGATCCCGTCTCGCCGCCTCTGCGCAGGAAGGCCGTCTCGCCATGCCATTGCGAGTGGTTCGCGAAGACCTGCTGCACCGCCGAGGCCAGCCCGCGCAGGGCACCGGCGGATTGCAATTCGCAGATCGACATCCCCTGGGCTTCGTCCGGCGTCCAGCCAAAGACGCGCGTCGCGCCGTTGTTCCATTCGAGGATATTTCCATCCCGCCCGGCGACGATGATGGCCTCCTCGAGCAAATCCACGAGGGATTCCGTCGGCGGGCGCTGTGTCGCGAGACGCGTGGGCGGTGGGGTCGGATCAGGATTCATCGAAGCGTGCAGCGGTCCTGCACAGCAAACGCACCATCAGGATAAATCAAGAACCGATGCCGCCGGGGAGCAGCAGCGTGAAGGATGCCGCGCACGTGATCCTCGCCGCGCCCGTCATCGGCGGAATGCTCAGCAGCCTGCTCCACATCCTCGTTGTCCCACCGGTGCTTTTTGCATGGCTGCGCGAGCGCGGGTGCCCGCAGGATGCACCGCTTCTCGCGGAGTGACGAATTTCCGCGCCGCGTGATCGCGCGCCGCGGACGGACTATTGCAAGGCGGGGTGCCGCCCCGTATGTTCCCGCCGCATGAACTTGCTCGGCGAAATCGCGGCCGCGGGCGTGGAGATCCTGATCGTGGAAGATAGCCCGACGCAGGCGCTGAAACTCCGGCATGTGCTCGAAACTCACGGCTTTCGCGTGACTACCGCACGCGATGGGCGGGAGGCGCTGGCGATGCTGGCATCGAGCGTCCCCACCGTCGTGATCACGGACATCAACATGCCGGAGATGGACGGCTACGAATTGTGCCAGCGCATCAAGGACGATCCGAAAATGAAAAATCTGCCCGTCATTTTGCTCACGCTGCTCTCGGACCCGAAGGACATCCTGCGCGGCCTCGAATGCGGCGCGGACAATTTCATCGTGAAGCCGTACGCGGATGAATTCCTGCTCTCGCGCCTCCAGCATGTGCTCGCGAATCTCGAGCTCCGCCGGCAGGCCGGTGGAAAGAACGCGCCGGAATTTTTCTTCGCGGGGCACAAGTACCGGCTGAGCACCGATCGGATTCATTCCATCGATCTGCTGCTCTCCACGTACGAGACGGCGGTGCAGAAAAACATCGAGCTGCGCCGGGCGAACGAACAGATCGAGGAGCAGGCCGGGCTGCTGCGCGAGAAGAACGAAGAGATGGCCGCCGATCTCGGCATGGCGCGCGAGCTGCAGTCGTCGTTCCTGCCGCGGCACTATCCCGTCTTCCCCGCGGATGCATCGCCGGAACGCGGCGCGCTGCAATTCTGCCACCGTTATTCCACGAGTGCCGAGCTGGGCGGCGATTTCTTTGAAGTGCTCGCGCTCTCAGACGCGCAGGCCGGCGTGCTCATTTGCGATGTGATGGGCCACGGCGTGCGGTCCGCGCTCGTCACCGCGATCATGCGCGGCCTCGTCGAGGAGTTGCGCCCGCAGGCCGGCGAGCCGGGAAAATTCATGACGGAACTCAACCGCAGCCTCTGCGCGATCCTGCACCAGACGAGCACGCCGCTTTTCGCGAGCACATTTTACGCGGTCATCGATGTGCAGCGCGGCACCGTGCGCTGGGCAAATGCCGGGCATCCCGCGCCCTTTCACGTCCGCCGCGCCGCTGGCGAAGTCGCCCGCCTCCAGCACTCCGGCGTGAAGCCCAGCCCCGCGCTCGGCCTCATGAACAACTCCGAGTACGCGACGCAGGAACAGCCGATCGCGCCCGGCGACCTGCTCCTGTTTTTCACCGACGGTCTGTACGAACTCGAAAGCGCAGACGGCACCCTCTACGAAATGTCGCACCTCACCGAAGCCATCACGCGGCACAGCGCGCTGCCCACGCCGCAACTCTTCGACGCCCTCCTCGCCGAACTCCGCCGCTTCTCCGCCACCGGCGAATTTGCCGACGACATGTGCATCGTCGGGACGGACATCGTGCGGCTGGTTTGATGCCACAGCAAGTGGACAGGCATCCGTCCTCCGCGAGCAATCGGCGGGCGAACAATCAGTCCCTTATTCCGGCAAGGCATCCGATTCACGGAGAGCCGGTGCAGCACGCAGGAAAACGGGAGCACACGCTTCCAGCGTGTCCTTTCCGGCATCCTTGCCGGAAAGCTTCGCAGCGTTGCGCGGCAGCGCCTGTCTATTTTTTCCTCAGCAGGAATGGAAAGACCCGCCGCCTTCGCCCTGCGTCCGCAGGGATGCCGGACGCGGCACGCTGGAAGCGTGCGCTCCCATTTTCCTGCGCGTGTCCGGGCGCGCGGGCAAGCCCCCGTCTTCTTCAGCAACGCCCGCGCACTCGCCACGCTCGCCGAAATGCGCCGCAGCAGCGGACAGGCATCCGTCCTCCGTGAGGAATCGAGAACGAATAATCAGCCTCTCATTTCACGCTGCGGCCACCGCGGGCGCTTCTTATGCGGTTCCGCTTACGGGCGATAGGCCCAATCCCTTTTCCCAACGGGATGGACGACTTCCATCTCGCCATTCCAAACCGAGGCCGTCCAGATCTCGCCTTCGTAGCCTTTCAATTCGACGGTATTGGTATTCTTGCCGAAGTCGCTCCAGGTCCCGGTCTCGCGCTCTCCGCCGGGTTGGACATGGACGAATGTCCCGTTGGCGTTGATCGTGAGCGAGCCCGCTGCCTCCTGCTTTGCCCATTCGTAGCGATTCGTGACGGAGCCGTCTCCATTTTTGGTGCGGTCGAGCAGAACCGCCTGGCCACCCGTCTTGAGAAACCAAGTGCCTAG
>JBBSEI010000094.1:0-16778 GCA_038239865.1 Chthoniobacterales bacterium
CTCGCGGTCTCCGCCATGCTCTTCCTCTGCCTCGGAGTGCTCGGGGAATATCTCATCGTCATGCTCAAAGAACTCAAACGCCGCCCCACGGCCATCGCCCGCGCGGTGATCGGCGACCTGTCACCTCACTCCGCAACGAACATCCTATCCGTGCCCGAACTCGAAACTAAGACGGGCACTCAGCCGGGAAAGGTGCAGCCGTGAGACCTGAAAACAACTATCTCTCCCCCCCCGAAGGTGTGAGCATGGGGGACGCGTGGTTTTCCGTGGCGTCGCCGAGCCACTTTTGGATTCGCCGGAGATTTCAGGTGCTGCAAAAGCTCGCCGGGGATTTTCCATGGCGCACGGCGCGACTCGGGGAGATCGGCTGCGGATCGGGACTCGTGCAGCGGCAGGTGGAGGATACTTATGGCACGACGATTGATGGCTTTGATCTCAATGAGTATGCGCTGAAGGAATCCGTCTGCCGGACGAGTCAGCGCCATTGTTATAACATCCATGCACGCGCCGCGGCACTGAAGGCTATCTATGATGGGATGATCTTATTCGACGTGATCGAGCACCTGGACGACCACAAGGGTTTCCTCGAGTCCGCACTCTTCCATGTGAAGCCGGGCGGCCGCGTGTTCATCAATGTCCCGGCGGACATGCAACTCATGTCCGAATACGACACCGCAGCAGGCCATGTGCGGCGGTATGATGCGAAGGAACTGCTCGGCCTCGCGGAATCGTGCGGCCTGCGCGTGGAGCGCTGGTCGTACTGGGGCTGGCCGCTGCGACCGCTGCTGAGCATCCGCCGCCGGCAATTGCGCAACGCGACCGATCACGATGCGATCCTCCGCGCCGGCTTCACGCCGCCCGGCGCGATCGGCAATGCGGCGCTCATGCTGCTCAGCCAACTCGAGTTCATCCCGCAGCATCACGCCGGCTCGTCGCTCATGCTCGTCGCGCAGATGCCGTAGCGCACCGGAAGACAGGCGCGACGGTTGTCCTCCGCGGTCGCTTGCGCCGGACGCGAGCCCCGCGTATCTTCGCCGCCTATGAGCACCACGACCATTCATCCGTCTTCACCCAGCCTGCGAAATGCGGGGCATGGGCTTCGCACTTTTGTCGGGGTCCTCGGCATCCTCGCCGCGATCGTCCTCGGCACAAACGCCAGCCGCGCGGGCGGCGTCCTCGATGGCGGCGGCTTTTTCTCCGAGCAGGCAAAAGTGGATGCTGGAAAAGTGATCGGCGAAATGGAGCGCACGCTGCACAAGGGTGTGACGATCGAGACGTTCAAGGAAATCCCCGCGGAACTGAAGACCGGCGTGAACTTGCAGGACAAGGCGGCGCTCAATCACCTCTTCGCGCAGTGGGCGTCCAAGCAGTTTGACCAAAAGGGCGTGAACGGCGTGTACATCCTCCTCGTGAAGGAGCCTGCCCACCTCCAGACCAATGTCGGCAACAGCACGCAGGCGCAGGCATTCACCCTCCATGATCGCGACGCGCTGGTCGCGATGATGACTGCGAAACTTCACGCGCATCAGAACGACGAGGCGCTGCGCGATGGCGTGAATTTCATCTTCGCCACGATGAAGTCCCACTCGAATCCGCGCGCCCACAACGGCAGCGCGGTTGCGCCCGTCGCCGCGCGGCCCACGCAGCCGCCGAGTTCCACGGGCTGGCTCATCCCGGCCATCGTCATCGGCCTCGTGGTGTGGCTGGTCATCGGAATTTTCCGTGCGCTTGCCGGCAGGATGGGCGGCGGCTCGGCGATGGGGCAGCCAAGCGGCGGCGGCGGATTTCTCAGCTCGCTGGTCGGTGGCATGTTTGGCGCGGCGGCGGGGATGTGGATGTACGATCAGTTCTTCAGCAGTCACGGCAACAGCGCCTACGGCTCGGATCGCAATGACCAGTCCGGCGGCGACGGCGGCTTCAGCGGACAGGACACCGACAGCACGAGTTCCGGCAGCGACTACGGCGGCGATTCGGGTGGCGGCGACTCCGGCGGCGGCGGAGATTTCGGCGGCGGGGATTCCGGCGGTGGCGGCGGGGATTTCTAGAGCCTGTTCATGCACTTCGAGTGCGTGATGTCTCTGAAGCACCAACGGTGCGAACCATGCCAGCCCTGGGCAATGCCCTGGGTTTGCGCGGAGAACAGACAAAGCCCTGAAGGGGCGCGACACGATGAAGCCGCCCCTTCAGGGCTTTGATCTTTTTATTTCCGATGACCCAGGGCGTTGCCCTGGGCTGGCATGTTTGCGGGCCTTTGGCCCTTAGCGCATGAGCACTTCAAAAGTGCATGACAGGCTCTAGGCGCGGCTCCAGCAGCGGATCAAAGCGGGCATCATCCCGTCCTGCCGCCGACTTTCATCAGCGAACCGATCATTCCCGATGCGGGCTTCGATCCGCTGGCGATGGCGCGCGGCGAGCCGGGCGTGAGCACGGAGTGCCAGCGGAGGCGCCAAGAAATTTCGCGAACGGCGGTCATTCGGGCGTAGCCAAGCCAAACGCAGATGCTCTAGGCTCGCGCTCCTTCATCCCATCGAAAACCCACCACCCACCATGAATCAGGAACCCAGAATCATCACCCCGGATCAATTTACCCGCCGCAGCTTCCTCCAGCGCGGCAGTGCGGCGCTCGGCGGCGCGGCCCTCGTCGGCGCACTCGCACCGGCGCGCTTTGCCCTCGGTGCGGCGGGCGGCGATGAGATCAAGCTCGCCATCGTCGGCTGCGGCGGACGCGGCTCCGGCGCGTGCGCGCAGGCGCTTTCCACCACGAACCTCGGCCCTGTGAAACTCGTCGCTGCGGCCGATGTCCACGAGGATCGCATGGAGTCCGCGCTGAAAAATTTCGAGGCCAAGTTCGCCGACCGCGGCACGGTCGCGAAGGAAAACCGCTTCCTCGGTTTTGACGCCTACAAGAAGGCGATTTCGATGGCGGATGTTGTCATCCTTTCCACGCCTCCCGGCTTCCGCCCGATGATGTTCGAGGAGGCCGTGCGGCAGGGCAAACACGTCTTCATGGAGAAGCCCGTGGCGACCGACGGCACCGGCGTGCGCAAGGTTCTCGCCGCGGCGAAAATCGCGCGGGAGAAAAATCTGAAAGTCGGCGTGGGCCTGCAGCGGCATCACCAGAAGGGCTACATCGAGACGATGAAGCGGCTGCATGACGGCGCGATCGGCGACATCACCTCGATGCGTGCGTATTGGAACGGCGCGACGCCCTGGGTGAAAAAACGCGAGGACCTCGAGAAGCAGTACGGCCGCAAGCTGACCGAAATGGAATACCAGATGCGCAACTGGTATTACTTCGCCTGGATCTGCGGCGACCACATCGTCGAGCAGCACATTCACAATCTCGACGTGATCAACTGGGTGAAAAAAGACTGGCCGGTGAAGGCGCAGGGCCTCGGCGGATGCGAAGTGCGCAAGGGCCCCGACTACGGCGAGATTTTCGACCACCACGCGGTCGAGTTTGAATACGCGGACGGTTCGCGCTGCGCGAGCTACTGCCGCCACATCGTCGGCTGCTGGAATTCCGTGAGCGAGCATGTGCAGGGCACGAAGGGCCGCGCCGATGTGAGCCGCCACGTGATCTCGCCGACGCAGGGCGACGCCTGGCGCCACAAGAACGAAGGCGACAAGGACCCGTACCAGCAGGAGCACGATGATTTCTTCGCCGCCATCCGCAACAACACGCCGTACAACGAAGCCGAGTACGGCGCGATGAGCACGATGACGGCGATCCTCGGCCGCCTCGCGACGTACAGCGGCAAGGAAGTCGAGATGGAAAAGGCGCTCAAGAGCGAGCTCACCATCTTCCCGAAGAACCTCGCATGGGACGCCGAGATGGCGGTGAAGCCCGGCCCCGACGGCCTCTACCCGCGTGCGGTCCCGGGCAAGACGATCGTGATCTGATCGCGCGGCGCGATTGAAAAACATTCCGCCCCGCGCATGGCCACGCCGTGCGCGGGGCGTTTTCGTTTTCCTCGGATGCCTGTGGAAAACACGTTGCGCCGGACTCCATGCGGGGTGCATTTTCGAGGCATCGCCGACTCCCTCCTGATGCGCCGACTCCTCATCCTCGCCCCGCTGGGCATGCTCCTGCTCGCTTCCTGCGAGCCGGGCAGCGGGGATTCCGGAGGTGCCACTGGTCGCCAAGGCAAACCCACGTCCACTCTTGATGCGACCATGCCAGCGAACAAACGGAGCTACACGCAAACCTCCGCGCAGGAATCCGTGGGCAGCACGCCTTTGCCGCGGAATCTGGTTTCCGCCACCGGGGACATCTGCCCGGTGCATCACGAAAAAATGAAGATGCGCGAGATCCCGATCGTCTTCGAGGACTCCGCGGACTCGGCCAGTCCGGCGGGCGATCCCTCAGCCGCGGCGGCCTACCCGTTTGGCGCGGAGAAAATTGTCTCCAGCGGCAATGCGCTTCTCCCGGCCGAGCCGCACTCGGCCCGCGTGTATCGATGCGCCTCCTGCATCGCGGCGCGACATGCCGCCGAGGAAAAGCAGGCCCCGGCGAATCCGCGAACGCCGACGCCGTAGCCGCGCGCGCCGTGGCTACTTCACCGCTTTCGCGGGCGGACGTGCGAGCTTCGCGATTTCCTCCGACGCCACGCACGAGCGCAGCGGCATGCCGTAGCTCGTCGTCACATTTTTCCCCTCGCCTCCTTTTTCCTGCTCGAGGCTGGAGGTGATGCTCTCGACTTGTCCGACCACGTTGCCGCATTCATCCACGATCGGCGCGCCGCTGCTGCCTGGGGAAAATTCCGCCGTGATGTTGATGTAGAGCGAAGGCGCAACTTTCGTTTTCGCCGGCGGCTTGTCGCCATCGGTCGCCGCTTCGCGATTGATGAAAAAGCGCGACAGCATCCCCGCGGTGAACATCCAGTGATTGCCGTCCGGATGACTCAGACAGAAAACCGGATCGCCGACCTGCGCCGTGCGGCTGAGCGGCAGCGGCGGCAAATCGAGACCCGCCACGCGCAGCAGGCACGTGTCCGCATCGGCGTTCGAGGCGAGCACTTCCGTCACCGGGAAGACGCGGCCCTTCACGTCAGCGACGACGAGAAATCCGTCCTTCATTTCCTCGTCCTCGAAATCCACGACATGCTCGGAAGTGCTCACCACACCGTCCGCGGCGACGAATCCGGACGCGCTGTCGAAGTGCCATTTTTTGCATTTCGTGCAGTGGTAAAATGTCGCGACCACGACCGTGCTGCCGCGGATGAGACGATACACTTCCGCAGGCCGGAGCTTGTCCTTGCGCGGCTCGGGCAGCGCCGTCTCGGTGCTCGTGCGATCGAGTTGCGCGCGGAGCTTCGCGAGGGAGACGAGCTTCCCCTGCCCGTGCAGCGCGGTGGCCGCGGCGGTCGCCTGCTCGTCAAATGACTCATCATCCACGACGATGCGATCGTCGCCGATGAGCAAAGGCGAGAGCAGCAGCAGGAGACACGCGGAGAATCGAAACATCCGCCGAGCATCGCCAACGAACGCGCGCAGGCAAGCCGTGGGAGAAGCCTAGCCAACGCAAGCGATCATCGCGCGACCTCCATCTGCGCCCCTTGACGCCTCGCAGCGCGTCGCGGATGGTTCGCGTTCTCACTTTTCCGCACCCTTCTCCGATGCAAAAAATCCTCATCGTCCTCCTCGCTCTCACCACCGCCGTCGGCGCGTGGTTCGCCGTCCAGTACCATGGCCAGCTCGCGGAAAAAGACGCGCAAAATGCGGCGCTCACCGCGCAGCGTGACGCCGCTCTCGCGGCGGAAAAAGCCGCGCTCGCCGCGACCGATCCGCTGCGGGAAAACATCGATCGCCTCACCCGCGAACGCGACCGCCTGCAGGCGCAGGCAAATTTGCCGCAGCAAAATTCCGGACCCGGCGGACCCACGCCGCCGGGCGTCGGCGGACCGAATGCCGGGACGCCGGGCATCGGCGGGATGATGGCGATGATGCAGACCCCCGAGGGCAGGAAAATGCTGCAGAACCAATCCGCCTCAAGAGTGCAGCGGCAATACGCGGAACTCGCCAACCGACTGAAACTTTCCCCGCAGGACTCGACCGTCCTCCTGAGCCTGCTCGCCGATCGGCAGACGGCTCTGACGACTGCGCGAGTGAACTCCGCCGGAAATTCCGCGAAAGCCACTGCCGACTCGAGCGCCGTCCTGAGCGAGTTCAACGACAAGATCAAGGCGACGCTTGGCGAGGACGGCTTCAGCCAGTTCAGCGATTACGACAAGTCGGTGGATGAACGCGGCGCGGTGAATCAGTTCGAGGATCAGTTCAAATCCGCGGGCACTCCGCTCGAGCCGGCGCAGAAGGAAGGCCTCGTGCAACTCCTCGCCAGCGAGCGCGAAAAATCCCCGGCGAATCCTTTTGATCCCTCGAAAAATGATCCGACTGCGGTGCTCACGGCGCTGAAGGACGACGCGACTTTCGGCGCGTGGGAAAAGCAGCAGGACGACTACAAGAATCGCGTGCTGCAGGCGGCGGCGAAGACGCTCACGCCCGATCAGGTGGACACTTTGAAAAAGACGCTCGATCAAAAAACCGAGCGGCAAAAGGCGGGACTGCAGGTTTTCAAAACCACCGGCGTGCCGCCACCGCCGCCGCAGCAGCGCTGATCCACGGGCGCGCCGCCCGCTCCGCGAAATGGCCCTGCCGATCCGATACAGCCTGCGGAATGTGCTCGTCCGCTGGCGCTCGACACTCGCGACCGTGCTCGGCATCGCGGCCGTGGTCTTCGTCTGGATCCTCATGCAGGCGCTCGCGACGGGACTGGAAAATTCCGGCGGCACCACCGGCGATCCGCGCAATTTGCTCGCCGTGCGCAAAGGCTCGGACTCCGAATCCACGAGCCAAATCGGGCTCGATGACGTGCGCTCGATCCAGTACGGGGAGGAGATCGCGCGCGATGCAAAGAACCGGCCGCTGATTTCCGCCGACGCGCTGATCACCGCGTATCTCCCCCGAGCCGGCGGTGCGGAAGGCGGTGCGAATGTGATTTTTCGCGGCGTCTCTCCGAATGGTGCGGCGCTGCGCCCGCAAGTGCGGCTCACCGAGGGCCGGTGGTTTGTCGCGGGCAAGCGCGAGGCGGTCACGAGCGCGCGGCTCGCGCGGCGCTTCAGCGGCGTGAAGGTCGGCGACGAGATCAAGCTCGGCTCGCGCACGCTCACGATCGTCGGCCATTTCGATGCGGGCGGCAGCGCGTACGATTCCGAGGCATGGCTGGATGCCGACGAGGCGCGCGCCATTTTCAATCGCTCGAATTTTGCAAGCGTGCTCATCCGGCCGGTGGACGCCGCGGCCGGTGCGCGATTGAAGCAGCGGCTCGAAAGTGATCACCGCCTCACGATGCGCGTCGTCGCCGAAACGGAGTACTACGCGCAGCAGACGAAGACCGCCGGGCCGATCCGGTACGGCGGGAATGTGATCGCAATCGTGATGTCCATCGGCGCGGTTCTCGCCGCGATGAACACGATGTATGCGAGCGTCGGTGCGCGCACGCGCGAGATTGGGACGCTGCGCGTGCTCGGCTTCCGGCGGCGCTCGGTGGTCGCCGCGATTTTGATCGAGGGCGCGTGCCTCGCCTTCATCGGCGGGATCGTCGGCGGCGCGGCCTCGCTCGCCGTGAATGGCTACAAGACGGGCACGATGAATTTCCAGACGTTCAGCGAGACGGTCTTCGAGCTCACCGTCACCCCGCCCATCATCGCGAAGGGTCTCATTTTCGCCGCACTCGTCGGCCTGCTCGGCGCGCTGCTGCCCGCGCTGCGCGCATCGCGGCTGCCGGTGATCGAGGCGTTGAAGGCGGTCTGATCCGCGCTACACTCGCCGCCCATGGACGCCGCCAAATTGCAAACCATCCAAATCCCGCAGGGCCGGCGGCAGCGCTCGCAGGGGGCGTTTGGCTACATCATTCTCGGCGTGATCCTCGCGACGGCGATCGCGCTTTACGTGGCAAAACCGTGGGCCGCGGACTCGCGCACGGGCACGGGCAAGGACGCAAAGTCGGCGACAAAATCCGCACCGACCGCCGCGATCACGACGATGAGCCGGAAGCCCGCGAAGGCGGGCGACGCGCTGCTCACCGTCAGCGGCTACATCATCAATCGCGAGCGCATCGAACTGAGCCCGCGCGCGATGAACGAGGTGAAATGGATCGGCGTGAAAAAGGGCGACCGCGTGAAGCAGGGCGAGATCGTCGTGCGGCTCGATGATTCCGAGCAGCAGGCGCGCATCCTCGAAATCGAAGGCCAACTCGCCGTCGCCCGCGTCGCGGTGGAGCGCGCGAAGATCCACTTTGAACGCGTGAAAAAATTGCGCGCGACGCAGAATGAAACCGTCGAGCGCGAAGACGAGGCACGGCTCGGCATCGCGTCCGCGGAGGCGCAGGTGAAGCAGCTCGAGGGCACGCGCTCGATGGCGCAGGTGTGGCTGGAATGGACGGTGATCCGCTCGCCGATCGATGGCGTGGTGCTGGAAAAACTTTCGCATCCCGGCGAGCTCGTGACGCCGCAGACCTTCGGCGGCACCGGCGCGCACGGCCCGAGCAGCGCGCTGCTTTCACTCGCCGATCCGAACGACCTGCAAGTCGAGGTGGACATCAGCGAAGCCGACCTGCCGAAAGTTTCCATGAACCAGCGCTGCCGCATCAGCCCCGAGGCGTGGCCGGAAAAACTTTACACCGGCAGCGTGACGGAGATCGCGCCCGAGGCGAGCCGCCAAAAAGGCACGCTGCAGGTGAAAGTGCAGATCGAAAAGCCCGATCGTTTCCTCACGCCTGAGCTGAGCGCGAAGGTGGAATTCCTCCAGCGCGGCGAGTAGCGCGCCGCGACGCCGCGACGAGTGCGCCTGCGAGCGCCGCGGCGATCGCACACGCGACGGCAAACACCTCGCCGTGCCGCGTGTAAAATGTGGAGGGCAGCGCGAGCGGCACTTTGATTTCCCGCGTCGCCGTGCCCGCGGTGAAAGGCTCCAGCCAGCGGTCCACGCGACCGAAGCTGTCCACGGATGCGGTGATCCCGTTGTTCGTGCAGCGCACCATCGGGCGGCGATTTTCGACGGAACGAAACACGGCGTCGTAGAGCTGCTGATCGAGTTCCGCCGTCGGCCCGAACCAGCCGTCGTTCGTGAGATTCACAAGCAGGTGTGCGCCGAGCTGAACCTGCCGGCGCGTGACGTCGCCGCGCGTGTCCTCGAAACAAATCAGTGGCGCGATTTTGAGCGCGGGTTTCACGAGCGAAAAAACGCCGGGCACTTTGCCCGCCTTGAAATCTCCCGACACAAGATTGCCAAACATGCCGCCGAGGATCGGTCGCAGCGGCAGGTATTCGCCGAAGGGCACGAGCTGCTGCTTGTCGTAAATTTGGATCTCCTTTTTTCCCGCAAGGAGGAAAGCCGCGCTGTTGTAATCGTCGCCCACGGCGTCGCGATTCATGTCATCGGTGCCGACGATCATCGCGGGGACCAGCGCGGCGCGCTCGAGCATGAAGGCGAGCGTGTCCTTGTCGCCGAAAATTCCGCCCGGCACCGATGCTTCCGGCCACAGCAGCAAATCCGGCGCGGTCGCCGCGGCCAGGTCGCTCAGGCTGCGCATTTGCTCGAAGGTCTCATCGGAAAGCGGGTTCTCGTTTTTCTCCCGCTGCGGAATGTTCGGCTGCACGGCGGCGACTTTCAGCAGCGCGAAATTTTCCGGGGCCTGCTGCGCGCGGATGAGCACGCGCACGCCGTAGCCGAAGACGAGCACGACGAGGCCCGCGGTGACGGCAAAATCAAAATGCGGCCGCAGCCGGGTGCGGCCGATTTCCGCACGCACGCGGAGCACGGTGATGAGCAGGATCGCATTGCACATCACGAGGAGGAATGTGAGTCCGGCGACGCCGGTGATGTCGGCGATTTGGATCGTCGGCAAATCCGCATGCAGCGCGAGGCCGAGCCGATTCCAGCCGAAGCCCGAGAGCATCCACCCGCGCGCCCACTCCAGCGCAGTCCACGTCGCCGCGCAGAAAGCGGCGATGCCGAGATTTCGCGAGGACTGCAGGAGCAGCGGGCGCTCAAATTTCGCGAGCGGATCGGGCGGCGGCAGGGGATGAAATTGCGTACCCGCGATCCAGCCCGCGAGCCACGCCCACGTCGCCGGATAGAGCGCGAGGTAGGTCGCGAAATACAACGGCAGGCCCTTCAGCGCGAAAGAATCAAACAGGGGCGCAAGCTCCGCAAACCATGAAAATGTCGTGGTGAAAAACACGAGGCCCGCGACGTAGCCGAGCGCGAAATTCCGCAGCCCGCGCCGCTTTCCGCGCCGCGGAATCCACACGGCCATGAGCAGCGGCACGAGCGCCACGAACGCAAATCCGCCGACATCCGCCGGCGGAAAACTCAGGACCAGCAGCACGCCGCTCAGCACCGCCGCGAGCCACGGCCACGCGCGTGCGAGACGCGAGGGCGGGGCGGTGATTGTTCGGTTCGTCACCGCGCCGAGATGCCCTGCAACGCCGCTCGCTGCCAAGTTCCATTCTCGATCACGCTGCCGACACGCGATCTCCGGATGCGTTTGCGCGAGCGCTTTTGCCTGCCAGCCGAGACGCGCTACTCGCGGCGGACGCGCTTGCTCTTTTTGGCCTGCGGCTTGTCCTCGATCGCTTCCTTGAGATCCTTGGCGTAACCGGTGTTCACACGGAAATTCACGTCCGCCATTTCCTTCGCGTTGTAAAAAGAACTCGAATCTGCCTCCACAAAGCCCTGCATGATCAGGCCGCGCACGGCGTCGATCAGTTCCGCGATATCGAGATCCTGGCAGCGCTCGATCAAAGTCTCGCCATCCACCTCGCTGCTGCCGATGCCGATCGCTTTGACGACGGAGGTTTCTGTTCCATCAAGTTGAATTTCGCGTCCCATGGTGGTGGTGATGTTCTGCGTTTTGTTTAGCGACTCCCGCGCCACGCGGCGAATTTTATAGCCGCTCTTTCACATCCGCCTGAATCCACTGCCACAGCGCATCGAGCGACGCGCGCGCCTCGCGCTTCACGCCGGCGAGTTCCTTCGCACCGAAGCGCGCGCCCTTCGGATCGCGGCGGACGAACAGGTAAAATTTGATCTTCGGCTCCGTGCCCGACGGGCGCACGGCCACGCGACGGCCATCGGCGAGATCGAAAATCACCATTTTCTCGCGGGGAATCGTGTCGCCTTCCACGTCGGTGAAAGTCTTCGCATTGAAGTCGCGCACCGCCGTGAGCTTCGCACCGTCCATCATCTTCGGGGCGGTCTTCGCATAGCTCGCGGCGAGCTTCGCGATCTTCGCCGCACCGTCTGCACCCTCGAAAGTGAGCGTGCCGTTTTTCTCCCAGTAAAAACCGTACTCCGCATAAATTTCGTCGAGCAACTGATCGACGGTGAGCGCGCGCGACTTCGCCCACGCGGCGACTTCGGCGAAGAGAATCACCGCAGCGTTGCCGTCCTTGTCGCGGACAAAATCATGCGCGCTGTAGCCGTAGCTCTCCTCCCCGCCCGCGACGTAATACGTCGAGTGTTGCAGCCGCAGCGCGCGCGTCTCGTGCTCGCTGAGTTTGCGATAATTTGCCCGCACCGCCGCAGGGATCGCCGCCTCGTACTTGCCGAGTTTTTCGCCGATGTATTTGAACCCCGTGAGCGTCTCGACGCACCGCAGCCCGTGCTTCGCCGCGATCGCCTTTTGCAGATCGGTCGTCACGAAGGTCTTGATGATCGCGCAGCGCGCGGCGTTCGCCGGAGTGATGATGCCGAGGTCGATCAGCTTGCGCACGCGGTACGCCGCGATGAGTGAGCCGATCTGATTCCCGGAGAGCAGCTCCATTTTGCCCTGCGCATTCCGGATCGCGACGCCCATGCGATCGCAGTCGGGATCGGTCGCCATGACGACATCGGCGGCTTCCTTTTCCGCGAGCGCAATGGCCATCGCGAGCGCCTCGGCGTTCTCGGGATTCGGCGATTTCACCGTGGGGAAACTCGCGTCGAACTTGTCCTGCTCCGGCACGACGGTGAAGCGGAAGCCGAGCTTTTTCAGCAGCGGCTTCGTGATCACGCCGCCCGTGCCGTGGATGCTCGTAAAGACGATCTTCAACCCGCTCGCGGACTTCACCATTTCCGGATCGAGCACGAGCGTGCGCAAGCGCCTGATGAAGGCATCGTCAATATCGCGCTTCAGCGCGATACGGTTGCCGCGCTGCGCCTTCGCGACCGGCGTGTAGCGGTCGCTTTGAATGGCGTTCACCTTCGCGATGATCGCGCCCGCGTGCGGCTCCACGATCTGCGCGCCGTCGGCGAAGTACGCCTTGTAGCCGTTGTCGTGCGGCGGATTGTGCGACGCGGTGATCACGATGCCCGCCGTCGCATTCGTGTGGCGCACGGCGAAGGAAAGCTCCGGCGTCGAGCGCGGCCCCTCGAACAAGCCGGCGTCGCAGCCGAGTTCCGTTGCGACTTTCACCGTGAGTTCCGCGAACTCGCGGGAAAAGTGCCGCGTGTCGTACGCCACGACGAGCTTCGGGCGGCCGGGCAGTTTTTTCTTCCGGAACCACTCGTGCAGATATGCCACGAGGCCCTGCGTCGCGCGGCTGATGTTGAAATAATTCATCGCGTTCGTCCCCACGCACGGCTGCTCGGGTCGATCGCCCTCCGCGGATTTTCCGCGCTCCGCCGCCGTCACGTGGCGGCCGATCGTGCGCCCGCGCAGACCGCCGGTGCCGAAGGCGAGCGTGCGGTAAAAGCGATCCACGATCTCGGTCCACTGCCCGCCCTCGGCGAGCTGCGCGATGCTTTCTGCGTACGTGGGCGAATCGCCCTCTGCCGCCACGAGGCGCACATTTTTCGCGACGGATTCCAGCAGCGTCGCGGTGTCGAGCGCGGCCTGCGTGGCGGGAATGTTCTTGCTCATGCGGCATTCCTTGCACGAGCGCGGCGCGGGCGTGAAGCGCGGAGTTGCTTCCAAGTTCCAAGTTCCAAGTTGAGGCCGCTGCAGGCGCGTTCCAAAACTCGATGTGCATCGTGACATGGCTGAAGCCGCTGCGCGGAGCTGAACTTGGAACTCAGAACTTGGAACTCGTAACTCAGAATCGTGATCCCGCCCGCACGTCATTCCGAATTCGACAATCGCCCCTTCCCCGCTATGTAGCGCCCCCTCATGGCTCACGCCGCACACAAACGCATCGTTCTGAAATTCGGCTCCGGCATTCTCGCCACGCCGCGCGGGACGAATCTCGACCAGCGGCAATTTGCGCGGCTCGCCAAGGAAGTCGCCGTGCTCGTGGGTTGCGGCCACGAGGTAATCATTGTCTCCAGCGGCGCAGTCGCCGCGGGCCTCGGCGCACTCGGGCTGAAGGATCGCCCAGAGGATCTCGCCTCGCGCCAGGCGTGCGCCGCAGTCGGCCAAGGACGGCTCATGTCCACTTACACGGATCATTTTGCGAAGCACGACGTCACCGTCGCGCAGCTCCTCCTCACGCATCGCGACATGGACAGCCGCACCTCCTACGCGAACATCCGCAACACCGTCGCGCGGCTGCTCGCGAACCACGTCGTGCCCATCGTGAACGAGAATGACACCGTCGCCGTCGAGGAGCTGAAGTTCGGCGACAATGACTCGCTCAGCGCCGCCGTCGCGATCCTCGCGGATGCCAACCTGCTCATCCTCCTCACCAGCGTGGACGGCTTGCTCGACGCGAAAGGCCGCACGATCCCGCGAGTGGACGATCTGGATTCGGTCACAAAATTCGTCCGTCAGGAAAAGGGACGCCTCAGCGTCGGCGGAATGTCCACGAAGCTCCAAGCCGTGCGCGCTGCCGTGAGCGCAGGCATCCCGACAGTCGTCGCGAGCGGACGGAGGGCGGGGCAGATCATCCAAGCCGCATCGGGCAAGCCCGCGGGGACCTACTTTCCGCCGCTCGTCCCGCTGAATGCGCAGTGAATCCGCCGCGCTCCTCTTAATCTTATTCTTAATCCCGCCTCCGCGATGCGCGTCCCATTTTGAAGTTAGAAGTTAGGAGTTAGACGTTAAATGTTAGAAGTTAAGCCCGCCGCAGGCGCCATTCGGAAATTGCGGATGGTTTCTGACACCGACGGTTCCGCTGCGCGGGGCTTCAACGTCTAACATCTAACTTTTAACACCTCACTCCAAAAGACTCCGCCGCCGCGCGCGCACTCCACTCTACTTTTGCACTCACACTTCCGATGACTCTCAGCGAACAGATCCTCGACTACGGCCGCCGCGCCCGCGCCGCCGCGCGTGCGCTCCGCCTTTGCACCACCGAGCAGAAGAACGCTGGCATCCGCGCGATGGCCGACGAACTCCTCGCCGCCGAATCCGCCATCCTCGCGGCCAATGCACAGGACCTCGAAAAGGCGAAAGCGAACGGCCTCTCCGGCGCCATGCTCGAGCGCCTCAAGCTCGACCCGAAGCGCCTCGCCGCCATGGCCGACGGCGTGCGGCAAGTCGCCGATCTCCCCGACCCCGTCGGCGAAATCCTCAAGGACTGGACGCGCCCCGATGGACTCAACATCCAGAAAGTGCGCGTCCCCATCGGCGTCATCGGCATCATCTACGAGTCGCGCCCGAACGTCACCAGCGACGCCGCCGTCCTCTGCCTGAAGACCGGCAACGCCACCATCCTCCGCGGCGGCAGCGAGAGCATCGCCTCGAACGTCGCCATCGCCGCCGCCCTCAGCCGCGGCTGCGCGCGCGCCGGCCTGCCCGCGGATGCCATCCTCCTCATCCCCGTCACCGACCGCGAAGCCGTGCGCCTCCTCTGCGCCATGGACCAGTTCCTCGACTGCATCATCCCGCGCGGCGGCAAGGGCCTCATCGAGACCGTCGTCGAGCACGCCCGCATGCCCGTCATCAAGCACTACGACGGCATCTGCGCCATGTATGTGGACAAAGCCGCAGACCCCGCCATGGCCGAGTCCCTCATCCTCAATGCCAAAGTGCAGCGCCCCGGCGTCTGCAACGCCATCGAGACCGTCCTCGTCCATTCCGCGATCTTGGAAAAATTCACCGCCACGACAGGGCGAGCGCTCTTGGAAAATGGCGTGCAGTTGCGCTGCGACGAACGCTCTTACGCCGCACTTGCGCCACTTGCATCGGGCCCCGATCACGCAGCCGAAGTCACTGCGGCCGGAACACAGGCTTCCCAGCCTGTGAGCGGGACAGGCGCGCAGGCTTCCAGCCTGCAGCCTCCCGCCGCAGCCACCGTGCAGGCTGGAAGCCCGCACGCCACTCCCGCCGCACAGGCTGGGAAGCCTGTGTTCCACGCCCCGCACGCCGCCATCGCCGCCGCCATGCAAAATTCAGAATCCAAAATTCAGAATTCAGAATTCCGCATCCTCCCCGCCACCGACGCCGACTACCGCACCGAGTTCCTCGATCTGATCCTCGCCGTGAAAGTCGTGGACACCCTCGACGAAGCCATCGCGCACATCGAGACCCACGGCTCGCACCACAGCGACTGCATCATCACCGCCGACGCAGCCGCCGCCGCGCACTTCCTCGCCGAGGTGGACAGCGCCACCGTCTATTGGAACGCCAGCACGCGCTTCACCGACGGCGGCGAATTCGGCTTCGGCGCGGAAATCGGAATCTCCACCGACAAACTCCACGCCCGCGGCCCCATGGCCCTCGAGGAACTCACCACCTACAAATACCTCCTCCGCGGCAACGGGCAGATCCGCGGGTGAGGTGCGGCAGCGCGGCGCTTTACACAGCGCATCATCAGTCCCTCGCTCCAATGACGCGCAAGGTAATCGCGACGACGGTCTCGTTTTTCGCCGCCATCTCCTACATCGGCCTGCCACTGAGCAACGTGTCGAAACTCCGTATCGAGCCCCAAATCGCGCTGTCGTTCACCGCACTATGGTTTCTGGCAGTTTACCAAACGAACCCTTGCTAATGACAGTCCACCGCGAGACCGTGGCCGCCCTACACTGTCTTTTTACCCGTTCTTTATATGGCACCGAAAAAATTCCACCAATACCGCCGCGTTCGTGCCTGTGTTTTGGTGGCGGCCTTTTGCTTCGACACAATCCTTCTGTCCGCGCAGCCGCCTTTCAAGCCGGGCGATGCGGTCGAGGCCTACAGTTCTGCGACGCAGCGCTGGGAGCCGGCTACGGTTCAGAGCATCGATGGCTCGCGCTACTTCGTCCACGCTAAGGATCCGAAGATCGCCAGCGCCTATTGGGGAGCGACGACGGCACAGGTGCGCGCGGCCGGCGCAGGTGGTGCCGCCCCCGCGTCACCTGTGCAGATGACTGCAACGCCGGGCGCGTGGAAGCCGGGCGACAAAGTCGAATCGTTCAGCTCCATGACCAACCGCTGGGAGCCCGCGACCATTCAGAGTATCGAGGGGAACCGTTACTTCATTCACGCCGCCGACCCGAATATCGCCAATGCCTATTGGAACGCCACGGCTGCGCAACTGCGCGCGCCCAATGGTGCCGGTGCATCGCCGCCGGCCAATGATGCGCCAAATCCCTCTACGGCGGCCGCTCCGCAGGCAGCTGCCGCCCCTACCGTGCCGCAACGCACGCGCCGGCCCGAAGCTGTATCGGAGCCCGTGCTCGGTGCCGACGGGAAAAGACACTTGCGGGCCATTGCGACCCCCGGCGATGTCAAGACCCTAGGCACTTGGTTTCTCAAGACGGGTGGCCAGGCGGTTCTGCTCGACCGCACCAAAAATGGAGACGGCTCCGTCACGAATCGCTACGAATGGGCAAAGCAGGAGGCAGCGGGCTCGCTCACGATCAACGCCAACGGGACA
>JBBSEI010000095.1:0-16627 GCA_038239865.1 Chthoniobacterales bacterium
ACACCAGCTACCTTCGAGTGTATTCCGCGGGACGCGGAATACGGCAGGCGGGACGCCCACCCTACCCGATGCACGCCATCCTGCTTCTTCGCCCATCAGTCATTTTATTTCCGAAAGATGGTATGAAACACGGGGGATTTCCGGACTGTGGCAGCGCGTGGTGATTTTGGGAGAATGTCCTTCACCGCACGGTCTGGGCCGACGAGTCGTCGGCCCCACATTGGCCCCGCCTCCTTCCGTCGTCGGCTACAGATGAGGCGCCGCCGGCTTCGTCGGCGCGCGGAATCCCGCTGCGCCCTGCACCTTGACCTTCCGCCTGAAGACCTTGTCCCCGCACGTCGCGAAGAGCGTGCTGAAATCCGCGCCGCCGAACTCCAAATTGCTCACGCGTCCGTTCGGCGTGGGGATGATGCAGTTCACGCGCCCCGCCTGATCGCAGACTTGGATGCCCATGCGCGTCGCCACGTAGAGCCGGCCCGCAGCGTCCACTTTCATCCCGTCCGCGCCGCTGTCGTCGGCGGTGTCTGGTTCGTGCAGATGGAAGTACCGCTGCTTGTGCTTCAGCGTGCCGTCGGGCTGGATCTGCCAGCTATACACCCAGTGCGATTTGCTGTCGTCCACGTAGAGCAGGCTCTGATCGGGCGAGAGCGCGATGCCGTTGGAAAACTTCAGCCCCTTGTCCACGATTTGCTTTTCGCCGTTCGGCTTGATCAACCACACGAGGCTCGGATTCACGCCGCCGCCCGGGTGCGTCGCGTACACATTGCCGTTGTGCGCGACGACGATGTCGTTGCCCACGATGTCGCCCGCGAAAATTTTCGCCACGCCGTTCGAGTCGTAAGTCAAAAGCTGCGGCGTCACCGTCGCCACCGCGTAGAGCCGGCCGTCCGCGCCGAACGCCTGCCCGTTCGCCTTTTGCGAGTCCGCGATGAACGGCGTCACTTTTCCATCGAGCGCGATTTTCCACGTCTTCGAGGCCGGGATGTCGTTGAAGAAAACTTCGCCCTGCGCGTTCGCCGCCGGGCCTTCGGTGAATTTGTAGCCCTCGCCCACGAGCTGCCAGCCCTCGCCGGGAATCAGAATTTCCTGGAGCTGCTTCGAGCCCGCGCCCGCCTGCGGTTCCTTCGGCCAGTCCTTCCAGATCCACCGCACCGCCTCGGGAAAAATCGCGGCTGCCTGTCTTCCGTCGTGCCCGCCGGTGCCCCACGCGTGGTTCACCTCGTAGCCTGCGAATGTGAGCGCGCGTTCCATCATCTGATTCGCCATCCACCAGTCGCCGCCGTAGATATTTTGATCGTGGTCGCCGTCCTGCAGGAAGACGCGCAGCGGCTTCGGCTCCGTCTCGCGCACGAGCCCCGCGAGGCGATCCGCGCCGCGCAGATTCACGAAAGTGCCGATCGTGGAAAACACGCGGCGAAACTCCGCCGGCTTTTCCCACGCCGCGTTGAACGCGCAAATCGCACCGCTGCTGGACCCGCCGATGCAGCGATCATTCCCGCTCTTGCTCAGCACGATCGCGCGACCGTCACCAGTCTTCTGCGATTCCACGAAAGGCAGCAGTTCATCCGTGACGAACCGCGCGTACGCATCGCCGAGCCCGTCGTATTCGAGACTGCGGTTGAAACGGTCGAGCGCGACTTTGCTGTCGAGTGCCTTCACCACGCCGGGTGATGCGGCGATGTAGATCGTCACGGGCATCTCGTGTTTCGCGATGAGATTGTCGAAGACGACCGGTGCATTGTTCTGCACGCCGTCCTGGTTCACCCACACGCACGCCGGCTTCGCCGGGTCGTATTGCTTCGGCACGTACACGGTGACGTTGCGCGTCGTGCCGGGAAAAATCTTTGACTCGTCCAGCGTGAGCTTCAGCACCTCACCTTGCGGCACGCCGTCATGCGGCTTCGAGTCCTCCGTGAGCGGATACTCGGTGGCGGGATTTTTCTGCGCGAATGCCGCGCCGGCAAATGCGAGCGCAAGGGAGAATGTTGCGAGGGTCTTCATGGAGCCGCGCACGGTGCGGAACCGTGGCGGATTTCGCAATGCGGGAGTGCCTGCGCACAGCTTCGCGCCCTTCGCTTCTTCGCGGTTCATCATCCCCCTTTTTTCGTGCTCTTCGACGTGCTCAGAAATGACGTTCAACGACTGGAACCGCCTGTCGCCCGAGCAGGATTCCATCGCCGCATGGCGCGAACGGCTCGCTGCGTGGCGGCTCGCGACGTAGCCGAGACGTGCGCGGCTCTCACTCCTCTCGCACTTTTCCAAACGCCAGCGCGAGCCATCCCGCGAGCAGGCACACGCCGCCGATCGGCGTGATCGCGCCGAGCCATTTCACATTCGTCAGCGCGAGGGCGTAGAGCGTACCGCTGAAAATGATCACGCCAGCAAGCATCAGCCGCCATGCCGTGAGGCGCGGCGGGCGCAGCGTGGCGATGACGAGCAGCACGAGAGCGTGCGTGAGGTGATACAGCACCGCGGTTTCCCATGTCGCGAGACGTCCGTTTTTCTCCAGCACATCGTGCAGCCCGTGCGCGCCGAATGCGCCGAGCGCGACGGCGAGAAAACCGAGCACGGCGGAGAGGCGGAAGGCGGTCTGCGATTTCATGCGCGGAGAAAAACACGCCACGCGCTTTTCCACCATTCACAATTCACCAGTCGCCAGTCACACTCCGCGGATGGACTGGCAAAACTGGCAGCCGCGCCAACTCGCGAACCTGTGCTTCATCGTGAAGGACGGGCGCGTGCTGCTCATCCGGAAAAAGCGCGGGCTCGGCGCGGGAAAAATCAACGGGCCGGGCGGCAAGCTGGAACCCGGCGAGACGGCGCTCGCTGCCGCCATCCGCGAAGTGCAGGAGGAAATCGGCGTGACACCGCTGCTGCTCGAAGACCGCGGTGTCGTGCGGTTTCAGTTCACCGACGGCTTCAGCATTCACTGCGCGATTTTTGTCGCGCGCGATTTTGTCGGCGAAATGATCGAGACGGATGAGGCGCTGCCGATGTGGTTCCCGGTGGACGGCGTGCCGTTTCACGAGATGTGGGAGGACGATCAGCACTGGCTGCCGCACGTGCTCGCGGGCGGGAAGTTCGAGGGCTGGTTTGAGTTCGACGGTGAGAAAATGCTGAGCAAGCGCGTGGAGTTCACCGCCTAGCAATCATGCCGCGCATTGTCATCGCCGGTTGCGGTTTCGTCGGTCGCGCGACGGCGCGGCTTTTCCACTCGTCCGGCTGGGATGTGCTCGGGCTCACGCATTCGCCGGAGAACGCGGCGGCGCTGGCTGCCGAGAAGTTTCCCGTCGTGCCGTGCGATATTTCTTTGCTCGATTCCGTCCGCGCCGTCGCGGAGCGCTTCGGCGAAAAGCCGGATGCGGTGATTCACTGCGCAAGTTCCGGTCGCGGCGGGACGGATGCGTATCGCACCGTTTATTTCGAAGGTGCCGTCAATCTCCTCGACGCGCTCGCGCCGCGGCGTCTTCTCTTCACGAGCAGCACGAGCGTGTATGCGCAGACGGACGGCGCAATCGTGACCGAGGACAGCGCCGCGGAACCGCCGCGGGAAGCGGGACATATCCTGCGCGGGACGGAAGAACTTGTACTCGCGCGCGGCGGCACCGTCGCGCGGCTCGCGGGAATTTACGGGCCGGGGCGTTCGGTGCTGCTGCGGAAATTTTTCAGCGGCGAGGCGGTCATCGAGGGCGACGGCGAGCGCATCGTGAATCAGGTTCATCGCGACGACATCGCCACCGCGCTCCGAGTGCTCATCAAAAAATGCGCGAAAGGAATTTTCAACATTGCCGACGACGCGCCGATGCCGCAGCGCGAAATCTACGCGCGGCTCGCGCAGCGCTTCGCCCTTCCACTTCCGCCGAGCGGCCCGATCGACCTGAACCGCAAGCGCGGCTGGACGAGCAAACGCGTGAGCAATGCAAAACTGCGCGCACTCGGCTGGATGCCGAGGTTCCCGAGCTTCTTCGACGCCATCGAGCAGCAGCCGGAACTCGTCACGCTCGCGCGTGAAAACTGAGATCCCCGCCCCGATTTTGGAAATAGCCCAGTGCTTCAGCACTGGGTCACGGGATGAAGGGGAGACAGAGTCCCGTCTGGGACGAAAGAACCGTCCTGCCGTCCCTGACGGGACTTTTTGAACTCACGCGCAAACGATCCCAGCGATGAATCGCTGGGCTATTTTCGTTCCTTCGCTTTCGCCCGGAAAAATTCCACTCTGCGGAATTGGCGAACTTATTTTTGCGCTTTAGGTGCGAGTGCCGGCGGGGTCGGAGGCTTGGGCTTCGTGATCATCTCGAAATCATCCGTGCGGAACGGCGTCACCGGCAGACCCTCGTTGCTAAACAGATTGCACACCGGGTTGTCCGCCCACGCATAGCGCACGGCGATCGGTGCCGCGACTTTGTCGCTCGAAACTTCCACAATGTTGCCGGGGAGAATTTTCCCTTTCGCCCAGTGCCACACTTTGTCCTCGCCGCACACGGCGAAGCCGACGGCCTCCTGCACATCGAACGGCCGCAGCGCGCTGCCGAACATGTCGAGCGTGACGACTGCCTTGTCGCCCTTGATCTCGACTCCTTTGAACTCCGGGCTGCGGTATGGGAACTTCATCCCGTAGTCCTTCACAAGCGCCCAGCGCACGAGGCGCGCGGCCACGTCATGCTTGTTTTTCGGATGGATGTCCTTGCCCTCGCCGAGATCAATGATGACGGCCTGGCCGGTGTTCGGGAGCTTCATTGTCTTCGTCTGCGACTCGCGCAGTTCTGCCCACGTGCTGTCGCCGGGCTCGGGTTTCTCGGCCATGAAATCCGCGAGCTGCACCCAGTAAAACGAAAAGTCGCCCTGCTTCCACTCCGCGCGCCACTGCTCGATCATGTACGGGAAAAGCTGCGCATATTCCCATGCGCGGCCCGCGTTGCTCTCGCCCTGGTACCAGATCACGCCCTTGATGCCGTAGCCGAGCGTCGGCGCCATCACGCCGTTGAAAATATTTCCGGGCCGACCATTGCCGCGCAGCCAGCCGTCGGGCGACTGAGGGGCGCGCGGGAGCTGCTGGCCGGGCTTCATTCCCGCCGCCTTCATCTTCTCCACGTCTTCCTTCCACTTCGCCGTCGCCTTTTCAAAATTTGCCTTCGCCTGATCCGATTGGAGATCGGTCTCACGCTTCACGGTTCCTTCCATCAGCGGCGCAAAACGCGGATCCTTTTCGAGCGACGAACGTCGCACCCACGCCTCGGCAGCGGAGCCGCCCCACGCGTTGTCAATCAGCCCCACCGGCACGTGCAGGATGTTGTGAAGGTAGCGCCCATACAAAAATCCCACTGCCGAAAACGGCTTCGCGCTGTCCGCATTCGACGCCTTCCACTCGCCCTTGAAGTCGCTCTGCAATTCCTGCGTGCCCACGTTTGGCACTTTGATCAGGCGCAGGTTCGGCAGATCAGAAGCCGCCGCTTCGAGATCGCCATTCCAGTCGCCGTTCAGCGTGAAGCCCATGTTCGACTGCCCGGAGCACATCCACACTTCGCCCACGAGCACGTCCTGGATTTCGCGCTTCGTCGTGCCCGTGATCGCGATCGTCTGCGGCATCGCGTTTGCATTCACCGGATCGAGTTTCACGCGCCACGCGCCATCGCTGCCGGCCTCGGCGGATTTTGTCTGGCCGGAAAATGTGACGGTGACTTTTGTTCCCGGCGTGTCCCAACCCCAGATCGGATTCGTCTGCTTCTGCTGCAGCACCATGTGATCGCCGATGATGGCGGGGAGCTTGAGTTCCGCGCGCACGGCGGGCGTGAGCGCGAGGGCGATGAGGGCGAGGGTGATGCGTTTCATGAGTGGATGTTGTTCGTAAATGCTTTCGCGCGTCGGAGACAATGTCCGTCGCGCACTTGGTTATTTTTTCTGCGGCTCCGGGACGAAGAGCGGGATCGGCTCGGAAGAAATCTCCGACTTCATCCCGCGCAGGTGCATGTCGAAAAATTGCCGCAGCCGGCGGTCCAGTTCCGGGCTGCCGAAGCCGTGTCCCGCGTCCGTCATCACGAGCAAAATCGAGGGCGAGCCCACTTTCGTCAGCGCCTCGTGCAGTCGCGTCGCGTTCGTGAAATTCACGCGCAGGTCCTTCGTCCCATGCGCCGTGAGAAAGGGCGGCGCGCCCGCGTGGACATACGTGAGCGGCGAGCATGCCTTCGCCTCCGCCGCCTTCTCCGCGATGCTCCCGCCGAGGAGACCGGCCACCGCGGGATCGTCCTTCAGCGCCGCCTCGCCCTGCATGAGCGGCGAAGCCATGTCCGTCGGCCCGCAGAAATTCGCGATGCACGCCACGCGCGTGCTCAGCCCGGTGAACTCCCCGATGCTGCCGTCGAGTTCCTTCATCCCGTCCGTGAGCCCGAGCAGGCACACGAGATGCCCGCCCGCCGAAGTGCCGCTGATGCCGATGTGCTCCGCATCGAGATTGTATTCCTGTGCATGCCCGCGAATCCACCGGATCGCCGCCTTGCAGTCATGGATCTGCGCGGGCCATTTCGCCTCCTGCGAAAGGCGGTAGCCCACGCTGATGCCCGCGTAATTTCCCGAAGCCGCAAACGCCAGCGCCGGTCCCGCATTCCTGCGACTGCCCGCGCTCCACCCACCGCCGTGGATGTACACCACGACCGGCAGCGGCTTGTCCGAAGTGCGCGTGCGCGGGAGATAAAGGTCGAGCGCCTGCCACGGATTGCTGTTGCCCGCGTACGGCAGATCGGCCTTCAGCTCCACCGCATCCGGCACACGCGCCGGCGGCGGCATCGTTTTCACCGCCGATTTTTCCTCGGCAAAAAGTGCGGTGGTGACGAGGAGGGAAAGCGCGACGAACGAGACGAGGTGGAGTGATTTCATGAAAGGCGGGGGGCGTGATTTTGCTCTGCGACGGCGTCCGCCGCACACCGCACAATCCGGCGCGCGCGGAAATCTTGGCGGGGAACTCAGCGGCGGCCTCGAATTTGCATTGCGCCGGTTTTCCGATGCTCCGTCAGCCTTTTGAAAAAGGCGCGACATCCAGCAGTTGCAGGCCGGGCACTCGCCGGAATTCGCCCACGTTGCGCGTCGCCACGGAGAAGCCCAGCGCCAGCGCCGTTGCGGCGATCTCCATGTCGCGCAGCCCGATCATCTGCCCTGCTTTTTCCAGCAGCGCCCAGATCTGCGCGCACTCGCGTGCTTCCGCCAGCGTGAAGGGAACGACGCCAAAATCCCGGATCACGCCCTCGACAAAACGGCTGCGGCGTTCCCGCAATGGGTCGCTGTTTGCACGCTCGCAGCCATGCAGAAGTTCGGCCGCGGTGATCGCTGCGATCTGAAACACCTCATTCCGATGCGCGCGAAGCAGACCCTGCAGATCGAGTTTTCCACGCTCCGCAGCGATCAGCACGGAGCTGTCCAAAATCACTCCCATGCCGGAGCCGCCTGTTCGCGCATCGCCGCGCGCGCCGCCACGATGTCGCGCTCGAAAGCCGCCGCCTCATCATCAGTCAGGTGCGGCAGCGCGGCCCACAATCCAGCCAGTTCCGCGCCGGTGCGTCCCGCGTTCATCGCATGCAAGCGCCGCTCCAACACCGCGCGCTCATCGGGCGAAAGGCTGGCGACGGCTTCTTCGATCTCGGCGAGCGTGCTCATGCCGGGGAAAGTAGCACGCCGCTCGGTGGAAGCTCAAGCGCCGCGACCGCTTGGTCGTGTCCTAGTTTGAAGTTTGACGTTGAACGTTTGGCGTTGAGCCCCGCGCAGCGGCCTTTCGGTTTCTGAACCCAACGTCCTGAATCGCACTGCGCCTTCGGCGGGATCAACGTCAAACTTTTAACGCTCAACTTCAAAATCGGCAAAGTAGGACACTACCGACCGCTTCGGAAAATGCACCCGTCACCCGTCCCATTCCGCCGGGGATCCCGTCTATGGCGCGACGATCAATCCGATGGACCCAACATCTGCCCCCGACCCTCCGAAAATCCCGATTGCGAGCCGGCCCTCTTCCCCGAGGACCACCATGCCTTTCCGTATTTCACCAGCGACCCATTCGCTCTTGTAGGAGTCGGGCTCGCTCGATCCGATCGGCCGCTTCTGCATTCTCGAAAATACCATCTGAAATCCACCGAGGCGCTCCTTGCCAGGATTTACGATCAGTCCGCTCACCGCATAGCCTGCCCTCGCCTTGATGACCTTGTATGGCTGGTCCGGATTGCCGCGACCGCTGCCGGACACGACACCCGTTGTCGTTAAGAAGAGCGGTCGCATGGATTTCACCATCGGATCACCCTTCCATTTTCCGGTGTTATACTCGAATCCCACGAGCACCGCGCCGTCCTTGGGCAAATCGGAGCGACCTTCGCCTTGTGGACCCACGGGCCCGAGGCGCTGCATGGTATTCGTCGAAATCGCGGTGGTGATCTTTTGCGCCAGTGCCTCGTCCAACATGGCGGGGTTCGTGCGAGCCGTTCCGGAATCGGGTTTCTTGGGAATGACCGGGCTCACTTTTGGTGACTGCACAGTCGGCGAAGGCTGTGGGGCCGGAGCCGCCGGGATTCCCGCCAGCCACGCGGCGGAGACTTCCTCGCGCTTGGCCTTCACCAGCAGCGCGTCGTCGAGACGCTGACGCTGGGTGAGCTGCGTCTGCGCCTGCGCGAGCACGGCGTCGTATTTTGCGTGAACCGCTTTCGTGCGCGCGCCGCTGGCCGTTTCCAGCTTCGCAAGCTGCACGCGGATCGCGGCGCGGATTGCTTTCACCGAGGCGGCGTCGCCGTCCTCGTCCTTTTCCGGGAATACATTCGTGTCGGCAAACCGCTTCTTCTCGTCGCGCAGCACAAGTGCATCTTTCAGATCGCCCGCGGCGCTCACCTTGGCGATTCCCGCATCGAGCAATACCGCATATTTCAAGGCCAGATCCTTGAATTCCGCCGCATGGACATCGGTGACTTCGCGATTGAACACCGCCTGCCACTGCGCATCCGTCGTCGCGATCCACTTCTGCATTTCCGTCTGCGCGGGTTCCGCAGCAGGTGCCGGGGCGGGATTGTCCTGCGCTCGCGCGCGGATGAAGCCTGCGCCGAGCAGAACGAGAAGAACGATGTGCGCGGTTTTCATGGTCTGTGAGTGCATGGGGAGAGATTTGGAATTTGGGAGCGAGGGAGTGGAGTGCCGGGAAATCTCAAGCGGCGAACAGGTGACGATTATCAGTCCATCCCTCGTGGCCGCGCTCATTGCGGAACGCGCGTCATCGTTTCGTGGATATCTTCGCCGATGACCGTGACCCGCTGGAAGTCCGCATCAAACGTCGCACGAGCCAGTCTCCCCGAATTGGTGAAGGACATCTCCGCCGTATTCGCGCCGGTCACCTTCCATGTGCCCTTCCGTTGGTTCCAGCTTGCCGTCGTGCTCCCGTCGGCATGGCAGGTGAGCGTCTTCCCAGACCCCAGGCTCCACTTCGAATCCTCCAACTGCGCGCGCAGGAGCGCCGTCTTGCTCTCCCCCGAGCCCGGCACTGTCGTGGCAGTAGCAGGCTGTTTAGCGCGGATGGCAAGAGCCGTGACCGGCGGGGTAGCTTTCTCAGCGGCAGCGGCGATGGCGGGTGTGATCCACGCGGCGGCGACCTCATCGCGCTGGGTCCTCACCAGCAGCGCGTCGTCGAGACGCTGGCGCTGCGTGAGCTGAGTCTGGGCCTGCGCGAGCGCGGCGTCGTATTTTGCGTGAACCGCTCTCGTGCGCGCGGCGTTGGCCGTTTCCAGCTTCGCAAGCTGCACGCGGATCGCCGCGCGGATCGCTTTCAACGACGCCGCGTCGGCATCATCGTCCTTTTCAGGGAACACATTTGTGTCGGCAAACCGCTTCTTCTCGTCGCGCAGCACGAGTGCATCTTTCAGATCGCCCGCGGCGCTCACCTTGGCGATTCCCGCATCGAGCAATGCCGTATATTTCAAGGCCAGATCCTTGAGTTCCGCCGCATGGACATCGGTGACTTCGCGATTGAACACCGCCTGCCACTGCGCGTCGGTCGTCGCGATCCACTTCTGCATTTCCGTCTGCGCGGGTTCCGAGGTTGCTGCCGGGGCGGGATTATCCTGCGCTCGCGCGCGGGTGAGGTCTGCGGTGAGCAAGAGGAACAGAAGGATGCGCGGCGTGTTCATGGTCTGAGGTTGCGTTTGCCGTATGGCAATTGGCCATTTGCCGCGAGTGAAAATTGCGCGCAGCGCCGTAGCCGCCGACGGATCCCCCGCTATTCGTTTGTCACATCCCGCGTTTTGCGAGGATGGGCAGCATCGTTCGCGTCCTCAATGGTGGCAGTCTTGAAATTTCTATCGAAGGTGAAAGTGAAATTCGACCCACGCTGAGTGTGGACGCCCGCAATCTGTCGCCGAGAGACACTGGTCACCTTCCAAGTCCAAGTTGGTGGAAGACCCGAGCATTGGGCTTTGCCGTCACCGAGGAAAGTGACCATCTGCTCGTTGTGCCAAATCCATTTGGTTCCGATGAGGCGTTTCGTCATGTCCTCTACGGTGGCACTCGGGGCTTCCGTGGCAGCCCGCCCAGCATTGGGCTTTGCCATCAGGGCGGGTTTTGCAGCCGGCTGCGCGGGATTTGCTTTTTCAGCGGCAGCAGCGACCGCAGGCGTGATCCATGTGCCTGCCACTTCATCGCGCTTGTTCTTCACTAGCAGCGCGTCGTCGAGCCGCTGACGCTGTGTGAGCTGCGTCTGGGCCTGCGCGAGCACCGCGTCGTATTTTGCATGAAGCGCTTTCGTGCGCGCCGCATTGGCCGTTTCCAACTGCGCAAGCTGCACGCGGATCCCGGCGCGGAGTTGCTTCACCGAAGCGACGTCGCCAGCTTCATCCTGCTCAGGAAACACGTTCGTGTCGCCAAACCGTTTCTGCTCGTTGCGCAGCGCGACTGCGCCATCCAGATCACCTGCGCCGCTCGCCTTGGCGATGCCGGTTTCGAGCGAGGTCAGGTACTGGAGCTTCACTTTGTTGAGTTCGGCTTCGTGCATGTCGGTCACGTCGCGTTTGAACGTCGCCTGCCACTGCGCATCGGTCGTCGCGATCCATTTCTGCATCTCCGTCTGCGCAGGCTCCGCGGCCGGTGCCGGGGTGGGATTGTCCTGCGCCTGCACGCGGGTGATAGCTGCGGTGAGCAGGAGGACGACAAGGATGCGCGGCGTGTTCATGGTCTGAGAGTGCGTTTGTCGTATGGCATCTCGTCCTTTGCCGCGAGCGGAAATTGCACGCAGCGACCTGCGAATCCGAGCGGACGGCAACGCTCCAGTCCGTATTCCATGAGAGGAACATTGAACTGCCGCCGGTGCCCGCTACAGTCCGTGCGTCCGCTTTTTCAAACCCCCAACGAGAACCGACCATGGCCCAAGCGATCATTGACCCCGAGGAAGTGCGGCGATTTGCCAAGGAGATGAAGCGCTTCAACGACGACGTGCAGGCGAAGGCGGGGTCGCTGCAGGCGCGGTTCACGGCGCTGGGCAGCTCGTGGCAGGATCAGGAGGCGGAGAAATTTGCGGAGGAGTTCATCACCACGATGAAGGTGCTGAAGAAATTCGTGGAGATCGCGGAGAAGCACACGCCCTACCTGCTGCGCAAGGCGCAGCGCATCGAGGAATACCTGGACCAGCGCTAGCGGGATGAAAAGCGTGCGCCGAAAGTCTGAAATGAAACGCAGAGACGCAGAGACGCGGAGGATTCGGAAAAAGGCCGCCGGCGGACATGCCCGGTTTTCTCTGCGCCTCTGCGCCTCTGCGTTTCAACGCTGGTTCTTTTCCCTCCCGGTATGAGCCAGCAGGCACGAGTAACTTCCGTCGATGCGCTGGATGCGTTCCGCGCAAACATGGTGATTTTCGTCACGAAGGCGCGGCAGGCGGTGGACACGGTGCGCGATCGCGTGCGGCGGACGCGGCAGTGGCTGCAGCACGATCAGCGGATGCACTGGGAGGGGGAAATCCGGCGGCGGCAGCGCACGCTGGATCAGGCGGTGCAGGAGCTGTACAGCGCGCGGCTCACGAAAATGACGGCGACGATCACGATCCGCGAGGCCGTTGTGCGCAAGGCGAAGGCGGCGGTGGAGGAGGCGCACACGAAGCTGCGCGCGGTGAAAAAGTGGAACCAGAATTTCGACAGCCTCTCCGATCCGCTCGTGAAGAAGCTCGACGGCTTCCGCGATTATCTCGATCAGGAGATGCCGGATGCGATTACTTTTCTCCACAGAGCCAGCGAGATCCTCGCCGCGTATGCGGAGCGTTCCGCGCCGGCGGAAAATGCCACTCCCTCCGCGACTGACGAAGCCGCAGGATCTGCGGACGCATCCCCTGCCCAGCCCGAGGTGAATCCATGAGCGAAGAAGGCAACGCGACGCTGGCGCAGGCGATCAAGGACCTGTCCCAAAAATGGGAGCACACGAAGTCATACTGGCGTGACGTGAAGACGGATGAATTCGAGCACAACTATCTCGAGCGTCTGCCGAATCTGACGGCGCGCACGGCGACGGCGATGGAGGAGATCAGCGTCCTGCTGAGAAAGGTGCACAACGATTGTGACTAGCGGCATGGATCTCCGTTTCGCGCACGCACTCGAACTGCTCGGCAGGCTGACGAAGACTGTCGCGGATTTTGCGCGCCAGGAGGCGGACCTGAGCGGCGTGCTGAAGGCGAAAAATTACCAGGAAATCCGGCGCTATCGCGAAGCGACGCACAAGGTGGACACGGCGCTCGCCGCGCAGATCACGGAGGCGGAATCATGGGCGGCAAAAAAATCGGAGCGCGTACAGGCCATCCACGACAAGCGCCTCGGCCGCGTGCAGCGCGCGCACGGCCTGCTGCTGCGCACGCTGCCGAAACGCGCGCAGGACGCGAAGGGAAACTGGCTCGGCGAACTCCAGATGCGCCAGCTCCGCGCCGAGCGAACCCATGTCGCGGGCGACAAGCAGAACGACGCCGACTACGCCGCGCTCTCGCAGACCCTCGCGCAGCAGCGCGCGGTGCTCGACGCGCTCACGGCGCAGGCGCTGAAAGCGTTCAGCGGCTACGGCACATTTGCGCAGTCGCTCATCGAGCCGGCGGGCGAGGCGCCGGGGACCGAAGTGCCGGAAGATTTTCTCGGCGACCTGCAGATGCGGATCGCCGCCGCGTCGGAGCAGCTTGCAAAATTCCACGCACTGCCGTTGCCCCGACTGTTCAGCACGATGCCGCTCGCAGTGTGGATCGTGGTTGCGCTGCTCGTGGGGGGTGCGGTGGTTTTTGCGCGCGGCTTTTCTCCGCCGCTCTACGTCGCGGGGACGAGCACCGGCGTGCTCCTCGTGGCCGCGTGCATCGCCGCATACGTGGCTGGGGAAAAAGGTGCGAAGCCCGAAGCGATGAAAGTCGGCGCGGCGATCCTGGACGCGTTTCGCGCGTTGAGGACGGGCATCGCCACCGCGGAATCGGGCTACAAATCCGGACGCAAAGGGCTGCAGGAGGAATACGATCGCGCATTTGCGGACATCCAGACGAAGTGGGGCACGGCGGACAATGTGGAGGCGGAGTTTGAAAAAAAAGGCCGGCGCAAACTCGAACCGCAACTGCCGCGCCTGAAGGAAAAACTCCAAAATCGCCTGCGCCGTCAGCTCGCGGAAGTCCGCAAGCGGACGGACACGAAGGTGCAGGAATTTGAACTCAGCGCAGCCGCGCAACGCCAGCAACTCGATGCCGTCCACCAGACGGAAATGAACGGAATCCTCGCCAACGAGAAGGCGCGCTGGGACACGCTGGACGCCGCGTGGAAAGTGCAGATCACTCCGATCTTCGAGGAGGTCAATGCGCTCAATTCCGCGCTCGCGCCCATCTTTCCCGAGTGGAGCACGGCACTCGTCGAGAAGTGGGAGCCCGCGGAGAAATTCACGCCTGCGACAAAATTCGCGCGGCTCACCCTCGATCTCGCGCAGCGGCCCGACGCTTCGACCGCCGTGTCGCGCCTCGCGCTGCCGGGTGCGCCGCAAGTTTCCATCCCGCTCGCGCTCACGTATCCGCAGCAGGGCTCGCTGCTTTTTGAGACGCGCGAATCGTGCGGCGGCGCGGTGATGAGCGTGCTGAACAACGTCATCCTCCGGCTGCTCTCGACGACTCCGCCGGGGAAACTGAGCTTCACCATTTTCGATCCCGTGGGCCTCGGCGAAAATTTCGCGGGGCTCATGCACCTCGGCGATTACGAGGAAAGTCTCATCAACCGCCGCATCTGGACGCAGCGCGAACAGCTCGACGAGCGCCTCGGCGAAATCAACGCGCACATCGAAAAAGTGATCCAGATGTATCTGCGCAACGAGTATGCGAACATCACCGCGTACAACGAGCAGGCGGGCAGTGTGGCAGAAAAGTATTACTTTCTCGTCGTCGCGGATTTTCCCTCGGGCTTCAGCGAGACGGCGGCGAAGCGGCTGCAAAGCATCGCGATCAGCGGCCCGCGCTGCGGCGTGTTTACGCTCATCCACTGGGATCAGCGCCAGCCGCTGCCGGACGGATTTTCCGTGGAGGAATTGCGCAAGAGCAGCGTGTGCCTGCGCGCAGAGGGCAACACTTTCACCATCGGCCGCGAGCAGACTGACGCCGGCGCGGCACTCGTGCTCGACCCGCCGCCGGACGGCGCGCTCGGGCTCAGCCTCGTCCACAAAATCGGCAAGAGCAGCGTGGACTCGAATCGCGTGCAGGTGCCCTTCGAGCAGATCGCGCCGAAGCCCGGCGAGTACTGGACGAACGAAACGACGAACGAACTGCGCATCCCCGTCGGACGCACCGGCGCGACGAAGATGCAGTACCTCGCCATCGGCAAAGGCACGCGGCAGCACGCGCTTTTCGCCGGCAAGACGGGCTCGGGAAAGTCCACGCTCTTCCACGTCATCATCACGAATCTCGCGCTCGCGTGCTCGCCGGAGCAGGTGGAGTTTTACCTCATAGATTTCAAGAAGGGCGTCGAATTCAAATGCTATGCGAGCAAGCGCCTGCCGCACGCGCGGGTCGTGGCGATCGAGAGCGACCGCGAGTTTGCGCTCAGCGTGCTGCAGCGCGTGGACGAGGAATTGAAGCGGCGCGGCGACATGTTCCGCAAACTCGGCGTGCAGGACGTCGCGGGCTACAAGCGCGCGGGCGGCTCGGAGCCGATGCCGCGCTCGCTGCTGCTGATTGATGAGTTTCAGGAGTTCTTCGTCGAGGACGACACGATCGCGCAGAACGCGTCGCTGCTCTTCGACCGGATCGTGCGGCAGGGCCGTGCCTTCGGCATCCATGTGCTGCTCGGCTCGCAAAGTCTCGGCGGTGCGTACTCGCTCGCCCGCGCGACGCTCGGGCAGATGGTCATCCGCGTCGCGCTCCAGTGCAACGAGGCGGACGCGTATCTCATCATGGATGACACGAACTCCGCGCCGCGCCTGCTCTCGCGGCCCGGCGAAGGCATCTACAACGACGCGGGCGGCGCGATCGAAGGCAACAGCCCCTTCCAAGTCGTGTGGCTGCCCGACGACGAGCGCGATCAGTGGCTCGACAAAGTCCGCGCACTCGCCGATGCGCGCCACGGGCCGCAGCGGAGCGCGATCGTTTTTGAAGGAAATGCGCCAGCGAGCATTCGCGAAAATGATCTCCTCGCCGCGGCGCTCGACTCACGCCCGTCTGTCCCGCCCGGCGGAGCGCGCTGCTGGTTCGGTGCGCCGAATTCGATCAAGGGGCCGACCGAGGCGGCGTTTCAACGGCAGAGCGGCAACCACCTGCTCATCGTCGGCCAGCGCGAAGATGCCGCGCTCACGATGGTCGCGCTCTCCGTCATCGCGCTTGCCGCACAATTCCCCGCCGGCGGCGTGCGCTGCGTGATCATCCACGGCGCGACGCCGGGCACGACGGACTTCGCGCTTCTCGAACAAGTCGCCGCGATGTTGCCCGGCGGCGTCACGCTCGCGACTGCAGCCGAGATTCCCGATGTGGTGAACAATCTTTCCACCGAGATGAAAGCGCGGGCCAGCGGCGAGATTTCCGTCGCGGGTGCGCCGTCGGTGTTCGTGTTCGTCCACGGCCTGCACAAATTCAAAAAGCTGCGCCACGAGGATGATTTCAATTTCGGCGGCGGCGAGAGCGAGGTGAGTCCCGGCGCGGCGTTCAACGACCTCATCACCGAAGGCAGTGCGCTCGGCATTCACATCATCGCGACGGTGGACTCGTTCAACAACGTGAACCGCGCGATGAGCCGAAAGGCGCTGAGCGAATTTGAAATGCGCGTCGTCTTCCAGATGAGCGCGAACGACTCCGCGAGCCTCATTGATTCGCCAAAGGCAAGCAACCTCGGCCTGCACCGCGCGCTGCTTTACAACGAGCAGGCCGGCACGCTGGAAACCTTCCGCCCCTACGCCGCGCCCGACGCCGAGTGGCTCGAACACGCCGCCGCGAAACTCGCCGCGCGCAACGTGTGAAGCCGCGAGGGCGACACGAAAAAGAGAGGTCATTCTGAAGGAATCGGCACGCGTACGCGCAGTGGAATCTTGCGTTGGAATGACGACGGCATTTTTGGGGTAGGGTGGGGGGGGCGCCCGCCCGGGTGAGCGGGCCCCGGCAGTCCAAATCCCACCCCGCGCCCCCCACTCCCCCGGGGGGCTGCGC
>JBBSEI010000096.1:0-15990 GCA_038239865.1 Chthoniobacterales bacterium
AAACAGGGCACACGCCCACTTTGGGGCGGATGGGGCGAGTCGGGATCAGCGTGAGGCAGGTCGCTGAACTAGAGGCACTTCCAAGAGTTTGAAAGTGGTTGCGGGGGTAGGATTTGAACCTACGACCTTCAGGTTATGAGCCTGACGAGCTACCGGGCTGCTCCACCCCGCGATTTGGTGAGGGGCGCACTTTAGGCGCGATGCCTTGTTCTGCAAGGAGAATCTTACAAACAGGTGAGCATCGGGCCGGGCGGCCTCCAAATCCGCTGCGGCGCACGCACCTCACAAAGACGTCTTTTGATGAAAATCATCGCACCTCGAGTGCCGTGCGGCGGCGGGAAAATTTCTCACGCGCACGCTCTGGATGGGAGTCCGCACGGAGCGTGAAACTCCGCTGGCGATGCGGCGGGCGAACCGCTACATGCGCTGCCCGAAATGAAACTCACCTCCCCCCCTTTCGCCACTGCTCTCATTTTTTCCGGATGGATCGCGCTTTCCGTGCAAGCGAGTGCCGCGGAAAAAAGTCCCACACGAGCACGGTGCAACGGCTGCCGACGGTGACTTCGCTCGCGGGGTCGCTCCTCGAGGAACAGCCCGTGGATGAAACGGGGCGGCCCGAATGGACGGGCGCGCGGCGGTTCACCGGCACGCGCGTTTACATCCAAAAGGCACCGTGGGAAGTGGGATTGGAATCGTGGTGGAGGCTGAAGCACAAGCGCGATGGGAAAATCGCGCACCGGCTTTTGCAGGAGGTGGAAATCGGATTGTCGGGCCGCCTGCAGCTCGATCTCTACACGGATCACGAGGGGGACAATGATGGCGGTTTCCATTTCCAGAGCTTCAATGTCGAGCTGCGCTACGCGCTGGCGGACTGGGGGAAAATCTGGGGCAATCCGACGATCTACGCGGAATACAAATTCGCCGACGACCACTGGGGGCCGGATGTGTATGAGTTCAAGCTGCTCTTCGGCGACCAGTTCGCGCCGCGCTGGCACTGGGGGTTGAACTTCGTGTGGGAGGCCGAGATCGGCGGCGAGCGTGAGCAGGAATTTCAAGTCACGGGCGGGCTCAGTTATTCGGTGATCGATGGCAAGCTCGGCGTCGGCCTCGAGGCGTTCTACGTTCGCGATTCGGTGAAAGGTGCGCGCGGCGCGGCGGCGGACATTTTCGCCATCGGGCCGAGCATCCAGTGGCGCGTGACGCGGAACATCCACGTGGATCTGAACTGCTTGTTCGGCACGAACGAAGCCTCCGAGCGGCAGATCGGCTATCTCGTGATTGGCTACGATTTCGGCCCCGGGGAATCGAAGCCGCGCAGCTACACGCCGATCAGCGGGCAGCGGAACTGAGCGTGCATTTTCCCGCCGGGAAAAATCACCGCGGCCACACGGGCGCGAAGTCCGCCTTGCGCACCCAGCCCGCGCGGTCGCCATCGGCGCGCACGTAGCGGTACTCGCCGCGCTCGCGCTCCACGCGCGCCATTTCACCGGCGGAAAGTTTCACCAGCGTCTCCGCCTCGCGCGTCGGCGTGAGGCGCAGCGGCGTCTCGTCTTCGAGCACCACGCCGAGCCGCGAGCGTTTCCAGATGCCGAAGAGCGCGGGGCCGCACAGCAGGAAAATCGCGAGCAGCGCGGCGGCCACGCCCTGGTGCCAGTCTGCGCGACGCCACCCGAGCAGCCTGGGCAGCGTGAGCAGCACGACACCGCCCCAGAGACCCGCCGACGCGATCGCGATCCACCAGCCGCCCGGCAGCAGCGTCGAGTAGCGCTCGTGCCACGCGAGCACCGGCGCATCCACATGCGCCTGCGCCCGCGCGAACCGCAGGTTGGCCTCCGTGTTTTTGCTGAACGGATCGAGCGACAGCGCGCGCTCCCACGCGAGCACCGCATGCCCGTGGCGGCCCACTTTCCATTCCGCGTCGCCGAGATTGTGCAGCGCGCCGCCCGCAAAAAATCCGCCGCTCACCAGTTCCCGCAATTCGTACACCGCCTCGGCAAAATCCCCCGCGGCGTACGCGGAGGAAGCCTCTTGAAAGCGCGCATCACGATCCATCGAGGGAGGGGGCAGCGCAGTCGAATCCGCCGTGCACCACGGCACGACTGCCACCACAAAAAATACGAGCATCCGGCCAAGCGGCAGGCATCGCGATCGGTTCGGTGTTTTCGTCTTCATGCGCGATGAGCGAGTGCGCGGACGGCACGTTCCACTTCCGGCAGCAGCGTGCGCGGCTCCATCGCGGCGGCTTCGGTGGTGGAAAAATTCGCGGCATCCGCGGAATCGAGCACCTTGCGCGCGACGGCGGAAGCATCCGCATCGTCCTGCAAAAGCCGGAGCACATCCTCGCGCGTGAGGCTGTCCGCGCGCGCCGTGTCGAGTGGCGACGCGGCCTCGCGCAGCGCACCCGCGCTGGCGCGGAGAAACTCGCCGCGGTCGCCTTTCCGAGCAGCGGTCCGCGCGCGTGCGAGCGCGCGGCGCGCGGCGGCGTGCGCGCCGCGGCGGCGAAGGATCTGCGGATTCGCCGCGAGGAAATCCCGACGACGACGCCACGCCCACAGCGCGAGCAGCAGCAGCGGTGGCACGAGCTCCGCGACCGGCAGCCACCATTCGCGCAGCGGCGGACCGGGCGAATCCGTCCAGCGTCCGGCCTTCTCCGCGAGTCCGGTCATCACCGGCTCAGCCACACGCGGCGATTCCTCTGCGCGCACCGGTTCGCTTTTCGCAAGCTCAGCCGGCGCGCTCGAAGTCTTCACGGCGATGGGCAGCGGCGGGATCGTGATGTCCACAAACGCGCGGCGCTCCGGATCGAAATACGAGAACGGCAGCGCGGGCGTCGCCTTCAGCCCCGCGCGATTCGGGATGAGCGTGTAGGTGAAAATTTTCGCGCCGCGCGCGGTCGTGTGATCCTCGGGGTCGGGCTGGAATTCGCTCGTCGGCTTGTAGATCTGCCAGCCCCCCGCGGCATTCATCTCCGGGGCCGCGACCCCTTCGAGATTTCCCTCGCCCGCCATCGCGATCGTCACCGTCACGGGTTCGCCGGCCTCCACTTCACTCGCGGAAAGCTTCGGCTGCGCCACGGTGAATTTCCCGATCGCCCCCGTGAAGCCCGGCAGCCGGCCGACGCGCGGCAGCGCGAGCACGCGCACGCGCGCAGGCTTCGCATCGAGCGTCGTCGGCCCTCGCGGCAGTCCCGGCTGTCCCGGCAGATCGAACTTCCGCACATACACCATCACCTGGCAGCCGAGTTCCACTTCGCCCTCGAGAATCGGCGTGATGCGAATCGGCATCACCAGCCCCTCATGCGGCTCGCCGCCCACGGTGAACTGCTCGCGCGTCGTGCGCAGCGATGGACGGAAAACCGCCGCGCCATTCGTCTTGGCAAAATGCGAAATGGCCTGCGGCGACTCGTCCGGCGTCTCGATCACGAGCAGCCGCGCGCCGATCGATTCGCCGACAAAAAAATCGCGCTGCGGCAATTCGAGTTCCGCGCGGACCGGCTGATACGGCGCCGCGTTCGCATCGGGAGCGAGGACCGTGAGCGTCGCCGGCGGCACCCGCCCGCGCTGGCCTGCGAGGTCGATTTCAAACGCCGGCATCGTGAAGCGCCCCGCGCGCTGCGGCATCGCGGTGTAGCTGAAAGTCGAAACCGTCACCGCCTTGCCGTTCGTGATGTTCACCGACATGCCGCTCCCGGCAAAGGCCACCTCGAGCCCCGCGACCATCGGCGGAGCCGGCGGCTGGAGCGCGCGCTGCGATGAAGCGATCCGCACGCGATAGATCACCGGCCGCCCGACCTGCGCCGTCTCGGGTTCAAAATTTGCGCTCACCCCGTTCTCATCGTCATTCGCGGCGGCGACGCCGGGCAAAGCCACCTGCGCAAAAATCTCCGGCCCCGCGCCGCACCACGCGAACACGATCGCCACCACGATGGAAAATGCGGCGCGCACTTTCACCAGTCGCGGCCCTTTCGCTGCTGCGGCTTGCGCTGACCCTCGGTCGGCGCAAATCCCTCGCCTTCCTGCTTCGTGCCGAGCGACATCGTGCGCCGTTTCATCGTCTCCTTCAGCCAGCGCGCCATGTCCGGCGACACTTCGCGATCGCTGCCGATCCGTTGCTGCTGCTTCTCGCCCGGCTTCGGCTCGTCCTTCTTTTCATCCTCGTCGTCATCGTCCTCCTCGTCGTCGCTCTCGCGCTGCATTTCCTTCGGGATCTTGCCGCGCATTTTTTTCATCAGCTCCTTCAGCTTCTCGCGCGCTTCCGCGACCTGTTCGCTCTGTTGCTCGAGCTGCTTTTTGAATTTCAGCAGCGCCTCGATTTTCCGCTCCACCACTTCCGCGTTGGTCTTCGCGTCACCGTTCGCCGAGTCGAGTTCCAGCGCGCTGTGAAAATCGCCGACCGATCGCCGCCACCGCTCCAGCGCCGAGCCGATCAGCCCCATCGTGCGGCTCGTGTCGTCGCGGGAAAATCGCAGTTCCTTCCGCGCCGCGCGCGCCTCCATGTATGCCGCCACGATCTCCTGCACCGCATCGCTCTCCAGCGCTTTCCCCCCGGTGCGGATCGCCTCCTCCGCCACCGCCGCCGCCGCCGCAGACGAATCGAGAAGCTGCTGCCGATTCCCCTCGCCCTTCAGCGTCTCCTCGCCCTGCCGGAAGCGCACGTGCCCGAGATTGTAGAGCGCGAGCGGCGGCACCGTTTCCGCGTCCGCGCCGTCCGATCCTGCGGCCTTGCGCAGCGCCATCTCCGCATCGCGCAGTTCGCCTTTGCCGAGGCGCTGCACGCCTTCGTTATAAAGTTCGCGCGCACTTTGCTGCACCGCGAATGCAGGCGAGGCAGCGAGCAGCAGCGTGGCGAGATGGTGGAGTTTCATGCGGGGCGTGGGGTCGCGCGCAGACGGCGGCGCGTGCGGAGCAGAGATTCGGCGACGAGCAGGAAAATGGCAACTGCAAGCGGCCAGCGATAGCGATCGATGCCCAGCCGCTTACGGAAAACCGCCGCGGGTTTCGACAGCGGATCCTTCAGCGCGCTCGCCACGTCCGCGAGCCCGCCCGCGACCGTCTCGAGCCGGCGGTACGTGCCGCCCGTCGCTTCCGCGATCGCGCGCAGCGTCGCTTCATCGAGGCGGCTCGTCACCGGCTGACCTTTTTCATCGCGCAGCGGCTCGCTCTCGCCGCCCTTGCCCTTCACCTGGATCACGCTGCCATTCGCCGTGCCGACCCCGACGGTGAAAACGACCACGCCGTCCTTCGCGAGCTTCTTCGCCGCGTCCGTCCCGATGTGCTCGAGGTCTTCGCCGTCCGTCACGAGCACCAGGATTTTCCGCCGCTCGGATTTTTCAAACGCGCGGCTCCCCGCGAAAAGCGCGCTCGCGATGTCCGTGCCCGGCACGAGCACCGAATCGGTGTCGAGATCGCGGATCGACTCCTCGAACGCATCGTAGTCCAGCGTGAGCGGGCACTGCAAAAATGCATCGCCCGCAAACGCCACGAGCCCCACGCGCCCGCCCGCGTGGCGATGCAGAAAATCGAGCACCGCCATTTTCGCACGCTCGATCCGGCTCGGCGTGACATCCGTCGCCAGCATGGATTTCGAGGCATCCATGAGAAAGACGACGTCGTCCCCTTTCCGGTCCAAGCGCTCCTCCGTTTCGCCCCACTGCGGCCGCGCGAGCGCGATTCCAAGCAGCAGCAGCGCGAGGAAAAGCAGCGCGTTTTTCACCCCGCGCCTCACCGGGCTGTACGACGCCAGCAAATCCGCGCGCCGCGCCGCATCCGCAAAGTGATCGAGCTGCCGCCGCCGCGCCCGCGCGGAAATCCAGAACAGCGCCGCCGTGCCCGCGAGCGCGAGCGCCGTGATCCACAGCCATTCCGGCGCGGCGAATTGGAGTGCGTGCGTTTTCATCTCACGGAGAGCGGTTCTTTTTTACGTGGGGAGAGACGCGACGCACCCTTTCTCCGTCGATCCAAGCGTCTAAGACGATTTTGCCGGTGAAGCCGGAGTCGCGCACAATGGAGGAGAAGGCGCGCCAGATGGTTTCCACTTCTTCCACGGTGACATTGGGGGAGTTGCGGTAAATTTTTCCGGCGGGGGTTTTGGCTTCACTGCCCATGTCCCCATAGGCCAGCACGTTTGCCATTCTGAAGATGAGTGGGCAGGGCCTGCGGGGGCGTGCGCCATAGGCGGAATGGTGGTGATCCACAATCTTTTTGACCTCCGGGTGCTGTAGGAGCCTGTCCCGGATAGCGTCCTCCCAGTCGTGCTCGCCGGCGGTGGAGTCGTGGAAGTTGAGCATGGATACCTGGCACCCAGTGAGGAGGATGGACAGGAAAGAAGAGAGGATGGTGCAGAACCGTTTCATATGTGGTTTATGTAGGGTCGTTTGTTAATGATTTCGCCAAGAAGGCACCCAACCATTATGGAAGGGATGCCCGCCTCACTCCTCGGGCGGCTTTGCCGTTAAACCAACATTCAGATTCGCGTTCATGGGATGCGCCGGAAGCGCGTGTTTGCGAGCAGCAGTTCGAGCAGCAGCACGGCAAGCGCGCCGAGCAGCGGGATGTAAAACAGCGGCGTGTAGGTGCGGTGCCGCTTCAGCTTCACCTCGGATTTTTCCAGCCGGTCAATGTCCGCATACACCGTGTCGAGTTCCTGCCGGTTCGTCGCCGTGTAGCTCTTGCCCCCGGTCATCTTCGACATCTTTTCGAGCACCACGTAATTCGCCGGCTGCAGCAGCGTAATCGTTCCGCCCGGCTGACCGTCCGGCCCGAGTCGCAGCTTCCCCGTCTCGCGATCAAAGTCGTGCAGCCAGCAGGTTTCATTTTTTCCGATCCCGATCGTGTACACCCGCACGCGCTCGCCCGCGGCGAGGCTCGCGGAGGCGATCGGCTCGAGCGTTTCCCATTTGTTGTTGTCGCCGTCGGTGAGCAGCACGATGAGCTTGCCGCGGCTCTGCTTCTGCGCGGCGAGACGCTTCACCGCGAGGCCCGTCGCATCGCCGATCGCCGTGCCGAGCTCGTTGATCACGCCGATGTAGAGCCGGTCCAGGTTCCGCTGCAGCCACTCGTGATTCAGCGTCGGCGGGCTCACGAGATACGGCACGCCGCTGAACGCGATCAGCCCGATGCGGTCCGACGGACGCCGCGCGACGAATTCCTTCAGCACGCTCTGCGCAATGTCGAAGCGCGTCGTGAGTTTCCCCGGCGGCGCCATGTCCAGTGCCATCATGCTCCACGAAAGATCGAACACGAGCATGATGTCCACGCCGCTCGCCTGCGTCTCGGTTTCCTCGTTCATCCACCGCGGCCCGGCCATCGCGATGATCGTCAGCGCGACCGTGAGCGTCCGCAGGAAAATGAAAAGCCGGCCGGCCGCCGAGCGCACTTTGCCGCCGATCGCGCGCACCAGTTCCGTGCTGGAAAAGCGCAGCGCGCCATCCGCGCCCGCGCGCCCGCGGATGAATGCGTAGAGCGGCAGCAGCGCGAGAAAAACGAGCACCCAGGGATGCTGAAACTCGAAGCCCGAGTTCATCAAATTTTGCCTCCGGTCCTCACAATGTCCGCGCCGCCTTCGCGCGCGAGGCCTCCAGTTCGCCGATCACTGATGCCGCTGTGTCGATCAGCGCCAGCCCGTTCACCGGCTCGATCAACGGGGCAAATTTTGCGTGGTCGCACTCGGCGAGAAAATGCCAAACCGCGTTCGTCAATTCCGCGGGACACGCGCGACATGTGACCAGCCCGCTCACGACTTCCTCCGCCGTCATGCCACTGCCCGCGAGATGGAACGCCTCGACCGCAAACCGCCGCACGATCACCGACACCGCGACCGGCGTCGCCTCCGTCGCCTCCGCGCGCAACGCATCCAGCGCACTCTGCGCGACGGCAAACGGATCCCGCGGCGGCGCGGCCGGCTTGCGGCGCGGCCAGCACAGCGCGGCGAAAATCAGCCCCGCGCCGATCCCGCCAAGCGCCCACGCCGCGCGGTGGCGCGCCGTCATCGGCGGCGGAATCACCGGGCGCGGCGGATGCAGCTCCGAAACTGGAGCCGGCGTCGCCGCGACCTTGATCGCTCCCAGCGCGACGAGCGGGAAAAAAGCGAACGATGCGGCGACAGCGGCAACTTTCATCGGCGGCGGCGGTGCTCGAAAAAATGCTGCAGCATCGCCGCGTAGTCATCCGTCGCGCCGAGGCGAATGAGGTCCACGCCCGACTGCAACAGCGCGCGATCCATTTCCTCCTGCATCTGCGCGGCACCCGCGGCGAAGGCCTCGCGCACGGTCGCGCGTGTGGAATCCACCTCGACCACTTCCCCGGTTTCCAAGTCCTCGACCACGAGCATCCCGGATGCCGGCAGCGCGCGCTCGCGCGCATCTTGCAACTGCACGCACACGAGATCGTGCCGCGAATTCGTGCGCCCGATTTCCTGAAAAATATCGCGGTGCTTCCCGCCCGCTCCGGTGCCGAAGCTGTGCAGGAAATCCGTGAGCAAAAAGACGATCGAGCGCCGGTGGATGACGTGGTTCAGAAATGCGAGCGCCGACTGAATGTTCGTGCCCCTGCGCCGCGGGCGATGCGCGAGCGCCTCGCGGATCACGCGGAGCAAATGACGCCGCCCTTTTTTCGGCGGGAGAAAAAGCTCCACCTCGTCCGTGAACAGCAGCAGCCCGACTTTGTCGCCATTGCGCATCGCGGAAAAGGCGAGCGTGCCCGCGATCTCCGTCGCGAGTTCGCGCTTCGTGCGCTCCGTCGAGCCGAAGTCGCCCGAAGCGGAAATGTCCAGCACGAGCACGACTGACAGCTCGCGCTCCTCGCGATGCAGCTTCACGAAGGGCCGCCGCATCCGCGCAGTCACGTTCCAGTCAATCGTCCGCACATCGTCGCCCGGCACGTATTCGCGCAACTCCTCGAAGTCCATCCCGCGCCCTTTGAACTGCGAGTGATACGCGCCGACCATGAGATCATTCGCGAGCTTGCTCGTGCGCAGTTCGATGCGGCGCACGCGGCTGATGATGTCGGTTGGCTGAAGGCTCATTTTATCCGCCGCACGCGCAGCCGCTTGTCGCCAAAACGGCCTTCCAAGTCGCGCAAAACATCGGCAGCCGTTTTGAAAACGCGACGCGACTTTCCGCCAGGCGTGCGCGCACTCGCACGAGCGCGGCCGCGGGTTTTACGGCACGGGCACATTGTCGAAAATCTTCTTCACGATCCCGTCGCCGGTCATGCCCTGCGCCTCGGCTTCGTACGTGAGGATCACCCGGTGGCGCAGCACGTCGGCGCCGATGGCCTTCACGTCGCCGGGCGTCACGTAGCTGCGGCCTTGCAGAAGTGCCCACGCCTTCGCGGCGAGCGTGAGATTGATCGTCGCGCGCGGGCTTGCGCCGAATTGGATCAGCGGGCGCAATTCGGTGAGCTGGTATTTCTGCGGGTCGCGCGTGGCGAAGACGACATGCACGATGTAGTCGCGCACTTTTTCATCCACGTGGATGCTGTCCACGACCTTGCGCGTTTCGAGAATGTCGTTGAGTTCGATCACGCGCTCCACGTCGAGATTCGGCCGGGTGAAGGCCATCGTGTCGAGGATGCGCCGCTCCTCCTCGAAGCTCGGGTAGCCCACGAGCACCTTCAACATGAAGCGGTCCACCTGCGCCTCGGGCAGCGGGTAGGTGCCCTCCTGATCGATCGGGTTTTCCGTGGCGAGCACAAGGAAGGGCACGGGCAATTTGTGCGTCTCCCCGCCGAGCGTCACCTGCCGTTCCTGCATCGCCTCGAGCAGCGCGCTCTGCACCTTCGCGGGTGCGCGATTGATTTCGTCGGCGAGCACGATGTTTGCGAAAATGGGGCCCTTTGTGACGTGATACTGCCCGTCGCCGGGATTGTAGATGAGTGTGCCGGTGATGTCCGCCGGCAGCAGATCGGGCGTGAACTGCACGCGGTTGAACGAGGCATGAATCGCCGACGCGAGCGTGCGCACCGCGAGCGTCTTCGCGAGACCCGGCACGCCTTCGAGCAGCACATGGCCATTCGCGAGCAGGCCGACGAGCAGGCGATCGATGAGATATTGCTGGCCGACGACGATCTTGCCGACGACCTCGCGCAGACGGGTGACCCATGCGGAGGCGTCGCGGACGCGGGCGTTTAGTTCGTCGAGGGATTCGGTCATGTTGGAAAAAAATGGGGCCGTTCGGAGCAGCACGCTAAGACAGCGGAAAGCGCACGTTCAGCAAGCAGAGAAAACCGAGTCTGGAGTGCTCAGTGCGCAGTCCTCTGTGCTCAGTCCTCAGAGACTGTGCAAAAAGTCGGATTGGCCCGCGAAACACGGGCACGGTCTGAGCACTGGGCGCTGAGCACCGCTCCGCCTTTCACGAGCGCTTGTAGTGCAGGCTCAGCGTGTGAAACGCCTCCGGGCCATCGACCACCGCGACGTGAAAATAGATCAGTTCCACGGCCGTGTTGTTGCGGTTCCATTTGTAGCCCACGAGCGTCTGCGTCGCCTTGCCGTCGGGCGTCGGCGCGCTGGAGCGCACGAGCTGCTGGCCGGGGCCGTAGAGGCGCTCGAGCATCTGGCGTTTTTCGGAGAGGCACGCGCCGTATTTTTCCTCGTCCCAGCCGTCCTGCTCGTACTGCAGTTCCACTTCCACGAGCTGTCCACCCGCGAGGACCTCGCGCACTTTTCCATTCGGACCTTTGTCCTTGGAAATCGCGCCGCCTTCGAAGTGAAACAGCACGCGGCGGAGTTCCGGCGGCTTCGGCGCGGAGGCGTCGCCCGCGTTGGGTTTCTTGAATCCGCCGGCCGTCAAAATCCACTGGCGATCCAATTTTCTCCGCTCGCTGATCGCGAGTTTTGCCGCCTCGATTTTCACCTCCAGCCGCTCCGAGGGCTCGTGCCACATAAGGCTGAAAGGGGGGTGAATCTCCCGCTCCTGCGGTCCCGGCGCGGGCGCGACGGCGGGCGCGGGAGTCGTCTTCACCGGCTTCTCCGCCATCAATGGAATCGCCACGATCAGCATCATCCCGCCGAGAATCCGGCATTGAATTGGGGAAGCAAATCGCACCTCGCGACGATCGCCCCGTGCCGCGCTCCACTGCAATCCCAAACCGCCCGCGCCGTGGAGCGCCCGTCCGCAGCGATTCATTTTTTTCGCGGCTGGCCGGGGCATGGGCGCACAGGAGGCCTGGCAATTTCGCGGCCTCTATTCTGCGAAGGATGCCTTGAGCGAGGATGGTTCCTCCCTAAACAATTTCAGCACTCGCAACGGCAGTGCGACGCCATCGCGCACGACGCTGCCGGTCATGCGCGCGCCCTTCACGACCTGGGAGACCGGTGCCGTCTGTCCGCCCACTTTGCGCATGAAGATTCCGCCGATCCCGGTCGGCCGCACGCGGATGTTGTCGAGCGAGCCGCTCAGCTCCATCTCGAGCGTGTGGCTGAGCGGACTGGTGACGATCCCCACGAGCCCGCGGAGATTTCCCCGCGCGCGGCCGGAGATTTTGCCATGCACCAAGTCGAGCGTGCCCGTCGCCGCGACCTTCACGGCGTCGCTCTTGGCGGCGAACTGCGTGATGTCGGCCACGCCGTTCGAGGAGGTGAAAGTGGAGGTAATGCTCCCCATGCCGCTGCGTGGCACCACGGACACAAGCGCGGAAAAAAGTTCGTAGGTCTGGTCGAGCAGCGGCACATGCACGACCGGTGCATTTTCCAGCCGGATGCTGCCGGCACCGTTGAGCTGCGAGGGCTCGTGGCAGATGGAGCCGGTGTACTCCAGCGACAGGATCGCCCCGCCGAGCGAAGCCTGCGCCGGCCCGAGCCACGGCTTGAGTTCACTGAGATGGAGATTAGCGGCGGTGAGATTCGTGTGGCGCAGGGCGCCGTCGTCGTACATGCCGGGCAGGGCAAACGTCCCGCCCAGCGTCTGGCCTCGGAGTTGGGAAAATTGCCAGGCCTTGCCATCAAACGCGACTGCTCCGGTCAGGTCATGGCAGCAGCGTCGTCGGCGAAGTTTCTCATGTCGGAGCGTGCAGGCCATGCCAAAGAACTATCGGCCCTATGCGGGAAGACGGTTGCATTTCCTAAGCGGGAAAGGAGAGGCCGCACGCGATACCGCACCGGGTTGTGGAGCACAGCGGTGCGGGAGAGTTCAATTCATTGCAGCCATGCTTTCAATCGGAAGAAACCCAGCGCCCCGCTCGCCGGAAGCGTCGCCGTGACGGTCTGGTTGTTCCCGACGATGCCGCTGTAGCCCGCGACGGGCTGCCATGACAATGGGTCCGCAAGATTCGTCGTCGTCTGCAAATCGTAGTAGCGCGTGAGGCCCGTGTAGCCGGAGCTGGCGGCCTGTTTCGCGACAAATGTGAACATGAGATTGCCACCGACGAGCGATGACGTGAGCAGCGGCGATTGCGCGGCATTCGGCAGCGTGCCGAAGATGTATTCCTGAAAATTGGTGAGACCATCGCCGTCAAAGTCGGCGGGGTCGGCGGCAGTGCCGGTGTTCGCGCTGGTGCCAAAATTGAGCTGGCGCCAGCTTTCCACATTCGTCTGGCGGGTGACGCTCACAGTGTAGGTCTTCATCGTGCTGCCGTCCTGCGCGGTCACGACAGCGGTGATCGGATTCACGCCGACATTCAAATTGATCGCCCCGCTCGCGCTGCCGGAGACGACTGTGACGCTGTTCACCTGCACGGTTGCGGTGCCATCCGAGACCGTCGGCGTCACGGTGATCGTGCTCGTCGCAAAAGGAACGCTGCCCGCGTAGCCGAGCGCGGATGCGGAGAAGCTCGGCGAGAGCGCCGCACCGCTGACGCTGAGATTCGCGAGGTCCGCGTTGCTGGAGGCATTGTTCACGGAAATGATCACCTGGCCCGCGCCTCCCGCTCCGCCCGCGGTCACGATGCCGCTGGAATTGCGCGCGCCACCACCACCGCCGCCTGGCAGGCTGCCATTCGTGCCGCTCACGGAGCCGCTCGTCACGCCGGTGCCACCATTGCCGCCGCCGCTTGGCGCAGTCGCTCCGACATTGGAAGTCGCCGCCACGCCATTCGCTCCAGTGCCCGCGCTGCTGCCTCCGCCACCGGAGCCCGTGCCGGTGCTGCCCGTCGAAGTCGCGCCGCTGCCTCCGGCGAAAGTGCTGTCGCCGATGCTGCCCGATGCCGTCCCCGTGCCGCCGGTTCCGAGCGCGGTCGTGCCCGTATTCCCGATCGCGCTCGCTCCACCCGCGCCGCCTTTTGCGAGGATCGCGGAAGATGGAGTGTTGGTGGAATTAAACCACGAGTCGCCGCCCGCGGCGGCGGTGCCCTGCACACCCGACGCATTGATTCCGCCCGCGCCGACATTGATGAAGTAGGTCGTGCCCGGCGTCACCGGGAGCGTGGTCTTTCTCGCATACGCACCACCCGCGCCGCCGCCGCCATACTGCACGCTGCCCGCGGCACCGACCCGGTTTGCGCTGCCGCCCGCGCCGCCGCCGCCCCAGCATTCGATCTGGATCGAGGTCACACCGCTCGGGCACGTCCACGTATTCGTCGCCGTGAAAGTCGTCGCCGTCGCGATCACGGTTAGCGTCGCATTCGCCGTGCCCGTGCCGCCTGCGCCGGTGGCGCTGAGCGTGACATTGCTCGTGCCTGCCGCGGTCGGCGTGCCGCTGATCACGCCGGTGCCCGTGTTCACACTGAGGCCCGCAGGCAGGCCGCTCGCATTGAAACTCATCGCACCATTGCTCGCCGTGATCTGGTAGCTGAAGGGCCGATTGATCGCGCCCAGCAGACTGAGGCTGCTCGTGATCGCGGGCGGCGGCAGGACTACCGTGAGCGTCAAAGTCGCGCTCGCCGTGCCGCCGCTGTTCGTCGCGCTGATGCTCACGGTGCTCGTGCCGGTCGCCATCGGCGTGCCGCTGATGATTCCCGTGGACGTGTCCACACTCAGCCCCGCCGGCAGTCCGCTCGCGGCGTAATTCGTCGGCGTATTGCTCGCGGTGATCGCGTAGCTGAATGCCTGCGTCTGCACGCCGGTCGCCGCGCCCGCGCTCGTGATCACCGGCGGCTGCGCGGCCTGGTTGAACGACGCGTTGAACGACTTCCCTTTCGCTGCGTTCACGGCCACGGACAAAATGATCTTCGGCGTGAGCGCCGTCACGGTCACGCCGGGGTCCACGCTGATCGTGCCCGTCGCCGCGCGGTTCAAAGTCACGGTGATCGTCCCCGTGTTGCTCTGCGTGGGATCGGAGACACCGACCGAGATCGTATTCACCGTCTCCGATTTGATCACCGACGCCTGCTTGTTCACCGTGATCATGTCCGCAGTGCCGCCATTCACGCCCCAGAAATTCGCGGCCACGATTCCGAACCCGACCTTTTTTACCGCCTGCACGCCGTTCGGCCCGCTCGTGTTCGACAGCACCACCACGTCCGGATTTTGCGCATACGCGCCCGTCGTGCTCGCGCTCGCGCCGGGCAGCACGACATACGCGTAGGTCGCATTCGTCGGCGTCGCGCCGTGGTTGAAGTAGAGCTTCAGATAGTTGTCCTTATAGACCGTCGTCGAGTCCACGACCTTGATCTGCGACCACGAGCCCGAGTTCGCCTCGAACGACGCGCGCAGATTCCCCGCGCCGCCGGGAAAGTAGTAGCCCGCCACGCCATCCAGCGCGCACCACGTCGTGCTCGCGAGCGAGGAACTCCACCCGATCACCGGCGGATACACCGTGCCGTTTGCGGTGAAGTTATTCGTCGGCGACGCACCGAGGCGGCGGTTCTCCACCGTCGTGTGGACTTCATGCCCACCCGTCGTGCAGGTCACGCCAGCGCCGAGACACACGACCGAGTTATCGAGCATGAACCACGATTTATTCCCGTTCAAAGTGGAGTTCGCCGTCGTGCTTGCTGCGGGATGCAGCGCCATTCCCGCGACTCCATACGTGCCGCCGACCTGCGCGCCGCCGACCCAGCTTTGATCCGTCGTGCCCGGCTGTGGCACATAGGTCTGCTCGACCGTCGTGCCCGGCAGATGCGAGTAGTCCACCGTCGGCCAGTAGTCGTCCGTGAACTGCGTGTCCGTCGCGCCGAGGTAGAGGTAAGTCATCCCGTCGCCCGTGAACCAGCCCTTCAGGTTCGACGACGCGAAGAGGTTTTCAAAATTCGCGATGCGGCTCGACGACATGCTCAGCCCCACGCCGAAGCCGCTGCGCAGCGCGACCACGCGATCCATTCCCGCAAAATGAAACTGCCCCGACGCCAGTCGCGGCGAATCCGCAAACGTCGTGAGCGCCGTGGCCGTGGCCGGCGGTGCAAACGTCGCGACTTTCCGAATGTCCGCGATCACCTCCGCGCCTTCGGTGTATTCGGTTGACGACGACCACGAGGCCGAGCGCCCGCGAATCATGTCCATCAGCGCGCCGTTGTAGAGGAATGGCTCGAAGCCATTCGTGATCCATGCATAGACGTTCGCGAGATTCGGGTCGGTGATTGCCCACGTTTTTTCGACCGAGCTGTTCAGCAGGCTCACGATGTCCGCCACGTCGCCGAGCAGCGTTTTTCCATACTGGCCGTTGTAGGCGAAGTTCCCGTGGAAGACGAACGAGCCATCCGTGTAGAACCCGTCGCCCGACGTCACATAGGCAAAGACGCTCTTGCCGCTGAAGTCGCCCGGGTTCGAGCCGCTCAGGTTTCCTTTTGCCTCCGCCAGCAGCGAGCTGCCGCTGATGACCACGCTTGATGTCGCATTCGTCGTATGCGTGAAGCGCGTGACGGTCGCCGTGTTCGTGCCGAGCAAAATCCCCTGGAGCGCCATCACGAGCACACAGTCCGCCGTGTTCGCGCCCGTGAGCGCGCCCCACCAGAAGAAGTCCTTCTGGTTCACGCTGTCCGGGCAGAAATTGTAGAACGCCTTGACGTAGTTTGTGATTTGCGTGGCCGTCAACGCAGCGGGATTCGAGAGGAGCAGCACCTCGGTGTTACTCAGCGATTTCGGCCCCGAGATTTCCCAGTCATACCAGTTCCCGTAGAGCGT
>JBBSEI010000097.1:0-15731 GCA_038239865.1 Chthoniobacterales bacterium
CGCGGGCGTTTGCGCGTCTTGTGGAAAGTCTCGAGCATCGCGAAAACCGCGTCCGGTTTTGCGCCGAGGACGAAGGACACCGCGTCCATCCAGTGCGTGCCGATGTCGCCGACGGCGCGCAATTTTCCACCCTCGCTCGCGAGCAGGCGCCAGTTGTAGTCGGTCTCCTTCAACAGCCAGTCTTGGAAGAAGTGGCCCTGCACATGGATGATTTTGCCGAGGTCGCCACGCTCGATCATCTTCCGCATCTGCAGCACGGCGGGGAAAAAGCGGCAGTTGTAGTTCACCGCGAAGACGCGATCACTTTTCGCCGCGGCCTTCACCACGCGCGCCGTGTCGGTGCTCGTCATGCCGAGCGGCTTTTCGCAGACGACATGCTTGCCCGCCGCGAGCGCCGCGAGCGCCTGTTCGACGTGCGCCTTGTTCGGCGAGGTGATGTGGACGACGTCAATGTTCGGCGACGCGTACATCGCCTCGTAGTCGTAGCTCCCGTACACCTCGGGCACGCCCCACTTTTTCGCCAGTGCCAGCGCGCTGTCGCGCGAACCGCAGAGCGCAGTAACCTGCACGCCGAGCCGCTTCAGCGCCTCCAGATGGACCGGCCCGATGAAGCCGGTGCCGATGATGCCCGCGCGGAGATGGGAGAGATTCATGCGCGGAGAAAAGGCGACTGGCCACGTGCGACGCAAGCCCACGGTGCCGCCGGCCTTATCTCCGTAGCGCGTTGATCCACTCGTTGAGCCTCGCCCGCCGCCGCTCGTAATTTTCGCCTCGTACCGCGGGCACCGTTGGGTTGACCGTCGAGAGACGCAACGTCCCTGTCCCCCGCTTATGAAACTGTTTCCCTCCTTGCTCCCCTTCACACTTGCGGCGATGGCGTTGCTCCCAGCCCCAGGCCGCGCGGAATCCGCCCCCACCGAACCCGCTCCCATTCCCGTGCAGCGCACGCTCGTCGCCAAAGACACCCTTTTTCCCCACGCAATCCGCCTGCAGGACGGGCGGATCGCGGCGGTCGTGCGCAGCCCCGCGAATCATCTCGGCCTCGACGGTCGTCTCGACATGATTTTTTCGGCGGATGACGGCGCGACTTGGAGCAAGCCTGCACTCGTCGTGGATACTCCGCTGGATGATCGCGATCCCGCCATCGGGCAGGCGAAGGACGGCACACTGGTGGTCGGCTATTATCGCGACGCCAATTACAACGCGCAGGGCAAGTACGACCGCGGCCTCGACAAGCCGCACGACACCTGGGTGACCCTTTCCTCGGATGGAGGGAAGACCTGGCAGGCACCGTTGGAGATCGATGTGTCGGAGATCGGATGGGGCAGCCCTTATGGCAGGATTCTGACTATGCCAGACGGTGCGATGCTCATGCCCATCTATGGCTTGGAAATAAGACCTGCAGGACAGAAGTCGCCACGTCGGGCGGACGGGATGCCCGGCGACAGCAACCACAGCTATCTCTTCCGCTCGACGGACCACGGCAAGTCGTGGAAGCGTTGGTCGGAAATTGGCGACGCCAAAATCCAACTCAACGAGACGGCCATCCTGCGCCTGCCCGACGGGAAGATCATCGCCGCCGCCCGTTCCCGTTCGCGGGACATGATGCGGACCGAAAGCACCGACGACGGACGCACTTGGTCCAAGCTCCGCCCGCTTACGCCGATCAATGTCCATCCCGCAGACCTCCTCCTGCTTCCCGATGGCCGTATCCTGCTCACCGCGAGCTACCGGATAAAGCCTTTCGGTGTGGTGGGAATGCTAAGCGACGCGAAAGGTGAATTCAAATGGGAGGACCACTTCGTCCTAATGAACGACGCCTACTCCGGCGACTGCGGCAATCCGAGTAACGTCCTGCTCAAGGATGGCCAAGTGCTGACGCTTTACTATGCGACTTTGCTCAAAGGGGAACCGAAGTGGAGCACGCACAGCGGTGCGTTGAAGTATCGCATTCCCTGATAATGCAATCCTGGAACCGCTGGCATGCTATGCGGGCGACTTGAACTATCCCGGAACAACCTATGAAACTCTTCCTCTTCCTTGTTGCCATCCTTAGCTTCGCCAGCCAGTCCGAAGCTGCCGTCGCCGAACCGCGGCTCTCCGTCGTCTTCGACGGCAAGGAGGGCAAATACGAGGTCGTCCGCACGCCGCAATTGCTGGTGACGAAGGTGGGCACCTTCCTCGCTTTCGCGCAAGGCCGCGCGGGGAACCATGACCGCTCCGACAACGACATCATTCTCAAACGCAGCACCGATGGCGGGCTGACGTGGTCGAAGTTTCAAGTCATCGCCGATGAGGGCAAAGACTCGCTCAACTCGATCTGTGTGGTGCAATTGCGCGAGACGGGGCGCATTCTCGTCGTCGGCTGCCGCTTTCCGGATGGTTATGAAATGGAGGAATTCCAATACCTTTCACCCGGCTTGCAGGAGTATCATAAGAATGCCGGACACGATAAAAATCCGGCCATCAAACCCGGCTACGAGGGAGTGGACACTGCGCGCAATTATGTGATTCAGAGCGATGACGATGGCCGGACTTGGTCGCCCCTGCGGGACATCACGCGTGAAGCGAAGCGGCCTGCGCCGGACCTCTGCTGCGTGCCGGGCCCGGGCGTGGCGATCGAATTGCGTGAAGGTCCGCACATGCTGGCCGCATCGTCGTGCCCTGCTGGACGCGCTGGCTGGAAACGAAGGCTAAAAAGGTCGGCTACCGCACGATGTCCTATGCCGTCTTCAGTGACGATGGGGGCAGGATCTGGCAGCGCGGCGAGCTTGCTCCTTACGGCGAATCCGGCCGCGAGTATCAAGCCGACGAGACGCAGATGGTGGAGCTTCCCGGGGGTGGCATCATGCTCAATGCGCGCGCTTATGGCCGCAACGTGGCCGTGAGTCAGGACGGCGGACAAACGTGGTCTCCCTTGAAGGAGGAACCCGCGATCCCAACCACCCCGACTGCCGCGGGCTTCATCCGCTACAGCGGCTTGAGCGACGGCGCGAAGAGCCGGCTGCTTTTCAGCAATCCGGCCGAGACCGGGCGCAATCGCGGCGTGATTTCGCTCAGCTACGACGATGGAAAATCCTGGGCGGTGCAAAAGACGCTGCGTGCAGGCCGTTTCAAATACAGCGCCCTCGCGCGCCTGTCGGAGGGACAGATCGGCTGCATTTTCGACGGCACTGCCGGGAAAGTTGAATTTGAAAACCATCAGGGTGCCGCCATCCTGCTCGCGCGTTTCACGCTCGGCTGGCTGACCGATGGAAAGGACGCGCCGCCGTGAAGCGCAAATAGGCGCCGACGCCTTTTTCCTGACAGGGGACTAGCGCCGTCCGTCCAGGATCACCTCGTTGAGCTTCGCCCGCAGATACCGGGTGCCAGCGGCGGGGGAAAAGCGCGGCATCGGAATGCTATGGCTCGTAGGCTGTCGCTTGGTCCCCCTGCTCCAACTGGAGCGCATCGAAAAAGACCGTCGCATTTTGGTTCGCGAGAATTTCGAAGCCGATCGAATGCGCTTTCGCGAGCTTGGGCGGGAGCGTGCTGGTTTCCGTGTAACGCTCCCACTTGGTCGTGAGCGTGAATTCCTTGTAGCCGAAGGTGGACTTCGGAACGCGCCACCCGAATCCGACAAAGTGGGCTTTCACCCCGTCGCGATCCGCGCGCATGTAGGCTGACAAAGTGTAAGTTTGCGGAGTGAGCAGCGCAGGCACACACCCTTGGTAAAACCTGAAGGTCCCCCGCTTGGCGGGTGGCCGCACCCAGAGGCAGGCTTTGCCTTCGAAAGGATGGGTGGTGTCGAGGCCATAGAGGGTGTTCGGGTCGGCCCTGCCTAGGCGCGGGCCCTCTTTGTCAAACAGATAGTAATCCGGCCAATCCGAGAGCGCGGCTTCCTCAAAGCCAGGATTGCGGACAATGTTTTTCTTGTCCGGCCGGCCGGTCATGGGAAGGCCGGGAGCACCATAGACCGGATCGGTCTGATCGGGATGCGGCGTGGCTTCCACGGCAATCTCGACCGGCTCCTTCAGCAGCTCCGCCGTTTGGAAGACATAGGCTCGCGTGGCGTTGTGTTCGAGCCGGTCGCCGAAGCTGGCGTTAGTGACGGGATAAGTGCCGGGATTAAACAGTTTAGTGACCGCATTAGTTTTCCCAAGGATGGAAATGCGATACTTCACCTCGACGGGAAAGGCGCGGGTATTGGCCGCAAGCAGGACGTAGCCACCGGCGGGATTGCGCCGCAGGGAAACTTGGACGTCGGGAAACTTGTCCTGCTCCGGCTCGAATGGCACGGGCGTATAACGAATCGTCTGCGCGATGTCCGGCGTTAGGGCGATCGGCGCGAGGACCGCCATTTGTTTTCCGAGCGCAGCGAGCGTGTCAGCTGACGTTTGATGGGCGAATGGATAGCGGAAATAGATGATCCCTTTCGCGCCGTGGATGAGCGCAAGATAGGTCTGGCAAAATTGTTCCTGCGGCAGAATCGCGCGCTTGCTGATGCCGCTCCAGTATTCCGCCATCGGCATGATCCAAGTCACCTTCCGGCCCGGTTCGCCCCGCTCCCGGGTCGCCGTCACGATCTTCGACATCCACTGGATGCTCCCGCGCACGCCTTCGCCGCCGGGAGTCCAATATGGGTCGGTGGCGAGGATGTCGCACCAATCAATAAATTGGTCGCCTTCGGGAATCGTGGACGAGTAAAGCACCATCGCCGGATGGTAGCCATCCATCTCGCGCTCCTTGTGGTAAAACATGCGCCCGGATTTGATCTGGCCTTTGTCCGGCTCGTCCAAGCCGTAGTAGGCGATGAAGTTGGGACTCTCCTTGATTTTGTCCACCACCGCGAGCATCCGGTCGAGATTGGCCGCGATGAGGTCGTCGAAATCCGGCCGCTGCTTCGCCTGGATGAGGTTCTCATTGGCAAAGCGATCCACGGCATCGATCACGTAAAGATGATACTTCCCCGCCAGGTCGTGCAGAGCAGTCGCCGTCGCCGGGTCGGCGCGGGAATACCAGCGCACCACGGTGTTAAAGCCCAACTCCGAGACTTCGCGAAAGGCCGCTTCATCGCGGGGAGCCACCATTCCGCCCATAACCATCCCAAATGGGAAGAACGGCTGCCCGTCCCGCAGGACGATTCGGTTCACCTGATCGATCTTCCACTCGAAGCCCGGCTTGGGCGCGCGCTTGATGAGTTCGAGAGCGCGACTGAGCAAAGTGTCATTCTTTTTCGAGCGCAGTTCCACGGTCAGCGCATGAAAACCGACGGGCAAGTGTTCCAGCGCGACGCTGACCCGCATTACAGGTCCTTGGACTTCGCTTTTTCCGAGAGGCTTCCCACCCGCAGCTTTTACGATCAGGACTCGGTCAGCGGCATCCTCCGGCGCCTTCATCTCGCAAACCACCCACGCCTCCTTTTCAGTCGTGTAATAGGAGCGGTCCAAATATGCGATCAGTTCGGCGGGTGCCTTCGCTTTATCCTCGGCAAAAAGGGAACCGGGATTCGATCCGACCGCGGCGAGGAAGATGGGAAGCAGGATGGCATGGATGCGGTGCAGCCAGGATTGTGCGGTATTTTTCATGGGAGGAGGTGCGTGTGCGGATGAGAATGAAACCTCTGGAAAGAGACTAGGATGGCAAAAATAGGCTTCAAGAAAATCTTCGCCGGTCCTCAATCCATCACGAGCACCTCGCCGTAGTCGCCGAGCATGAGATTCTCCGACTTCAGGTCGCGGTGGATGATGCCTTTGCTGTGCGCAAAGGCGAGGGTGTCGCAGACCTTTTGGAAAATGGTGAGCAGTGCGGGCAGCGGACGAGTTCGCCCGGCCCGCTTTGCCAGCGACTTCCCAAGCGTGATGATATCGCCGCGAGCCTTGCCAGATTTCCGCGGCCCGCCTAAACCGCACGCGCATGAATTCCTCCCCTCGCTTCAAGCTGTTCCTCATGATGGTCCTCGAAATTGCCGTCTGGGGCGCGTGGCTGCCGCTGATCTTCGGCTACCTGCCGAGCCTCGGCTTTTCAGCCACGCAGCCGCCGGAGGCGCTGAAGGGCTTCGTCTCGATTTTGCATCCGTGGATCGCGGCGCTGTTCTCCGAGCAGGCGCTCATCCTGAATGCCTTTCCCGTCGCGGCGATCATCGGGATGTTTTTCAGCAACCAGTTTGCCGACCGCAATTTTGCCGCGGAGAAATTCCTCGCCTTCTCGCATCTCGTCGGCGGCGCGGCGATTCTCGGCTGCGGCTTCACGAAGGAATTCTGGCCGTTCTTCTGGCTCATGTTCGTCCACTGCCTGCTTTACGTGCCGACGCTTTCGATCACGAACTCGATCGCCTTTGCCAACATGAAGGATCCGAAAAAGGAGTTCGGCATCATCCGCATGGGCGGCACGTTCGGGTGGATTCTCGTCGCGTGGCCGTTCACGTTCATCCTCGTGGATTGGGCGAAAGTGAGCGCCGCAAATCCGCAGGGGATCAAGGCATGGTTCGACGTGGTCTTTTCCTCCGGCCTCACCGGCGAGGCGCTGAAGGCCGCGCCGAAATGGACGTTCATCGTGTCCGGGATCATCTCGCTCGTGCTCGCCGCCTTCAGTCTCACGCTGCCGCACACGCCGGCGAAAAAGAAGGAAGAGGGAGCGACGGAAAGCCTCGCATGGCTCGAGGCACTGAAGCTCCTCAAGCATCCGTTCGTGCTCGTGCTCTTCCTCGTCACGTTCGTGGATTCCTTCGTCCACAATTGCTACTTCAACTGGACCGGCAGCTTCCTCGGCGCGGCAAAGGCGGACGGCGGCGTCGGCATTCCGGGCAACTGGATCATGCCCGTGATGACCATCGGCCAGCTCGCGGAAATTCCCACGATGCTCATCCTCGGCGCGACGCTGAAGGCGCTCGGCTGGCGTTTCACGATGATCATCGGCGTGCTCGGCCACGCCGCGCGCTTCGCGGTGTATGCGTTCTTCCCGGAGTCGCCCGGACTCATCATCGCGGTGCAAATTCTCCACGGCATCTGCTACGCGTTCTTCTTCGCGACGGTGTACATTTTTGTGGATGAATTTTTCCCGAAGGACGCCCGCGCCAGCGCGCAGGGACTCTTCAATGTGATGATCCTCGGCGTCGGCGCGCTCGTCGCAAATTCCATCTGCCCGCAACTCATCCAGCAGACGTTCAAGCACGCCGACAAGGTGGACTTCCGCGGCCTCTTCCTCGTGCCGACCTACGCCGCGCTCGCCGCCGCCGCCGCGCTGCTGCTGCTTTTTCATCCGCCGAAAAAATCACCATCGCAGGGCGGCATGGCCGCGACGCCGCACTAAACGCGTCGCGCGTCGCAGCGTGTCGGGAGCTGTCCGGCGGGTACTTGCCCTAGTTTGAAGTTTGACGTTGAACGTTTGACGTTGAGCCCCGCGCAGCGGCGTTTCGGTTTGTGAACCCGCGTCCCGAATCGCACCGCGCCTTCGGCGGGATCAACGTCAAACGCTCAACGTTCAACTTTAAAATCAGCAAAGTAGGACACTGCCGGTTAACCTCAGCAGCCCATCGTCCGCCCATGACTGTCTCCCACCTCCGCCGCTTCATCTCCGCGATTCGAGCGTCGATCGCGTTTGTCCTCTCCGCCACCGCGTTCGCGGAGGGGCCGGATTTCAATCGCGAGGTGCGGCCGATTCTCTCGAACTACTGCTTCAAATGCCACGGCCCGGATGACCGGACGCGCAAGGCGGAACTCCGCTTCGACTTCCGCGAGAGCGCGCTGCGGAAGTCGGATTCCGGAGCGAAAGTCATCGAGCCGGGCAAGCCCGATGCGAGCGAAATGATCGCGCGCATTTTTTCCACAGACCCCGACGAGGTGATGCCGCCACCCTCGATGAAAAAGGATCTCAACGACGCGCAGCGCGACATCCTCAAACGCTGGGTCGCGGCGGGTGCGATCTACGAACCGCACTGGGCGTTTGTGAAACCGCAGCGCGCCGCGATTCCCAAATCGGACTTTCAAAATCCCATCGATGCGTTCGTGCAAGCGCGCTTGAAAAAGGAAGGCCTCGCACTTTCGCCGGAGACGGATCGCGCCTCTTTGATCCGGCGCACCTCGCTCGATCTCATCGGCCTCCCGCCGACGCCGGAGGAAGTGGATGCATTCGTGAATGACCGCGCTCCCGATGCGGATGAGCGGCTCGTGGATCGCCTGCTCGCGTCGCCGCAATACGGCGAGCGCTGGGCGCGGCGTTGGCTCGACCTCGCGCGCTATGCGGACTCGAACGGCTACGAAAAGGATCGCGCGCGCAACATCTGGCCGTACCGCGACTGGGTCGTGCGCGCGCTGAATGCGGACATGCCGTATGACCAGTTTACCATCGCGCAGATCGCGGGCGACATGCTGCCGGACGCCACGCCCGACCAGCGAGTCGCCACGGGCTTTCATCGCAATACGATGCTGAACGAGGAGGGCGGGATCGATCCGCTTGAGTTCCGCTTTCAAGCCATCGTCGATCGCGTCGCCACGACCGGCGCGACGTGGCTTGGTCTCACCGTCGGCTGCGCACAGTGCCACACGCACAAATACGATCCGATCCCGCATCGCGAATATTACCAGCTCATGGCGTTCCTCAACAACGCCGACGAACCCGACCTCGATCTGCCTCCGCCTGATGCTGCGCAGCAAATCGCCGGGCGGGAAAAGCGCGCGGAAAAACTTTTGCGTGAACTGCCCGACAAATGGCCGGTGGGGAAGGGTGCAGAGCAGTCGAACCCGGCCGGCGCCGAGCGGCAGCGGGAGATCGTCGGGCGGAAATTTTCCGAATGGCTCGCACGCGAACGCGCCCGCACGGTGCGGTGGACGCCGCTGATTCCGGCGAGCGTGAAATCGAATCTCCCGCTGCTCACGGTGCAACCCGATGCGTCCATTTTCGCCAGCGGCGACATCAGCAAAAGTGACACGTACGAGCTGGCCTTCGCCGGGGTGCCGCGCGCGATCACGGCGATCCGACTGGAGGCCCTCGCAGATGCGCGGCTGCCGGCGCACGGCCCGGGCATGACGTACTACGAAGGGCCGAAGGGGGATTTTTTCCTCGGCGAATTTCAGGTCGCCGCCGACGGAAAACCGGTGCGGTTTGCCCGCGCTTCGCAGAGCTATGCGAAGAACAATTTCGGATCGAATCCCGCGAGCGCGATGGCGGCGACGGACGGCGATCCGCAGACGGGCTGGTCGTGCGCGGGGCGCATGGGCGAAACCCACGAGGCCGTTTTCATTCCGGAGCGACCGATCGATGCGGCGAAGCTGGACGTCAAAATGCTGTTCGGCCGCCACTATGCGTGCCCGCTCGGGCGCTTTCGGATCTCAGTGACGACCGACGCCCGCGGGGCGGAAGCGCGGGAGACGAACGACGAGATCGACGCGCTGCTCCTGCTTCCGGATGCGCACCTCACCGGCGCGCAGCGCGGGAATTTGCACGAACATTTCCTGCTCACCGCGCCAGAACTCGCGGCGGCGGCAAAGGAGATCCGCGATCTGCGCCAGCCGCCGGCTTGGGAGACCACGCTCGTGCTCCGGGAACGTCCCGCCGCAAATCCGCGAGCCACCGCCATTCACAATCGCGGCGAATACACGCAGCCGACGGAGCCCGTGCAGCCCGCGGTGTTTTCGTTTCTCAATCCGCTGCCCGCGACTGCGAAATCCGATCGTCTCGGACTCGCGCGCTGGCTCGTCTCGCCGGAAAATCCGCTGACTGCACGAGTCGCCGTGAATCGCGCTTGGGCCGCGTTCTTCGGTCGCGGGCTCGTGAGGACGACGGAGGATTTCGGCTTTCAGGGCGATCCGCCGACGCACCCTGAATTGCTCGACACGCTCGCGGTGGAATTCACGGAGCAGGGCTGGTCGATGAAAAAACTGCACCGCTCGATCGTCACCAGCGCGACCTACCGGCAGAGCTCACGCGTCACTGCCGAGCACCTCGCCAAGGATCCCGAGAACACGCTGCTCGCGCACTTTCCGCGGAAGCGGCTCGATGCGGAGATCGTGCGCGATGCGATGCTGCGGGCCGCCGGATTGCTCTCGCTGAAAATGGGCGGTCCGCCGGTGAAGCCGCCGCAAACTGAGGGCGTGAGCGAAGTCGCGTACGGCAGCCCGAAATGGGACGCGAGCGCGGGGGAGGAGCGCCATCGCCGCAGCATCTACACTTTCGTGAAAAGGACGGCGCCGTTCGCATTTTACAACACCTTCGACGGGCCGACAGGCGAGCAGTGCATCGCGCGCCGCGACGTTTCCAACACGGCGCTCCAGGCGCTCACGCTGCTCAACGACGTCGTGAGCATCGAGGCGGCGCAGGCGCTCGGCAGGCTGCTCGCGGCGCGTGCGGGGAGCGACGACGAGCGGATCATCGAAGCGTATCGCCGCGTGCTTTCGCGCAGTCCGCGCGCTGACGAATGGCCGCCGCTGCGCGCTTTTCTGAATGCGCAGCGCCAGCGATTCACCGCGGGCGAACTCGACGCCAAGGCGATCGGCGGACCCGACGCGGACGCCGGGCGCGCGGCGTGGATTTTGTTCGCGCGCACCCTTTTTAACCTCGATGAAGCCATCACGAAAGGCTGAGCCATGAACGATCCAAAACCGACTCCCGTTGCCCGCCGCCATTTTCTCCGCGACTGCGGCGTCGGCCTTGGAAAAATGGCGCTTGCGGGGCTGCTCACCGATTCATTTTCCGCGAGTGCGCGTGCCACCGAAAGTCTGAACGCACTCGCGCCGCGCAGGCCGCATTTTCCCGGCAGGGCGAAGCGGGTGATCCATCTTTTCATGGCGGGTGCGCCGTCGCATCTCGACCTCTTCGACTACAAACCGGAACTCGCGAAGCTCGAGGGCAAGCCGCTGCCGCCGTCGGTCATTGGCAATCAGCGCTACGCATTCATCCGCTCAGACGCGGCGGTGATGGGGCCGCGCTTTCCTTTTGCGAAGCACGGCCAGTGCGGCGCTGAAATCGCGGAGGTGCTGCCCGCCCTCGCTGGCGTGGTGGATGAGATCGCGATCATCAAGTCGGTGAAAACGGATCAGTTCAACCACGCGCCGGCGCAGATGCTCTTCAACACCGGCTTCGCCGTGCCGGGGCGGCCGAGCATCGGATCGTGGGCGCTGTACGGGCTCGGCGCGGAGACGCAGGAATTGCCGGCGTTCGTGGTGATGAGCACGGGCGGCGGGCTCAGCGGCGGCTCGGCGCTGTGGTCGAGCGGCTTTCTCCCGACCGTGTACACCGGCACGCCGTTTCGGAAAAAGGGTGATCCGATTTTAAATGTGAGCAGCCCGGCGGGTGTCGATGCACGGCTGCAGCGCGACACGCTGGATCTCGTCTCGACGCTGAACCGGCAGCAGTTCGCGACGGTGGGCGATCCGGAAATTGCCACGCGGCTCGCGAACTACGAGATGGCGTTCCGCCTGCAAAGCAGTGCGCCGGAATTGATGGACCTGAAGGGCGAGTCGCAGGAGACGCTCGACCTCTACGGCTGCAAACGCGAGGAGCCGAGCTTTGCCCGCGCGTGCCTGCTCGCGCGGCGGATGATCGAGCGCGGCGTGCGCTTTGTGAACATCTACCACGAGGGATGGGACGCGCACAGCAACCTCGTCGGCAACCACAAGGGGAACTGCGCGCAGACGGATCGAGCGAGCGCCGCGCTGCTGGCCGATCTGAAGCGACGCGGCCTGCTCGAGGACACGCTGGTGATCTGGGGCGGGGAATTCGGCCGCACTCCGATGGTCGAGACGAACCCCTCGCTCGGTCGCAGCATGGGTCGCGACCACCACCCGCAGGCGTTCACGATGTGGATGGCCGGCGGCGGGATTGCACGCGGCCTCACGTACGGCGCGACGGACGAGATGGGCTTTCACGTCGTCGAAAATCCGGTCCATGTGTACGATGTGCAGGCGACGATCCTGCACTGCCTCGGCTTCGATCACGAGCGGCTCACCTTTCACGCCGCGGGGCGCGATTTCCGCCTGACCGATGTGCATGGGAAGGTCGTGAAAGCGCTGCTCGGGTAGAGCGTTTGCTGCGCGCAAAGCGCCGCTACTTTGCCGCCACGCTCTGCGGCATCGGCGTGAAGTATTCGATGTAGCCGATCATCATCTCGTCATACGTCTGCTGGCCCCACTTCACGGTTTTCGTCGGGTCGGGGTTCGCCTTGTTCGCCGGGCTGTTGTCGTAGACGGCGGTGATTTTCACCGTGCTGCCGCGAGGAATCACGCGCGGCTCTTTCAACTCGTAGCGGAGTTGCCAGTTGAAGTCGTAGTGCGGGATATCGAGCAGCGTCTCGCTCTTGCCGTCGGCGGAAATCAGGTCGTAGCGGAACGCCTTTCCGCGCACGTGCATGTGGGCGACAAATGCCGTCACGTTCATGTCCATCGGCACCGGGCGCTCGCCGACTTCCACGTGGTTCGCCTCGCCCGGCGGGATGTTCAGCTTGTGGTTGATCACCGCCGCCGTGTGCATCGCGAAACGCGGCGGCTCCTTTGCAAAAACGAGCGCCATGCGGAGCTGATCCTCCGTCGCCTTGCCCTTCGGCGTGTAATGAATCTGGAAGCTAATCGTCGCGCCCGCGGGCAGCTTGCGGGCAAAGCCGTCCGGATAAATCCGCGCCGGGTTGCCGGGCACGTACGCGGCCCAGTAGCCGTCCTCGCCCGCCTTGCGGATCGGCGCGCCCTTTTCGTGGACATTCACGATCACGTGATGCACCACCTCGCGCGCCGTCGGCATGATTTCGTACGCCTGCACCCACTTGTCCTCCGCGAGCGTCGTCTCCACGAGCGCGGTCTGGTACGGCATCACGCCCTCCGCCTTGATCGCAAAAGGCTGCGCGAGCTGCACCACCAGGTCCGGCGTGCCGATGCTCCACTCGCTCGTGAATTGCAGCGGCGCGGGCGCGTCTGCGGGATTGCCGAGCGGGCGGTCCTTCGAGTTTAGCCATGTGAAAAGGTCCGCCTTGTCGCGCGCCGAGAGCGAGTGATCGTTCGCCCACGGATTCGGCTTTCCCTCGGGAATCGGCGCGGCGGACCACGGCGGCATCGTGCGGCTTTCGATCACGCGCCGGATCGTCTTCGCGCGATCCGTCACCTCCGCGAGATCGTCGAGCGCGAAGGGCGCGATGCCTTTCTCGTGGTGACACTGCGCGCAATTCTGCTGGAGGATGCGCGCGACATCGCCGTGAAAAGTGACCTGCGCCGGAGCCGACGACGCTATCGCGCCAGGCGCGGGAAGATCGAGTTCGCAGCCCGGCGCCTCGGTCGCCGCGATCTTCGGGCGCGCGCCCGCGAGCATCGCCGTCACCGCATCGAGCAGGTAATGCTCGCGCGGTGCCTCGAGGCTGTGGCTCACGCCGTACTGGTCATCCAGCGCGCCGCGGTAGATCAGCGTGCGCTTCGCATCCACGAGGAAAACCTCCGTCGTCGTCCGCGCCCCGAGCGCCGTCGTGATCGTCTTCGCCGCGTCTCGCACGCACGGCGCGGTGAGGCCGAGTTCCTTCACCTGCGCCGCGATGTCGTCCTGCTTCTCGCTCGCGAAAGGATTCACGAGCACGAGGGCGATGTCGCGGGAGGCGAGTTCCCTTTCGATCCGCGCGAGGCTCGGCGCGTAGCGTTTGCTCACCGGGCATGTCGTGCTGGTGAATGCAAAGACCATTCCGCGTTTGCCGCTCCATTCGCTGAGACGGTGCGATTTTCCGTCGAGCGTCTTGAAGGCAAAGTCCCGCACTTGCCGCCCGACGCCCACGTCGCCCGGTTTGATTTTTTTCGCACCGATGAGGATCGGTTTTTCCTCCGGAACCGGCGTGGACGGCTGCGCGGGCGTCGAGGGCCAGGTGCGCTTGTCGATGAGCTTCTGCAGCAGATCGCCGAATCGCTTGCGCAGCGGTCCGTCGGATTTTGCGTCGCCAGGCGCGGCGAGGCGCTGCCGCTCGGCGACCATCGCGTCGAGAATCGGCCTCGCTTCTTCCAAGGTGATCATACCGTCCTTGTTCGTGTCGAATTTCGCGAACAGCTCCGCGTTCGGCAATTCGTCCGGGGTGACTTTCCCATCGCCGTTCTTGTCGGCTGCTTTAAAAATTTCTTCGGCAGTCGCATTCTTCGGCGGTGCGTCCGCACGCGAGCGGTGCGACGGGAGCGCGAGGATCAGTGCGGCGGAGCCGGCGAGGATGAAGGTGACTTTGTTCATGAATGGAGTGCCGATGGAAAACAAAGGAGTCTTTCCGCTTGGGCGGGGGAACTGGAACACCAGCATGCCGGTGAAGTTGCCGCAGCTCGCGCGACGCGGGGCGCGAGTCGGAGGTTACGCGCGCTAGAACTCCGCGCAGTTGAAAACAATCCGGTAGCAGCAGCGCTCGCGGCGGCAGACGACCTCGCACGTCTCCGAGAACAGCTTCGCGCCGCAGACGGGGGCGGACGCTGTCGGCAGCAGAGGATTCTCCCTCCTGCGAAGGTCCCGGTTTGGGCGACAATGGCGAAGCTTCTGGATTGTTCATTCGGGTGGCGGCGGAGTGTGGACAAAGTCCCGATGTGGCAGGACGGTATTTTATCCCCATGCCGCAAGTCTTCGCCAGCATCGTCCTGCACTTTATCTTCAGCACAAAGGGCCGCGGGCATCTTCTGCTGTGGCTGTTCTTCGCGCTGCACATCCCTCTGATCGGACTGGAGCCCGTGCGGGTGAGTCCTGACGGCAAATCATTCGTGCTCGCGGAATCCGGGGCGCCCTTTCGCGTGTGGGGCGTGAATTATGATCACGACAGCCACGGCGAACACGGGAGGCTGCTGGAGGATTACTGGGATGCAGAATGGGATACGGTGCGCGGCGACTTTCAGGAAATGAAGGAGTTGGGAGCGAATGTGGTGCGGATTCATTTGCAGCTCGGGAAATTCATGAGCGCTGCGGACACGCCGAACGAAAAGGCGCTCGCGCAATTGCGCAGGCTGCTTGAACTGGCCGAGCAGACGGGGCTGTATTTGGACATCACCGGCCTCGGCTGCTATCACAGGGCCGACACGCCGCCTTGGTATGACGCGATGGACGAAGCGTCACGCTGGGCCGTGCAGGCGCGTTTTTGGTCCGCCGTTGCCAAGACGTGCCGCGATTCGCGCGCGGTGTTTTGCTATGACCTCATGAACGAGCCGATCCTGGACGGGAACAAGGACAAGGGGTGGGTCGCGGGCGAGTTGGGTGGAAAGTGCTTCGTGCAGCGGCTCACTTTGGAGCCGGGCCGGCGCACGCAAATCGAAATCGCGAAGGCGTGGGTGGACGTGCTGACAGTCGCCATCCGCGCGGAGGATCGAGGGCATTTGATCACCGTTGGCGCGATTCCGTGGGCGCACGTCTGGCCGGGCGCGAAGCCGATCTTTTACTCGCCGGAAGTGAGCGGAGCACTGGATTTCGTGAGCATCCACATTTATCCGAAGAAGGGTGAAGTGGACAAGGCGCTGGCTGCGATGGCCGTGTATGACATCGGCAAGCCGATGGTGATCGAGGAGACATTCCCGCTCGCGTGTGGCATTGAGGAAATGGATGACTTCTTCAAACGATCAAAGGGCAGAGCCGAAGGCTACATGAGTTTCTACTGGGGCCGGACCATCGCGGTGAACGCTGTTGCCACGGAGAAAAATGAGGTGGCTGCGCTTGTGGGCGCATGGCTGGGGTATTTCAAAAAGCAGGCTGAGTTTATGAAGCGGCCCTGATGCTGTCCGGACATCGCGCGCTTCTGGCGCGCGCCAGGGAGAATCTGGCCCCTGACTAGC
>JBBSEI010000098.1:0-14941 GCA_038239865.1 Chthoniobacterales bacterium
GCCCGTCGTCTTCCCCGGATTCAGTTGGGCCAACATGCACGGCGGCCCGCTCGACGCGATCCCGCGCCGCAAGGGCGAGTTCCTCTGGTCGCAATTTGTCGCCGCAAAACGCGCGGGCGCGGAGATGATCTACGTCGCGATGTTCGACGAAGTGGACGAGGCCACCGCGATTTTCAAATGCACGAACGACGTGCCCCCGGGCGGCGGCGCGAAGTTCGTCACTTACGAAGGACTGCCGAGCGACTTCTATCTCCGGCTCACCGGCCTCGGAGCGAAAATGCTGCGCGGCGAAATCCCGATCGCCGACAAAATCCCACTCCCGCCAAAATGAACCGCCGCACTTTTCTCACACACTCCGCCGCCGCGCTCACTGCCACCGCCCTTGCACCGCACCTCGCCGCACAAACGAAACGCGCGCCGCGCATCGTGCTCCGCTCGTCGTGGCAAACGGTGAATATCGGCGACATCGCGCACACGCCGGGTGTGCTCGCGATTTTGGAAAAGTATCTGCCCGATGCGGCGGTGCGCCTGTGGCCGAGCAGCGTGGACAACGGCGTGGAGGAAATCTTGCGTGCGCGTTTTCCGAAGCTGATCATCCTCAAGGACGCGGAGGCGAAGAAGGCCGCGTTTGCCGAGTGCGATTTCCTGCTGCACGGCTCGGGGCCGTCGCTCGTCGGCGAGAAGGAAGTCGCGCGCTGGGCGAAGGAAACGGGCAAGCCGTACGGCGTCTTCGGCATCACGCTCCCTGCGCAGAGTTCGGCGTCCACGAAGCCGACTTCCGAAGGCGCGAGGGCGCAGACCATCGCGGTGCTCAGTGGCGCGAAGTTTGTTTTCTTCCGCGACTCCGTCTCGCTCGCGCTCGCGAAGAAGAATGGCTGCACGTCGCCGATCATGGAGTTCGGCCCGGACGGAGCCTTTGCCACCGACCTGCGCGACGACGCGAAAGCCGATGCTTTTCTGAAAGCGCACGCGCTCGAGGACGGGAAATTTCTCTGCTGCATCCCGCGCCTGCGCTACACGCCGTACTGGACGATCCCGAGCAAGCACGCCGCGCCCGACGCGGTGAAGCACGCGCGCAACGAGGCGATGAAGGAGCACGACTGCAAGCCGCTGCGCGACGCGATCACGAGCGTGATCCAAAACACCGATCTGAAAATTTTGCTCTGCCCCGAGGACGAGACGCAGATGGCGGTGAACAAGGAAATGCTCTTCGACAAACTCCCCGCCGACATCCGCGCACGCTGCGTGTGGCGTGAAAATTACTGGCTCACCGGCGAGGCGATCAGCACGTACCGGCGCAGCGCGGGGCTCTTCGGACACGAGATGCACTCGCCGATCCTGTGCATCGGCAACGGCATCCCCGCGATCGTCTGCCGCTGGGCGGAGCAGACGAGCAAGGGCATCATGTGGCGCGACATCGGGCTGGGCGATTGGCTCTTCGATCTCGATCAGGAAAGTGAAGTCGCGCGTGTCGCCGCCGCGGTGCTCGCGATGGCAAAGGATCCCGCCGCCGCGAAGGTGAAGGCGGCGAAGGCGCGCGAATTCGTGCAGCAGCGCCAGCAGGAAATGGCCGCGACGCTGGGCAAATCCCTCGCCTCCTGAAGTGCGCGCGATTTCGCCGTGCGATTGCCCCAACACTCTCTCACTGCATCGGGGCCACCGCTGCCGAGCCGCGCCCTTTGTACGCGAAGGCGAAGACGAGGAAGACCACGGCGACGGACGTCGCGAGGCCGCCCCAGAAAAGCGGCCAATGCGTCACTTTTCCCGACGTGCTGGCGGCAAACCACCAGCCGCAGCCGAGGTAGCCGAGCGTGTTGCCAAAGCCGCTGTACATGAGGGTGAAGAGCGCTTGCGCACGGGCGCGCCAGGCGGCTTCGACGCGCTGTTCGAGGTAGATCTGCGCGGTGATGAAGAAGAGTGCGAACGCGAAGCCGTGCATGGTGATGCCGGCGAGGAGTCCCGCTTTTCCATCGAAGGCGCAGAGCCCGTAACGCAGCACTCCGAACGCGATGGCGGTGAGAAAAACGGATTTCAGCCGCCAGCGCGTGAGCACGCCGGCGAGGCTGAACATGGCGATGACTTCGGTGACTTGCCCGAGCGTCATCCACGCCGAGGTGTGGCCGAGGCCGAGGTCCTGGAGGTGCCGCGGCGAGTACGGGTAGAAGGCGCAGAGCGGGATATTGTAGAGCGCGCCGGTGATGAAGACGACGCGATGGTCGCGGTTTTTCAGGAGTGAAAGTGCGTCCAGCCCGAGGCGCTGTTTCCAAGTGAGCCGCTCGGGCGAGGCGATGGGCGCGACGCTCGGCAGCGTGAAGCTGAACGCAAACACAGCGGCCCACGCGAGCGCGCCGCTGTAGCCGGCGACCGGCGTGCGGTCGGCACCGAGCGCGGAGATGATCAGGCAGCCGACGATCCACCCGACGGTCGCCATCGCGCGCAGCGGGCCGAATTCCCGGCGCGCATCGGCGAGCCGCGAAAAAACGATCGTGGTGGAGATGCTCCACGTCGGCGTGGAGAAAAGCGCGTGAAGCTGGATGAGCACGAGCACGGTGAGGGGGCTCGAGTGGAGCTTGATGGCGGTGGTGGCCATCGTCATCGCGAGGCCGGTGGCGAGTGCGAGCAGCCGCAGCAGGCGCACCGGCGCGATGCTCTGATCGGCCAGCGCGCCGAAGATGAGCGGCGAGATGAATGCGGAGATCCCGCTCGAGGCGAAGGCGAGCGCCTTCACGCTGACGGCGAGGCCGAGGACGTGGACATCGCCGTAGCCCGCGGCATCGAGGACCGATCCGAGCGGCACGAACCACATCCCCATCGCCATCGCGTGGAGAAAAAAGAGGACGGCGAGTTCGGTGTATTCGCGCCACCATTTTGTGGTGTCTTGCACCGGCGGAGGGACGCACGGGGCAGCGGGGGATGGCAAGCGCGCGGAGACCGGTGCGGAAAGCTGAACCCCCTGCAGCAATCGTGACCGTTCCGCGGATGAGACGGGCCGCAGAGATGAATCCGAGTTCCAAGTTCCAAGTTCCGAGTTCCAAGTTCAGCCCCCCGCAGCGGATTCGCCATGTCAGAACACGCATCCAAATTCGCGACGCGCCTGCGGCGGGCTGAACTTGGAACTGGGAACTTGGAACTCAAAACTTGGAATGCTCAGCTTTTTGGATCGCTGGCCTCCAAATCTAAAACACGAAACCGCGAAGCGCGGAGTTGCCTTGCCCCGCGAATGCGCGCGCACGTAGCGTCAGGGGATGAAAATTCTCGTCACAGGCGGAGCCGGCTTCATCGGCTCGCACTTTGTCGAGAAAGCACTGGCGCTCGGGCATTCCGCGGAGGTGCTGGATGATTTCAATGACTTCTACGACCCGGCGATCAAGCGCGCGAACGTCGCGGGCTTTGCGCAGGACGCGCGCCTTCACGAAGCGGACATCCGCGATGGCGATGCGGTGCTGCGCGTCGTCGCCGGAGGAAAATTTGACTGCATCGTGCATCTTGCGGCACGCGCGGGAGTGCGGCCCTCGATCCGTGATCCGAAGCTGTATCTCGACACGAACATCACCGGCACATTCCACCTCCTCGAAGCGGCGCGGCAGTGCGGCGTGCCGCGTTTTGTCAACGCGAGCAGCTCGAGTGTGTACGGCGTGTTGAAGACGCTGCCCTTCCGCGAGGACCTCGCGCTCACGCAGACCATCTCGCCGTACGCGGCGACGAAGCTTGCGGGCGAGCAGCTTTGCTCGAATTGGTCGCATCTCCACGGGCTTCGCACGATCAGCCTGCGCTTCTTCACGGTGTACGGTCCGCGGCAGCGGCCGGACCTTGCGATCCATTCGTTCACGCGCGCGATTTTCGAGGGGCGGCCCATCGCGCAATTCGGCGACGGCTCCACGCGGCGCGACTACACCTACATCGACGACATCCTCGGCGGGATCACCGCCAGCCTCGGCTACGAGGGGCCGCTTTGCGATGTCTTCAATCTCGGCGAAAGCCAGACGACGACGCTCGCGGAGCTCATCGTGCAGATCGAAAATGCTGTCGGCAAAAAGGCGATCATCGAGCGCAAGCCGGAGCAGCCCGGCGACGTGCCGGTGACCTTTGCGGACATCACGAAAGCGCGCGCGCTGCTCCGCTACGATCCGCAGACAAAGATTGCGGATGGCATTCCGAAATTCGTCGAATGGCTCCTCCGCACGCAGCGGTGAACTGTCCGCGTTTGAAGTTAGGCGTTGGACGTTGAACGTTGAACGTTGAGCCGCCGCAGGCACCTTCCGTCCGCGCAGAAAATTTCTGCACCTGATGAATCCGCTGCGCGGGGCTTTAACGCTCAACGGCAGATGAGCGGAAAGCGCCCGCGCTTTCCTTTTCGCCGCGACCGTCTATTCACTTCGCGGCATGGCGAACCCGCAGACTGCCGTTGAACTTCTCCAGACGCTGATCCGCATCCCGAGCGTGAATCCCGAGGGCGATCCCGGCACGGTGCACACGGGCGAGCAGGCGATCGCGGAGTGGCTCGCGGAGTGGCTGCGGCGGGAATTTCCCGAGGCGCGCATCGAGCTGCGCGACGTGCTGCCGGGAAGGCCGAATGTGGTCGCGCGATTTTCCGACAGCGGCGGCAAAAAGCCGCGCCTGCTGCTCGCACCGCACACGGACACGGTGAGCGTGGGCGGGATGACGATCGATCCGTTCGGCGGTGAACTGCGCGACGGTCGCGTGTGGGGCCGCGGCGCGAGCGACACGAAAGGCACGATGGCCGCGATGCTCTGGGCGCTGCGCGAATCGCGCGACCGCCTCGACAGGCTCGATCACGAAATTTGGTTTTCCGGGTTGTGCAGCGAGGAGGCGGGGCAGCACGGATCGCGGGCGCTGGCGGAGCAGGAGCGATTCGATTTTGTGATCGCCGGCGAGCCGACCGGACTCGACGCGGTGATCGCGCACAAGGGAGCGCTGTGGCTCACGCTCACGACGCGCGGTCGCGCCGTCCACGCCGCGCAACCCGAGCGCGGGGAAAATGCGATTTACAAAATGGCGGACGTGCTGCGCTGCGTGCGCGACGAGCTGCCCGCGGTCCTCGGCACGGCGGAGCATCCGCTGCTCGGGCGCACGACGGTGAGCGCCGGCACGGTGCGCGGCGGCAGCAAGATCAACATCGTCCCTGACACCTGCACCGCGGAGGTGGACATCCGCTGCCTGCCGGGAGACACGACGCTGCTCGACCGCGTGAGCGCGAAGCTCCGCACGGCGTGCGCGGATTTGGAAATCACGCACACGTCCTCGCAACCGATGCTGACGGACCGGACGCACGTGATGATTCAGCTTTTGGAAAAGTGCGGCTCGGCGTGTCTGGGCGCGCCGTGGTTCAGCGATGCGGGGGTCTTCGCCGCCGCGGGAATGCCGGCGATCGCGCTCGGCCCGGGATCGATCGCGCAGGCGCACACGCGCGCCGAATGGATCGCGGTGGAGGATTTGGAAAATGGCGTCGCATTTTTCCGCGACTTCCTCGCGCGGCTGGAAGTGCGCTGAGTGGGACGCATGAGCATTTTCATCACCGGCACGGACACGGGCGTGGGTAAGACGCGCGTCGCGGCGATGCTCGTGCGCGCGCTGCGCGCGGCGGGCGTGGATGCGGTGGGCTTCAAGCCGATCTGCTGCGGCGGGCGCGAGGATGCGGAACTGCTCACCGCAGCCTCGGGCGGGGCAGTCGTGCTGAATGATGTGAATCCGGTGTGGCTGCGTCCGCCCGTCGCGCCGTACGCGGCGGCGATGATCGAGGGACGCATGATCGATCTCGCGCTCGTGCGCGAAAAATTTGCGCAACTGCGCGCGGCGCACGCGGCGGTGATCGTGGAGGGCGCGGGCGGCTGGCTCGTGCCGATCACGCGCGATTTTTCGATGGCGGATCTCGCGGCGGAATTCGCGCTGCCGGTGCTCGTGGTCGCGGCGAACCGGCTCGGCGTGATCAATCACACGCTGCTGACCATCGCTGCGATCCGCGCGAGCGGGGCGAAATGCGCGGGCGTGGTGCTGAATCATCCGCACGCGCCGCAGCCGGACGATCCAGCGATCGTGACGAATGCGGGAGTGCTCGGCGAATTGCTCGCCGCGCTGCCGGGCGGCGCGGCGCCGCTGCTCGGGGAGATCGAATTTGGCTCGGACGTTTTGCCCCCGTCGCTCTGCGAGTTCGCGCGGTGAGGTGGTGGTCGCGGACCTTTAGAAAACGAGGTCACGCAAAGGCGCAAAGACGCAAAGGGAAATCTCGCGCCGCAATTTTTTTGCGCCTTCGCGTCTTTGCGTGACTTCCACGCTGCGCGCGATTTTTTTCCGCGACCTTACGCGCTGGCCGCGATGTTCACCCACACATGCACGTGCGGGGAGCCGCGGAAGTACCAGACCATGTTCGGACCCTCGATTTGCCACACGTCCCACACGCCGTCCTTGCCGATGTCGCCGGCTTTGTAAAACGCCATGTGGACGTTGTCGAAGCCCGCAGCGTCCACGTATTTCAGCGCCTCGTCGGCATCCTCTTTGCGGAAGGGCGCGAGCAAATCGCTCAGCACGCCGCGCACGCCTTCGCGCTGATCCTTCGTCATGTCGGCGACGGCGAGGCCCTCGATGTTCGCGTTCTTGCCCTGCAGTTTCACGGTGTCGTTGCCGACTTCCTCGCGGCCGCGATCGAGCAGCGCCTTTTCACGCTGCTTGCCGTCGAGCATTTGGAAGACGGCGTTCGCGCGCTTTGCCTGATACCAGTATGCGTTGCCGGGATGCTCGGCGGTTTCATTGAAGCCACCCGCGGCGTGCCCGTAAAAAATCGGCCCGCCGAAGGCCGCGCCCTCGACGCTGTCGCCGTCGCAGCGCCGCGTGCAGTGCCGGCCGGTGAGGACGAATTCAAACTGGCCGCTGCCGGGTTCGCCGAAAAGGGCGACGCTCGAATCTTCAAAGCCCGCCTTGCCGCTGTCGTGCGCGACTTGCTGGATCACTTTTTCCGCATACTCGGGCGAGTGCAGGCCGAGGAAAATCTCGCGCACCATCGCCTGCTGATCCGGCGTGAAAAAGCCGCCCAGCTTTTCGTCCACGATGTGCCAGTTGTTGTCCACGAGCGTGCGCTTGCGATCCTCGAAGGGGAACCAGACTTTCGCGCGCTGCTCCGGCGTGAGCGTCTTGGCAAACTGCTGCACGAGCGTCTCGCTCTTCCCGTTTTTCGCCGCGCGTGCGAGCGGCGAGAGTGCGGTCGCCATGAGCGCACCGGCGGTCATTTTCAAAAACGCGCGCCGCTCGATCGGCGGGAGCGGTTCATGGACGACGATGATGCGGGGCGATTCGCAATCGGGGCAGGCGGCGGGGAGCAGGGGAGTGTTCATGCGCAAACGCTGGATGCCCGGCGCCGCGCGGGCAAGCCGGCAAAGCATGAGGCTCCCGATCGGGCGTGGGATGACGGAGGGCAGAATGTTGCGTCGCAGATCATCGTGTGATTTATCCCTTGCCACGTCCGGGCATCGGTGCCAGTTTCCGCGCCCATTTTCCAAAGAAACAACGCCATGTCCTACGCAGTCATCAAAACCGGTGGTAAGCAATACCGGGTCGCCAAAGGCGATACGCTCACGATCGAAAAACTCGAGGGCGAGGTCGGTTCCTCCGTCACCTTCGGCGAGGTGCTCCTCACCGGCGAAGGTGCCAGCATCAAGGTCGGCGGCGACACGAAGGGCGTCTCGGTCACGGGCGAAATCCTCGCGCAGGAAAAGGGGCCGAAGCTCCTCGCGTATCGCTACAAGCGCCGCAAGGGCTACCACCGCACGGTCGGCCATCGCCAGCGCCTGACGAAGGTGAAAGTCACCAGCATCGGCTAGTCCGCTTTTTCCACTCTCAACTCCAAACTCTCAACTTTATGGCTCATAAGAAAGGTCAGGGAAGCGTCAAGAACGGCCGCGACAGCGTCAGCAAGCGGCTCGGCGTGAAAAAATACGGCAGCGAAGTCGTCGTCGCCGGCAACATCATCGTCCGCCAGCGCGGCACGAAATTCCATCCCGGCAAAAATGTCGGCCTCGGACGTGACTACACGATCTGGGCGCTCGTGGACGGCAAGGTGCGCTTCGACAAAGGCGGCCGTCGCATCAACGTGGATCCCGTCGCCTCGGCGAGCTAGGCACCACGCCTCATTTTCCGAAAAGCCCCGGTCGCGCGAGTGACCGGGGCTTTTTGTTTTGCGCGCGAGAGCGGGGTGCGGGCTCAGCGTTTTTGCGCGAAGTAAAAAATGCCGGGCTCGAGCTTTTCGTAGCGCGTCCGTGCGGAAGGCTGCGGTGCCTCGGCGTCGCCGGCAGGGAGGATGTGGATGCCGTATTCGTAGCCGGGCTCGGTCTGGAGCGTCACCGCGAGGCCGTCGCGGTAGAGGTTCAGCCGTCGCGGGCGGAGTTTCAAAATCGGCGCGGGCCAGAACTCGGGCCGCACCGGGATGAGCGTGTAGCCCGAGCCGGTGAACATGCGCGTGTAAAGTCGCGCGACCTCCGCGCGAAGCTCCGCGACATCCGCGTCCTTCAGCCGGGCGATGGAATTTTTCCGCGGGTCCGAGCATGCGGCGAGCGAGAACGCGGCGAGCAGGAGCAGCAGTCGGAGCATGGGCGGAGGGGTGGTGTTCATCAGTCGAGACCGGCGACGAGCAGCACGATTTCGCCCTTCGGCGGATGCGCGGTGTAGTGGGCGAGCAGTTCGGCGGGCGTGCCGCGCCGGTATTCTTCAAAGGTCTTCGTGAGTTCGCGCGCGATGCACAGCAGGCGCTCCGGAAAAAGCGTGGCGGCGGCGGTCAGCGTCTTCACGAGGCGATGCGGTGATTCAAAAAAAACGGTCGTTTCCGTGCGTTCACCGGCGGCGCGCAGATCGCGTTCGCGCCCTCCACTTTTCACGGGGAGAAATCCGGCGTAGAAAAATTTCGTCGCATCGAAACCCGAACCAACGACCGCGGTGACGACCGCGCTCGCGCCCGGCAGCACGGTGAACGGCAGCCCGCGCTCGCGGCACGCGCGCAGGATGCGATGTCCCGGATCGCTGATCCCCGGCATCCCCGCATCCGTGATGATGGCGATCTTTTTTCCCGCCGCGAGCTGCTCGATGAACTCCGCGGTGCGCCGCGCCTCGTTGTGCTCGTGGTAGCTCACGAGCGCCTTTGCGATCCCAAAATGCCGGAGCAAGTGCACGCTGTGCCGCGTGTCCTCGCACGCGATGAAGTCGGCGTCCCTCAGCACTTCGATCGCGCGCAGCGTCATGTCGCCGAGATTGCCGATGGGCGTGGGGACGAGGAAGAGCACGGGGAAGTTGAGAGGTGAGGGTTGAGAATTGAGAGGAAAAAATCAGAGTCTGCGGTCATTTTGAAAGTCTCACCGGCATCGCCGCATGCCGGACGAACGCAAGCCGCGAGGCGCGCGATTGTTCGCCGCTCAACGCTCAACCATCAACTTCCCGCTACCAGCCTTCGCTGATGAGGCTGGAGACGCGCGTCGCGAGATCTTCCACGGCATGCGGGATCGCCTGCCGCTCGTCGCGCGCGGAATCCGCCGTGAGCAGATCGGAGCCGCTGGATCCGGCGGAGACGAAAAAATTCGTCGAACCGGTGACCTGCCGCTGGTCGAGCACGGTGCCGCTCCGCGCCGTGGTGAGCCGGTAGCTGCACGTGATCGTGAGCAGGTATTCGGAGCTTTGCAGGACGTTGCCGCGCACCACGCGCGCCGGCGTGCGCTCGATGCGCAGGAGCGTGCCTTGCAGGATCGCATCGGCCTGATTTTCGCCGGTGACCTGATACGTGCCGTCGAGCTGGAGTTGCTTGATGACGGCGCTCGCGAGCATCGCCTCCATGCGCGGCTCGAGCGTGTCGTTGCGGAAATTCTTCACGCAAATCCGGCGGATGCCCTGCAGCTTCGTGGGCTTCACCGGTCCGACTTGGTAGCCGCACGACGTGACGATCAGCGCCGCGAGGAACGACAGCGCAAACCTCATTGCGCCTTCTTCGCAGGGCCAGCCTCGGGCTTTGCCTCCTCCGGCATCGGGGGAAGGGGAGCGAGCGGGATGAGGGGATCGCCGGTGCGAAGTTTCGGCACGGAAGGATCCTGCAGCGGGTCCACCGTCGGCAGCGGAGGCTCAGTCATCGGACCGAGTGGCCCGAGTGGCCCGAGTGGCCCGGGCGCGCGGAGCCGCGGGCGGCCATCATCCGGCAGCGGCGGGAGCGGGACGTACGGGCCATTGAAATCCGGACGGCTGGCCACATCCACGCGCGCCTGGGCGCGGCGGCGGGCGAGCGCCATGTCGCCGGTCTGCGCTTTTTCCGGCCCAGTGCGCAGCGCGTCCGCGCCGACGATGCCCTTGAGCTGCTCGATGCGTTTGCGCGCGTGATCGCTTTCCGTGCCGCCGGGCGCGCTGCGGAGCACCTCGTTGTAGTACACCACGGCCCCCTTGTAGTTCTTCGTTTTGTCGTAAAATTTCGCGATCTCCATCGTGTTTTTGATCTCCGCCGCCGTGAGCACCTTGATGTTTTCGCGCGCCTGCGCCGTCTTCTCGCTCTTCGGCTGGCGGTTCACGTATTCTTCAAAGGACTCGACCGCGCGCTGGCGCGTCTGCTGGTTGTAGCTGCCCGTCTGCGCATCGTGGAGTTGCACGTAGCCGAGCTGGTACTGCGCGTCATTTGCCACGGAATCTCCGGGGTAGCGGCTGATCACCTCGCGGTAGGCCGTGATCGCCTCGGGCACCTTCGCCTCTTTTTCGAGCGCCTGGCCCACGTTGAACTGCGCCATCGGCGCGAGCCGGTGAAAGGGCGCGCGCTTCACGATGTCCGCGAACATTTCCTCCGCGCGGTGGTACGCCGGCGCGACGGGCACACCGAGGACCTTCGTCTTTTTCCCGCCGAGGAACATTTTCGCGATGTCGAACTGCGCCTGAATCACCGGATCAAAATCTGTCCCGCTCGGATATTTTGTCGTGTATTCGGAGTACGCCTTGAACGCACCCTGGTAGTCGCTTTTCCGCTCCAAAATATGGCCGATGTGGTACTGCGCTTTCGCATGCGCCGGAGTCACTGTTTCGGATTTCACGATGCCGCGGAAAACCTTCAGCGCCGCGTCCAGTTTGCCCGCAGTTTCCAGCGCTTCGCCGCGGTGCAGCTCCTGTTCGGCTGCGGATTCCTGCGCCGGGGTCGCCACGGATTTGCCGGGCTTTTTTTCGCCGAAGGGTTTCCATCCGAGGATGTCCAGTGCATCCGCCGTGGGGACCGCGCAGAGGATCGCGGTCATGGCAAGGGATGGGATAATCGCAGTCATTCGCATAAGAACCGGGAAGGTGAAGCCGCAGCGCCGCACCGTCAAGCCGTGCCCGCGCCGTTTTCCATCATCATCGTCGTCGTGCCGTCTGCGAAAGGCGACGATGTGCGCTTTTCGGAAAAAACCTTGGGGCGCAATCCGCAACCGGTGCCTGCGCAAAAGCAAACCGCCGCGTCCCTTTCGGAACGCGGCGGCTGTAATTTGGATCCACGCCCTTGCGAGCGCGGGTGATTTTTAGCGGAGCTTAGAACTCCCCGCCGCCGCCGTGACCGTGGTGGTCACCGCCGGCTGCGGGTGCCTTCTTCTCCGGGATCTCGGTGACGAGGCACTCGGTGGTGAGCAGGAGGCCGCTGATGGAAGCGGCGTTCTGCAGCGCGCTGCGCGTGACCTTCGTGGGGTCAACAACGCCGGCCTTCATGAGGTCCACCCATTCGCCAGTGGCGATGTTCAGACCTTCATTGCCCTTGCGGCGCTTGCACTCGCTGACGATGAGCGCGCCTTCCAGGCCCGCGTTGTCGGCGAGCGTGCGGAGCGGCTGCTCGATCGCGCGACGCACGATCTCAGCGCCGATCTTCTCGTCGCCTTCGAGCTTCAGTCCATCGAGGACGCGCTGCGCACGGATCAGTGCGACGCCGCCTCCGGGGACGATCCCCTCTTCGACGGCTGCGCGCGTGGCGTGCAGCGCGTCTTCGACGCGGGCCTTCTTTTCCTTCATCTCAGTCTCGGTGGCTGCACCGACATTGATGACGGCGACGCCGCCGGCGAGCTTGGCGAGACGCTCCTGGAGCTTCTCGCGATCGTAATCGCTGGTGGTCTCCTCGATCTGGCGGCGAATCTGCGAGACGCGGCCCTGGATGTCGCTCGGCTTGCCGGAACCTTCGACGATCGTCGTGTTCTCCTTGTCAATGGATACGCGCTTCGCCTTGCCGAGGTCTTCGAGCCCGAGGTTTTCGAGCTTAAGTCCGAGGTCTTCGGTGATGCAGCGGCCACCGGTGAGGATGGCGATATCTTCCATCATGGCCTTGCGGCGGTCACCAAAGCCGGGTGCCTTCACGGCCGCGACATTGATGGTGCCACGGAGCTTGTTCACGACGAGCGTCGCGAGGGCTTCGCCTTCGACGTCCTCGGAGATGATGAGGAGCGGCTTGCCGGTCTTCGCGACCTTTTCCAACACGGGGAGGATGTCCTTGAGGTTGGTGATTTTCTTCTCGTGGATGAGGAGATAGGCGTTCTCGAGGTTCGCTTCCATCGTCTCGGCATTAGTCACGAAATAGGGCGAGATATAGCCCTTGTCGAACTGCATGCCCTCGACGACGTCGAGCGTCGTTTCGATGCTCTTCGCTTCCTCGACGGTGATCGTCCCGTCCTTGCCCACCTTGTCCATCGCGTCGGCAATGATGTTGCCGATGGCGGTGTCCCAGTTGGCGGAAACGGTCGCGACCTGCGCGATTTCCGTGCGGTCCTTGACCTTCTTGGAGATCTTCGCGAGTTCCGCGACGATCGCCTCGACGGCCTTGTTGATGCCGCGCTGGAGCGAGGTAGGCGTTGCGCCGGCCGTCACATTGCGGAGGCCTTCGCGATAGATGCTTTCGGCGAGAACGGTCGCAGTCGTGGTGCCGTCACCGGCGATGTCGCTGGTCTTGCTGGCGACTTCGCGGACGAGCTGCGCGCCCATGTTCTCGTAAGGATCCTCGAGTTCGATTTCCTTCGCGACCGTGACACCGTCCTTGGTGATGGTCGGGGAGCCGAACTTTTTGTCGAGGATGACATTGCGGCCTGATGGCCCGAGGGTCGCCTTGACTGCCTTGGCGAGTTTTTCAACGCCGCGCAGGAGGGCGTGCCGTGCGGTTTCGTCGAATAGGAGTTGTTTGGATGCCATGTTAGTTAGTCTGTTGTGTTAATTGACGTTTTGTTGCTTAGCCGATGATGCCGAGGATGTCGTCTTCACGCATGATCAGGTAGCTCTGGCCATCCACCTTGATTTCGGTGCCGCCGTATTTGCTGATCAGCACGGTGTCGCCGGTCTTCACGACAAACGGGATGCTCTTCCCGTCTTCATCACGCTTGCCGGTTCCGAGAGCGACGACTTTGCCTTCCTGCGGTTTTTCCTTAGCGGTGTCGGGAATGATGATTCCGCCTTTTTTGACTTCTGCCTCCTCGAGCGCTTGCACGAGGACGCGATCCCCGAGGGGACGGACGTTTACTTTTGCCATGTTATTTGTGTTGTTGTTGGTTTGTTGCTGCTTGTGGGTTTTTAACGAACCCAACCCCGCATTGCGGCTTAGGTTCGATAAATTGGTGGAAAATGCCGGGACTGCGAAAGCGAGGCAGCCGATGGCGAGCTTGAGGTGGCGTTTCATGGGGACGAGTTTGCCGCGGTTTGAGCACATCGCCCGCACCACGGCGGAGAGTTACTTCTTCTTGTTCTCGTCCACGACCTCGAACTCCGCGTCCACGACGTCGCCGTCGGGTTTCTTCGCGGCACCTTCGGCGGCTCCGGCGTGGCTGGCACCTTCCGGCTGTGCTCCGGCTCCGGAGGCGGCGGCGTTCTTGTAGAGTTCCTCGCTGGCGGCTTGGAACTTATTCTGCAAGTCGGTGTAGGCGGTCTTGATGGCCTCGGTGTCGTTGCCCTTCAGCGTCTCGCGAACAGTGGCGATCTTCGTCTCGATCTCCGCTTTCACATTGCCGGGGATTTTCTCGCCAAGTTCCTTGAGCTGCTTCTCGCACTGATAGGCGAGGTTGTCGGCGTTGTTGCGGACTTCGGCGGATTCCTTGACCTTCTTGTCCTCCTCCGCGTGCGACTCGGCGTCGCGCTGCATTTTTTCCACCTCATCCTTCGAGAGGCCGCTGCTGCCGGTGATGGAAATTTTCTGCTCCTTGCCGGTGCCGAGATCCTTCGCGCTCACATGCAGGATGCCGTTCGCATCAATGTCAAACGTGACTTCGATCTGAGGCGTGCCACGAGGCGCCGGCGGGATGCCGTCGAGGTGGAAGGTACCGAGCTTCTTGTTGTCCTTCGACATCGGGCGCTCGCCCTGGAGCACGACGATTTCGACGCCGGGCTGGCTGTCGCTGTAAGTCGAGAAGGTCTGCGATTTGCGCGTGGGGATGGTCGTGTTGCGGGCGATCATCGAGGTGGCCACGCCGCCAGCCGTTTCGATAGCTAATGTCAGCGGTGCAACGTCGAGCAGGAGCACGTCCTTCACATCACCCTTCAGCACGCCGCCCTGGATGGCTGCGCCGATGGCGACGACTTCGTCCGGGTTCACGCCCTTGTGCGGCTCCTTGCCGATGATGGCGCGCGCGGTCTCGATGACCTTGGGCATGCGCGTCATGCCGCCGACGAGCACGAGTTCATTGATGTCCTTTTCCGAAAGTCCCGCGTCCTTCATGCAGGCGCGAGTCGGCGCGAGCGTGCGCTGGAAGAGGCTGTCCGTGAGCTGTTCCAGCTTCGCGCGGGTGAGCTTTTTCTGGATGTGCTTCGGCCCGGTCTGGTCCGCCGTGATGAACGGCAGGTTGATTTCATATTCCTGCGTCGAGCTAAGGGCGATCTTAGCCTTCTCGCACTCTTCTTTGATGCGCTGGATGGCGTCCGGCTGCTTCGTGAGGTCAAGGCCGCTCTCACTCTTGAACTCCGCGAGCACCCAATCCATCAGCGC
>JBBSEI010000099.1:0-14838 GCA_038239865.1 Chthoniobacterales bacterium
GCAGGAAGCTACGCGCACATCATCCTGTGCATCCTGATGATCGGCCTCGTCGGACTCATCCTCGACCGCCTGATGTCGCTCGTGGAATCACGCTTCAAAACGGCATGAGGAATTTCGGATTTCGGATTTCGGATTTGGCGGAAGCTTTCGATGTTTTGTGCATCGCGGCGAAACTCGCGGTCAGTTCGTTTGCTTCCTGCAGCAAGTCTTGGATTCGATTTGCGGGGAGCAGCACGCCTTCTTGAATCAATTCAATCCACAGCGCGGATTCGTCGGCTTCCTCCAGAATCCTTCCGACTTTATCCACCCAATCCGGGCGCGAGCGTGCGCGGCAGGCGGCGCGGAAGCCGGATGCGACGGCGGTTCCGCTGCGCAGCACTTGATTGGCGAGCACACGCCCTTTTGCGTTTCGAGGGAGCGAGTCGGTCATGGTCATTGCACGAAGGGCGAATGCCTTCGTCCGGCGTTTCAATTCATCCTGAGTCATAGGCGCGCACCCAAATCAGAAATCAGAAATCAGAAATCCTAAATTCCATGGCGTTTCTCGAAATCGAACGCGCATTCAAAGGCTACGGCCCGAAGTGGAACCGCACCGAGGTGCTCTCCGACATCAATCTCGAAGTCGAGAAAGGGGAGTTCGTCGCCATCGTCGGATTTTCCGGCGCGGGAAAAACGACGCTCATCAACCTGCTCAGCGGACTCATCATGCCCGACAAGGGCGCCGTGAGATTCGAGGGCAAGCCGATCACCGGCCCCGGCCCGGAGCGGGGCATCGTGTTTCAAAACTACAGCCTGCTCCCGTGGCTCACGGTGGCTGAAAACATTGCGCTCGCGGTGGATCAGATTTTCCCGCAATGGGGCGGCGCTCAGCGGCGCAAGCAGGTGGAGAAATTCATCGAACTCGTGAACCTCACTGCTGCGGCGGGCAAATTGCCGCGCGAACTTTCCGGCGGGATGCGCCAGCGGGTGGCCGTCGCACGCGCGCTCGCGGTGGAGCCGAAGGTGCTCCTGCTCGACGAGCCGCTCAGCGCACTCGATGCGCTCACACGCGCAAATCTCCAGGACGAGATCACGCGCATCAAGCGCGAGGACGACACGACGATCGTGCTCATCACGAACGATCCCGACGAGGCAATCCTCCTCGCGGATCGCGTCATCCCGCTCACCGCCGGGCCGAATGCCACGCTCGGCATGTCCGTTCCCATCACGATCCCGCGCCCGCGCGATCGCAGGACCATCGCGGATCACCCGGCCTTCAAAAGCATCCGGATCGAACTCGTCGAATACCTCCTGAAGAGCGCGCACAGCCGGAAGACGGTGCTCGATCGCAAGCTCGTGCTGCCGGACATCGAGCCGGAGGATTTGTCGCTGCCGCGTTCGGTACTTCCGTGGCTTGGCCGCCGCGGGCCGATCCGCCGCAATGAAATCAAGACCGCCGAGGTGGAGGTGGAAGAATGAATCTGGGATTTTGGATTTCAGATCTCGGATTTGCGCGAGAGCCACGACACGGCGCGGCATTCTCCAAATCGCACGCGGTCGTGGCCAAATCAGAAATCGGAAATCAGAAATCAGAAATCCCCGAATGAGCGCCTATTGCGAACTCACACAGCTCGGGAAAACGTATCCTTCGCCGAAAGGACCGGCAGTCATCGTGCAGGATTTCAACCTGAAGATCGCGAAGGGCGAATTCGTCTGTGTCATCGGCCACTCTGGCTGCGGGAAGAGCACGGTGCTCTCGATGGTCGCGGGACTCAGCGAAGTCAGCGACGGCAGCATTATTCTCGCGGGCAAGGAACTCACCGGCCCCGGCCCGGATCGCGGCGTCGTTTTCCAATCGCCCTCGCTGCTGCCGTGGCTCACGGCGTTTGAAAACGTGATGCTCGGAATCAACCAGGTCTTCTTCACTGCGAGCAAGGATGAGCGCCGGCAGATCGCCGAGTATTACCTCACCGTCGTCGGCCTCGGCGATGCGATGCACAAGCGGCCCGCGGAGCTTTCGCAGGGAATGCGGCAGCGCGTCGGCATCGCGCGCGCATTCGCGCTGAAGCCGCGGATGCTGCTGCTCGACGAGCCGTTCGGAATGCTCGACGCGCTCACGCGCTACGAGCTGCAGCAGGTGCTGCTCACGCTCTGGCGGAAAGAGCGCATCACCGCGCTCATGGTCACGCACGATGTGGACGAGTCGCTCTTCCTCGCGGACCGCATCGTGTGCATGACGGACGGCCCCGCTGCGACGATCGGCGACATCGTGCCGGTGAATTTTCCGCGCCCGCGCGAACGCAAGGCGATCATGGAGCATCCCGATTACGCTCCGCTGCGTTCGCGGCTCATCCAGTTCCTCGAAGTCGGTGCGCACAAGCGAGTGCCGTATGTCGCACCGCCGCCACAGCCCGTTTCACCCGCGGCTTCATTTTAAATTCGCACCATTTCCCCAGACAGCAAAACCACCAACACACTATGAAAACCAAAATGAAACCACACATCACCACCCTGTTCGCCACCGCGCTTTTCGCCGGCAGCGCAATCGCAGGATCACCGAAAACACCCGAGCCGAAAAAGGCCGATCCACTTCCGCTGCTCAGCTTCGCAGACGGGAAAATCATCTTCGACGTGCAGGAGCGCCTGCGCTGGGAAGTTCGCGACAACAACTTCGACTTCAACCGCGGCGTGAACGCCGTCACGGATGACGGCTGGCTCCTGCAGCGCTTCCGCGTCGGCCTGATGCTGAAGCCGACGCCGTGGTTGAAAATTTACGCGCAGGGCCAGGACAGCCGCGAATTTTTCTCCGGCCGCCCGCTCATCCCCGGCGCGAGCGGCGCGGAGGGCGACGACTCGTTCGATCTCCGGCAGGCGTACCTCGAGATCGGCGACTACTCGAAGTGCCCATGGGATTTGAAAGTCGGGCGGCAAATTCTTTCGTACGGCGATGAGCGTCTCGTCGGCGCATTCGACTGGAACAACTTCGGCCGCACGTTCGACGCGGCGAAGCTCACGTACAAAACGAAGGGCTTCACGATTGATGCGTTCACCTCCACGCCGGTCGTGATCACGAGCAAGAACTTCAACCAGTCCGATCTCTTCAACGGCACGGAGACGAATCGCGATCTCGTTTTCAGCGGACTCTACGCGACGTTCGACGAGGTGCCCTTCGGCAGCGTGGATCTCTACTCGCTCGTCATCAATGAACCGCGCGGCAACACCTCGAATGTGCAGGGCGGCCTGAACGCGGCGGTCACCACGGGCTCGCTCAGAAGTCACAGCGACTTCGTCACGCTCGGTACGCGGATCAAGGGCGATCCGAAAAAACTGAACGGCTTGGAATTCAGCGGCGAATTTGCCTATCAAGTCGGCGATGTCCGCGGGCTGAGCCTTAACGCCTTCGCCGCCAGTGTCGGGGTCGGCTACAACTTTGAATTGCCGATGAAGCCGCGCATTTACGCCGAGTACAACTACGCCTCGGGCGACGGCAACTCCGCGGACGGCAACCTCGGGACGTTCCAAAATCTCTTTCCGACGAACCACAAATTCTACGGCATCATGGACCTCTTCGCGTGGCAGAATCTGCACAACGCGATGCTGAGTTTCAAAGTCTCGCCGGCAAAAAATGTGACCGTGCAGGCAGACTTCAATGCCTTCTGGCTCGCGGATACGAACGACGTGTGGTACCGCGCAAACGGCCTCACCGCCGTGCGCCCGCTGAATGCGACTTCGCGCCGCGCGAGCGACTACTGCGGGTCCGAAGGGGACTTGGTCGTGACGTGGAATGTGTGCAAAAACCTGCAAGTGCAGGGTGGCTACAGCCACTTCTTCACGGGCAGCTACCTGAAATCCACCGGCTTCCACAGCGACGCGGACTTCGGCTACGTGCAGGCGACGATCACGTTCTAGCATCGCAAATCACCGCCGGCGGCGGATGCGTGCGAGCGGCCCTGTTCGAGGTGCCCATCGCCGCATCTCCGCCGTGCGGAGCGGCGCATTTTGCACAGGCGGGCTGCGCAGGCTGTGCAAATGCAACCAGCCTTTCGCGGGATGCGCAGACACGGTAAAAGAATTTGATCGGGCTGCGTGCGGTGCGGTTCGGGAGGTTCGCGCAGGAGACGGGCGCATCATCCCCCTCTCAGGGAGGGCTTCACGGGGGAGATATGAATGCCGTTCATGCAATGAATGAAAACTTTGGGACTGCCTCATCGTGTCAGAGGAGGCGCGTTGGCATTGCGGTAGCTAAGGGGGAGCGCGTCACCTTTCGCGGTGCATCAAACAGCAACCAACTCACGCCCTTGAATCTCTCCACGCTCAAAAAATCCGGCCACTTTCCGACGCTCGTCACGGCGTTCCTTTACTTCGACTACAGCTTCATGGTCTGGACGCTCCTCGGCGTCCTCGCGAACCAGATCGCCGCGCCGGAGTCGCTGAACCTCAGTGCGCAGCAGCGGTTCTTCATGGTGTCGGTGCCGATTCTTTTCGGCGGCCTCTTCCGGCTCGCGCTCGGGCTCCTCGTGGATCGCATCGGCGCAAAGCGCACGGGCATCATCGCGCAGATCGTGGTGATGAGCGGGCTTTCCGTCGCCTGGATTTTCGGACTGAAAAACTACGAGGCAACGCTCGCGATGGGCGCGGTGCTCGGCGTGGCGGGCGCGAGCTTCGCAGTCGCGATGCCGCAAGCCGGGCGCTGGTATCCGCCGAATATGCAGGGCCTCGTGATGGGCCTCGCAGGTGCGGGAAACATCGGCGTGGTCATTGACTCGCTGCTCGCGCCGCGTCTCGCGGCGGCCTACGGCTGGCAGTCGGTATTTGGATTCGCGCTCATCCCCGCGTTTTTCGTCCTCGCGATTTACATCATCTTTTCCAAGGAACCGCCAAACCCGGCATCGCCGAAAAAAATCGGCGACTACTTCCGCATGTTTCAGGACAAGGATGTCTACTGGTTCTTCTTTTTCTACACGGTCACGTTCGGCGGCTTCGTCGGCCTGGCGTACTCGCTCGGCATGTATTTCAAGGATCGCTTCGGCCTCACGAATTCGCAGGCCGGCGATCTCGTCGCGCTCTGCACGGCCATCGGCGCGCTCGGTCGCCCGATTGGCGGTGCGATTTCGGATCGCATCGGCGGCATTCGCTCGCTGCATGTGTATTACAGCGTCGCGTGCGGCGCGCTCATCGCCGGCGGATTGGTGAACAGTCTCTGGCTGAATGTCGCGGCGTTCTTCATCGCGTGCGGCGCATTCGGCATGGGGAATGGCTCCGTCTTCCAGCTCCTGCCGCAGCGCTTCGGAAAAGAGCTTGGCCTCATGACCGGCCTCGTCGGCTGCGGCGGCGGCCTCGGCGGATTCCTGCTCGCGAACATGATGGGCCAGAGCAAGCAGCACTCCGGCAGCTACCTCGCCGGCCTGCTCATTTTCGCGAGTCTCTGCATCTTCGCGCTCATCGGATTGAAGCTCGTAAAAACCCGCTGGCGCACGACGTGGGGCGCGGTCGCCGCCGCGCGCATCTGATGTCCGAATCACGCAAAGACGCGAAGACGCCAAGATGATTTTGAAAACAGCGACTCTCACTTTTCCGGGCCTTTGCGCCTCTGCGCCTTTGCGTGACTCCTCCGCTGCCCGATGAAAGTGAACCTCACCAGCTACGGCATGCCAAAGCGCGACGGCGCCGAATCGGAGGACTCCTTCGCCGTGAAGGCGTGGGATGAAACCGTGATCGCCGTGCTCGCCGACGGCGCGGGTGCCGCAAGCGATGCGCGCGAGGCGTCCATGCGGATCGTGCAGTCGCTCATGGGCAACTACGCCGTGCGCCCCGCGGGCTGGAGCCCGCAGAAGGCGCTCTCGGAATTCACGAAGATCATCAATCACACGCTGCACCACGAATCTCTCGCGAAGCACTCCACGCCGGAGATGATCTCCACGCTCTCCGTCGCAGTCATCGAGGGGAACCGGCTCTTTGGGCTGAACGTCGGGGACTCACGCGTGTATCTCTCCCGCGGAGGCCAGCTCTCGCAGCTCTCGCACGATCACGTCATCAACGACCGCTCCTTTTCCCATGTGCTCCAGCGCGCCATCGGCCTCGCGCCATCGGTCGAGCCGCACTGCTTCGAGACGGAGCTGCGCGACGGCGACATCGCATTCCTCTGCTCCGACGGCGTGTCGAACGTGCTCACCGACGACGTGCTTTCGGAAAAGCTCGCGCATCGCACCGCCGCGCGCGCCATCGTGCAGCATTCGCGCGAACTCTCGACCGAGGAGACGCTCGACGACGCAAGTGCGATCGTGATCGAGATTGCGAAGACTGGCAGGCTCCAAGCCGTGAGCCAGCGCCCCCTCTCCATTCCAGACATTTTGCGAAAGGGCGAAGTGATCGACGGCTACGAACTCGTGCGCCCCTTCCACCACAGCGATCGCGTGTGGCTCGCGGTGAAGGACGAGCGGAAATGGACGATCAAATTCGCGCCGCTGGAGGCGCGCAAGGACGAGGAGATTCTCGCGCGCTTCGTGAAGGAGGCATGGAACGCGCAGCGCGCCGCCGAGGCCGCGCCCGAACCGTTTGCCGCGGCCTTCACGCCCGAGCGCGCGACGGTGCGCTACTACGTGCAGGAATTCATCGAGGCCCCGAGTCTCAAGCGCGTGCTCGAATCGCGCGCGCTCGGATCGGACGAATCCGTCGCGCTCGGAAGGATGCTCTGCTCGGCCAGCCAACAGTTGCTCGGCCTCGACCTCGTGCATGGCGATCTGAAGCCGGAGAATGTGCTCGTGATTTCCGACTACGACCGGCTGCGCTTCAAGCTGATCGATCTTGGCAGCGCGGCGGAAATTTTCAGCGTCATCTCGCGCGCGGGCACCGCGAGCTACCTCGCACCCGAGCGCTTCCACGCCGCGCCGATTTCGGAGCGCACCGAGATTTTCGCCATCGGGGTCACGCTCTACGAGGCGCTCACGCGCGCGTTTCCGTTCGGCGAAATCGAGCGTTTTCAGACGCCCGTCTTCCATGCGCGGAAGCCGCCGAGCGCGCTGAACGCCAACATCCCGCCGTGGCTCGATCACGTCATCCTCCGCGCGATCAGCATCGAGCCCGAGCGTCGCTACCAGCATTTCAGCGAGCTGGCCTTCGACCTCGATCACCCGGAGCGCGTCGAGCCGTTTTTCCAAAAGGACGCGCCGCTGCTGGAGCGCGATCCGCTGAAATTTTACCGCACCGGCTTCTGGCTGCTCCTCGCCGCGTGCATCGTCCTTTTCGTCCGCCTCCTCGCTGCGCACAGATGAACCGCATTCCATTCATTCCGGAAACCGCACCGTTTACCGCCGAGCAGCGGATGTGGCTGAACGGATTTCTCGCCGGCGTTTTTTCCGACGCGCATCCCTCCGGTGCGGGCGCGCTCGGCGCGAGTGTCGCATCCGCCGGGCCGAAGGTGTCGCTCGTCGTGCTCTACGGCAGCCAGACTGGCACTGCGGAAGGGCTCGCGAAAAAGACGAAGGCCGAGGCCGAGAAGCGCGGCTTCGCGCCGAAACTCGTGAGCATGGAAAAATTCGCCGACGTGGATCTGACGAAGGAGGGAAACGTCCTCGTGATCGCGAGCACCTACGGCGAGGGTGAGCCGCCGGACATGGCGAAGGGATTCTGGGACTGGTTGAAGAGCGACACCGCGCCGAAGCTCGAACACCTCCGCTACAGCGTCCTCGCGCTCGGCGACACGAACTACGCGGACTTCTGCCAGTTTGGAAAAAACTGCGACGAGCGCCTCGCCGCGCTCGGTGCGAAGCGCGTCGCGGAGCGCAAGGACTGCGACGTGGAATATGACGCGCCCGCGGCAGAGTGGACGGCGAGCGTCTTCAGCGCGCTCGGCGAAGGGCTCGCGCAAAGCCGCGAAGGCGCAAAGAGGGCGAACGGAAGTGCGCCATTCGCCCCCGGAAACCCGGGCGCCGCGGATGAAGGTTACACGCGCAAGAATCCGTTCCCCGCGCGGCTGATCACAAATCGCAGGCTCAGCGCCGAAGGCTCGGCAAAGGACGTGCGCCATTTTGAAATCAGCCTCGCTGGCAGCGGGCTCACCTACGAAGTCGGTGACGCGCTCGGGGTGATACCCACCAACTGCCCGCAGCTCGTCGGCGAAATCCTCGGCGCGCTCGGCTGCGACGGCGAGGAAGCGGTGAAAGCCGGTGATGGCGAAATGCCGCTCCGCCTCGCGCTCGCACAGCACTTCGACATCACGAGGCCGTCGAATGAATTTCTCGCCGCCGCCGCCCAGCGTTCGCCCGGCAGCGGACTCGCCGCGCTCATCGATCCCGCAGGCAAGGACGATCTCCGGAAGTGGCTCTACGGTCGCGAAGTCATCGACATCCTGCTCGGCCTCACCACGCCGATGCAGGCGGCGGAGTTCGTCGCGCTGCTGAAGAAAATCGCGCCGCGACTTTACTCGATCTCATCAAGCATCAGTGCGCATCCGGACGAAGTGCATCTCACCGTCGCCGCCGTCCGCTACGACGCGCACGGTCGCAGCCGCAAAGGCATCGCCTCGACCTTCCTCGCGGACCGCGTGGGAGAGACTGGCGACGTGCCCGTTTACATCCAGTCCTCGCACGGCTTCAAGCCGCCGGTGAATGGCGACACGCCGATGATCATGGTCGGCCCCGGCACCGGCATCGCGCCGTTCCGCGCATTCCTCGAAGAGCGCCTCTCCGTCGGCGCGAAGGGCCGCAACTGGCTCTTCTTCGGCGATCAAAAGCGCGTAACGGATTTCCTTTACCAGGAGCAGCTCGAAGGCTGGGTGAAGGACGGCCATCTCACGCGGCTCGACCTCGCCTTCAGCCGCGACCAGGCGGAGAAAATCTACGTGCAATCGCGGATGCTCGAAGCCGCCGACGAACTGTGGTCGTGGCTCGAAGCAGGTGCGCACTTTTACGTCTGCGGCGACGCCTCGCGCATGGCGAAGGACGTGGACGCAGCGCTGCACACCGTCATCGAAACGGCTGGCGGAAAATCCGCGGATGAGGCGAAGGCCTACGTGGACAAGCTCAAGAGTGAAAAACGCTACCAGCGCGATGTGTACTGACGCTTCGATCCTTTACGTCACTCCGATGAGTGCGGCGAAGTCTCCCGGCCGAATGATTTTCATCTCGCCGATCGCCCCGAGCTTGAGCAGCGGTTTGTCATTCGTCACGAAATGCTCGCAACCCGCAGCGACAGCCTGTGCGAGAAGGATGGCATCGTCCGGATCAGGACTCGCCTCGAAGGGAACCACGGTGCCGGAAAAAGGACGGCCTATTTTCCGCATCCACGTTTCCGCATCGCGAATGGTTTCCCATGAGGTTTGGAATTTGAGCGCAAGCTTTTCCACAACTTCATCCACCAATTCGCCCGATATGAATGCCGTTCTCTGCAATTCCGTGGCAGTCACCACGCGGCGCATGAATCCGGGAGCGAGGACAGCGGGCAACCAGACATTCGTGTCAAAGAAGACACTACTCATCGCCTTCGAGCGAGAGCGCGATGATTTCCTCCTCGGTCATGTGTTTTCCGAGGTGCTCGGACCGGTCCATCAAGGCGCACAACTCCTCGAATGCGGTGAGTCTGCGTTTTCGGAGAACAGCTTCGACATCCTCGTTCGATTCGCCGGCGAGAACCTTCCCCATGAGTGCAAGCCGAGCCTCATGCGGCAGACGTTGGATTTCTGCAACGATGTCGGTGGCACTCATGCCGCAAACTTACCCGGCACGATGAAAACCTCAAGCGCCCACACTCGATGAGCAATGGCACACTCAGCGGACAGTCGTTCAGCACCGAGCAGAAGGAATATCTCACGGGGCTTTTCGCAGGTGTCGCGGTGCGGGGGATCGGCTTTGGCGATGTCGCGACGAATCCCGCGGGGGAGGGAAAGCCTGCGCTCGACGATCTCATTTTCGAGGAGCGCGTGAAGCGTGAGCTGCATCCGTTCGACGCGTATCAGCAGCTCGTGGACAACGCCGCGACGAACAAGGCACCCGACAAGGAGGACACGTTCCGTTTCAAGTGGAACGGGCTTTTCTACCTGACTCCCGTAAAGGACGCCTACATGGCGCGGCTGCGCATCCCCGGCGGATTGCTGAACACTTTCCAACTCCGCGAACTCGCGCACATTGCGCGCGGCCTCACGACCGGCTACGTGCAGATCACCACGCGTGCGAATCTCCAGATGCGCCTCATCGCGCCGAAGGACACGCCGGAATTTTTGCGCCGCGTGCAGAGTGTCGGCCTGCACACGCGCGGCTCGGGTGCGGATAACATCCGAAACCTCACCGCCAATCCAACCTCGGGCATAGACCCGGTTGAGATCATTGACGTGATGCCGTTCGTGCATGACATCGCGCAAATCATCATCAATGACCGCGCGTTCTACGATCTGCCGCGCAAGTTCAACATCGCCTACGACGGCGGCGGGCTCATCGGCTCGGTCGAGGACACGAACGACATCGGCGTAAAGGCGGTGAAAGTCGGCGACGAAGTTTTCTTCCGCATCGCGCTCGGCGGCGCGACGGGGCACAAGGCGTTCGCGCGCGACATCGGCGTGATCGTGCCGCCTGCGCAGATCAACAAGGTCGTGAGCGCGCTCGTCCGCGTCTTCATCGCGAATGGAAACCGCGGCGACCGGAAGAAGGCGCGGCTGAAGCATCTCCTCGAAAAATGGACGTTCGCTCAGTATCTCGCGGAGACGGAAAAGCTGCTCGGCTTCTCGCTCCAGCGCGCGCCCTTCGACGCGGCGGAAATGAAATACCGGTCGCAGGATTTGCCGCACACGCACGTCGGCGATTACCCGCAGAAGCAGCGCGGGCTGAACTACGTCGGCGTCACCATTCCCGTCGGCCAGATCACGGCGAAGCAGATGATCCGCCTCGCGGAAATCGCCGACCTTTACGGCTCGGGCGAAGTGCGGCTCACCGTCTGGCAAAACCTGATCATTCCGAACATCCCCGATCATTTCGTGCCGACCGTGAGGCGCGCGCTGGAAAAGACGGGCCTCGGCTGGCGGCAGTCAAATATCACGAGCGGCATCATCGCCTGCACGGGGAACAGCTACTGCAAATTCGCGCAGTCCTGCACGAAGGAACACGCGCTCGAACTCGGCAAATATCTCGAACGAAAACTCACGCTCGATCAGCCCGTGAACATCCATCTCACCGGCTGCCCGAATTCCTGCGCGCAGCACTACATGGGCGACATCGGCCTGCTCGGCACGAAGGTGAAAATCGGCGGCGAGAGCGTGGACGGCTATCACGTCTTTGTCGGCGGCGGATTCGGAAAACACCAGGCGGTTGGCCGTCAGGTTTTCAACGGCGTGGCCGCGGGCGACCTCCCGCTCACCATCGAGAAAATGCTTTGCGCGTACCTGCGGAAGCGTGAGAAGCACGAGAGCTTTCAGTCATTCACCACACGGCACGAACTCAGTGCGCTGCAGGGGATTTTTTTCAATGACGAGTGAACGAAGCCAACGGAAGCGCGCCATGCTTCCATGCCGATGAAGACGTCGAACGGACATGCTTTCATCGCGGGCGTGGCGCTGACGGTGGCTGTCGCTGCGGGAATCGCCATCGGCTCGACGTGGATGCGGCATTTCGATCCGGCGCTCACCGGCTACGCGCTGGGGACGCTGTTTGCGGCATTCGCAGTCGGCTATCGTTTTGCGCTCTGGGCGGAGCGTCCGCCATCGCGGATGTATTTCGTGCGCGGGCTGCAATTGCTCCTGCGGCGCCGCACCTCGATCAAAACCGGCGAAGCGCAGACCGTGACTCCGTCAGAACCCGCACCGCGCCCAAACATCGCCGCCGGCCCCGGCACGCTCGGTCACGCGCTGGCCACGAAATTCATCACGCAGGGCTTCATCCGCCGCCGCGGCGGGTTGCGATGGGTCATGCACCTGTGCCTGTCGGGCGGCTGCACGCTGGCGTTTGCAATCACGTTCCCGCTGGTGTTCGGCTGGATTCACTTTGAGTCGCTGCCGGACAACGCGGAGATCTACCGCGTGAAGGCGCTCGGTCTCGCGGTGAACGAGTTCAGCATCCACGGCGTGAAGGCATTTGTGATGTTCAATTTGCTGAACATCTCCGCCGTCATCGTGCTCGTCGGACTCGTGCTCGCGGCTTACCGGCGTGTCACCGATGCGGGCGAGCGCGCGACGCAGAAATTCTTCGAGGATGTCCTGCCGCTGCTGCTCATCTTTGCGGTGACGGTCACCGGGCTGGCGCTGACGGTGAGCTACAAGTTTCTCGCCGGTCGCGGCCACGGCTTGTGGGCGGTGGTCCACATGGTCGCCGTCGTCTCGCTGCTGCTCTACATTCCGTTTGGAAAACTTTTCCACATCTTCCAGCGTTCGTGCTCACTCGCGGTGAGCATTTACAAAAAATCCGGTCAGAGCGGTCCGCGCGCGCATTGCCGCGCGTGTGCCGAGGATTTTGCGAGCCAGATGCATGTGGACGATCTGAAGGTCGTGCTCGATCAGCTCGGCTTCGACTACCGCTTCGGCACGCCGCGTGGCCGCGTTCACTATCAGGACATCTGCCCCGCGTGCCGCCGCCGGCTGATGGCGCTCAACCAAGGACGGACCGTCGGACGATGAAATCCCGCGCTCTGCATTTCACAATCCGCATCTAAAATGGCCAAGCTCACTCTGCCTGAGGAAACCTACGAGCAGCTCTTCGGCCCGACGCAGGTGCGCGAGCCCGCAGGCGGCTGGGACAGTCGCGAGCCCGACAAGCTCGTGAAGACGCACTGCTGCTTTTGCGGCGTGCAGTGCGGCATCCAGCTCAAGGTGAAAGACGACAAGGTCATCGGCTTCGAGCCGTGGGAGGAATTTCCCGTGAACCAGGGCAAGCTGTGCCCCAAGGGCGTGAAGCGCTACATGCAGAACGACCATCCCGATCGGCTCGTCGCGCCGTTGCTGCGCAGCGAGACCGGGTTCATCGCGACGAACTGGCACGAGGCGCTGAACGAAACTGTCGCGGGCATCCAGTCCGTGCAGGCGAAATACGGCAAGGACGCGTTCGCGTTTCTCGGCGGCGCCTCGATGACGAACGAGAAGGCGTATATCAACGGAAAGTTCGCGCGCATCGCGCTGCAGACGGCGAACATTGATTACAACGGACGCCTCTGCATGGTCAGCGCGGGCGCGGCGAACCGCATGGCATTCGGCGTGGACCGCGCGGCGAATCCGTGGAGCGACATCCTGGATGCGAAGGTGATCATCCTCACCGGCACGAATCTCGCCGAGTGCTTCCCGATCCTCACCGACTACGTGTGGCGCGCACGCGACAACGGCGCGAAAATCATCGTGATCGATCCGCGCATCACGCCCATCGCGCGGACTGCCGATTTGTTTTTGCCCGTGCGCCCGGGCCGCGACAGCGCGCTCGCGAACGGCATCCTGCACGTGATGATCGAGCGCGGGTGGACGGATGAAAAATTCATTGCCGAGCACACGCACGACTTCGACAAAGTGCGCGAGCTGGTGAAACGCTACACGCCGGAGGTGACGGAAAAAATCACCGGCGTTCCTGCGGCAAGCATCATCAAGGCGGCGGAAATGTGGGGCCCGGCGGAAACCTCGATGCTCCTGCACGCGCGCGGCATCGAGCATCACACGAAGGGCGTCGAGAACGTGCTGACCTACATCAACCTCGTGCTCGCGACGGGCCGCATCGGGAAGCCCGGCAGCGGTTACGGCACGATCACCGGTCAGGGAAACGGTCAGGGCGGACGCGAGCACGGACAGCGGTGCAACCAGCTCCCCGGCGGACGCGACATCAACAAGCCTGAGCACCGCGAGTTCATCGCGGAATTCTGGGGCATCCCGGAACCGGAATTGCCGAAGCAGGGGCTCACGGCGTGCGAAATTATTGATGCGATCGAGCGCGGCGAGATCAAGGGACTACTCTCGATCAGCTTCAACCCGCTCGTCTCGATCCCGGACTCGAACCGCACGCGCGCCGCGCTGGAGAAACTCGAATTTTTCGGCGTGATCGATTTTTTCCTCAGCGAAACCGCGCGTTATGCCGATGTGGTGCTCGCCGGCTCGCTGCAAGAGGAAGACGAGGGAACGGTCACGACGGGCGAGGGGCGCTGCGTGCGGTTGCGAAATTCCGTGAAGCCCGCCGGCGACGCGCGCGTGGACTGGTGGATCATCTGCGAATTGGCGAAGCGGCTCGGGAAGGAAAAGTTTTTCAGCTACAAAAATGCGGGCGAGCTTTTCACCGAGCTGGCGGCGGCATCGAAGGGCGGGCCGATTGATTACAGCGGGATGACCTATGAAAAGATTGAGCAGAACATGGGCGTTTTCTGGCCGTGCCCCGCGCCGGATCACCCGGGCACGCCGCGCCTGTTCGAGGGCGGGAAATTTCATCATCCTGACGGTCGCGCGAAATTCCACGCCTACGAATACCGCCCGCCCGCCGAGGATGTGGACGCGGAGTATCCGATCTTTTTCACGAGCGGCCGTGTGGTGTCGCAATATCTCAGCGGCACGCAGACGCGGCGCATCGGTGCGCTGGTGGATCAATATCCCGAGCCGCTCTGCGAGATGCATCCGCTGCTCGCCGCGAAATTCGGCATCAAGGACCGCGACATCGTGAAAGTCACGACACGGCGCGGTGACATGACGCTGCCCGCGCAGGTGGTAAAAACCATCCGACCCGACACCGTTTTCATCCCGTATCACTGGGGCGGAAAAAAGGCGGCGAACCAGCTCACGAACCGTGCGCTCGATCCGATCTCGAAGATTCCCGAATACAAAGTCTGCGCGTGCAAGATCGAGAAGTTCGCTGACGCACCGGATCCAAAGAGCAACCCCGCTGGCGGGAGTCGGCAGCCACTCCCTTCTCAGAAAGC
>JBBSEI010000100.1:0-14678 GCA_038239865.1 Chthoniobacterales bacterium
ATCCTCCGGCACCCAGTCGCGCAAATCCGGCGGCAGGAGCATCGGGGTGTCGTGATCAATCGAAACGAAGCGCGCGGGCATCCTCCTTCAACCCGCAATTTCAAAATCCGTAGCGCGGAAAGTCCGACAGGCTGCTAGCGGCTGGAAGAAATCGCGGACTGCGAATCGGCTGACCTGTCCGGGCACTGGCAGGATGGACGGATCAAACTGTTCGTGATTCAGCGCCTGCTCGCGCTGCGCCGGACTTCTCCGCGGCTTTTCGCCGAAGGCGAATATCGTGCGGTGCCGACTGAGGGAGAATTTTCCGACTGCATCGTTTGCTTCGAGCGCAGACTGGGCGCGGAGGCCCTGCTGGTCGCTGTGCCGAGGAATAATGCGAAGGTCGCTCCTTCGCCGATCGGCGTGGCATGGGGAGACTCCGCGGTGTCTGGACCGAGCGCTCGACGCTGGCGCGACATCTTCACCGGTCGGAATCACGAAGGCGAAATGCTCAAGCTCAGCGAGGTTTTCGCCGACTTCCCATCCGCTGTCTTGCTGGGAGAAAGCTAGCGGCGGACACGTACGGAAGACAGCCGTCCCGGGTGTTCTGCGAATGACGGCCGCCGCGGCTCCGACAGGCGGTAACGCCCGGCGAGCGAAGCACGGCGCGACTCCGAAACGGCTATGTCTTCCCGGCGGCGCCGCGGGACTGCACATGCCCGTTGCGCACTTGCGCGAGCGCTTCGCGAGGATTTCCCGTGTCGTAAAAATCACCGCGCATGATGCGGAGCGCGGTTTTTTCCTCGTCGATTTCCGCCGTGGTGCGGACGCCGATCCGGCGCAGGATCGCCACCGGCGGGCACCAGCCCTGCAGCGCTTGCTGCAGGAGAAAAATCCCGGCCAGCCCGGTGAGCGCCAGCCAGCGGCGATCGTGTACGAGAGCCAGGGCGACGCTGGTCATCACCGCCGCTGCCGCGTTCGCCTCGAGCGCACGAACGATGTCCCACTCGGCTTCCAATTCCCGAATCCGCTGGTCGATCCCGGCCGGCGAGATTCTTGCGTAGCGCATCACGCTGTCGTCGATCGCGCGCCGGTTGCGCTCGTTGATTTCATCCGATGTGTTTTTGCAAACACGCTTCTCGGTGGCTCTGAACTTCATGGATGAGCGAGGGGTGCTGGCTTCGCATCGTGGGAGGCGGGCGCGTCGACGGCGCACTTTTCCGCGGGCTTGGCGGGCGCGGGGTCGGCGGTTTTTGCCCAGCAGCGCAATGCCTCCGCCACGCTCCACGCCTGGGCGATGCAGCCGCGCGGCGTGTACGGCTCCTCGGCGTCGAAGATCTCATTGATCGTCCCGACACACGCGTGATCGAAGTGCTCGACCAAACCGTTGAGCAACTCCCGCGCGCCGGCGCGGTCCTCGGGGTGCACGCGCAGCCATGCATCGATGAAAGGCCCGATGAGCCACGCCCACACCGTGCCCTGATGGTATGCGGCATCGCGCGCAAGCAGATCGCCGAAGTAGCGCGTCTTGAAATCCGGATGCTTGGGACTGAGCGAGCGCAGGCCGACAGGCGTGAGCAATTCCGCCCGCACTTTTTCGACCACCGCCGGCCAGCGCGCCTCATCGAGCACGGCATGTCGCAGCGAGATCGCAAAAAGCTGATTCGGACGGCAGGCCAGATCGTCGCCACATTCGGCGTCCACGACATCGAGGAGATGGCCGCGTTCCTCAGACCAGAAACGCCGGTTGAAAGATTCGCGGGCGCGCAGTGCGTGTTCGTCGTACGGTCGCGCGGCGTCCTCGCCCTTTTCCTCGCGCAGCCAATCTGCGAGGAGGTGGAGCGCATTGTAGCAGAGCGCGTTGATCTCCACGGCTTTTCCGCGCCGCGGCGTCACCACCCAGTCGCCGACTTTCGCATCCATCCACGTGAGCTGATAGCCCTCCGCGCCCTGCCGCAGCAGGCCATCCGCGGGATCCATGGCGATGCCAAAGCGCGTGCCGCGCAAGTGGTGCTCGGCGATATCGACGAGCTTCGGGAGCAGCGAGTGCAGCAGCGCGCGATCGCCGGTGACGGTGACGTAGCGATCGATGGCGTGGAAGAACCACAGCGTCGCATCCGCAGTGTGGTAGAGGCCCTCGCATTTTCCCTCGGGAAAACGATTCGGGATGAGCCCGTCGCGGATGTAGTGCGCGAAGGTGTGGAGAATCCAGGCGGCCTCCACGTGCCGCCCCGTGGTGAGCGTGAGACCCTCGAGGCTGATCATCGTGTCGCGGCCCCAGTCGGTGAACCAGTGGTAGCCGGCGATCACCGTGCGCACGTCGTCGCCCGCGGCACGCGCGCGCGCGGCATCCTCGATGCGGCCCGCGGGCTGGATGATGAACTGATCCGCGGCGAGCACGAGTTCCGCCGCAGGACCGCTGCGTGCGCTCACATCCGCGGAAGCGATCAGCCGCTGCTGGCGTTCCATGCCGGAGGCGACGGCATTTTCCGGAGTCACCGCGCAGATCGTGGACCACTCCTCCGTGGAAGCGACGAGCGTGGCGGGCCGATTTTGACGCAGATCCACCTGGAAAACTCCGGGGCTCCACAGCACTCCGCGCGAGTGGTAGCCGCGCTCGGCCTCGCTCTGGTATGTGATCTCCCGCAGGTGCCCTCCTTCGTGGGTAAAGTGCGCATTTTCACCGTGCATCGTGAGCCGCAGCGGATGCGGCAAATCCGGGGCGCTGATCTCGTAGCGATGCCCGCGGATCAGAAGCGCGTAGCCCTCGCCGAGCGGCGCGCCCACGTCGTGTTCATGGCCGCGGAAATGCACCGATGGACGCAGTTCGATGTGCGCCAGGTCCTGGCCCGAGAGCAGCCGGTACGTCGCATGCAGCGTATTCTGGCCGTGGATGAGCAGGAGGCGTTTTTCGATCACGAAGCCTTCCACTTCGTACGTCCAGATCGGCTGTCCGCCCTCGAGCCGGAACTCGCGCATAAAGTGGAGCACCGGCGCCTTTTCATCCGACCGGCTCGGCTCTTCGCCGCCGATGAGGACGCAGCGTCCGTCGGGCATGCGGAGAAATTCCGCGACGGGCATCACTTCGAGAATCGTCACGCCGAGATCTGCGAGGTGAGGCAGGCGATCGATCGCCCCGGCCCACGTGCCCTCGCGGGTGAAGGTGCCGATGTGCATTTCATAAATCACCTGTCCCTGCGGCGCCACTCCGCGCCACTTTTCATCCGTCCACGCAAACGCATCCGGATCGACGATCTGCGAAGGGCCATGCGGACCGCGCGGCTGGAAACGCGACGCGATGTCCGGGAATGCGCCGCTGTCCACTTGAAACCGGTAGCACATCCCTGCGTGCGCCTCCGCGATCAGCCCCGACCTGTAGCCGTCGCGTTCCGCCGTGAGCGGGATCGGCGTTCCATTTTCAAAATCCGCCTCCGCGCCCATAGCCACGGCGACGCGGCGCGACGCCGGTGCCCACACGCGCAAATGCACGCCGCCCGACGGCGGGAGTTCCGCTCCGACGGGCATGCGACGTTGAAACTCAGCGCTCTTCATTTTGCCGGACATCACGATCTCCACGCTGCGGATGGCCGCGCGACTCCAGGCTCGCAGACATCGCGACCGGACATCCCGCGTTCGCGCAGTGAGGGTGTCGCGCGCCGTGCATCGTCGAGCAGCCGCCGCACCATCGCGGCAGTCATCGGCCCGGTCGCGATGATCCCGCAGATGACTCCGAGGACCATCCGCGCCCAGCCCGACGGTTGTTCCCGATCTGGACTTCGCCCATTCTTCATACGCGCGAAATCGCAGCGCACCGAAGCTGCGGCCCTACCTTTCTCCGGACTCGCTTCGCATTTCAAAATGCCACGCCGATGCTGAAGTGGAAAGCACCCCGGCTTTCATCCGCATGCGGCGAGGGATTCAATCCGTAATCCAGCCGAATCGGGCCGAACGGCAAATCGTAGCGCAGCCCGGTGCCGAGGGCGTAGCGCAAATTCCCGAGTCCGAAATCCGCCGCGCGCGGCCGCACGTTTCCCGCATCGGCGAAGACCGCGCCTTTCAGATCGCCGGAGATCGGGAAGGTGTATTCCACGTTGAAACTGGTGAACGCCTCGCCACCGAGCGAATTCCCCGCGCGATCCTTCGGCCCGAGGGAGCGCTCGGTGAAACTGCGCACCGTGCTCGCGCCGCCGCTGAAAAACCGTTCGTCGATCGGCAGCCGAGAATCCGCGAGGTCCGCACTCCCGCTGCTCGCCGAGCCCGTCGTCGCACGCGCCCTGCCGCCCGGTGAAATCACGCCGCCCCGCGCACCGAATGCGACCACTGACTTCGGCGTGACCGGCAAGTAGTATGAAAAGCGTCCCGTCGCGCGGACGAAATCGATGTCACTGCTGAGCACGCTCGATGCGGCGTCGAATGTCGCCGTGGCGATGTACCCGCGCGATGGGTTCGCCGCGTTGTTGCGGTAGTCGAGCGTGGAGGAAATGCCGATCGAGTTGGCGAGATATTTTTCCTGCCCGAGCAGGTCGCGCGGCACGATCGTCGAGGACGTGATTGCGACCTGCTTTGCGAGGAGAAAGGCCGAAACTTCCCAGTGCTTCGTGATGCTGCGCGCGAGCGAAGGCTGGAAGCCGTATTCGATTTTTGAGTAGCCATCGTTGTCCTTCGTCTGCGCGTAGAGGCGCGCGCGGAAACGGTAATCGCTCTCGAAAAACCACGGATCCGACCACAGCACCTCGCCCTTGTATCCGCGCGACGTCGCTTCGATTTCAAACGTGATCGGACGGCCCGTGTGCAGGAAATTCCGGTCCGTGTAACTCAGGCTCACAATCGCGCCTTCATAGCTCGCATAGCCGAGCCCGATGCCGAATTCCTTCGGCTTCGCCTCCTCGATTTCGAGATCGAGCCGCACCTGGTCGCCCGGTGCCAATTGCGGATTGATGTGCAGCGATTTGAAAAGCCCCGTCTGGATCAGTTCGCGGAATTTCTCGTCCACCAAATCCGGGTCGTATGTTTTGCCGCGCAGCGTCACCAGCCGGTTGTGGATGAATCGCGGCCTCACGCCGTCCAGTCCGCGGATCGTCACGCCGTCGAAAGTATGCCGCGGCCCCGGTGCCATGATGAAAGTGACCGACACCTGCCCGCGCTCGGCATTCTCCTTTCCTCCGATCGCCGTGACCTTCGCCAAAAAGTGGCCGCGTTTTTTGTAGAAATCCTCCAGCGTCCGCTGTGCGGCATTGAGCCGGCCCGCGGTGAAAGGTCTCCCGAGATCGACGGCGATCGCATTCGCGAGTTCCTCCCGCGAGTACACCGGCGAGCCGGCAAATGTGATCTGGCCGAACCCATACTGCGTGCCTTCGTCGATCGTCAGCGTGACCGCAGCCGACTGCTGATCCCCACTGAACTCGATTTGCGGCGACTCGATTACCGCATCGAGAAAACCATCCGCCGCGTACAGCCGGGTCACGAGCGCTGCGCCGCTCAGAATGTCCGATTCGACGAAGGGAAGCAGCGTGTCCTTTTTGATTCGCGGAAAGCGTTCGCGCGTCGGGCCGAGCAGATATTTCACCAGTTCATCCTGCGTATGATTCTCCACGCCACGGATCGACACCGCGCGGATGCGCACCAGCGGCCCTTCCCTCACCACGAGGCGCAGCTCATTCGCGCCGGCGATTTTTGCCGTCGCGGTCACGTGCGCGTATCCGTGTTTGCGATAGTGGCTCTCGAGGAAAAATCCCGCATCGTATGCGTTCGCCTCGTTCATCCCGGACTGCTCGATCGTCACGATCTGCTGCGCGATCGCCTCGCGCAATTGTTTCTCGGTGAAGGCCGTCGCGCCGCTGATTTGCACCGTGAGTTTTCCGGACATTTTCGGCTTGGGGACATCGAGCCTTGGCAGTGCCCCGCCCGCCGCTTTCGTTTCCCGTTCCGGCGGCATTTCGGCCTGGCCGAAAGCAGCGCGCGCGGCGAGCAGTGCGATCGCCAGCAGGGCGAGCAGCCGCAGTTTTCCCTCGTAAAAGGTCGCAGGTATGGCTGCCCGAAGTCTCATTTGAATCGAACGAGGTATTTGATCTGACCGCGAAAATTCCCGCCGACATCGACGCCGCCTGTCAGTATGAACCGCTCGCTGAGCGGCAGGCGGATTTGCACCGATTGCTGTCCCGTATGCGGTTCCGGAGCGCCCACGTCGAACTGCACATTTTTGAAGGGCGTGTCCCTCGGCTGCGACGGCTCGTTCTTTTTGAAAAGCTTCCGGTACGCGCGCTGCACGAGCAGCAGGCCCGCCCGCCCGGCGAGGACATTCGAGTCGCCCGAGAGTTCTTTCTGCGTGGCACCGGTGGCGATCAGGGAGACGATTTCCGCCTGCGGCAGCGGAGGCTCGCTCGTGAAAATCGTCTTCGGTTCATTCGCGTCGCCGAAAACGTAAACCGTGATTTTGTAATCGCGGATCAGCGACTCTCCGCGGAGATCGAGTTGCGGGACGAACGGTTTGGCCGGCGTGAAAAAGATGTTGCCGGCCGTGATTTCGAGCCGGCTGTACGGCAGCGAAGTCATGAGCTGTTCGATGCGGACGGAGCCTTCCACCCACGGGTGCAGGCCCGTGCCCTTCAACTTCAGATCAACCAGCGCGCGGCCGTTCGCGAGATTCCCCTGAATCAAAAATGGATCGCTCGTTTTGATCGCCACGTCGAACTTCCAATCGCGCAGCGGCGGCTTTGGAAAACTGACGGGTGCCGGTTCCGCGGGCGGCTGTGGCGCGGGCCGTCCGGGCAGTCCGATGGGCAAAATGTCGATGTCCTTGGACAGCCTGCTTTTCGTCAGCAGCACATTGCCGGTGACGTTTCCCGCCATGAGCGGGCCGGTGATCCGCAGATCGCTCGTGATGCGCGCGGTGATCGTGTCGTCCTGCAGCACGAGCGCATCGCGCGTGGCGACGCGGAGATCGAAAACCGGCTCGGAAAACTTCACCATATTCACGCTGCCGCCCGCGGAAAATGAACCGCCGCCCAGGCCGCCTCTCAGTTGGCGAATGCTGATTTGGTCGCGCGTAAAATCCAGGCCGACGGTCGTGCCGCTGACCTGCGGGGTGCTGGTGTCCCGGAATCGCAGATGGGGAATTTCCGCCGACATCACGCCGCTGAATTCCGGCTTGCCGAGAGTGCCGCCGACTTTCACATCGATCGCGGCTGTGCCGTCGATGAAACGGATCGCCGGGACGAGTGCGCTGCCAAAGCCGAGCGGCGAACGGGGCAATTCGATCCGGAGGGAAATGGGCGTCCGCGTGTCGAGCGAGGCGGATTTTTTCAGGGCGGCCATGTGCAAAGGCATCTCCCCGCTGATCGTCAGCGGTTTGATTTCACGCTGCACGACCGAGCCTTTGAGCGTGAGCAGCGAGTCGCGCAGACTGAGATCCAGTGCGACCTCGGTGGGCGCGAGTTTCGCCGCCGCGGTCGATTGCAGGCGCGTTCCCCGCACGCTCACGTTTGCCGTGAGATCCTTCACCGTCCCTTCGGCGGTGATCGTGGTGTTGAAAATTCCCGTCAGCGAAGGCGCGGCATCCTTCGGTGTCTTCTTCAGCTTGGCTGTTTTCTGCGGCGGCGCAGCTTTCGCCGTCGGCTTCGCGACGGCGAATTGCCCGACCCACCGCGCGACATCCACGTCGTGCGAGGCCAGTGAGATTTTCACACGGCCATCGTCGGGGAAGAGGAGGTCGGCATTTTCCAAATGCGCGAGATCGAGCGGAATCTCGGCACTGCCTTCCAGCAGCGTGGTCTTTTGCTGTTGCAGATTCGTGGTGAGCTCGAGTTGCCCGCCTCCGAAACCGAAATCCAGCGCCAACTCCGCGGGCGCAAAGCCGGGTGCCGAAGTCGCCTGCAGGCCGGTCCCGCGGATGCGGCCATTCGCCACCGGATTCGCACGCGATCCTTCGATGGTAAGGTCCGCATTCACTTTGCCGATGACGGGCGCGGTTTGTCCGAACTGCTTGAACAGGGGTTGCAAATCCACCTCGGTCGATTTGAGCGCGGCGCTCAGCGGCGCGTCCGGAGGCACGAGCGCATCGAGACCTTTTTGCGCAGCAAAAAGATCGAGCGCGATGTTTGCGGTGCCGTTGAGAACAGCGCGTCCGCCTTGCAGGACGGTCAAATCTTCCACGACGAGACGCTTGTCTTCCCAATGGAGCGCAGTGCGCACTTCGCCGCGTTTGGTGTTCAGCCGCAACGCCGGGACTTCGATGCGCTCCGGCGAATAACGAACGGCTGCATGGGCCGCGATGCCGTCCTCGTCCCGAAATTTTCCGCGCACCAAATCCGCGGTGATGTCTCCGGCATGCTTGTTTGCGCCGATTTCGCCCTCGCCGCGCCATGAAAGCGACGCTGCTCCTCCGAGCGCCTGCGGCTCACCGGCTTTTTGCAGGAGCGGCTCGAACGCCGACAGATCGCTGAACGCGGCTTCGGCCCACGCGCTGTATTTCAGCGATCCATCGAGCGAAAGCTGGCCGCCGACATTCGCGAAATTTCGTGGGTCGAGGTAGAGACTGAAGTTCGGGAGATAGGCGACATCGTTCGCGATGTTCAAAGTGCCGCCGAGGTCGCGCACATGGAGGCCATCGTAGCTAATCGCTTTGCCCGCGATCATGATCGTCCCGTCGTGCAGGCCATTCGCCGATTCCAGGTGTCCGCGGATGTCCAGGGCACCCGTGAGCAGGGGCGCACTGTCAGGCGCGACGAACGCGCTCAGATCCGGCGCGGCGATCTCCACGCTCACGGAGAATGGCGCTGTTTTCCACGACATGAAGTCTTCCGGAATCACGTAACGTCCTCGGAACGCCGCGGAATTAGTGCCTTTGGCGAGAGCGAGTTTTTCCACAACAATCTCCGGGCCGCGAGTGGCGACGGCGAGCGCGAGGCCGTCCGCCCGGTATTGGCCGTAGCGCACGCGGGTTGCCTGACTCTGCAAATTGGTGGCGAGGTTTTTTAGCAGCAGCTCTTTTGGCCCAGCGATATTCGACTCCAGGTGGAGGGATAAGTTGAGCCTTGTCAGTTCCGCATCCGCTAAGCCGAGGGAAGACGAAGCGGCCGTCACTTCAGCAGTAAGTTTGCCTCCGTCTTTCAGCGCAAAATCCAGCTTCGCATCCAAGTCACCGGTCACTTGCTGTGGAAGGAGCTTAGTAATCGCCGAGAGGTCGCGCGCGATCAATGCGATCCGACCGGAACCGTTGGTTTTTGCAAAGCCGTCAAGCTTCCGCGGCAGGGCGAAGCCACCGGACAATGTAACTTGGTTGTTCGCGTCTAAGTGAACGTCGAATGCCATCGACGCCAGAGCATCGCTCACGCGCAACTTGGCAGATACATTGCCGACTAACTGTTCCTGAACTGCCATTCCATCGAGTGCGACCTCCGCCGTCCCGGACCAAGTTACAGGTTCCTCAGGCACGCCCTCGAATCGGAAGGTAAGTCGAGTAAGTTCCCCGCGCAGCGCAAGACCGCGATCCAATTCCTTTGAGAATGCATCAAGGCGCATCGCTGCGAGATCGCTCTGCACGCTGAGGCGATTCGTTCCGTTCAAGTCAGTTACTTGGGCCGCCGCGGATGCGCGGGATCCAAAGAGGATGCCCTCCAAGCCGACGCCAAGTTCCTGCCGGTCCAGCTTGGAGACATCGAGTGCGATGCGCTCAAGCAGGACCTCGGGAGTTACCGTCAGGTCGCTCACGACGAGGTTTCGATCGCGGAAGGTGGTGTGAGCAGAGATATTCTCCCACCGGCGAATGCCCGGAATGTTCAGCGTGCGGATTTTCAAAGCGCCGGACTTCTCTGAGTCGAATGCAAAATCGGCCCCGGCGATCTCCGAATCCCCAGTCGGCGATCGGGAGATGAAATTCATGTTCGTCAGATTAAACCGATCGGGGAACAAGGCGGGGAATTTCGCGTCCTTCTGGGTCGCGACCGGCTTCTCGCGGGGCACGGTTTTCGCCGGGTCGATCACGACAAACACGTCGCGCAGATCCACCTCCTTTAGTAATCCGGGCCAACCATGCCGCACGAATCCGAGCAGACTATAGCGGAGCAAAAGTGTTCCGATTTCGAGTCGCTCGATCGGCCCGGGTTCCATCGGAAGTGCACGGAGATTCGTCACGCGGAGGGTCGTGAAGATTGAACCGCCGATGTCGTATTGGAGTTCTAGCTTCTGCTCTTTGGCGAACCGCACGACGAAGTATTTCGTCGCGCGAAAAACGATGGGGCGGTGAAAGAGCGCGAGAATGGCCAACAGCGAAACCACGGCCAGAATGCCGCGCCGAAGCCATGTTCTGCGTGGTTTCCTTGGATGAGATCCGCTCGTTTTTTGCACCATGCTAATTCAGATGAGAGCCGATTTTGCTCAAAAGCCACCATGGGTTACCATGGTACAACGAACGCCGCGAAAGGAAATTCCGGCTGACGCTCGAAAGGTCGGATGTCATTGCTGGTCGTCCACCTATGGGGCGCAGCATCCCATCTCGACTTCCCTGAAATGCGAAGCAGGCCGTCCGGGTGGACGGCCTGCGACGATTAGCGGAGTGGCGATTTGCAACCGCGCGGAGTTCCGGAGACTTAGCGGCGACGATGAACGATCACCCGCTGCGCGATGTAACCATCGCCTTCGCGGACATAGTTCACCGTGACCGGAACGCCTGACTTCACGATCTCGACCGAGACCGGTGCGCCTTCTTCATCCACATACTGCGTGGTCTTGCTGTAGCGATAAGTCACCGGACGGTCGCCAGTGGTGGACTTGATCACGAAATGATCCCCGGCAAAGTCGCTGATGGTTCCATCCGACGTCGTCACGGTGGTGGTCGTCGTCGTCTTCGGTTGCGTGGGATCCTCCGGCGGGAATGGCTTTCCGCGCTCGGCGGCACGGCGCGCTTCCCGTTCAGGATGCTCGGCCGCTTCGCGAAGGTCTTTCGCCTCCTTTTTTGTCGGGCGGCGTCCGGATTCGGTCGTGGTCGTGGTGGTCTTATGCACGACGACGCGATTGGCGACCATGCGGTCACCCTCGCGGACGTAGTGAACGGTCACCGGCACGCCAGGCTTGATCGTTTCCCGGGTGATCACGCGTCCGTCCTCGTCCACGTATTGGATGCTCTTGCTGTAGTGGTAGGATACCGGTGCCGGAGCGGATTCGGACTTGATGACGAAGGTACCGGGCTCGAACGCGCTGATGGTCCCGTTGCTGGTTACCTCCCTGGTTTCGATGACTGTTTCGGCGGCGACGGCCACCGAGAAAGCGCAGCCGATCGTGGCTGAAAGGATTGCGCCGTAGGTTTTGCGAGCGATATTTTTCATATGAGAGCGTGTGTAGGTTTTCGATTGGAGTTTGGATGCAGGTCTCCCCTCACATCGGAGCAGCACGCGATATGGTCGCCTCCGCTTCTCGCAGAATCAGTGCATCTCTGAAAAATGCTCAGTCCTGAGCCTCTCCTCAGGGTCAGAGCTTGGATTCACTCAGGTTTCCGGATGCTCCTCTGCTTCGATCTCGGCTTGTTTGCTGACGGTATCTGCCCGGAAGCGACAACGGGTAAGTAGCAGCGAATAGTCGGTGAAGTCGGAAAATATGCGGCATCCGATTTGGCGGTGGATTGTCACCGCGCTTCACTAAGGTCGCCGCCTTGGTCGGGTCCATTACACGACCCGATCACCCATGAAACGCATTGCTCCATCCCTCATCGCCCTCACTTCCCTCATTATCGCATGGAGTGCTCCCGCTCTCCGCGCGGAGGTGAAGCTCTCGAAGGTCTTCACGCCGCACATGGTTTTGCAGCGCGGGATCGATGTTCCGATTTGGGGCACCGGGGCACCGGGCGAGAAGGTCGCGATCTCATTTTCCGGCCAGACGAAAAATGTGACCGCGGATGAAAAGGGCGCGTGGCGTGTGAAGCTCGCGCCGCTGAAGGCGAACGCCGTGCCGCAGGTGCTCACGATCGGTGAGAAGAAGATCGACGATGTGCTCGTCGGCGATGTGTGGGTCGGCTCCGGGCAGTCGAACATGGACATGCTCGTGATGAGCTACACCGCAAACGACCCCGTGCTCGCGGAAGCCGCGAAGCAGACTTTTCCAAAAATGCGCCTGCTGAGAAAGGACGCGAACGCCACATGGGAGCAGTCCACGCCCGCGACGAATCCGAAATTCAGCGCGCTGCTTTTTTCCTTCGGCTATGCCCTGCAAAAGGATGTGGACGTGCCCATCGGCCTGATGGTCGGCGCGGTCGGCGGCACGCCGTCGGGCTTTTGGCTGAGCGAAGAAATGTATCGCAGCGACGCGGCGTGCGCGGAGGCGGTGAAGAAATTTGCGGCGACCTACAACTACGACGAGGCGCTCGCGAAATTTGCGGTCGCGAAGAAAAAATACGACGAGGATCTCGCCGCGTGGAAACCACTCGCCGAGGCCGCGAAAAAGGAAGGCAAGCCGCAGCCGCAGGCGCCGCGCGCGCCGCAGCAGCCGGGGAAGGCCGGCGAGACGAACGGCGGCAAAGTCGGCCAGCTTTTCGAGGCATTCGTCCGCCCGTACGTCGGCTACGCGATTAAGGGCGTGCTGTGGGATCAGGGCGAGAGCCGCACGAACATCGTCGGCGTCGATCAGTTCACGCTCATGGGCGCGCTCATCCGCGGCTGGCGCAAGGACTGGGGCCAGGGCGACTTCCCGTTCCTCTACATCGAGAAGCCCAGCGGCGGCGGCTGCGCATTCGACTACACCCGGCCGATGAACCGCCTCGCGGAGAAATTCACGCCGCTCCCGGCGGCGATCCCGAACAGCCCCGATCGCGAATATTCCCACGTCGCCTTCGAGAGTTTCATGAAGTATCCGAACACGCACATGGTAATCGCCAGCGACCTCGGGCGCGACACGCATCCCGCGAACAAATCCGGCTACGGCGAACGCGCCGCGCAGGTCGCCCTCGCCGTCGCCTACGGCGGGAAAAACGAATGGCTCGGCCCGCAGCTCGACGCCAATCTTTCCACCATCGGCAGCGACAAAATCACCCTCACCTTCAAGCATGTCGGGAAGGGTCTCGCCTTCGCGAACGGGAGCGCGCTGCAGGGCTTCATGATCGCGGGCGAGGACAAGAAATTTGCCTGGGCCGACGCGCAGATTTCCGGAAACACCATCATCGTCTCGAGCAAGGTCGTGCCGCATCCTGTCGCCGTCCGCTACGCGTGGAGCAACGCCTTTCCGTGGGCGAATCTTTTCAACAAGGACGGCCTTCCCGCGCAGCCGTTCCGGAAGGACAACTGGTAGATCCCGGTCTGGCAGCGGGGGAGACAGGGGACGATGGTTTTCGGCAGACCAGAACGTATCGCGCTTTTTTGATGCGTTCTTGACTGTTCTTGGGCGTGTCATATCAACTCGCCCGAGTTGGCATCGGTATGAAAGGCCGAACAAAAACAAGAAAGAAACCACCATGCGAAACTTGCTCTTCATCCTAGTTATAGGGTTCGCCGCGTACGGCGGCTACTCGGTTTGGAATAACCATCGTGAAGCCGCTGCTCCCCCGCGTGTGGCTGAGACGAAGATGGAGGAGCCTGCTCCGGTTCTGAAACAGGAACCGACACCGACACCGGTTCCTCTTCCTGAGCCGCCGAAGGTCGTCGAACCCGAACCGCCAATCCCCGTTACCCCGGTTAAGAGGCTCGCACCGGAAGGAGTTTTCTATGTCGTGCAGGCATTTTCGGTGAGCACCGAGGACGGAGTGAGGGGCATTCGCGCGGGAACACCCGTAAAGCTAATCAAGGACGTTGGAGCCACCCTGCGAGTTACGGACGGCCAGCAGGAATTCGACGCGCGCCGGGAGTTTCTGACCAACGATCTCGACATCGCAGGCCAAGCTCAGGGCCGACAGATCGGGCAGCAGGCCGCGAATGCTGAGTGGCAGGAAAAGCAGAAACAGCTCGCGGCGGGGCTAGACCAGCAAAAGGCGGCTGAGGCTAAGAATAGCCAGGACAGTTATCAGAAAAATATGGCTCTCAACAATCTTCGTGCCCGTCATGCGACGTTGAACCAAGAAGCGGTGCGGATTGAGCAAACGATCAATGAGATTGAGCGCGATGCGAAAAGGGGCCGTGCATGGAGAGGCTTTCAAAAAATCCAACGGCGCAACGATCAGCGGGTCTGCCACAGGACGAAGAAGCGAACTTCCTGCACTCAGAGACCGTCTGCGGGATCTTCCGAAAGAACGCGCGGAACTGAACAAAGAGATTAGCGCGCTACAGCGCTAAAAAATGGTGTAACCGGTTTGATTCAGTCGCCGAGCGGCGTGCTCACGTGGGCTCCGGCGGGCGGGGTGAAGTCGAATTTTGCGTCCGTGTTTTTCTGCGCGCGGACGTTGCGATAGGTTGTGCTGACGCGGTCGCCTTTCGGCAGCGCGGCTTCGGTTTTTTCGACGATGGCGTCGGCGTTGATCCACACGGTGAGGCTGGTGAGGATGCGGCGCAGGCTGCTGGATTTTGGCGTGAGGAGGATGCGGTAGCCGGAGCCTTCGCGCGTGGGGGCGATGCGGAAAAATTTGTCCACGTCCTGGAAGTTGAGGCCGGCGGTGAGCGCGGCGAGGCTGTCGTCGAAGAACTGTTTTCGCCCGAGCGTGTAGTGCTCGGCTTCGCTGAAATTCGGATAGTAGATCCAGAGTTCCGTGCCGTTGCAGACGGTGAGGCTGGGCGAGGTGCCCTTAA